>JAZOUK010000011.1:0-28609 GCA_045658105.1 Acutalibacteraceae bacterium
GGAACGCATTTCACCTCATATCAAATCGTTCCTTTGATCTACATTGTCGGCGCATCGCTGCTGGCATTCCTCGGAAGTCGTATCTATTGCCGCCGTCAGATCAGCGGAAGATAAACGCACACCTGTTATAACAAGCAGTTATCTCACAACCATCTGATACTATTCCGTAGGCGATTTTGCAACATTTTCTGCTACAAAAATTTTGATAAATGAAATAATGGGTTGAAAAGTGGGTTCAAAATCGCCATTTTGGATAATATTTAGGGCATAAATGGTCCAAAGAGGAATCCTAAAAACGAATGGGAATGATAATACTATTTCAGGGTAACCCATATATTCTCAAAAGGGTAAAATGTGATATCCTGAGAAAACCCAAGATAAAATAAGAAATATGACCTTGTGTAACACACACATCCGTGTTACATAAGGTCTTTTTTTGCGTCTTTTTCCTCTTGCTATGACCTCAGTTTCCTTGTTTTTCACTTCGTGAGAATAACAGAGATAACTAAGCCTTACATCCTGAATGCGCTTGGTATTCCTCATTCTTTTCTACTGTCCCTAAGTATTTTAAATTTCTTTTTTCTTTTTATTTCAGGGCTTTTCTGTGTGTTAGTGTATTGATTCCCCCCTTTTTTTATGCTATACTATACTTACATCAATAGGTATATTGTCATAAGATATATCTAATCGAAAAAAATTACTTGTGAAACGGAATGGTGACAGTAATGAAAAAACATTTATCTTTGTTTGTCTTTCTCCTTTTATGCACTATATTATTGGTGGGATGTGAAAAAAAAGAAAAAGCAAATAATTTACACATCGATTATAGTCAATATTCATTTGTGAATGTTTCGTGGACAAGAGAGGTTGAACAAGATGATGAAACTATTCGCTTTGGGGAGGACGGCAGTTTCAGTTATTCTTGTGCTTGTGGAAATCCTGTGAACGATGCCGATTTGTGCGAGGGATATACATACGACGATATTACTAAAACCATCACATTAGATTGCATTGAACTAACAGATGATATGGTTACTGTTATCAAAATAGTTAATTGTGATGAAAATGAACTTCAATTAGATTTTAACGGCGAGATTCGTGTTTTCACGAAATAATACTTTAATATATTTTAAATTATCAGGAAGTTAGTGCGTTAAGATTTGCTAGTGCACTGGCAAAGGTGAACGAAGGAAAAGAGGAAATCTCGCATACGCCATTGCATTCGCATACTGTCAGATTGCTTTGCCCTAACTCTAAATAAATGAGAAAAATAGAGAATGCGGGGATTTGCCCTTTAGAGAATAAAGACATTTGTCTCAGATCATCTAATGGCTTTAGAGTGGAGTGAAATCGCTTGATTTTAAGCCGCTTTTTGGTTTAAAAATTAAGCGATATGTCAATTTGATGTTTTAACAGGGAGAAAAAATGTACAACAAAGTTTATGTAGAAATTACCAATATATGTAATATGAATTGCTCTTTTTGTCACGGCCACAACAGGGCGGATAGGCGCATGACTAAAGAGGAGTTTACCCTTATTCTTGATAAGCTAACAGAGCAGACGAAATACATTTATTATCATTTGATGGGTGAGCCGCTTACCCATCCGTTGCTTCCTGAATTTATAAAAATGGCGGGTGTGCGAGGATATAAATCTATTATTACCACCAACGGAACCCTTTTGAAAAGCCAAGGCGACGAGCTTTTGTCTGCGGGCTTACACAAAGTGAATATATCTTTGCATAGCTTCGAGGGGAAAACTGGAGAGGAGCATAAACTGTATATAAGCGAGCTTGCAGAATTCTCAAAAAATGCGGCAGAGCATGGGACGATTACGGTTTTTCGCCTTTGGAATAAAGGTCACGACGATGGCAAGAATGAGATTGCGTTTGAGCTTTTAAAGCAAAACATATCGGGTGACTGGGCAGAAAATGCACGAGGTATTAGGATAAGTGATAAAATTTACCTCGAATGGGGAGAGCGCTTTGAATGGCCTGACAGTGATGCTGACATTAAGGGAAATAAATTCTTCTGCTACGGACTCAAAGACCAGTTCGGTATTCTTTCGGATGGTACGGTTGTGCCCTGCTGTCTTGACAGCGACGGGGTTATAAAGCTTGGCAACATATTTAACGAGGATATTGAGGCTATTCTTAATTCAAAAAGGGCTCGTGATATGGTAGAGGGCTTTAGGTGCGGCAAGGCATCCGAGGAATTGTGCAAAAGGTGTGGCTACGCGCAGAGATTTGTATAGGGGTAGTAAATTAAATATATTTTAACAATAAATGAGCGAAAATCTTACCCTGAAATAAGGCTTGGATATGAGAAAGAAGATTTATGAGGCTAAAGGATTATTGCCTCAAAAGATTGGTATGGAATTAAACTCGAAACAATGGGAAGAAACTAAAGCTTTGCAGGTGCGTAGTGTGTGATAAAAGGATAAAGAGCCTGAAAGGAGGCTTTTAGATAATTTTCTTTAAAAAAGCATTGACTTTTTACTGTTTAGTATATATAATTATAAAGCTGATAAAATGCAAGCTGTTTTGGTGTCTTTTTATTAGTTAAATTTAGGTAGGCGCACTAAGCCCAAAAACATTTCGGGCACCGCAAGGGTAAGCGGAGTGGCAGCGCAGTATGGCATATAAAAACAAGATACAATTCTTAGAAAAAGTTAATATCGAGGCGTGGCTCAGTTTGGTAGAGCGCTGCGTTCGGGACGCAGAGGCCGCAGGTTCGAATCCTGTCGCCTCGACCAAAAAATCCGTGTTTCCCTTGTGGGAAACACGGATTTTTTTGCTTTTTTAACTCTTTACCTCAACTATTGACAAAGAGCAAAGATTTTTTGTTAGATTATAGGTTATAATATTTATCAAATTCGGCAGGGTGGGGGATAGCGGCAAGCTGTCTGCTCTCGGCACGCTTAATCTTAATGAAATTGCGAATAAGCTCTTCAGGGAAAACGCCACCCTCGGTAAGATATTCATAATCGTTTTCAAGGCAGTCAAGCGCTTGGTCAAGAGATACGGGAAGTCCCTGAAGCTTTGCCTTTTCCTCATCGGGAAGATTATAAAGGTTCATATCATAGGGGCCCCAACCGTTTGCGTGAGGGTCGATTTTATTCTTGATACCGTCAAGACCGGCCATAAGAATAGCCGCATAACAGAAATACGGATTACAGGTAGCATCGGGATTGCGAAGCTCAAAACAGCGCTTGTCAGGACTCTTTGCGTATGCAGGTATACGAATAACCGCACTACGATTAGAGGTTGCATAGCCAACCGTTACAGGTGCCTCAAAACCGGGTACAAGGCGCTTGAAGGAGTTGGTGCTCGGGTTTGTAATTGCACAGAGTGAGCCAATATGCTTAAGAAGACCGCCGATAAAATAGTGAGCGGTTTCGCTGAGGTGAGAATATCCGTTATCATCCGAGAAAACAGGCTCGCCGTCCTTAAACAGAATCATATGAACGTGCATACCGCTTCCTGCCTCGCCGTAAATGGGCTTTGGCATAAAGGAAGCGCTCTTACCATACTTGAGAGCGGGAGTGTGTATGATATACTTTATCATCATGGTTGCATCAGCGATATGAACAACCTCGCCAAGCTGAGGCTCAATCTCAAACTGACCGGAAGCCGCTACTTCGGGGTGATGATAGTTGATTTCTATGCCTGCATCTTTCATAAGCAGACACATTTCGCTTCTACACTCATAGGATGTGTCAAACGGTTTTGCAATGTGGTAATTTTTCTGTTTTGGAACAACTACGCCGTGACCCTCGTTAGAAGAATTCCAATATGACTGACTGGCATCTACTGTAGCACCGATATATCTGCCCTCAACATTCCATGTTACATCGTCGAAGAGATAGAACTCAAATTCGGGCAGAATTTTCATTTCGTCAGCAACGCCGCTGTTCTTCATATACTCAACAGCCGCCTTGATAATATTACGAGGATACTGTGCGAGCGGACGGTTTTCAGGAGAGTCAATTATCATTGCGTTACCCGTCATAGAAAGGGTAGGGATTTCGCAGAAAGGGTCAACAACGGCGGTGTCAGGGTCGGGGATAAATACCATATCGCTTTTTTCAACCACAGCATAACCGTAGTTGGAAGCGTCAAAACCTATTCCGCTTTTCATAGTGTCTTCCGAAAAGTTTTCCGCAGGAATGGTAACATGACGGTACTGACCGTTTATGTCAACCATCTTAAAGTCGACCATCTTTATGCCATTTTTCTTAATAAAGCTAAGAATATCCTGAACTGTTTTAGCCATATTTTTAACCTCTTCTTTATTTTTAAATTGACATAAGTATAACAAATTTTACTATTATTGTCAATAAAGTCTTTAACATAAAAACGACTGTCTTGGCAGTATATCTGCTATATAGACAGTCGTTTAAAGCGAGTTCAATAACCCGAAAAAGCCTTAAGGTAGTTCGGGATATATAATTTTAGTGTTTTATAAGCTATTTTATAGTTTACGCTTCAGCAGGCTCCTCAAAATCAATGTCAGCCACACTAACATTAACCTTGGTTACAGCGGTGCCGGTCATAGTCTGAATCTTATCCTTTATGTTCTGCTGAACCTTTTCTGCAACTTCCTTAATCTGAGCATCGTTTTTAACGCAGATATAGGCGTTAATTTTAACGGCACCGTTTACGCTCTCAACCTTAACTCCTTTAAAAGCATTGCGTGTTTTCACAGCACCTTTAAGGTCGATTGCTTTCTTAGCAAGACCGGTAACTCCTTCAACCTCTTTTGCGGCGATTTCAGCCATTTTTTCAATAACCTCGGTATTAACCGAAAGCTCAGTTGCGTTATTATTCATAGGGTTATCCTCCGTTGTGAATTGAGATAATAAGTATATCTATAGAGTATTATACCACATTTTTCAAATAACACAACTTTTTTTTACGCAACAGGAATAATTTTTATATTAGCAAGCGCAACACCCGTTTCCTTTGTCACTATATCCTGAATCTGGAGTGTCTGCGCAGATGTAAGCCCCTCAGAGCCTACAACTATAGTTACACCGCTGTCGCTTATAATAGCCAAAGCCTTTTTAAAGTCCTTGGCAAGAAGCTGACTCTCCACGGTATTTTCCTTTTCCATACGGTTTCCTATTTCCTCTATTTTAGCAAGAGCAGATTTTTTATCCTCCTCTGAAAGCTTATCATTATCGAGGGTGTTTTCAATGGTTTCTATAGCCTGTTCTCGAGTTTTTTCTCTTTCCTTTTTTGCGGTTGTAAAGTAATCGCTTTTCTCTGCTTTAGCGGCAGTTTCTACTGCAGATTCGGTTTGTTCGCCATTGCTCACAAAGGATGCCTCACCTAAATATTTTGTGTCGGATGGCAGATATTTTGCGTTAAGCCAAATAGCCCCTGCGAGTGCAATCACCATAACTCCAACCGCAAGCTGTCCTTTTCCTAATACCTTACCCTTTTTCATTGCCTGTTCCTCCCACAGATATAAACTCTTTTTGATGAAATATTTAACGCTGACGTAACGGTTTTTTGGATTTTATCCTGTATGTATTCATTGTCCCCTCCCTCGCAAACAATGGCAACACCCCGTATTTCGGGCATTTGAGCGGTAATTAGTAACGCCTGTTCACCGCCGTCTGCCTGCTTTATAAGAATATAGCCCTCTTTAAGCTCGCTGTCAGAGCTTTCAGCCGTATCATCGGTTTTGTTAGAGGCTGACTCCTCGCGCGTATCGGCATAGGAGTAACGCAGAGAGCTATCGAGAGTGATTACCACCGTAGCATTTCGGTCACCTGAAATTTCACGCACAAGCTTTTTAAGGTCGTTTTGAAGCTCGGCGCAGTATTCCTCTGATGAAAATTCACCTTTTTCAGCTTCTTTTTGCTTTTTTGTGTCTCCCGAAAAGGAGGAAAGCGCAATTAGCAGTATTCCTGCAAGCCCTAAAACAACAAGAATTTTGGGTGAGCGCAGCTTTTGTATGTAATTTTTCAAAGTATCATTCATTTATAACTTCAACCTCTATATATTTCGCCGCCTCGCCCAACGCATTTACAATTCTTTCCCTTTCGCACAAAGACCTTATTATGACCTTATTAATTATTATGCTGCCGTCGGCTGATTTATCCGTACAAACCGTAATTTGGGAAAAATCAATTTCTGCCGAGAGAAGACACTGGGCATAAACAAATCTTGCAGAGGCGGTATCAAGCTCGGACGCGGTATTAAGTGAGATTTCTGGTGTGCTGAATTCGGTAGTGAATTCCTTGATTTTTAAACCCGAAGCCGCAACTATTGAAAGAATAAAAACAAGACTAAGAAGATATTTTACCGATTTTTTGAGCGCGCCGTCAGGACAGAGCATAAAGAGCGCGCCTATAATCACGCAAGCGGCACAGAAGGCGGTCAGCAGTCCCTTAATGTAGCTCATTGCACTTTACCTGAGGTTAGGGTTACGCTAAGGGAGATTACAAACATAGCGCAGGTGAGGAGAATTATACCCGTCATAACCGACATGACCGTATCAACGCTTCTAAGAAGTGACGAAAGCTCACCTGCCGAGAATAGGTCGGAAACAGATGAAGTCACAGTGAGCATTATCCGCCAAATCAGTAGTTCTGCAAGCAGAGGCAGAAAGATAGCGCAACAGGCGATTACACCGTAAACCCCTACTGAAGAGCGAAGCAAGCCCATAGAGGCGGTGACGGTTGTAAGCGCTTCTGAAAGGGCGGTTCCCGCAACGGGGACAGCGGAACCAACAATGAATTTTGCGGTCTTAAGAGAAAGGGTGTCTGCCGAGGCGTTCACCGCGGTTTGAATACTTAAAATGCCCACGAAAATGGTAGTCATAAGCGACATTATCCAAAAAGAAATCTTTTTAATACCCTCCGCAATGCCCGATTGTGAGACAATAGGACTTACCGCAGAAGCAAAACTTATTGCCATATATCCGCCCAAAAGAGGGACTACCACAAAGCTCGAAATATAGCTTATTGCCTGTGCCGCCGTAAGGAGCAAAGTGCTCATAGAAACGGCAGTCAGCGCTCCGCCTGACGAGGCAACAACTACGGCATAAATCGGTACAAAGGAAAGCATAAAGGTTGAACAGCCCTTCATAGCGTTTATACAGGCAGATATAACCGAAAGGGCGGGAGCGGATATTAAAGCGGCGGCAGAGAGGGCGGTTGCATATTTTACGGTGGCGGAAGAACCGCCCCAAGCGTCCATACTGCCGATAGCGGCGCTTAATAATGCTATGGCAAGTATTCCTGTCCCTGAAACAAGAGGTGTCTTTGCGCCGCTACGGATAAACGACCATATATGAGAGAAGACATTTTCTACCGTAAGGCGGTTCACAAATTCGCTATCTTCTGGGGTAATGCCGTTTTGGTTCAAAAATTCACGCGTTTGTTGGGGTAGGGCAGAGTCGAGTTCGTCAGCACCGCTGTTTTTATATTGATTATTATAAAATTCTTTTGCAGAGTTTTCCTCTTCGGCCAAAGCATTTATTGAGAACAAAAGCAAAAAGGCTATAATAAAAATTAGTTTCTTAATCATTTTAAAAATCCCACCGCAGTCTGTAAAACCGATATTAAAAGGGGAACCGAAAGTATGAATATGGCGCATTTTCCTGCAACTTCTGCCTTTAGGGCTAATGAGCTTTGACCGCAATCTCGGCAAGCGTCAGCAATAAACGAGGTCACATAGCCTATCCCTACCCCTTTAAGCGCCACCTTAAAATATTCGGTTTTTATTCCATATGTATTAAGCTCTTGCCTGAGCGTGTTTATGGGCGCATAAATTCTTTTTAGAAGTAAAATTCCTATTATAATTCCCGCCGCCGCCGCAGTAAGCAGAGCATATTCACCGCTTTTAGGCTTCAGTACGGTGCATATTACCGCAGTTACAAGGCAAAGCCCCAAAACACTTAAGGTGTCACTGCTCATAGCCCGAAAAGTCCTTTAACGGTGGTGAAAAGTTCGGCAACGGCGTTCACCACCATAAGAAGTACCACAACGAGACCGGCAAGGGTGGTGAGCATTGCCTGCTCCTCACGCCCTGAGCGTATAAGTACCTGATTCAGCACCGTTACTATAATACCTATAGCCGCAATTCTGAATATAAAATCCACATCCATTTTCTTTCACCTTAAATAAAAAATATACAAAGAAATGCTCCGCATAGTATGCCGAGGGTGGTATAAAGTCTGCCCGTTTGCGAAAAAGTCTCACGCGCGGCGGCAGAGCGTTCTTCTAAAAGTTTGAAATAAAGCCTTGCTCGTCGGTATTCCGATTCGCGGTCACCGTGACCCAAGCCTTCAAAAAACTCGATTAAAACCGCTTTGTCTTGCTTAGAAAGCGGACTTGCAGTAATTATTATTTTGCCGTTTTCGATTTTAAGCAGTTTGTCGCTAAAGCAACGCGATATAAGGTGCACTTTGTTGCCGCCGTCTGCCCGTATGTATTCCGAAAGCCGTGAAATGCCCTTGCAGAGCTCCTCAAGTTGCTTGGCTCGGCGACTTAGTTGGTCGGTTTTTAAGAGTCCGCAACCTACCGAGGCTAAGAAGATAAGTGCCAATCCCAAAAGCTTAAACGGCAGCATATAAAAGCTCCTTTGAGCCTAATATCCTTATACCTGAGCCGTGTAGTCTCGACAAAACGGCAATCTGAGAAATTGCTCCGCTTTTTATAAGCTCGCGGGTTATTTCGCGTTGCATTAGCTCTGAAACCGAGCCTATGTGGGCGGTGGTCACTATTGATACACCCGAATAAAGACTTTGTTTTACACCCTTTAGCTCTGCTAAGCTTCCAATTTCGTCAAATGCTATTATGTCGGGGAAAAGGGTGCGTAGTGCTAACTCTATGCCCGTAGCCTTGCAAGAGGTTACAAGCACATCTGTGGCGGCACCGAGGTCGAGAGCAGCCGAGCCCGAAAGCTCTCCTCGACTGTCAATAACCGCGATTCTCCGGTATCTGCCGTCAAAGCCCGAAGAAAGCTGACAGATGAAATCTCTGAGGATGGTGGTTTTACCGCTTCCGGGCGGTCCTGCTATAAGCAATCCGCCTCCTGTGTAGTGGGCAATAATCTCATTTGCCGCGCCCTGAATTTCCTTTGCAATACGCAGATTAACCGATGTAATATCCCGTATACCGCCGTTTTCGGTAAGTGTACCGCAAACCCCCGCGCGGCATCCGTTGTTCATCATAATAAAGCCTCTTTTCAGTTCGTCGGTATGGGCGTATACCGAGCCCTCGCATAGCGATAAAAAGGTGCTTTCAAGCTGTGTAGAATCAGCAATAAGCAGATTGTCACACAAACTAAAAGAGGTTTCTGAGTTTTTGGTTACAAACACCGTTTCGCCCATTACTGTGAGCGCTACGGGAAGTCCCGACCGCAAGCGGAGTTCCTCGGCGCTTGCTCTAACCGAAGCAGGAATCCGCCGTAAAATATCGCTAAGATTTTTGGGCAGACAATAAAGTGCAGAGTCAAAGCAATTTGTATCAAACATTAAATCAGTCTCCTTAACAGGGATATATTAAAATTTATGATAAGGTTGTCCCCGATAGAACAAAAAAGTTAAGTTTATTTGAACTTTAAAGTATTGAAATTATTAATAAATTGAGTTATAATAAATGAGACTATAATTGTTTGCAGGAGCCTTGATAAATGGATATCATAAAACAACTGACAGAGGAATTCTCTCTTAAAGCTTTTCAGGTGGAAAATACGGTTAAGCTTATCGACGAGGGAAATACCATACCCTTTATTGCCCGTTACCGTAAGGAGGTAACAGGCTCGCTTGACGACCAGATTTTGCGTGAGCTTTCTGACCGTCTTTCTTATCTTAGAAATATGGAAGAAACAAGGGAGAAGATAAAGAACTCTATTGAGGAGCAGGGTGCCCTTACAGAGGAGCTTATCGCGGCAATAGATGCCGCAAGCACCCTTACCGAGCTTGACGATATTTACCGTCCTTATAAGAAAAAGCGTAAAACCCGCGCTTCGGTTGCTAAAGAAAAGGGACTTGAGCCTTTGGCAGAGGTTATATATGAGCAGTCGCCTGATTGCAGGGAGCCTTTGGAGCTTTCGGCTGAATATATAAATTCCGAATTAGGGGTCGAATCGGCTGATGATGCACTTCAAGGCGCTATGGATATAATTGCTGAAAAGATTTCGGACGATGCCGACGTTCGCCGCCGTATGCGTTTTGTGTGCTCGGCACACGGTATCCTTACCGTAAAAGCGGCAGATGCCGAAAATTTGGGAGTTTACGAGATGTATGCTGACTACAGCGAGCCGTTATCTAAAATTCCCGACCACCGTATTCTCGCGATAAACCGTGGCGAAAAAGAGGATTTTCTAAAGGTTTCTATTGATTTTGATAAGAATAAGGCGATGTTTATTATCGCTAAAACGCATATTAAGGAGGGATCGCCTGCTACTGCAACGGTAAGAGCCGCCGCTGAGGATGCCTATTCGAGGCTTATTTTCCCCTCAATTGAAAGAGAGCTTCGCTCCGAGCTTACCGACCGCGCCTCTACCTCGGCAATAAAGGTATTCTCTACAAATTTAAAGCAGCTGCTTATGCAGCCGCCCGTCAAAGATAAGGTGACACTTGGTCTTGACCCCGGTTATAGAACCGGTTGTAAGGTTGCGGTTGTGGACGGTACAGGCAAGGTGCTCGATACAGGAGTAATTTACCCCGTTCCGCCTAAGAGTAAGGTTGAAGAGGCAAAAGCCATTATAAAGGCTATGGTTAAAAAGCATGGGGTTGAGGTTTTTGCTATCGGTAACGGTACAGCAAGCCACGAAACCGAGTGCTTTGCCGCAGAGGTTATTCGCGAGCTTGATACAGGTCTATCCTATATGGTGGTGAGCGAGGCGGGAGCGAGTGTTTATTCGGCTTCTAAGCTTGCGGCAGAGGAGTTCCCTGATTATGATGTGTCGCTCAGAAGCGCCGTTTCGATTGCGCGCAGACTACAGGACCCACTAGCAGAACTTGTAAAGATTGAACCAAAGGCTATAGGAGTGGGACAGTATCAGCACGATATGCCGCCCGCTCAGCTTAATTTCGCGCTTGACGGTGTGGTTGAGTCTTGCGTAAACTCTGTGGGTGTTGACCTCAATACCGCCTCGGTTCAGTTGTTGTCGCGAGTTGCGGGAATAGGCACGGCGGTGGCAAAAAATATTGTGGCATACCGCGAGGAAAACGGAAAATTCACTTCACGCCGTCAGCTTCTTAAGGTTTCAAAATTAGGACCTAAGGCGTTTGAGCAGTGCGCAGGCTTTTTAAAGGTGGCAGACGGTAAAAATGTTCTTGACAACACCTCGGTTCATCCTGAAAGCTATGATGCGGCAGAAAAGCTTTTAAAGCTATGTGATTATACCGAATCGGATGTGAAATCGGGAGCGGTCAAGAACCTTGCTGAAAGGGTTGAAACGAAGGGAACCGAGCAAACTGCGGCTGAGCTTGGAATAGGTATACCAACCCTTGAGGATATTATTAAAGAGCTTGAGCGTCCCGGCAGAGACCCAAGAGACGAGCTCCCCCCTCCGATGCTCAGACAGGAAATTATGTCTATGGAGGACCTGAAAGTCGGAATGAAGCTTAAGGGAACTGTCAGAAATGTAATAGATTTCGGAGCTTTTGTTGATATTGGTGTCCATCAGGACGGACTGGTGCATATTTCTCGCATAACCGAACGCTTTATAAAGCATCCTGCTGAGGTGCTTAAGGTGGGCGATATTGTGGAGGTTTATGTGATTTCGGTTGATGTTGCAAAGAAAAGGATATCCTTAAGCATTAAGGAGCCTAAGGATATATAGATTTTAGGGAGGTTGAGAAATGAGACCTATTTATAAAGAAAAATCGGCAAGCTTTCCGTACCTTTCTACTGATATCTTTTTTGCTGATTACTCGAATAGCTATGAATATAGTTCATATATAAAAAAGGCTATTGATTTTATTAAGAAAAAACAGCTTTTAAAGCCAGAACTTTGGAGTCGTTTTGTTGAGCGTTTTCGTCTTCAGCATGATTCTGTCAGTGGCGGCTGGCAGGGTGAGTTTTGGGGCAAAATGATGCGAGGCGGATGCTTCGTGTATACTGCTTCAGGCGACCAAGAGCTTTATGAGGTTTTAAAGGCAACAGTAGAGGATATTCTTACAACCGAGGAGAAATCGGGCAGAATAAGTAGTTTTAAATCGGACAAAGAGCTTTTTGGCTGGGATATCTGGGGAAGAAAATATGTGCTTTTGGGGCTGGAGTATTTTCTTGAAATATGCAAGCCTGAGGATAAGGAGCTTTATAACAGTATTGTAAAGTCGCTCTGCCGGCAGGTTGATTACTTGATAAGCAAAATCGGTGACGAGGAAGGCAAAATGCTTATCACAATGACCTCTAATACTTGGCGCGGACTTAATTCCTCATCAATTTTAGAGCCAATCGTGCGCTTGTACAGTTTAACAAACGAGAAAAGATATCTCAATTTTGCAGAGCATATAGTTGACTGCGGCGGAACACTGATATCTAATATTTTTCAGTTGAGCTTAGAGGATGAGCTGTATCCGTATCAATACCCAATTACTAAAGCATATGAAATGATATCTTGCTTTGAGGGCTTGCTTGAATATTACAGAGTTACGGGAATTGAGGACTATAAGACTGCTGTTATAAATTTCTCAAACAAGCTTTTAGAAAGCGAATTTACCGTAATCGGCAGCAGCGGATGCACTCACGAGCAGTTTGACCATTCAACTGTAAGACAGGCAAATCCCACCGACCAGCTTATGCAGGAGACCTGTGTTACAGTAACGGTTATGAAATTTCTATATCAGGTTCATCTGCTTACAGGGGATTCAAAATATGCCGATGCGTTTGAAATCTCTCTATACAATGCCTATTTGGGCGCGTTAAATACCGAAGATATAATCAGTGAGCAGACAAAGGAGCTTATTCCTGACGCGATTTTTGAGCCGCTTCCGTTTGATAGCTATAGTCCTCTTACCTCGGGCAATAGGGGTAAAGGTATCGGTGGACTTCGCTATATGAATGACCGTCATTATTACGGTTGTTGCGCCTGTATAGGCGCGGCGGGAATAGGTCTTGTGCCTAAAATGCAGCTTCTTTCTACCGAAAACGGCTTTGTATACAACCTCTTTTCGGCAAGCAAAATAATCGCAACAACCCCAAGCGGAAAGAAGATTACCTTTACTACCGAAAGCGATTATCCAAAATCGGGGAAAGTAAAGCTTGTTTTAGACTGTGAGGCAGAGGAAGAATTCGAGCTGCTTATAAGAAACCCTTATTGGAGCAAAAAAACTGAAATTTCGGTAAACGGGGGAGCCGTTTTAGCTCAAAAGGGCTATACTAAAATAAAAAGAGCTTGGAAATCAGGGGACAGCATAGAAATCACTCTTGATATGCGTACAAGAGCAATAAAGCCGATACCCTACGGAAGTCAGATATTGATGACCAAAGTGCGATGGGAATACAGTTATATAGTGCCAAGCTTTGATGCTGAGCATCCGCTTGCCTGTAAGCATATAGCGCTTCAAAGAGGACCTATAATGCTTGCGCAGGATACAAGACTTGGTGTCAACCCTGATTCTGCAGTTGCTATAAAGGTGCGAGAGGGCGCTTTTGTAGATGCGGTTATTCCCGAAATCGATGTAGCTTCCTTTGAGCACATAGTTGAAGCTCACATACCGCTTGAAAACGGCGAATATATGCCGCTTATCGATTATTCATCAGCAGGAAAGCTTTGGAGCGATGAGTCGAAAATTGCGGTATGGATACTTACAGAATAATTTATAGGATAGAATGAAATATGATTTTTAAAAGCAAGTCTACCTACGACTGGTTGGTTGTAGGGCTGGGAAATCCGGGTTTGCAATACGAGAATACGCGTCACAATGCAGGCTTTTTGGCTGCCGACCGCTTTGCGGAAGAAAACGGATTTTTATTTAATAAAAATAAATATAATGCGCTTTTAGGCGAATGCCGTATAGGAAAGCTTCGTATACTTGTTATAAAGCCGCAGACCTATATGAATAATTCGGGTACTGCCGTTTCAGCGGTTTGCTCGTTTTATAAAATTCCGTATAACCGAGTAATAGTTATGCACGATGATATATCCCTTGATGTTGGTAAGCTCCGTATGCGCCGCAAGGGTAGTGACGGCGGTCAGCGCGGTATGCGGGATATAATTGAGCTTTCGGGAACAGATAATATTATGCGTATTAAAATAGGTGTTGGGGCAAAACCCCATCCCGACTATAACCTTGCCGATTGGGTGCTAAGTAAGTTCACCAAAGATGAGGAAGGTCAGCTTGATATAGCCCTTAAAAATGCATCTGCGGCGGTAAAGGAAATTGTTTTACGCGGAATAGATTCGGCGATGAATAAGTTTAACAGCTGAGGTAAAAATGGACTTTATCAGTAAGGTACTCAAAAAGGATTCCGACTTTGCTTCACTTTTTAATGGGATAACAAAAAAGCGTTTGCCGCTTGTCTGCACAGGACTTTCGCTTATTCATAAGGCGGCGGTGCTTTCGGCGGTTTCGTCGTCTGCAAATATTAAGCTTGCGGTTATCACTCAAGATGAAGCATCGGCATTGGAGCTCAGCTCAGATGCCAAGGCAATGGGGCTAAGGGCTATAAATTTCCCGCTTAGAGACTATTGCCTCGGTAATATGAGCGGCTATTCAAGAGAATATGAGCATAAGCGTACTGACACCCTGTCTGCTCTTGCAGACGGGGCTTTTGACCTGCTTACATTATCGGTTGATGCGTCGGTTCAGTATACCGTTCCGCTAAAAACACTTCAAAACGCAAGGTTTACGCTTAATGTTGGGGATGAAATCACCACAACAGAGCTTACAGAAAGGCTTTTGAGCTCAGGCTATACCCGTAGTGAAATATGCGAGGGAAGCGGTCAGTTTTCGGTGAGGGGTGGTATTTTTGATGTTTTCCCTGTTACCAATCAGTCGCCCTGCAGAATAGAGTTTTGGGGTGACGAAATTGACAGTATAAGTCTTTACGATATAGAAACTCAGCGCCGAACCGACAATGTAGAGTGTATAGAAATAACCCCTGCCTGCGAGGTGCTTTATAATCCTGAGACGCTGAGCAATACTCTTAAAGAGTACCTTGAAAACACAAAAGGGCTTACAGAAAACCAAAAAAAACGCATTACTGCGGATATCGAGGCGCTTAGTAACGGTGTCACCATTCTGCCCGACCGCTATTTGCCTTTGATTTATCCTGAGGGCGGTACGGTGTTTGATTATCTTGATGACTGTCTTTTGTTTGTGAGTGAGAGCGGAAGCATAGCCGAGCGCTTTAAGAGTATGGAGCTTCAGCAAGCGGCAGATACCGAAAGCTTTCTTGAAGAGGGCAGTCTTTCGGCGGCTACGGCAAAGCTCTATCTTGATAAAACGGATTTTTTGAAATATACCGAAAATACCGTTGTGTTAGAGAATTTTCCGCGCGGCAGCTATGAATATAAGGTAAAGGATATTATAAACTTTAATTACAAGCGCTCTACCCCTTGGAGCGGAGATGTAAATGTTCTTATTGAAGATATTTCTTATATAGTTGGGCAAAAGGGCAGTGTTGTTGTGCTTGCGGGTGAGCAAAGGGCGGCAAGAGTTCTTTGTTCAGAGCTCAACGAAAAGGGTGTAAATGCAGTTTTCTCCGAAAAGCCTGACGGTGCCGCAGGTGTTACAGTTACGGTAGGCGGACTTTCAAGCGGTTTTGAAATACCCTCGCAAAAATTTATGCTTATAACCCATAGGTATATAGCAGGCGAGGGCAAAAAAAGAAAAAATAAAGCTAAAAAGGGACAGGAAATCGGCTCGCTTGATGAACTTCGTCGCGGAGACTATGTCGTGCACGAGGCGCACGGTATAGGTATTTTTGACGGTATAAACCGCATTACAAACGGCGGTGTAACAAAGGATTACATTAAGATAAAATATGCTAAAAGTGATGTTCTTTATGTGCCCGTAACTCAGCTTGACTTGGTTTCACGATATATAGGTACCGCTACCGAGTATGGTGGAATAAAACTTCACCGCTTAGGTGGCAGTGAGTGGCAGAAAACCCGAACACGGGTTAAAAAGGCTGTGCGAGATATGGCAAAGCAGCTTACCGCTTTATATGCAAAAAGAATGTCGGTAAAGGGGTATGCGTTTAGCCCCGATACCGATTTGCAAAACGATTTTGAACGAAGATTTGAATATGACGAGACCGAGGACCAGCTAAGGTGCATTGATGAAATTAAGCGTGATATGGAGCGCAATATTCCAATGGACCGTTTACTTTGTGGAGATGTTGGATTTGGTAAGACCGAGGTGGCGCTGAGAGCGGCATTTAAGTGCATAAGCGAGGGTAAGCAATGCGCTATGCTTGTGCCCACAACCATTCTTGCAATGCAGCATTATAATACAATAGTTCGCCGTTTCGGTGAAATGCCTGTAACGGTAAAGCTGTTAAACCGTTTTGTTTCACCAAAACAACAGGAGAAAATTATTTCCGACCTCAGGTGCGGCAGACTTGATATGGTGGTTGGCACCCACCGACTCATTTCAAAGGATGTTGAATTTAAGGATATTGGACTTGTAATAATTGACGAGGAGCAACGCTTTGGTGTGGCGCAAAAGGAGCGCCTTAAGGAGCTATATCCCTTTGTGGATATTCTCACCCTAAGCGCCACCCCCATTCCGAGAACACTTAATATGGCTATGTCGGGGCTTAGGGATATGTCCTCGCTTGACGAGGCACCAGGTGACCGTCACCCTGTTCAGACCTATGTGCTTGAGTATAATCAGGGACTCATCATCGATGCTATAAATAAGGAAATTCGCCGTGGGGGACAGGTTTATTATCTCCACAACAGGGTGGACAGTATTGAGCGTTGCGCCGCAAGGCTTAAGCAGAGGCTTCCTGATGTTGATATCGGTATTGCACATGGAAAAATGAGCGAGGATGAGCTGTCGGGCGTTTGGCGTCAGCTTATTGAGCACGAAATCGATCTGCTTGTATGTACTACTATTATTGAAACGGGTGTGGATGTGCCTAATGCGAACACCCTAATTATCGAGGATGCTGACCGTATGGGACTGAGTCAGCTACATCAGCTGAGGGGCAGAGTGGGACGCTCCCCGCGACGGGCGTATGCATATTTCTGTTTTGGGCAGAACCGTCAGCTTTCGGATATAGCATCAAAAAGACTTGAGGCGATAAGGGAATACACCGAGTTCGGTTCAGGTTTTAAAATTGCAATGCGCGACCTTGAAATAAGGGGAGCGGGCAGTATTTTGGGCGGCGAACAGCACGGTAATATGGAGTCGGTAGGCTATGATATGTACCTGAAATTGCTGTCTGAGGCGGTAAACGAGGAAAACGGCGGAGAAGTAAAGGACGACATGCCCTGTACGGTTGACCTTAATGTTTCGGCGCATATTCCCGAAAGCTATATTGAGTCCCTTTCGGCAAGACTCGGAATTTACAAGCGCATTGCCGCCATTAGAAACGACGATGATGCAAGCGATGTTATAGATGAGCTATGTGACCGCTTCGGCGAGCCGCCTAAATCGGTTATGGGGCTTATTGATATTTCGATTTTGCGAAATAAAGCGGCGGCGGCAGATATTGCAGAAATTACAGGAACTGCCAACTCGGCGGTACTTCATATAAACTCTATTAAGCCTGAGGTTATGGCAAAGCTTTCTGCCTATTTCGGCAATCGGTTTATGCTTAACGCAACGGGCAAGGCGGTTTATACCGTAAAGCTTAACAAGGGCGAAAAAATGAGCGACCTTGTGGCAGAGCTCGGCAAGGCGCTTTAAGTGGATTTTTATATTATTTCATTAGTTATAACAAAACGGCTGTCACAAAAAAGTGACAGCCGTTGAAATTTATCTATTAAATCTTAGTTTTTAATGATTGTTTCGTAATAGGTCTTGTAAGCCTCCTCCCAAGCGTCGTGGTCGGCAGGGTTATAAAGCTTAAGGTCGGTGGAATCGCTTACAACCTTGCGAATATCGGAAAGGTCGCGAAGCTCACCCAATGCGCAGAATGCAACGGCGATATTACCCAATGCAGTAGCCTCAATGGGTCCTGCGTAAATTGTTGCGTTGCAGACATTTGCCGCCATCTGACAAAGCAGAGAATCTTTTGTGCCGCCGCCTACAATGTTAATGTTTGAATATTCCTTGTCACCAAAGCTCTTTAAAAGGTCAAAGGTGTAGCGGTATTTCATAGCAAGACTCTGATAGATACAACGCATTATTTCGCCGCGGTTTTGAGGAACATACTGACCGCTCTTTTCACAGTATTCAACAACCCTCTGCGGAAGATTACCTGATATACCAAAAGCAGGGTCATCAACATCAATGTAGCAACGGAAAGGCTCTGAGGCAAGCGCCTCTTTCTCAAGTACATCAAAGCCAACCTCAATACCCTCTCTGCGCCACTGTCTTCGCGACTCCTGAATAAGCCAAAGACCGGTAATGTTCTTAAGGAAACGAACGGTGTTATTAAATCCACCTTCGTTTGTGAAGTTGCAGGCAGCCGCCTCGTCGGTTTTAACCGACTCGGTTTTTTCGCTTCCAAAAAGGCTCCAGGTGCCGCTGCTTACATACACAAAATCGTCATTAAGGCTCGGCACAGATGCTACTGCAGATGCGGTATCGTGAGATGCAACAGCAATAACAGGCACACTTTCACAGCCTAATTCTTCACAAATCTCACCTGAAAGCTTGCCGTAAACCTCGCCAGGGGCTATAATCGGAGCAAAAATTGATTTAGGAAGTCCCAACTTCTCAATTATATCGTAGCACCAATCACCTGTGTCAACATCAAAAATATTACTTGTTGAGGCAATAGTTGCTTCTTCGTGCATTTCACCTGTAAGCATATATGCAAAAAGGTCAGGAATCATAAGCATTTTATCAGCTATTTTTAGCATTTCAGGCTCATATAACTTTAGATACATAAGCTGATAAAGTGTGTTGAACTTTGCAAACTGAATTCCTGTGCGGCGGTAAAGCTCGCTTTGGGGAATTATTTTATAAACCTCGTCTGCAATATTGTCAGTACGCTTGTCGCGGTAGTGAACAGGGTTGCCGAGAAGTCTTCCCTTACTGTCAATAAGACCGAAGTCAACACCCCAAGTATCAATACTTATAGCGTCAAAGCCGCCCTCAACGGTGGCTTTTGTAATACCTGCCTTTATTTCAAAGAACAGTCTTAAAATATCCCAATACATTGTTCCGTTTACTGTAACGGGGTCATTGGAAAAACGGTGAATTTCCTTCATCTCAATCTTTCCGTTATTAAGGGTGCCGAGAATGGCTCTACCGCTTGAAGCACCGAAATCGAAGGCTAAAACTCTTTTAAAGCTCATAATTTTCAAAACCTTTCTTTTTGTAATCCAAAAAATACATTACCGTTATTATAGCACGCAAACCCGCTTAGTGCAAGGACGGTAATTAAATTTTTATTTTCCGACACAGAATTTTCTGAAAATTTCGTCTGTAACCTCGTTTGTTACGCGTTTTCCTGTAAGCTCGAGCAGTGCAGAGAGAGCATCGTCCACGCAAACGCCAACGGCATCCATAGTAAGTCCTGTTTCCAATGCACAAATAGCCTCGCTCACGCCGTCAAGCGCCCGTACCGCACAGGCATGCTGACGCTCGCCCAAAAGCACCGCGCTCTCAGGGTCAAGGCTTGCTGTGCCCGAAATTTCCGAAATAGCTTTTTTAAGCTCGTCATAACCGTCACCGTTTTTCGCCGAAAGCTCTACTGTACGAAATTCGTTAAAGGCGGAACGGTCAAGCAGACCTTCAAGGTCGGTTTTATTTATTATAATAAGTGTATTTCTGTTCTTTATTTCATTTAAAAGCTCTGTGTCTTCCT
The DNA here is from genome assembly GCA_045658105.1 of Acutalibacteraceae bacterium. GTDB lineage: Bacteria > Bacillota > Clostridia > Oscillospirales > Acutalibacteraceae > UBA737. Next base: position 19,906 of record JAZOUK010000011.1, read on the forward strand.
GTTCCAACGGCTTTGTACAGTCAAAAACCGCAAGTATAAGCTGAGCAGAATCAAGCTTCTTTCTCGCAAGGGCAACACCTATGCTTTCGACCGCATCGTCGGTATTGCGAATACCTGCGGTGTCGGCAAGGCGGAGCGTAATATCTCCCACCGTTACGGTTTCCTCTATAACATCCCGCGTAGTACCCGCAACATCGGTAACAATAGACCGCTCCTCACCGCTTAAAAGATTCATAAGTGTGGATTTGCCGACATTCGGCTTGCCCACAATAACTGTGTTGATGCCCTCACTTATAACCTTGCCTGCATCGTAATCGGCGAGCATTTTAGAAAGCTCAAGCTTAGCAGAGCTTAGCATTTCCAAAAAGCTTTCGTATCCGAGACCCTCGATATCCTCCTCAGGATAATCGGAAAAGGCTGCAATTGAAGCCGCGGCGGAAACTAAATTTCCCTCTATTTCGTATATTTTTTTGCTTACTCTGCCGCCTCTTGCCGCTCTTGCAAGGCGAAGCTCGGCATCGCTTCTCGCAGAGATAAGTCCCATAATGCTTTCTGCCTTTGTGAGGTCGGTCTTTCCGTTTAAAAAGGCGCGCTTGGTGAATTCGCCCGCCTCGGCAGGAAAAGCACCGTGACGGTATATAAGCCTTAACACCGATTTAAGCATAAGACTGCCCCCGTGGACGGTTATTTCCACCACATCCTCGCCCGTATAGCTGTGAGGCGCCTTAAAAACTACGGCAACCGCATCGTCAAGACAAAAATCCCCGTCTATTACCTCGCCGTAAGCCGCATGGTATCCGCCAAGCTCCGATAAGGATTTGCCCGAAACAGGTAAAAATATTTCGCTTGCTATTTTAATGGCACTGTCGCCCGAAATTCTTATAACTCCCAAAGCACCCTTGCCCGATGCGGTAGCAACAGCGGCTATTGTTCTTTCCGACATTTTTTCACTTCCCGAAAGCTTTAAATTTTTGTAAGTATTAAAAGTAAAACCGCCAACTGAAAAAGAATTATAAGCGGCAAACCTATCATAAATCGTTTATGCTTTGTTTTGTGGCGTATACGGAGCATTATAAAATACATTCCTAAAGCTCCGCCTGCAAAACATAATGCGAAAAGATTTTTTTCGCTTATTCGTCTGCCCTGACACTCGGCTTGGCGTTTATCAATACAGCAGACCAAAGCCGATACAAGATTGACAGATATTATGTAAACCAAAATAGCCTTAGTATAAAAATCCATATTTACACCTCTTAATAGATTGTAACATTTTTATACCGCTTTTTCAATCTGTTTTTTAAGCTTGTTTATAATTCGCTTTTCAAGACGTGAAATATACGACTGTGAAATACCGAGTGTATCGGCAACCTCCTTTTGGGTGTACTCCTCATATCCGTTCATACCGAAGCGCATCTCCATAATCTGTTTTTCTCTTGCGGGAAGCTTTCCTACAAATGAATTAAGCTGGATTCGTTCGTCCTCAAGCTCAATTCCTCTGCCCACCTCGTCACCGTCACTGCCGAGCACATCCGAAAGCAACAGTTCATTGCCATCCCAATCAATGTTTAAAGGTTCGTCTATTGAGATTTCGTTTTTTTGTGAGGAGCATTTTCTAAGATGCATAAGAATTTCATTTTCAATGCACCTTGAAGCGTATGTGGCAAGCTTTATGTTGCGGTCGGGATGAAAGGTGTTAACGCCCTTGATAAGTCCGATTGTTCCAATAGAAATGAGGTCCTCAAGGTTAATTCCCGTTGTGTCAAATTTGCGGGCAATATAAACCACTAACCGCAAATTGTGTACGATAAGTCGGTCCTTTGCGGTTTGGGTTTCCTCGTTTATCAGCATATTTTCCTCCTCTGTAGAGAGGGGAGGCGGTAGTGTTTCAGGACCGTTTATGTAAAAAAGGGGACTTACTAATCCAAGCTTATTTAAAAGAATATAGAGTATACTTTTTAATTTCATTTCAAAGACCTGCCTGTTCTAAGGTTTGTATATTTAATATAGCGTTACAGCCGTCACGCAAAGGGGTTTTAGCTATTGCAAGTATTGGTTTTGCGAGGGTTATGTTTCCGTTATCGGTTTTTATTACCGCTGTATCACATCTAAAACCTTTTAAAAGGTCATCGCCCGATACAGTTGAGCAGGGAATCATACGAAGTCGTGTTTTAAGGGTGGGCGAATCGTCAAGCTCGGTTGTACCGAAAAGCCTTAATATTGGGCCTTGGTCAGTTATTATTATTTCAGATTGCCCGAAAATATCTGTAACCGAATTTCCGGTATCTACAAAGGCTTTTAGGATCACCGTTTTATCCTCGGCAGAAACAGTAAGCTCGTACTGCTCGGCATAATCAGAATTCCGGGTGAAAATTCGTCGTAGCAGGAGTATTACAAAATATGCCACAACTGAGCTTAACACGAGAACAGTAGGCGAAATATTGAAGTAAACTACCGAATTGTTTATTATCATTCCGCGGGGCTTGAAAATGTGCCATAAGGCAATCATCAAGCCACCGTAACCGCAGGTTGAGGCAAAAAGAATAAGGCTTTGCTTAAAAAATGCCTTTGTCCCCGTGAATTTAAATGCCACAAGAGTCATAGCAAGGCATATACTTATTTTAAATACAAGCTCGGCAATTACCGAGGGCTTTGGGAGAAATATGTAAAGTGACGAGACCGCACCAATAAAAGCAGAAAGAAAAAGCCTTAAAGGTTTTGGCTTTAGCCGTAAAATTTTTGCAGAAAAGGAGATTAGCAGAAAATTTACCGTAAGATTCAGCACAATTAGAATGTCGGCGTAAACTATCATAGACTCATCCCTTTTCGATTTCTTATATCATTATACTATTATAGAATTAAAAATTGTGTCGGAAAAGGGGGTAAAAAAAACAAATAAAAGAAAGAAAACGGTTGAAACTGATTGCTTCAACCGTTTTCTGTTTTTAGCGATAGGTTATGCTTTGTCCGCAAGAGATATAACCGAGGCGTCCTCGCAATCGGTTAAGGATTTGTGGCATGTGAACATTATTATCTGACCACTTTGTGCGTAATTTTTGAGAAACTCAAGGGCGATTTTGGCTCTGCGGTCATCATACTGAGCGAGAGTATCGTCTAAAAGTATAGGCAGTTGCTCTTTATCCTCGCAAATAAGCTCAGAAAGAGCGAGGCGCAGGCTAAGATATGCTTGGTCGGCGGTTCCACTGCTAAGATAGGCAATTTCGCGGCTGCCGAACACATCAGCCTCGCTTACGAAAATCTCAAAGGAATTGGAGATGCTCATGCTGCTGTAGTGTCCCTCGGTGAGTTCCGAGAAAAGCTTGCCCGCCTTAGCCTCTAAATGCGAGCCGTAGCTGCTTCGAACCTCTGCAAAGCTCTCTTTTAAAACCTCAAGCGCAACTGTTGCGGCATCGCAAAACTCTTTTTGTGAATTTATTGTAAGACTAAGAGCGCTGAGCTGGTCGCTTATTTGTTCTGGAGAAAGCCCCTCATTTGCAAATGCCCTAAGCTCGGTTAAAAGGGTGGCGGCATCGGTTTTGTTGCCGTTTATTTTTGAAATAAGCTCCTCGTATTGAGCCTTTAACATTTCAAAATCGGTTTCGGGATCAAGCTCTGCATCGCTTAGCGTATTTAATTTTTCACGCGCTTGCTCATAGGAAATTGAGCCTAAGTCCTTTGAAATGAAGTTGAGCTTTGTTTTAATTTCCTTTTGTTTTTCACAAATAGGCAAAAGCGTTTCAAGTCCGCGGTTAATTTCCTCTGCCGAATTGATCTTTTTGTAACGGCAGAAAAAGTTCAAAAGCGCGTTTGTTTCAATCTGCTCCGCCTTTTCAAGCTCACTAAGCTCTGTTTCGGCTTTTGTGAGCAGATCTTGCTGTTGTTCAGCCGCTAAAAAACCTTTGCTTTGCATTGCGCAAACCGTTTCAAGCTTGATTTTCTTAGATATAAGCTGATTTGAAATTTCGTTCTCGGCTTTTCTTAGCTCCGAAGTTAGTTTAGAAAGCTCCTCTTTTTGCGTAAGAATTTTAGAGCTTTTATTCCTATGAGCCGAAAAAAGAATGGGGGTAAGAATTAAAAGAATAGCCGCTAAACCGATTAATAAGATTGAAAGCATCGGCAACGATAAAAAGCATATAACCGCCGTTAAAATAGAACCGATTCCTGCAAAAAGTGTTATTTTTCCCTTATTCGTAGGCGAAACGCTTTGAATTGAGATTAACTTCTTTTCGGTTTTAGAAATCGCATTTTGCGTTTCATAAATCTTTTTTTCAAGCGTCTTTATATCGTCCTTAAGCAGGGCGATGGTTTCCTCGTTTGACGATCCACTATTTTCAGCGCTTGCAAGAATACTTTTTTTAAGGGTGTCAACCTCTAATTGTTTTGTCTCTGTAAGGCGCTTTGCAGAATCTGCCTTAGAAATGCAGAACTGAAGCATTTGAATGAACTTTTCGTCTAACGGCGAGCCGTCGCGAAGCTTTAGCGAGGCATTAACATCGTCAAGCTCGGCCTTGAGGGATAGATATTCCTTAAGCTTTTGGGAGTTCCTTAAATCCTGTTCGGATGAAATCTGCCCCTTAATAAGCTCGGCTTTTTTAATAAGTGATTCAGTTTCTTGTTGCAGAGCCGTTATGCGGTTGCGTTTGAGTGTTCGCTCTGCTTTAAGTTCGTTTGCCTTTTCCAACCGTTCCTTAAGCTCGCCGAAAAGCTTTATGTTTTTATCGAGTATACCCGCTTTGCCGCTTTTAGACATAAGGGCGTTCTTTGCTTTATTAAGACGGGTTTCTACTGTATCGTAGGACACCTTTTCGTCCCCTGTAAGGGCAATGTTGGAAAGCTTAGAATTGATTTCGCTATTTGATGCGGAATCGTTTTCCGGATAGCCGAACTGACCTATAAAAACACTTCGCTCAAAGGCACCAACCGAGAGCCCAAAAATACGCAAGCCGATATCGCTTTCTGCCGACTGTCTTGTACCCAGCGCCAAATCGCAAAGAGTCACCCTGTCGGTAGAGTTAGAGGAGCGAAACTCCCTTTCAATACGGTAATGCTTGCCCTCAAACTCGAAATCTATACTTCCTGCCATAGCAGATCCATCCCACGGGATGTATTTCTTTCGTATGTTTTTTATTAGCTGAGCCGAACCTCTTTCACTACCGTAAAACATCATTTTAATAAACGCCATAACGGTAGATTTTCCGTTTTCGTTATCACCATATATAATATTGAGACCGTTTTCGAAGTTTAGTTCTAAGTTTTTTATACCGCCAAAGGCAGAGATGTAAAGCGAATTAATTTTCATCGTACTTTACCTCCGAATAAAAAGCTTTGAGTCCTGTTTTGAGTGCCTTGCGGTAAAGCTCTTTTGTTTCCTCGGGAGCGTTTTTCTCCCTTTCAAGCATCTTTTTAACAAAAATTCCCTTAAGCGAAATTTCCTTTGAAAGCGCCTCGGTATCTACAAGAAGCTCGGTGCTGTCTTTGAGCTTTACAAAATAAAGTGTGTCTGACAGTCTGCTTTGTAGCTCTGCGGTTTCAAAGTTAGATTCGGGAGGAAGCTCACCTGTAAGCTCTATTTTATATAGATTTTTCGCAAAATCCTCGCCGTGAAGCTCCTCAAGCTTTGAAATTATATGTCCGTAAAGATTGCTTTCGTCAATACCTGTTATGTCTATCTTTTCGTGGATATGCTGTCTTTTGGACACAGCAACAAACTCAAGCTCGCAAAAGCCCTTACCGATTTCACCTATATATACGCCCTTAGCGTCAAGCTCGTCAAAGCCCTGTCCCTCAGGGCAACCGCAATAACCGAAGAATGTGTTGCCCATCTTTGCTATGTCGCTATGCTTATGAACATGACCAAGAGCGATATAATCCATACCCGAATTCTTTACAAATTTAGGGGTGATGGCATTGTAATCTGAATTGAGGTCACTTTTAAGCTCACCGTGCTGTACCATAAGATTTACGGTGTCGTCTTTAGCGGGAATAGTGAAGGCGTCCTCGCCGTTAAGATGCGGTGCGCTAAAGGACCTACCGTACACCCTAAGCTCAAGCTCAGGAAATTCAATACATTCATCCTCTGCACCCAACACATAAAGATTTTGCGGTATTTCGCGGTTTAAAAAGGGCGATGAAGAATCCAATGGGTCGTGGTTGCCCGCCGCGTATATAACCTTTATTGGTGAGATTTCAGCTATCTTGCTGATAACAGCCTCAATGAATCGGTCTTCTATCGAATTGTTGTCAAAAAGGTCGCCCGCAATGGCAACAACATCAACCTGACGCTCTAAGCCAAGCTCCATTATTTTTTCAAAGGTAATAAGATTTTCAAACCGTCTTGTCTTGGCGGAATCCCCCAAAAAGTTTTCGGCGGCGCCTATATGTATATCAGCGGTATGCAGAATTTTAATTTTTCGCATATTTTTCTCCTAAAATAGTTTTAATATAATTTTATCATTATTTGAGGCACTATTCAAGAAGTATTTATTGTTTTTTGCGTATTTTCAGTATCTCATTGACTTTAGCACTTTTGTGTGTTAAAATGTAGAGGAATAATGTGAAAGAGGTATTTCATATGGAGAAGAACAAGTTTGCTGATGAGTTTTTTGATGCGATTCTTACTCTTGAAACCCCAGAGGAATGTTATAAATTTTTCAGTGATGCCTGCACACCTAAGGAGCTTCAGGCAATAGCTCAGCGCTTTGTGGTTGCTAAAATGCTTAACGAGGGAAAGGTTTATAACGATATAATTGCAAATACAGGCGCAAGCACCGCCACAATAAGCAGAGTGAACCGCTCTATTAACGAGGGCTTTACCCTTGCGTTTGAGAGGCTTGGAAAATAATTATGGATAGCTACAGTCAGTTTGCCCTTGTGTATGACCGTCTTATGAACGATGTTGACTACAGGGGAAGAGCGGCATATCTTCTAAAACTTTTTAAAAAGCACGGAAAGGTTCCCACCTTGCTTCTTGACCTCGCTTGCGGAACGGGCGGTTTTTCAAATCAGTTAGCTCTTAAGGGTTTAGAGGTTATCGGGGTGGATGCTTCCGAGGAAATGTTGCTTGCGGCGAGGGAGAATTCCGCAGAACTTGCAACAGACGTGCTTTTTCTCTGTCAAAAGGCGGAGGAACTTGACCTCTACGGTACGGTTGACGGCGCTATTTGTTGTCTTGACAGTCTTAACCACATAACCGATATTAAAAAGCTTAAAGAAGCTATAGCCAAGGTTTCGCTCTTTCTTGAAGAGGAATGTCTTTTTATATTTGATGTCAATACCGTTTATAAGCATAAAGAGGTTTTGGGAGATAATATTTTTGTTAAGGACAGAGAGGGTGTTTACTGCACTTGGCAGAACGATTTTAACCCTAAAACCAATACTACTGAAATCTGCCTTGACTTTTTTGTTGAGGAAGAGGACGGTAGCTATACTCGTTTTGGAGAAAACTTTTCGGAGCGTGCCTACACCGAGGAGGAGCTTGCCGAAATTCTGAATGATTGTGGCTTTGAAATAGCCGCTATTTACGGTGATATGACCGACAATCCCCCTGAGGAGGATTGTCAGAGGGCAATTTATGTTGCGAAGAAAGTAAGGTAATTAATAAAATGGCAAAGCTTTTAAGATGTATTACAAGCGAAGGGGCGATAATGGTCTCGGCTATAGACAGTACCGATATAGTTGCAAAGGCGGAGAGTCTGCATAAGACCTCAGCGGTTATTACTGCCGCGTTGGGCAGACTGCTCACTGCAGGTGCTATGATGGGAAATATGCTCAAGGGCGAAAAGAGCAGCCTTTCTTTAAGGGTAGACGGCGGAGGTCCTTCTGGTATACTTACCGTCTCGGCGGACAGTACGGGTAATGTGCGCGGTTATGCGACTAACCCCGTTGTGGAAATTCCGCTTAAAGAAAATGGCAAGCTTGATGTTTCGGGTGCAGTAGGCTGTAACGGTAGCCTTTATGTCATAAAGGATTTGGGAATGAAAGAGCCGTATAATGGCTTTGTGCCTCTTGTTTCGGGTGAAATTGCCGAGGATATTACATCTTATTATGCCACAAGCGAGCAGATAGCAACCGTTTGTGCTTTGGGTGTGCTTGTGAATCCTGACCTCACCGTTCGTAAGGCAGGCGGATATATAATTCAGTTGTTGCCATTTACCGAGGACGCTATTATTGACCAACTTGAGGAGAATCTTAAAAAGGCGCGGCCTGTTACCGAGCAGCTTGATGAGGGCAGAGACATTGAACAGATAGTGCGTGATGTTCTTGAGGGATTTGATGTTGAAGTAATATATGAGGAGCATCCCGAATATAAATGTAAATGTAATAGGGAGCGAATCGCGGGCATACTCTCCTCGCTTGACGATAAAGAGCTTGATGAGATGGCAGAAGACCCTAACGGCACAGAAATAAAGTGCCATTTCTGCGGCGAAAACTATGTGTTTTCAGGCGACGAAATTAAAAATATAAAAAATTCTAAAAAAATATAAAAAAAGTCTTGACAAACAAAAAGGTTTATGATAACATAATGTTTGTCGCCGGTGAGTGATAGCAAACCAGGCGCGGTCAAGATGTGGGAGCATAGCTCAGCTGGGAGAGCATCTGCCTTACAAGCAGAGGGTCACAGGTTCGAGCCCTGTTGTTCCCACCATTTGGCCTGGTAGTTCAGTTGGTTAGAACGCTAGCCTGTCACGCTAGAGGTCGTGGGTTCGAG
>JAZOUK010000012.1:0-1705 GCA_045658105.1 Acutalibacteraceae bacterium
CAATTGTCGCCATAACATTACTCCTTTACATGATTAGTTACCTCGACCGTCTAACCATGCATCGAAGGGCTCCTTGGGAATCCGGATCAGACTACCAACCCGAATCACAGGGAAGTATTCCTTCTTAATAAGCTCGTATGCGCCGGTGCGGCTGATCCGCGCTAACTTCGCGATTTCCTCCACCGTGTATACCCGCTCATTCGCGACATTGTTTTCCTGCAACTTACTCATAAATGCTCCTTTCTCAGGTAAGCCACAGGTACATTAATATTATAACATACCGTTCGACTCCCTGAAACAAAATTCTTTGTAAACTTTTTTCATGGTATGATTTCTCTTTCTCTAAAATTTCAGGATTATTGTTCAATGAACTTGTCCAAGGTTCTATTGTTTTTCTCCTTTACGACTATCTCCTCCATTTCTTCAGCAGCCTCAGCAGTTGAATATAAAAAATGCAGCAAGTCATCTCAGAACCTGCTGCGTAAGAATATCTATATTCACCTGTTCAGATGGTTGCCGGATCTAGCGGAGACGCAATGTTATTCTTTCAATATGAAACTGTATCGATCCGTATTTCCGGGTATCTAAAAAGGCCGCTGCTTTGTCTGTAGTATTATTTTATCACAGCCAATCCCGGATGTCATCGGCAAAGACCTGCCAATCTGTTTGCGCAGTTGTGCCAAAGTTTTTTACCAGTTTCGCCACTAAAACAAGGACCGGGAGATCAGCTGCAAGCTTTGTCTGCACGTCTGCAAACATCACTTTGGCGCAGCCGGTTCTCCCGGCAATCGATTCGAAGACCTTCACCGATTAAGGACCGCTACTCCCTCTTTCGCTGGTCCGTACCGTTCCACTGTCACCCGACAGTGTCAAACGGTGGGCGCACTTCCACCGAGACGGTAGCCTGGGTGCTTGATCTTGCCTTAGTGATATTATAGCACAGATGTTCGACAAAGTCAATTTAACTCCCTTTCCCAAATGAGTCTGGGAGATAAATTTAAAAAATATTTTTTGATATTCTGTTTTCAAGTTACATAGGTCACTCCTCTACATATAAAGGAGACATTAAAAATCGCATTTCCTATCAATTTCAAAATTTTTTATACTTTCATACAACGGCCACCCCCTCTATTCTTAAAGATGCATTTAAAACGGCGTTTTGTACCAATTCAGAAAATTTTTCCTTTCACTATATAAACACGGTTTTGACACCCTCAAATCTGTCGCTTTTAAAAAAATAATGAAAAAATTTTTTAAGCGCCAGATAGTACGCAAGATAATACGCAAGTTAGGGATGTGTTTTATGGAAGAATCCCATACCCATTTTCTATTTCTATCTTTATTACACGATTGAGATCCTCAATTTGCAACTATATTTGCTAAATATTAATAACAATTTTCAAATATAATACTCTTTAATCACTGTGACCGCATAGGAACAGCCCGTACATCAGGTATTTTATCCGTCAGTTCGACTTTACCATCAGTGGACGCAGGGCCATCCTCGCCATACATAAGCAAAATATTATAAGATTGATTTGTTCCCCTTTGATTGCTATAATATAAAAAACGAGAAACAGGAGTGATCTCTGTGAACTTTCTGATCGTAGTAGATATGCAAAATGATTTCATTTCCGGAAGCCTCGGCAGCCCTCATGCCGCTGCAATTGTACCCAATGTGGTAAATAAGGTCAAAGCCTTTGAT
>JAZOUK010000013.1:0-76605 GCA_045658105.1 Acutalibacteraceae bacterium
GTTCCCAAATCGATATATTCTTTACCGTTTTCATCATACACTAAAGAACCTTCGCCCGATTTTAACATCAAATCAAAACGGGCATAGGTATTAGCAATATATAATTTATCTTTTTCTTTAACGTTCATTGTTTTTATCCTTTGTTACCATTGTTCCTGCGCCCTCATCGGTAAGGGTTTCAATGAGAAGTGAATGAGGAACTCTGCCGTCCATAATAAACACCTTTTTTACTCCGTGACGGATAGCCTCAATACAACACTCAACCTTTGGTATCATACCGCCTGAAATTGTACCGTCCTCAAATAACTTTTTAGCATCATTTAAATCAATAAGCGGAATTAAAGAATCAGGGTTGTCCTTATCCTTAAGAATACCTGCAATGTCGGTCATTGATATAAGACACTCAGCCTCTAATGCTCCTGCAATATAAGCCGCCGCGGTATCTGCATTAATATTATAAACATTACCCTCACTGTCACATCCTACGGTAGACACCACAGGGATATATTTATGAGCCAACAAATCAAGTATCGGCTTTACATTAACATTTGTTATTCTACCCACAAAGCCAAGTCGTTCATCCTTTACCTCTGACTCAATAAGGTGGGCATCAATACCCGAAATACCGATAGCCTTACCGCCCTTTGTTCCAAGCAGATTAACAAGGCTTTTATTAATCTTTCCTGCAAGCACCATTTGAACTATTTCTGCAGTTTCCTTATCTGTAACACGAAGACCGTCCACAAAAACAGACTCCTTGCCAACCTTTTTCAATGTATCGGTTATTTCCGGACCACCGCCGTGAACAAGCACAACCTTAACACCTATAAGTCTAAGAAGAATTATATCCTCCATAACCTGTTGCTTTAATTCTTCATTAATCATAGCGTTTCCGCCGTACTTAATTACAACTATTTTCCCGTTATAATCCTGAATGTAAGGCAGAGCCTGTGTTAAGACCTCTGCACGCTGAGCGTTTGTAATATTTAAAGACATAGCTTAAATACCCTTTCAAATTAAGTTCTGTAATCTCCGTTAATTTTTACATAATCATATGTAAGGTCACAACCCCAAGCCATAGACGAAAACTCACCGCTATTGAGGTTCACCTTAATTTCTATTTCATCCTCAAGTAAAATTTCCTTTGCCTTTTCTTCGGAGAAATCTACTCCCGAGCCGTTTTTGCAAACAGGAATTTCGCCCTTTTGAGATTTAAAGGAAACATCTATTTTGTCAACATCAACCTTAGCACCTGAATAGCCTATTGCACAAAGCACTCTTCCCCAATTGGCATCTGAGCCGAACATAGCAGCCTTAGTGAGTGAGGAGCAAATAACCGATTTTGCAACTGATTTTGCAATACTGTCACTCTCGGCGCCTATTACCGAACACTCAAGAAGCTTTGTTGCGCCCTCTCCGTCAGCCGCAATTTTACGGCAAAGGTTAACAGTAACGCTATTAAGCGCTTTCATAAACTCGGCAAAATCCTCACCGTCAGTTGTTATTTCTTCGTTCTCTGCCATACCGTTTGCAAGAACCACAACCATATCGTTTGTAGAGGTGTCACCGTCAATACTAATCATATTAAAGGTGCTCTGAATATCGCTTGAGAGCGCTTTTTGAAGCATTTCGGTGCTTATAGCGCAGTCGGTAGTGATGAAAACAAGCATAGTTGCCATATTGGGATGAATCATTCCCGAACCCTTTGCAATACCGCCGATTTTACATTCCTTACCGCCGATTTCAAAACTTATGGCTACCTCTTTCATTTTGGTATCGGTAGTAATAATTCCCTCAGCAGCCGCATGACCATTTTGTTCGCTTAAACCCGCAACCAACTGCGGAATACCATTCTTTATAGGTTCAATATTGAGTGGCTGACCTATAACGCCTGTCGACGCGACAACAATATCCTCTGCGCTTATAGTAAGTGCCTCTGATAAAAGGTCACTCATTTGTTCAGCAATCTCAATTCCGTTAGCATTACAGGTGTTGGCGTTTCCGCTATTGCAGATTACTGCCTGAGCAAAACCGTCTGAAATATGATTTCTTGTAACCGTTAGCGGTGCGCCCTTTACAAGATTTGTAGTATAAACTGCCGCCGCTTTAGCTCTTTTCTCGCTATATATAAGACTTAAATCCTTCTTGGTTCTATTTTTTCTTATACCGCAATGTATACCGTTAGCCTTAAACCCCTTTGCGGCACAAACACCGCCTGAAATTATATTCATTTTTAAATTTCTCCTTGTATTTTAAAGTTCAAGTCCCTCGGTTTTTTCTGCACCGAGCACTAAATTCATACATTCAACCGCCGCACCCGAAGCTCCTTTTCCGAGGTTATCATAACGGGAAATAAGCAGTATTCTTTCACTGTTACCGCTTACAGAAATCTCCATACTGTCCCTAAAAGAAAGTTTATTAGCCGCAGCAAAACCATTTTCCGCAAAGTCCTCAACATATTTTACAACAGGTCCATTATACTTTTCCTTATAAACAGCCTTAATATCCTCAACCGTAAAGCCGTTTTCAAGCTGAGAAGCAAAAATCGGAACTGTAACCTCCATACCGCTATAAAATGCATCAACAATAGGCATAAATATTGGTGCATTTTCAATACCTGTAATCTTTGTCATCTCAGGTAAATGTTTATGGGTTTGAGAAAGTCCATATTGGCGGGCAGCATCAAGAAGCTCGTCACGCTCAGCATCCTCATACTCAGCAATCATTTTCTTGCCGCCACCGCTATAGCCTGTAATTGATGTACAGGTAAGCAATGCATCTTTGCTCAAAATTCCTTTTTCAACAAGAGGATATATTAGTGAAATAAAACCGCTTGCGTGACAACCGGGAACTGCAATGAGCTTAGAATTCTTTATTTTTTCCTCAGCACATTCAGATAATTCGGGGAAACCATATGCCCAATCAGAATTTGTTCTGTGTGCAGTTGAGGTGTCCAGCACTACCGTTTTATCGTTTTCAATTAAAGAAACTGCCTCAATAGCCGCCGCATCAGGCAAACACAAAAAGGCAACATCTGCTTCATTCAGAGCTTTTTTTCGAGCCTCTATATCCTTGCGGTTTTCTTCTGTTAATTTTATTAATTCAATATCGTTTCTGCTTTCAAGTCTCTCGGCAATACGCAAGCCTGTAGTGCCTGCCGAGCCATCTATAAATACCTTTTTCATTTTAGGAACTCCGTTATACAATCTATCTGAGCTTTAACTGACTCCGGTCCTGTTCCGCCTGCGGAAATACGCTTATTAACACAGGTTTCAAGTGATATTTCATCATAAAGGTCTGTATCAAAGGAACTGTCAAACTCCTTGTATTTTTCAATAGGTAAATTTTCAAGTACATAGCCGTTTTTAATGCAGTAGCCTACAATCTCACCTACATTTTTGTAAGCTGTTCTGAAGGGCATACCTTTTTTAACAAGGTAATCTGCAAGGTCGGTAGCATTAATAAAGCCCTCGCCTGCCGCTCTATACATATTGTCCTTATTAACCCTCATTGTAGCAACCATAGGCGCAAAAATAGAAAGACACTTTTTAACTGTATCAACTGCATCAAAAATAGCTTCCTTATCCTCCTGCATATCCTTGTTATAAGCAAGTGGCAAGCCTTTTAATGTAGTAAGAAGCGCCATTAAGTCACCGTAAACTCTGCCTGTTTTACCCCTTACTAACTCTGCCATATCAGAGTTCTTCTTTTGGGGCATAATGCTTGAGCCTGTAGTATAGCTATCGTCAAGCTCAACAAACTTAAATTCCCAGCTCGACCAAAGTATTATTTCCTCAGAAAAACGAGATAAATGCATCATAGCTATTGCAAAATCCGACATAAGCTCAAGGCAGAAATCTCTGTCCGAAACACCGTCAATACTATTAAGAGAAATACCGCTAAAGCCTAAATGCTCAGCTTCCCAGCATCTATCGGTATTATAGGTTGTTCCTGCCAAAGCGCAGGAGCCTATAGGACACTGACTCATCATTCTGCTTATCGCATCCTTTATGCGGTCAAAATCACGCATAAGCATAAAAGCATAGGTTAAAATGTGATGCGCAAAGGTTATGGGCTGAGCTCTTTGCAAATGAGTATAACCAGGCATAATAGCATCGGTATTTTCTGACGCCTTATCCTTTATAGCCTCAATAAGCTTTTTAATAAGCGTACCCATTTCTTCACATTCAGCCATTAAATAAAGCCTTATATCAAGAGCTACCTGGTCGTTACGGCTTCTTGCGGTATGAAGTTTTTTGCCCGAATCGCCTATTCTCTTAGTAAGCTCCGATTCAATAAACATATGGATATCCTCAGCATCCATATTAAAGGATAAATCACACTTTTCAATATCCTCTAAAATACCGCTTAATCCGTTTATTATTTCAGCCTTTTCCTGTTCGGTTATAATACCCTTATCACCTAACATTTTTGCATGGACAATAGAACCCATAATGTCCTGCTTATACATTCTACTGTCAAAATGAATGGAAGAATTAAAATCGTCAGCCTCTTTATTTAAAGCCTTTTCGAATCTTCCTGCCCACATTTTTTCCATTGATATTACCTACTTAATTTATGATTTTTAAACATCTTTACCGCCCCTATAGAGAGGCGGTAACTGATTAAAATTATTATTTTATATTGTTCTTTGCCTTCATCTTAGCATAAACCTTTGTGGGCAGACCGTAAAGGTTGATAAAGCCCTGAGAATCCTTCTGGTCGTAAACCTCGTCCTCATCAAAGGTAGCAATTTCCGGGTCATAAAGTGAATAAGGTGATGTAACACCTGCATTAATCATATTACCCTTGTAAAGCTTTAAGGTAACATCGCCTGTAACTGTTCTCTGAGTAGTCTTAACAAAGGAAAGAATTGCCTCGGTAAGAGGGGTAAACCACTGCGCATTGTAAACGAGCTCGGCAAGCTTCTGAGCTACAAGTGATTTATAATGAGCGGTTTCCTTATCAAGACAGATGCTCTCAAGCACAGAATGAGCCTTATAAAGAATAGCTCCGCCGGGAGTCTCATAAACACCGCGACACTTCATACCTACAAGACGGTTTTCTACAATATCCAAAAGACCTATACCGTTATCACCGCCGAGCTTATTAAGTGTTTCAACAAGCTCTACTGCGCCCATTTCCTTACCGTCAACCGAAGTAGGAATACCCTGCTCAAAGTGAACCGTAACATAGGTTGGCTTATCAGGTGCCATTTCGGGAGAAACGCCCATCTCCAAGAAGCCCTCTTTATTATATTGGGGCTCATTCTTGGGATCCTCAAGGTCAAGACCCTCGTGTGATAAATGCCAGATGTTTTTATCTTTGGAATAATTAGTCTCGCGGTTTATCTTAAGGGGAACATTGTGTGCTTCAGCATATGCAATTTCTTCTTCACGGGATTTGAGATCCCACTCTCTCCAAGGAGCGATAATAGGCATATCGGGAGCGAATGCCTTAATAGTAAGCTCAAAACGAACCTGATCGTTACCCTTACCTGTGCAGCCGTGACAGATAGCATCAGCACCCTCAGCAATAGCAATTTCAGCAATTCTCTTAGCAATAGGGGGACGCGCAAATGCAGTTCCCAACATATATTCCTCATAAAGTGCGCCTGCCTGAACACAGGGGAAAACATAATCAGTAAGGAACTCCTCTGTAAGGTCTTCAATATAGCATTTTGAAGCGCCTGTCTTTATAGCCTTTTCTTCAAGTCCCTCAAGCTCGCTTGCCTGACCTACATTACCCGAAACCGCAATAATTTCAGGATTATTATAATTTTCCTTAAGCCAAGGAATTATAATAGAAGTGTCAAGACCTCCCGAATATGCAAGAACTACCTTTTTAATGTTGTTTTTATTCATTTTTAGACCTCCGTTTGCATAAATATGCAAATTTATTAATATTCAATGCATAAATAATATCATATTCTGAATAAATATGCAAGCAATAATTTATTTTTTACCTCTTGCACATACTGCGCCAAGTTAAGGTTTTAATTTTATGCAGATTTAATATAGATTCCCTAATTATTGAATTTCTCAATTATTGCATCTACTATTCTTTGGCTTGCTTTACCGTCGCCATAAGGATTTGATGCCTTACTCATACGCTCATACTCAGCCTTGTCAGTAAGCAAGCGCATAGTTTCTTCATAAATAACATCGCTGTCTCTACCGACAAGCTTAAGCGTTCCGGCATCAATACCCTCAGGTCGTTCAGTAGTATTGCGAAGCACAAGCACCGGCTTGCCGAGTGAAGGAGCCTCTTCCTGAATACCGCCGCTATCTGTTAAAATAATGTATGACATATTCTGAAAATTATGAAAATCAAAAACCTCCAACGGTTCAATAAGCCTTACTCTGTCACACTCACCAAAGATTTCATCAGCCGCAGCTCTCACCAAAGGATTCTTATGAATAGGATACACAACCTTAATGTCCGGCACCTCATTAAGCACACGGCGTATACCTCTGAATATATTACGCATAGGCTCGCCTAAATTTTCTCTGCGGTGAGCGGTTAAAAGAATCATTCTGTTATCCCCTACCCAATCAAGCTCAGGGTGACTGTAATCCTTTTCAACGGTTGTACTCATAGCATCTATTGCGGTGTTGCCCGTAACATAAATCTTATTTGAATCAATATTTTCCTTAAGCAGATTGTCACGGCTGAGCTCTGTAGGCGCAAAGAACATATCGGTCATACAGTCAACCATCTGACGGTTCATTTCCTCAGGATACGGAGAATATTTATTGTATGTGCGAAGACCTGCTTCAACATGACCGATTGCAACCTGATTATAAAATGCCGCAAGCGCACCTGCAAAGGTGGTTGAGGTGTCACCGTGAACAAGAACAATATCAGGCTTTGCGGTCTTTATAACCTCATCAACGCCCGAAAGCGCTCCGGTGGTTATATCAATAAGAGTCTGACCCTGCTTCATAATATTAAGGTCATAATCAGGCTTGATATTAAATGTTTCCAAAACCTGATCAAGCATCTCCCTATGCTGAGCCGTTACACAAACTATACTTTCAATACAGTCTCTTTTCTCAAGCTCCTTAACCAAAGGAGCCATCTTTATAGCCTCGGGTCTTGTCCCGAATATGCTCATAACTTTAATTTTTTTCATATAAATTATCCTGCCAAACCTTATTTCGATTTCATTTTCTTTATTTTGAAAAGGAATTTAACATTGTTATCGTAAAATCTCTTTATACGCTTAGGCTCTTTTGCAATCCTGTAAAACCATTCAATATTATGCTTTATAAAGAATTCGGGGGCACGTTGTTTAGTACCGCTTAAAACATCAAAGCTACCGCCCACTCCAACAAAAATACCTTTGTTGAATCTACTAAGATGCTTATAAATCAATAATTCCTGCGCAGGCATACCAAGTGCCACAAGAACAATATCGGGCTTTAGTTCTGCAATTCTTTCGAAAACAGCATCCTTATCAGCCACATATCCGTTTTCGCTTCCTGCAACCGATAAATTCGGATATTTCTCTGCAATAACCTTAAGCATTGCATCAATAACCTCTTGCTTTGCACCAAAAAGGAATATCGATTTCTTAAGCTCATTTCCGTATTCCATAAGCTTTTCGGCTATCTCAACACCGGGAACCCTCTCGGTAATATCAATATCAAGCATTTTAGCTCCCTTAACAATACCTATACCATCAGCTACAGTTGTAACCTCACTATCATTAAGCATACGGTCAACCGTTTCGTTCTGTGTGCCGTGCATAAACGCTTCGGGATTAGCAGTTATTATAAACCTTTTGTTATCGTTTTTAAGGTCCATTTTCAGCTGATTATGAAAATCCGCCGCACTGCCCTTATAAAGCTTTTCAAAATATTTTTTCATATTATACCTCTATTTTTTATCGGTTTCTTCACCCATACTTTTGCTCTTTTCCTCTGTAAAGCCCTCTGTACTTTCTTTCATAAACATAACCTTTACGGTCATAAACAAAAGTCTCAAATCCAAAAGAAATGAATAATTCTGTATATACATAAGGTCAAGTTGAAGCTTATCGTAGGGTGTTGTATTGTATTTTCCGTAAAGCTGTGCATATCCTGTAAGACCACCTCTAACCTTAAGTCTTAATGGAAATTCAGGAATTTCATCAGTATACTTTTCAGTATGCTCAATACGCTCAGGTCTCGGTCCAACAAGGCTCATATCACCCTTTAAAATATCAATAAGCTGAGGAAGCTCGTCCAATCTTGTGGCACGAAGAACCTTGCCCACGGGTGTAATACGCGGGTCTCCGTCTGTTGCGGGACGTGAAACACCGTCCTTCTCAGCATCTACAATCATACTTCTGAACTTATGAATCTTAAAGGTCCTATTGTTTATTGTAGAACGCTCCTGACGGAAGAAAACCGGACCGCCGTCATAAAGCTTTATGGCAATTGCTGATATAAGCATAAATGGTGAAGTGATAATAAGCATTATAAGTGATACAATAACATCCATAGTGCGTTTAAGAAAGCGTTGCTCAAATGTAAGACCCTGATTACGATACAAAAGAAGCGGAGTATCAAACAAGTGTATATTCTCTGCTCCTCTTATAAGAATGTCCGACACCTTAGAGGTAGTATAGGTTCTTATATTCTTATCAAAACAGATTTTAAGAATCTTATTGCGGATTTCTGAGTGAACATCAAAGATTACCACACCGTCAACCTCGTCCATCATACTCTTAAGACTCTCAAAGCCAACAGATATATTGGCAACCTTTTCTACAATATATTTATCCTTTCTGGATTTCAGCTTTTGAACCATATAATCAGGCTTGTACTCATCATATATAACAAGTAGCTTTTTTGCAGGGAAAAATTTATTAAATAAAATTTCGCTAAGCCCTGTAACCACCATAGCAAAAATCGCATCAAAAAGACAAATCGCCACAATGGGAATAAGTGGTATAAACTTTGCAGAAAGAAGCGCTATAAGCAAATAAATCATAGCATTAGTACATACAATTGCAAGAATTTGCGAAAGCACCATATTGCTTCGTTTGAAATATCCAAACTTAAGACCGTCAAAATTATAAAGGAATATAGATTCCATCAAGATATAGTAAGCACCTATAAGCCAATTTCCCTTCTGAACAAAGGGAAGTATAATCGAATCATTATACTCCATCATCCAACAAAACATAAAGGCAAATGCCTGACCAAGAATTAGTAATAAAATAAAACCGTATCTAAACAATCGTTTATATTGTTCAAGTTGATTCTTCACAAAAACCACTCCAAAAGACATAATTATTCATCTTACATACATAGTAATTATACCACATTTTTTAAAAAAGTAAAGGCTTTTTGCCGAATAATGGATATAAAAGAAAATATCAAAACATCTAAAAAACAGTAATAATAGCTATATTTTAAAAAAGTCTTGATTTTACGACATATTTGGTATAAAATAATTCTGTTATATTCACGGAATTTAATTCTGTTGAAAAATAAATTAACGGAGGAATTCAAATGTTAGTTTCTGCAAAAGAAATGCTTACTAAAGCTAAAGAAGGTAAATACGCAGTAGGTCAGTTTAATATCAACAACCTTGAATGGACAAAGGCAATTCTTCAGACCGCTGAAGAGCTTAAGTCTCCTGTAATTCTTGGTGTTTCAGAGGGTGCCGGCAAATATATGTGTGGCTACACCACTATTGTTGGTATGGTAAACGGTATGATAAATGAGCTTGGAATAACCGTTCCGGTTGCTCTTCACCTTGACCACGGAAGCTACGAAGGGGCTATGAAGTGTATCGAGGCAGGCTTTTCATCTGTAATGTTTGATGGTTCACATTATCCGATTGAAGAAAACATTGCAAAAACCAAGGAATTGGTTGCTATCTGTGAGGAAAAGGGTCTTTCACTTGAGGCCGAGGTTGGCGCTATTGGCGGTGAGGAAGACGGTGTAGTTGGCAGCGGTGAGGTTGCAGACCCCGAAGAATGCAAAATGATTGCTGATTTGGGTGTAACAATGCTTGCAGCAGGCATCGGTAATATTCACGGAAAATATCCCGAAAACTGGGCTGGCTTAAGCTTTGATACTCTTGATGCTATTCAGCAGCTTACAGGTACTATGCCCCTCGTTCTCCATGGCGGTACAGGTATCCCTGCAGAAATGATTCAG
Source organism: Acutalibacteraceae bacterium (assembly GCA_045658105.1). GTDB lineage: Bacteria > Bacillota > Clostridia > Oscillospirales > Acutalibacteraceae > UBA737. The sequence continues at coordinate 10,158 of JAZOUK010000013.1, forward strand.
AAGGCTATTTCTCTCGGTGTTTCTAAGATAAATGTTAATACTGAGTGTCAGCTTGCATTTGCTGATGCCACAAGAAAGTATATCGAAGCAGGTAAAGACCTTCAGGGTAAGGGTTTTGACCCCAGAAAGCTTCTTGCTGACGGTTGCGCTGCTATCAAGGCTACCGTTAAAGAAAAGATGGAGCTCTTTGGTTCTGTAGGCAAGGCATAAGATTTAAACACAAGAAGGTAAGGCTTCCCGTCAAAAACGGGAAGCCTTTTTAAATGCTTTAAAATTCAATTTGTATTTTATTAAATATTAAACAGAAGCTCTCCATAGCTTGGGTATGGCCAATAATCGGACGGCATAACGCTCTCTGCACTATCCGCATAATAGCGTATATCGGACATAATCTTTAAAATTGTGCTATGGTAAAGTGTTGCCCTTTCAAGCATATCAGTAGTTTTTTCAGCCGAAGCCACAGCCATTTTAAGCTCACCTGTAAGGGTGTAGATTTCCTTGTTGGCCGCCGACAATCTTGCCAAAAGCTCTCTTTCAACAGTGGAATTTATTCCTCCAAGACTGTTTTTGTTAAGCACAGCAGTGCAAAGCATATCGGTATAAGAGGTTATTGCCGGAATCACCTCTCTATTCATCATATCAATAAGGGCAAGAGCCTCAATATGAACGATTTTAGCATAATTTTCAAGCGCTATATCAACACGTGACATTATTTCGGTGCGGCTTAAAACCTTATGCTTTTCGAACAACTCAACATTCTTATCATTTGCAAGCAGGGGCAATGCATCAACCGTACTTGCAAGATTAAGAAGTCCTCTTCGCTCGGCTTCCTTTTGCCATTCCTCAGAATAACCGTCACCATTGAATATAATCCGCCTATGCTTCTCAACAACCTCTTTAACTATGGCGTTAATTCCGCTCTTTAAATCGTCGGTTCCTTCCAGACGGTCGGCAAAATCAGCAAAAACCTCTGCAACCATTGTATTAAGCATAACATTTGTATCGGATATAGACGATGCCGAGCCCAACATTCTAAACTCAAACTTATTGCCCGTAACACCAAACGGTGAGGTTCGGTTGCGGCCGGTATTATCCTTTCTAATACATGGAATTATTTCTGCACCCATATTCATTTTAATGCGTTTTGCCGCATCATGATGGGTTCCTGCAGCGATAGCCTCAAGCAGATTAGTAAGCTCATCACCCAAGAAAATAGAAATAATCGCAGGCGGGGCCTCGTGACCTCCCAAACGGTGGTCGTTACCTGCCGTTGCTACCGAAATTCTGAGCAGCTCCTGATGCTCATCCACCGCTTTAATAACTGCGGCAAGCGTAAGTAAAAACAACGGATTTTCCTCAGGGTTTTTACCAGGACTTAAGAAGTTTATGCCTGTATCGGTAGAAAGCGACCAGTTATTGTGCTTACCGCTACCGTTCACCCCATAAAAAGGCTTTTCGTGTAAAAGGCACACAAGCCCATGACGAAGAGCAGTTTTCTTCATCATTTCCATTGTAAGCTGATTATGGTCTGCGGCAATATTAGTTGTAGTAAAAATTGGGGCCAACTCATGCTGAGCGGGAGCGGCTTCATTATGCTCGGTCTTAGCAAGCACGCCAAGCTTCCAAAGTTCACGGTCAAGGTCGCGCATAAATGCAGCTACTCTTGGCTTAAGCACACCAAAATAATGGTCATCCATTTCCTGACCTTTTGGTGGCATAGAACCGATAAGCGTTCTTCCGCAATAAATCAAGTCGGGACGCTTTTCGTACATAGACTTATCCACAAGAAAATATTCCTGTTCAGGACCAACAGTTACATTAATATGCTTTACATCGTCGTGTCCAAACAGCTTAATTATTCTGAGAGCTTGCTTATTTATTGCATCCATACTGCGAAGTAAAGGAGTTTTTTGGTCAAGCGCATCGCCACAATAAGAGCAAAACGCCGTTGGTATACAAAGGGTTTCGTCCTTTACAAAGGCATATGAGCTTGGGTCCCAAGCGGTGTATCCGCGAGCCTCAAAGGTAGCACGCAAACCTCCTGACGGGAAGGATGATGCATCAGGCTCACCCTTAATAAGCTCCTTGCCTGAAAATTCCATTATAATATGTCCGTCATCAGTTGGACTAATAAAGCTATCATGCTTTTCTGCTGTAATTCCGGTAAGGGGCTGAAACCAATGGGTAAAATGAGTAGCACCCTTTTCTATTGCCCATTCCTTCATAGCATTAGCAACAGTATCGGCTATACTGCTGTCGATTGTCTTGCCTTCTTTTATAGTGCTTTTCAAAGCCCTATATGTATCCTCAGTCAAGCGTTCCTTCATTACCGAATCATTAAAAACATTACTGCCGAAAAGCTCATTTATATTTTCCAAAGAAATACCTCCGTAGCCAAAGCATTCAAACTCGAATCTTTTAAACTAATGTCACAAAATTCAATGTATATTATACATTCATCCTTGCTGCTTGTCAATCCAAAACAAGCTTTTATTATTAATAAAACACCTTTTAAACACCAAAATTTCAATAACCTTTCATTCACAAAGATTTATATAAGGCAAACACATAATAACAGTGAAAATATTCTTTTTCAATCAGTTCACCACTCTGACAGAGCCGCAAAGCTCCTTAATAAACTCCGGCCAATAATAGCACGCCGGCACCGTTAGATTTGTTTCGCTATTTTCTATTATATACAATAGGTCCTCTTTTTTAATGCCGTTTTGAGATATTTTTTTTACTATTCTTTGTGTTAAATCTCGTCTCAAACCATTTCTTTCAACCGTAGTAGATAAAATTTCAGAAATCTGCACACCTGTAAAGGTCAGCTTCTCATCGTTATAAGTCATTTCCACTCCGCCTGCAATATCCACTATTTCCGAAAGCAAGGAATAATCGCTGAAAATACTGTAATCTACATTATATCCGTACACATTATCCTCTTTAAATTCTTCCTCACCGTCAAAAATTATTCGAAGCTCCATACCTTCAAAATCAAGATAAAAGAATGTCCTGTCGCCGCAAATATCAAGCAAAACTCCTGCGTTTTGCGGTACAGAGCTATAGTACGGAACCGACTCAATTGCTCCGTTTTCAGCTGGTTCAAGACTTTTTTCAAGATAAAAATAGCCTGTGAGCAAAAATATACCGCAACAACAAAGGCTTATCGCAACAGTTTTGAAAAAAAGACTTATACTTTTTCTTCGCATAATAATTTATCACCCCAATTATTATGCCCGTTTTATATAAGTATTAATCTATGCTTTATCTTTTAGTTATTATTCCGAGAGCACTTTTCTGCATCTATTGCTAATACAAGCATTAAAGCCATCAAAGCATCCTGCTCATCATAAACATCTATAACATATGTATCGGTCCAATTTAAAAGTTGTTTTGAAATATTGGCAACACAAAGTCCTGTATCACCTAAAATATTGTAATCCCACTCGAAAAAATTGCCCTCAACACTCCAACCGTTACAATCAATATTGTACCTTGGTCTGAAGAAAGAGAACTCCTTTGCAATACAGCCTACATACTGTTCTCCAAAATACAATTCGAATTTCGGTAAAAAGGTAAAAAGCTTTTCCTTAACCGTACCTATTTCCATTCCGACAGAATCATATATCTTAAGACAGTGTCCCCACGAAAGCTTGCCTTTAACGGTATAAACCGTCTCACCTGCCTCATTAAAAATATCATAACTATCAAACCACGAAAATAATCTTTGCTTAAATAATAATCTCATATAACTCTCCTTTAAAAAAATGCTCCCGCTAAATTACGGGAGCACTTCATTATGCACTTAAATAATACTTAACAAGAGACTGCAAAAGAGTGTCCCTATCAATACGGCGAATAAGATTGCGGGCATTATTATGAGTTGTGATATAAGTTGGGTCCTCAGACAAAATGTACCCTACTATCTGATTAATCGGATTATACCCCTTTTCCTTAAGTGAATCATAAACCGAAACAAGAATATTTCTGATTTCCTGCTCTGTTTGGTCGCCTATTGAAAAGGTAATTGTATTGTTATTCATAAATAACACCTCGCTTATTATATCTAATTATTATTTTATACTGAAAGAACCGAAAGTGCAAGTATTATTTTATTAAGTTTAATATTTTTCTTTATTTTCTCAGCTCTGCACCGATCTTTTCAAGCTTTTTAATGATTTTAGCGCTTGTTTCTTCTATTTCCTTGTCGCTCAAGGTACTATCAGCCGACCGAAGCGATACGCTATAAGCCACGCTCTTTTTACCCTCAGGTATCTGTGCGCCCTGATAAACATCGAAAAGACTAAGCTTTTCAAGTAATCTGCCCGCACCTGAAGAAATAGCCTTTTCTATATCACCAACAGGAACATCTGCGTTAACAAGCATAGCAAAATCGCGTTCAACTGCGGGGAATTTTGGCAATGCCTTATAGGTTGTCTTGCGTTTTTCAATTGTGAGAAGAACATCAAGTTTAATTTCAGCAATGTATACCCTCTGCTCAATGCCGTACTCGGAAGCAACCGAGGGATGTACCTCACCGAAAACGCCAATTTCCTTATTGTTAGCCTTAATAAGCGCCTGTCTTCCGGGGTGGAGATATGGCTCATTACTTCTAACATACTGTGTATGCGCACCAAATACCTTGCAAACCGACTCGATAAGTCCCTTAAGAGTGAAGAAATCTTCGTTTTCTCCGTATATACCGATAGACATTGTGGCAAGTTCATCAGGTTGCTCTGTTACAGGAAGAGCCTTCGGAATAAATCTCTTGCTTATTTCAAAGAATCTTCCGTCCTCTATCTTCTTATTGATGTTTGTTGCAAGAACAGTAAGCATACTTGTTGTAAGCTGAGTACGCATTGTAGAATACTCGTCTCCCAAAGGATTAATAATTCTAATCTGATTTCTGCGTTCATCATCTTCAGCAAGACCGAGAGTATCAATAGCCTTAGAGCTTATAAACGAATAGGTTGCAATTTCATATGCACCAGCTCCGTTAAGCACCTTTTTGATTTTATCAGTCTTAATGCGTTCAGGCAAAAGCTTACCACGCATAACAGTACCGCGCATAGGAGTACCGATAATATGGTCGTAACCGTAAATACGCATTACTTCTTCTGCAAGGTCTGCCCTACCCTCAATATCATCGCGGATAGATGGCACTTTACAGGTTATTTCCTTACCGTTTATAGTGGTGGGAAGTCCGAGCGAATTGAGAATTGAAACTATTCTCTCATCCTCAACCTCAACCCCGATAAGCTCCATTATTTTATCGGTTGTAACGGTTATAATCCTGTCCTCAGGCAAGCCTTCATTACAGTCAATAGCACCGTCAATAATATCGCCTGCATCTAGGTCATAAATAAGCTGAAGTGCGCGTTCAGAGGCATACTCAACATTCACAATATCAACACCGCGTTCAAATCTTCCGCTTGCTTCTGTGCGGATTCCGAGCGCTCTGCCTGTATGGCGGACATTATCACGGCGGAACTTTGCAGCCTCAAGGAATAAATCCTTAGTATCGTCTTCAATCTCGCTTTCCTTACCGCCCATAATACCTGCAAGGCAGGATGGCTTTTCACCGTCTGCAATAACAAGCATATCGGTGTTAAGCGCATACTCCTTACCGTCAAGAGTAGTGATACTCTCACCCTCATTTGCATTTCGAACAATAATCTTCTTATCAGCCAAATCATTATAATTAAAGGCGTGTAAGGGCTGACCTGTTTCAAGCATTACGAAATTTGTAATGTCAACAATATTGTTTATAGGACGCATACCCGAAGCTATAAGTGCTTTTTGCATCCAAACAGGAGATTCCTTTATTCTAAGGTTTTTAACAACCCTTCCCACATATCTCGGACAAAGGTCATAATTCTTAACCTCAATGTCAATATAATCCTTTATATCGCCGCCAACGGTTTTATACTCAGGAATAGGAGCATTAAACTTAGTGCCGAGAACAACGCCTATTTCCTTTGCAACACCCAAGAAGCAGTTACAATCAGGACGGTTCGCAGTAATTTTGAAATCAATTATATAATCGTCAAGTCCTAAAACCTCACGCATATCGGTTCCCACAGGGTGGGTATCTTTAAGAATAAGAATTCCGTTAACCGATGCGCCCTCATAATCAGCCTCGGTAAGACAAAGCTCCTCGCCTGAGCAGAGCATACCGTGTGACTCAACGCCGCGAAGCTTACCGCTTACAATATGCATACCATTAGGAAGATAGCTATCATCCAAAGCGGCAGGCACAAGATCGCCCACCTTAATATTCTGAGCGCCTGTTACAATCTGCACAAGCTCTCCCTTGCCTATATCCATCTGACAAATCTGAAGATGGTCGCTGTTTTCGTGGGGTGTGAGCTCTGCAATACGCGCTACCACAACATTCACAAGATTGTCGCCCTGTTTTTCAATGCTCTCTACCTCAAATCCTGCCATAACCATAAGGTCGCAAAGCTCCTCTACGGGAACATTTATATCAACATAATATTTTAATGCTTTAAGTGAAATTTTCATTATTTTTTCCTCCTGTTCCCGCTAATTAAAACTGGTCAAGAAAACGCTTGTCGTTTTCGAATAAAAGACGGATATCGCTTATTTTATAGCGTGTGGTTGTAAGACGGTCAAGACCTATACCGAAAGCAAAGCCTGAATATTCTTCAGGGTCAATTCCACAGCTTCTGAGAACATTAGGATGCACCATACCTGCTCCCAAAATCTCAATCCAGCCGCTACCCTTACAAACTCTACAGCCCTTACCGCCGCATTCAGAACAAGTAACATCAACCTCAACCGACGGTTCTGTAAACGGGAAGAATGAAGGACGGAATTTAACCTTTGTATCACTACCGTAAATTTCGTGTGCAAATTCTTCGAGTACACCCTTAAGGTCGCACATCGTAACACCCTTATCAACCACAAGTCCCTCAATCTGATGGAAAACAGGTGAATGTGTAGCATCTACCTCGTCAGCACGGAAAACTCTACCCGGACAAATTACACGGATAGGCGGCTTTCTCGTTTCCATTGTACGAATCTGTGCCGCAGATGTCTGTGTTCTGAGCAAAAGATTCTCAGCAAGATAGAAGGTATCCTGCATATCTCTTGCAGGGTGGTCAGCAGGCACATTCAAACATTCAAAATTGTAATGGTCGGTTTCAACCTCAGGTCCGTCCACAACATCAAAGCCCATCGACTGAAAAATATTAATCATATCGTCAAGCACTGTATTAAGCGGATGAAGCTTACCTGCCTTAACGGTTTTTGCAGGCATAGTAATGTCAATTGTTTCATCCTTAAGTTGCTTTTCAACCGCCGCCTTTTTAAGCTCTTCCTTTTTAACAGAAATAAGCTCCTCCAACTGCTGCTTTGCCTCATTAACAAGCTGTCCCATAACAGGACGCTCCTCAGGGGAAAGCGAACCCATTTGCTTTAAAATTGCAGTAAGCTCACCCTTCTTACCTAAATATTTAACCCTTAAATTTTCAATTTCAGCTTCGGCATTACAAGCAACAACTGCTTCTCTTGCTTCAGCACTTAAAGCCTGTAGCTTTTCTTTCATTTTGCATTTCCTCCAATAAAAAAATAACTCCGCTCCCACTATGGAAAAACCATAACAGGACGAAGTAAAAAATCTCCGCGGTACCACCCGTTTTCAAGCTCAAAGAGCCAACACTCTTGCGACCTATAACGGGCTCACCCGTCAGCACCTAATCCGAAAATCGTTTCAGCGCTGCTGCTCAAAAGGGAACTTCAGCTTAAATTACCTGCATCCGTTTACAGCCTTGACGGACACTCTCTTCAAAGCTCAATTAAGCCTACTTTTCTTTTTCACTGCATTTTAACAAAATCATTTTATCACCTTTCCCCCATTTTTGCAAGCATTTTTTTATTTTTTGCTGTAACCTTTTCTTCCCTGCAGAATAGACTGTTATAAGAAGAAAAGCCGAAGGTTGTGAAAAAATGAATAAATATCTTAACGAGCTTATACCTGGAGAAGCTTGTATAATAGAAAATGTATCTGCAAAGCCTGATATGGTTAGACGCTTTTGCGATATCGGTCTTATAGAAAATACCCTTGTGAGATGTGTTGGGGCCAGTCCTGCATTAGACCCGAAAGCATATCTTATTAGAGATGCCGTTATCGCAATACGCAGTGAGGATTGCAATAAAATTCTTATAAGGCAGGTGAATTAAATGGGCCTCACCGTAAGCTCAACAGGAGCATCCCTTGCAAATGAGCCTTTTTCTGTAAAGCACAAGCCTGACGACAAAATAGTTGCAATAGCAGGCAATCCAAACGTGGGAAAAAGTACCCTCTTTAATGCCCTCACAGGAATGAGACAGCACACAGGAAACTGGCCCGGAAAAACAGTGGCTATTGCGCAAGGCTATTGCCACACAAAAAAGAACAGCTTTCTGCTTGTGGATATACCGGGTACATACTCTCTTTTTACCCATTCACCTGAAGAGGAAATTGCGAGAGATTTTATATGTTCGGGTATCCCAAAGCTAACAGTTGTGGTGTGTGATGCCACCTGTCTGCAAAGAAACCTTGTTTTAGCTCTCCAGATTCTTGAGGTGACAAAAAATGTTATAGTGTGTGTAAATCTACTTGACGAAGCCGAAAGAAAGGGCATAAAAGCAGACCTTGATGCGTTATCCCTTGAATTAGGAGTTCCAGTTGTAGGCACCGTTGCCAAGAATAAAAAAAGCCTTAAAAATCTTCTTTTACAAATGGAAAAAAGTATAAATCAGCCACCGCAAAATGTTTATAGTATAACCTATCCAAAACTTATAGAGGATTCTGCCAACGAAATGGAAAATGCGTTACTCCCCTATTTTGATTGTCCTTATAATCGAAGATTTGCTGCGCTAAAGCTCATTTCGGACTACGATATTACACTACCCGATATCCCAAATTCCGACACTGAAAAAATCAAAAACACAGTAAAGAATGTAAGAGAAAAACTTTTCTATGAGGGCTTAACAGAGGACAACATAAAAAAGACAATCTCCTCATCTGTAATAATCGCCGCTGAACAGCTTAATAAAAAGGTTATAAAAAAGGCTTATGATGGCTATAATCTGACTGACCGTCGTCTTGATAAGCTTTTCACAAGCAAAAAAACAGGTTTTTTGTTTATGATTTTATTACTGTTATTTATTTTTTGGGTAACGGTTTCGGGAGCAAATTATGTTTCATCCTTTTTAACAACTCTTTTTAATTTTTTAGAATCCCGACTCAATACATTTTTAATTCACATAAATACTCCTAACCTTCTCCGCCGTATACTGATTGAGGGAATATACCGTGTTCCTGCTTGGATTGTTTCGGTAATGCTGCCCCCTATGGCAATATTTTTTCCGCTTTTTACCCTACTTGAGGATTCAGGTTATCTGCCAAGAGTAGCATATAACCTTGATATGCCATTTAAGCGGTGTAAAAGCTGCGGAAAGCAGGCTCTTACTATGTGTATGGGGCTCGGTTGTAATGCGGCAGGTGTAATCGGAGGCAGAATTATTGATTCACCGCGAGAGCGTCTGCTTGCAATAATAACCAACAGCCTTGTTCCCTGTAACGGCAGATTCCCAGCTATTATTGCACTGATTTCAATGTTTTTCATAACCGCTCGCTCCTTTATAGGCTCGGTAACCTCAGCATTAATCCTTACAGCCTTTATTCTCGTTTCGGTTAGCTTTACATTGCTTTCTACAAAACTATTGTCAGAAACTCTGCTCAAAGGGGTTAATTCTTCATATATACTTGAGATGCCACCCTATCGAAAGCCAAAAATAGGCTCGGTAATTATTCGCTCAATATTTGACCGCACAATCTTTGTGTTAGGCAGAGCGTTATCTGTAGCCATTCCGGCAGGAATAATAATTTGGATTATGGCGAATGTAACTATTGGAGATACTACTTTGCTTAACACTTGCGCCGATTTTCTTGACCCGTTCGCAAGACTTATAGGTCTTGACGGTGTGATTCTTATGGCATTTGTTTTGGGGTTCCCTGCAAACGAAATCGTTCTGCCAATTATTGTTATGTCATATCTCTCAAGCGGCAGTCTAAGTGAGCTTTGTTCAATCGGAGAGATAAAAGAAATCCTATTAGCTAACGGTTGGACTCCCATAACCGCCCTTTGCACAATATCCTTTTCCCTCTTTCATTGGCCCTGTTCAACAACTGTTCTCACAATAAAAAAAGAAACTGAAAGCCTTTTCTGGACTGCGATTTCTATAATATACCCCACCGTTTTAGGTATTACGGTATGCTTTGTTATTAATATGCTATCAAAACTTTTTGTTTATTAATTTACACAAAAATCACACAATAATCGCACCGATTATACAATAAATTTATATAAATGCTTATTTAATTAAAAAATCCTATAAAATTGCTTGACTTTAGCACGGTGATGTGATAAAATTACAGACACATTATAATTAGCTTTTAATGCAAAAGGAGAAGCATAAAATGCATAAAAAACCGAATCCCCATTTTGATAAGCTATATAAAGCCGTAATCACACTAAAAACCCCCGAGGAATGTGAAGCTTTTTTTGATGATATTTGCACTATTCAGGAGCTTGAGGCTTTAGCTCAGAGGTTTGAGGTTGCCTGTCAGCTTGACGAGGGAAAAAGCTATAACGATATTAATAAAACCACAGGTGCCAGCACTGCAACCATATGCAGGGTAAGTAAATGCCTTAATTATGGTGACGGTGGTTATAAAACAGCTATTGAGCGCATTAAGGAGAACTCTTAAATGATATTTGATGAAAATATACTGAAATACGATGAAAAGGCAGTATTTGCTTTAAGGGAGCTTTACAGTAAGGCAGGCTACCGTCAATTCAAGATGAGTAAATTTGAGGAATACGATTTATATTCCAAAAACAAGGATTTTCTTGTGTCAGACGGTGTTATAACCTTTAACGATACTAATGGAAAACTTTTAGCCTTAAAGCCTGATGTTACTTTATCAATTATAAAAAACTCCAAGGATATTGAAAATTCGGTTGAGCGCTATTATTATAATGAAAATGTTTATCGTATTTCCGAAAGTTCGCATACCTATAAAGAAATTATGCAAACAGGTCTTGAATGCATAGGTGATATATCCGAAAAAGATGTTAAAGAGGTTTCTTTACTTGCGGCAGAAAGTCTTTCTATAATTAATGGGGGCTTCGTGCTTCAACTATCACATATCGGATTTGTGGATGCTCTTTTTAAAGAATACGGAATTGACAAACGCAAAGAAGTGCTTTCTGCTTTATCAGAAAAAAACGGAGACGCTTTAAAGGCTTTATGCGATAATAAGCAGTTTTGCGTAATAAAAAAGCTTATTAAAAGCTATAAATCCTTTGAGGACTCCATTTTTGAGCTTGAAGAAATATCGGGTCAAACGGCTTTATTTGCCCTTTCGGAGCTTAAATCAGTGTGCTATCACCTCAAAGAAAAAGGTTATGCAGATAATATTAAAATCGATTTCTCAATTCTTAGCGCTACGGGATATTATAGTGGAATAGTTTTCAAGGGTTATATAAACGGTATCTCTTCCCGTGTTCTTTCGGGCGGTCAGTACGATAAACTTATGCAACGTATTGGCAGAAGCTCTAAGGCATTAGGTTTTGCTGTTTACCTTGATACCCTTGAAAGGCTTGGGGATACTGTAAGCAACACCGATGACGACAGTATGATTAATGTTGCGTTGCCTAAGGGTAGACTCGGTGAAAAGGTTTACGCTATGTTTGAGGCGGCAGGCTACGAATGCCCGTCTATAAAGGAAAACAACCGTAAGCTAATTTTTGAAAACAAGGAAAAAGGCGTTAGGTATTTTTGGGTTAAGCCGTCGGATGTAGCCATTTATGTAGAGCGCGGCGCGGCGGATATAGGTGTAGCAGGCAAGGATATTTTGCTTGAGTACGAGCCTGATGTATACGAGCTTTTAGACCTTAATCTCGGCAAATGCCGTATGGCAGTAGCAGCTAAAAACGATTTTTGTGATGATACATCAAAAACACTTCGTGTTGCTACAAAATTCTCCAATATTGCTCGTAAATTCTATTCTGAAAAGTGCCGCGATATTGATATTATACACCTAAACGGTTCAATAGAAATAGCACCTATTTTGGGACTTTCGGATGTTATAGTAGACATTGTTGAAACAGGTAAAACCTTGCTTGAAAACAATCTTTCTCCATTTGAGACCATTGTTCCTATAAGCGCAAGACTAATATCTAACAAATCAAGCTTTAGCTTTAAAAATGAGAGAATAGAAAAAATCAAAAAAGAACTTAGCAAACAGGTGAAAAAAGACAATGATTAAGATAATGAAATACGGCGAGGTTCGTCCTGAAGAGATATTTGCAAGGGGTAAAACAAGCTTTGATGTGGCAGATATCGTTACCGATATAATTAATAATGTAATTGAAAACAAGGATAAAGCGCTTTTCGAATACTGCGAAAAATTCGATAAAGCCGTTCTTACTTCTTTAGAGGTTACAAACGAAGAAATAGAGGAAGCCTTCAAAGCGGTTGAACCACGATTTATTGAAATTCTCGAAAAAGCGGCTGAAAATATCCGTAGCTTTCATAAGGCTCAGGTTCGCAACAGCTTTATTCTTAATGACTGTGACGGTATTGTTACAGGACAAAAGGTTACACCGATTGAAAAGGTAGGTCTTTATGTTCCTGGCGGTACTGCAGCATACCCCTCAACTGTTCTTATGGACAGTATTCCTGCCAAGATTGCGGGCTGTAAGGAAATTTGCATTACCACTCCCCCCTCGGCTGACGGTAAGGTTAATCCTGTAATACTTGCAGCTGCAAAAATTGCAGGTGTTGACCGCATATTTAAAATTGGCGGTGCACAGGCGGTTGCCTCTTTGGCATACGGTACTGAAACTGTTCCTAAGGTGGACAAGATTGTAGGACCCGGAAATGCCTTTGTTGCTGAGGCTAAGCGTCAGGTGTTCGGCAGAGTTTCAATTGATATGATTGCAGGCCCGAGTGAAATTTTAGTTATTGCAGACGGCAAGAGCGACCCCTCGTTTGTAGCGGCTGACCTGCTTTCTCAGGCTGAGCACGACAAAATGGCAAGCTCCGTTTTAGTTACCGAAAGTGAAGAGTTAGCAAATAAGGTAAGTGACGAAATTGAGCGTCAGCTTTCCTTACTCCCCCGTGAGGAAATTGCAAGAACCTCTATTGACAATAACGGTAAAATAATTATTGCAGAAAATATAAACGATGTAATTGATGTTGCAAACGAAATTGCGCCTGAGCATCTTGAGCTTTGTGTGGACAATCCGTTTGATTACCTCGATAAAATCAAGAACGCAGGCAGTATATTTATGGGAAGGTACTGTCCCGAGGCGTTGGGTGACTATTTTGCAGGCCCAAACCACACACTGCCAACATCAGGTACCGCAAGATTTTCAAGTCCCCTTTCGGTGGATGATTTTGTTAAGAAATCACAGTACACATATTACACAAAGGAAGCACTTCAAAAGGTTTACAGCGATGTTGCATTTTTTGCAGAAAAAGAGGGACTTTCTGCACACGCAAGAAGTGCCACAGTAAGGTTTGAGGAAATAAAGTAATGAGTAAATTTTTAAATAGTCGTTTTGTCGGTCTTGAGGAGTATGTCCCCGGAGAACAACCGCAGGACAAAAAATATATTAAGCTTAATACAAATGAGTCCCCCTATCCGCCGTCTGACGGTGTAATTGAGGCAATAAACGCTCAGGAAATAACAGATTTGCGTCTTTACTGCGACCCTGACTGTAAAAAGCTCAAATGCGCCTTGGCTGAGCTTTACGGTGTGAATCCTGAAAACATCTTTCTCTCAAACGGTTCTGACGATATACTGAATTTCGCGTTTATGGCATTTTCGGAAAAGGGTGCCACCTTTGCAGACATCACCTATGGTTTTTATAGCGTTTTCGCTCAGCTCCACGGAGTTGATGCAACCGTTATTCCGCTAAAGGATGATTTCACTCTTGATACTGATAAATTCAAGGGTTGTGACAAACTTGTGGTTATTGCTAACCCGAATGCACCCACAGGAATCTTTCTTGAGATTTCGGAAATTGAGGAAATAATAGCCTCAAACCCTGATAATATCGTGCTTATAGATGAAGCCTACGTAGATTTCGGTGGTGAAAGCTGTGCTAAGCTTACCAAAAAATACGATAATCTGCTCGTTTGTCAGACCTTTTCAAAATCACGCAGTATGGCAGGCGCAAGACTCGGATTTGCTATTGCAAACAAGAACATAATATCCGACCTTGAGAAAATAAAATATTCCACTAATCCGTATAACATTAACCGCCTCACTCAGGTTGCAGGCACTAAGGCGGTTGAGGAAAATTCATACTATATGGATAACTGCAAAAAAATTATTGCCTCAAGGGAATACACCGTAAAAGAGCTTACCGCATTAGGATTCGATGTTCTACCTTCAAAAACAAATTTTGTTTTTGCTAAAAGCGATAAAATAGTCGGTGAAGAGCTTTATTTGAGGCTTAAAGAAAACGGTGTGTTAGTCCGTCACTTTACCAATCCAAGAATAAAGGATTTTAACCGTATAACGATTGGAAGCCAAGAAGAAATGGAAATTTTCATTTCAAAGGTAAAGGAAATAATCAATGAATAAAGCAAGGCCGAAAAAATTACTGATAACTGTTGCTTTAATACTGGTTGTAATATGTGTTTTTCTAATTATTTATCCTAAAATTGAGTTTAGAAAAGGTTCAAAGCTTTTTGTTTGTCAATATAGCGAGAATTTCGGTGAGTTTGAAGAAAATCCCTCCTATAATGAATTGTATTTTTACAACGAAAAGCGTGATATTTCAATAAAAAGCTTTAACATTAAGAAATTCTTGTTTTTCTATGTATTGGAGCTCGGATTTGTTGAGGGCGATGTTAGAACAACACAGTATGTTTTAGAGGAAGAATACATTACAAATTGGCTTAAAAACGCAGTTATTACAGATAATCCCGATAATATAGATGTTGCAAGACTTATTGAGGATAAAACTGCAATTGTTTCAAATAAACGGTATTTTGGGGACGATGAAAAACAGTCAATCTTTTATGAATTAGACGGAAAATATGATGAAATGTATATTTTCTATGTAGATGACCTATTAGTTATTCAGGTAGGTTCACCTGATGAAAATCCAAAATATATTGCTTATAAATAAGGAATTTAAGGAGTTTTTAAAATGAGAACAGCTGAAATTATCCGTAAAACAAAGGAAACCGATATAAAGCTTTCATTAAATCTTGACGGAAGCGGAAAAAGTGAAATAAATACAGGTGTGGGTTTCCTCGACCATATGCTAACCCTTTTTGCCTCACACGCCCGCTTTGACCTTGATGTTTCATGCACAGGTGATACATATGTTGATGCACACCACACGGTTGAGGACATTGGAATTGCATTGGGTGACGCAATTAAAAAAGCACTTGGCGATAAGCGCGGAATTTCTCGTTACGGCAGCATGATTCTTCCTATGGACGAAACTCTTATTATGTCTGCCGTTGACATATCGGGCAGAGCTCATCTTGAATATGGACTCGATATTCCCGCTCAGCGCGTTGGTAGCTTTGACACCGAGCTCACTGAGGAATTCTTTATAAGTCTTGTGCGCAATGCGGCTATTACCCTGCATATAAAACAATTAAGCGGTACAAATTCACACCACATTATAGAGGGCACTTTTAAGTCTGTAGCTCGAAGCCTTAAGGCGGCAGTTGCTATTGACAGTGCTAATGTAAACGAAATCCCTTCTACCAAAGGAGTACTTTAATGATTGCAATAATTGACTATGGCGTAGGAAATCTTTTCTCGCTTTCTTGCTCGTTTAAGTCTATTAATGCCGAGGTTGTTGTAACAGGCGACCCGAATGTAATTAAAAGAGCTGATAAATTGGTTCTACCGGGTGTTGGCGCATTTGAGGACGCGGCAAAAAAGCTTAGGGAAACCGAATTGGATATTCTTATAAAGGATGAGGTTAGGAAGGGTAAGCCATTGCTCGGAATTTGTCTTGGTATGCAGATGCTTTTTGATAAAAGCTATGAATACGGCTGTCACGAAGGCTTAGGACTTATTTCAGGCGAGGTTGTGCCTATGGAGGGTTCAATTCCTTCAGAACTTAAAATTCCGCATATCGGATGGAATGCGCTTAAATTTACGAAGCCCTCTCCCCTTTTTAAGTACATAAATGAGGGTGACTTTGTTTATTTCGTTCATTCATTTTATGCAAAGTACTGCGATAACGACCTGATTGCAACAACTGAATACGGCAATCAGCTTACCGCCGCAGTCGGCAAAGATAACATATTCGGTTGTCAGTTTCATCCCGAAAAAAGCGGTAGCGTAGGTCTTAATATTCTTCGCGCCTTTTGTGAAATGGAGATAAATATATGAGAATTTTTCCTGCAATAGATTTATATGACGGTAAAGCAGTGCGACTTTATAAGGGTGATTATGCCCAAATGACAGTCTATAGCGAAAACCCGATTGAAATAGCCCGCGATTTTGAAAGCAAAGGCGCAAAATATATTCATATGGTTGATTTAGAGGGTGCTAAGGACGGTACAACCCCAAATCTCAATATTGTAAAGCAAATA
The DNA here is from genome assembly GCA_045658105.1 of Acutalibacteraceae bacterium. Lineage (GTDB taxonomy): Bacteria > Bacillota > Clostridia > Oscillospirales > Acutalibacteraceae > UBA737. The sequence continues at coordinate 26,814 of JAZOUK010000013.1, forward strand.
GCAAACGAAACCTCGCTTTTTACCGAAATAGGCGGTGGTATTCGCAGTATGGATACCGTAAAAGCATACCTTGAAAACGGTGTTGACCGCGTTATCTTAGGCACTGCCGCAGTTAAGGACGAGGAATTTCTTAAAACGGCGGTAGCAAAATATGGAGAAAGAATTGCCGTTGGTGTTGATATTAAAGATGGTTTTGTTGCTATAAAGGGTTGGCTTGAAACCTCGCAGTATACCTGCTTTGAATTTTGCAAAAAAATGCAGGATTTAGGGGTTAAAACTATAATCTGTACCGATATTTCAAAGGATGGTGCAATGCAAGGTACAAACCGTCAGCTTTACAAGGAGCTTTCAAATGAGCTTAACATTGACATTGTAGCTTCAGGCGGTGTTTCAGATATTGAAGATATAAAGGCACTAAGAGCGCTTGATATTTACGGTGCTATTATCGGAAAGGCATATTACATAGGCGCCATTGACCTTACAGAAGCATTGGAGGCGGCAAAATGATAACCAAAAGAATAATACCCTGCCTTGATGTAAAAAACGGACGGGTTGTAAAGGGTGTAAACTTTGAAAACCTTAATGATGTCTCCTCCCCTGTAGAGCTTGGTAAATATTACAGCGACTGCGGTGCAGACGAGCTTGTTTTTTATGATATTACCGCTTCAAGCGACGGTAGAAAGCTTTTTACTGATATTCTCACAGAGGTTGCCCGAAATATATTTATACCGCTTACCGTTGGAGGAGGAATAAACACTATTGCCGACTTTGACCGCGTGCTCAAATGCGGGGCTGACAAGGTAAGTGTAAATTCGGGAGCTATTAAAAATCCCGAGCTTATCACCGAGGCGGCAAAAAAATACGGTAATCAATGTGTTGTTATTTCTGCCGATATTAAACGGGTAGACGGTGAATTCCGCGTCTTTGCAAAAGGCGGCAGAGAAGATACAGGTATGGAAGCCATAAGCTGGATTAAGCGCTGTGTTAATAACGGTGCAGGTGAGGTTGTTGTAAACTCTATTGATACCGACGGTGTTAAAAAATGCTTTGATATCGAAATGCTTACGGCTGTTCGTGAGGTTGTAAATGTACCTGTTATCGCATCGGGAGGAGCCGGCTCAGCATACGATTTTGTAAAGCTATTTAAGGAAATTCCTGATATAGACGCAGGTCTTGCCGCTTCTATCTTCCATTTTGGAGAGGTTGAAATTTCCGATTTAAAGCTGTTGCTTAAAGATAATGATATTACAGTAAGATTATGAGGTTAACAAAATGCTTAATATAAATGAACTTAAATTTGACCAAAACGGACTTATCCCTGCAATAGTTGTAGATGCAGACACAAAAAAGGTGCTTACCCTCGCTTATATGAACAGGGAAAGCCTTGAAATTTCTATGGAAAAAGAACTAACCTGCTTCTATAGCCGTTCCCGTCAGGAGCTATGGCTTAAGGGAGAAACAAGCGGTAATTATCAGCATATTGTTTCTATCACCGCCGACTGCGATAAGGATGCTCTTACAGTTGTTGTTAAAAAGGACGGTCCTGCTTGTCACGAAGGTACGGATTCCTGTTTTACAAAGCCTTTATTTGAAAGCGAAAACAATTCCGCGTTTTCTATGGATGGACTTTATACTCTGCTTGAGGGTAGAAAAAAGGACCTCCCTGAGGGCTCTTATACAACCTATCTTTTCCAAAAGGGTATCGATAAAATGCTTAAAAAAGTTGGAGAAGAATGTACCGAAGTTATAATTGCTTCTAAGGATAATGACAAAAAGGAAACTGTTTACGAAATTGCCGACCTTGCATATCATATTATGGTAATGATGGTTGAAATGGGAATTTCTGTTGATGATATTAAAAAGGAGCTCGCTTCAAGACATATTATTGACCACAAGGTTAAGCAGGAGAAAATGACAGGTAATGATAACAACTAATTTCCACACTCACTCTACATTCTGTGACGGAGCAGACACTCCCGAAGAAATGGTGCTCACAGCCATTGAAAAAGGTTTTACCGCTTTAGGCTTTTCAGGGCACAGCTATCTTTACAGAGACAGAGCGTTCACTATGAATAGTGAAACTGAGCCTCTTTATATAAAAACTGTGATTGAGCTTAAAGAAAAGTATAACAACAAAATACAGATTTTCTGTGGAATTGAACAGGATTACTACTCCAAAAAACCGACCTTTAATTATGATTATATTATAGGCTCGGTTCACAATGTCCTAAAAAATGGCGAGTATCTTTCGGTTGACTCCGACAGAGAAGAGGTTAAAACGAATGTTGATACCTATTACAACGGAGATTATGATGCCTTTGCAGAGGATTATTTTTCTGTAGTTTCTGATGTTGTTAATAAAACAGGCTGTGATATTATAGGTCACATTGACCTTATTCAGAAGTATAGCGAGAAAATTGGATACGTTCAATCAAAGCGTTTTCTTGACTCTGCAGAAAAAGCCGTAAAGGCGCTTGCTCCAAGCGGAGTTCCATTTGAAATTAATACAGGTGCTATTTCAAGAGGTGCGCGTTCTATTCCCTACCCTTCACCAGAAATTCTTAAAATGATAAAAAAATACGGTGGTAGAATAGTATTCTCAAGCGATTGTCACAATAAAAATCACCTTGACTGTCAGTTTGAAAAAATCCGCCGCCTTGCGTTGGATTGTGGATTTAAGGAGCACGGAATCATAACAAAAAACGGTATGGAATATATTAAAATCTGAATCGTGAAAAATTATCTTGACAAAATTATTTAATGATGTTATCATTATAAAAAATAAACCTAAGATTAAGAGTAGTAGCTTTGCTTTATTGCATTTTAGAGAGCGGTTGACGGTGGGAATACCGTAGCAAGGGCAATGTGAATGGACTTATGAGGGCGGTCGAAAGCGCTTTGCGTTAGTAGTAACCGACGGGGTCCGTACCCGTTATCAGTACGGCATACATATTGGTGTATTGTTAGAGTGGCCGTTTTCGGCAATTTGGGTGGTACCGCAGGATTAATGTCTTGTCCCATTAGGGACAGGACTTTTTTTGTGAGGTAATAATAATGTTTTTATTAGTTAAACGATGGCAATTATTCCCTTCTAAATAACAATTAAATATAATTTTAAGGAGAATTAAAATGAATTTAAACGGTGTAAATTTTGATACATATTTTAACAATTATCCTGATAAAGACGGTTATTTCGGTAAATACGGCGGTGTATATATTGACGATAAGCTAAAGGCTGCTATGGCTGAGATAACTGAAGCGTATTTTTCGATCTGTCAATCAAGAAAGTTCATTGCTGAACTGAGAAGAATAAGAAAAGAGTTTCAGGGCAGACCAACACCCGTTTCGCATCTTGAGAGACTTTCTGATGCTTTAGGCGGTAAGGTTCAGCTTTACGCCAAGCGTGAGGACCTTAACCATTCCGGTGCTCACAAGCTTAATCACTGTATGGGCGAGGCGTTGCTTGCAAAATATATGGGTAAGAAAAAGGTTATTGCTGAAACGGGTGCCGGCCAGCACGGTGTAGCTCTTGCAACTGCCGCTGCATATTTCGGTCTTGAATGCGATATCTATATGGGTAGCGTAGACATTAAAAAGCAGGCCCCCAATGTTGCAAGAATGAAGATTCTCGGTGCTAATGTTGTTGAGGTTACCCACGGTCTTGCAACCCTTAAGGAGGCTGTAGATGCCGCATTTGATGCATACAGCAAGGAATATAATGACTGTATTTATTGTATCGGCTCGGTTTTGGGTCCTCATCCATTCCCGATGATGGTTCGCGATTTCCAGAGTGTTGTGGGCATTGAGGCAAGAGAGCAATTTATTGATATGACAGGACATCTACCCACCTCCATTGTTGCCTGTGTTGGCGGGGGCAGTAATGCAGCAGGTCTTTTTGCAGGTTTCCTCAATGACCCTGTTGATATTTACGGAATTGAGCCTTTGGGCAGAGGTCCGAAGCTTGGCGACCACGCAGCAAGTCTCAAATACGGTACAGAGGGCATTATGCACGGATTTAACAGTATTATGCTTAAGGATGAAAATGGTGAACCCGCTCCTGTATATTCAGTAGCAAGCGGACTCGATTATCCGTCATCAGGACCTGAACACGCGTTCCTTCAGGAAATCGGCAGAGTAAAGTATGATGTAATTAATGACGAAGAAACCATTGATGCATTCTACAAGCTTTCCCGCCTTGAGGGTATAATTCCTGCAATTGAAAGCTCACACGCTATTGCCTACGGTATGAAACTTGCAAAGACAATGGACCACGGTTCGATTCTTATCAACCTTTCCGGCAGAGGCGACAAGGATATGGACTATGTAATTGAAAATTTTGGAATAAGATAAATAGTGTAAAAAATAAAGCCCCTTTTCGGACTTTATCTATAGTCTAAAACCGACAAGTCAAAGCTTGTCGGTTTTTTGGCCCGCTTGAAGGGATTTTGTCTCGGTGCTTCCGCACCTATCGCCTCGCTACGCTCGTTGCCGCGCCTAAGAAACAGTACACTGGACTGTTTCTTTACGGCTTGTTCGAATCCCTTCTTTTGTAGAAATCAATTAAAAGAAGAACCAATCCTTACGGACTGATTCTTCTTTTAATTGGCCCGCTTGAAGGGATTCGAACCCCCGTTCTTCAGAATCGGAATCTGCTGCGTTATCCAGCTGCGCCACAAGCGGTTATTTGCTTGCAGAAATTCATAATTTCCCTGCAAGCTTTTATTTAATTAATTTCAATTGGTTAAATGGGCGTATTACTTCTCGTATCCCTTAGGATTACCGCTCTGCCAACGCCAAGTATCCTCACACATTTCGTCGATACCGAACTTCGCTGTCCATCCAAGAATATCATTTGCCTTAGAAGCATCGGCATAAACCTCATCGGGGTCACCCGGACGGCGTGGGTCAATAACGTAAGGTACATCTATTCCGCTGGACTTAACAAAAGCATCTCTCAACTGTAACACACTTGTGCCATTACCTGTTCCAAGGTTGAATGCCTCACAGCCCTTGTTTGCAAGCGCCCAGTCAATTGCCTTAACATGGCCGTTTGCAAGGTCTACTACGTGAATGTAATCTCTTACACCTGTACCATCAACTGTATTATAATCGTTACCGAATACGTGAAGCTTCTCGAGCTTACCAACCGCCACCTGACTGATATATGGCATAAGATTGTTAGGAATTCCCTTGGGGTCCTCGCCTATAAGACCGCTCTTATGCGCACCGATAGGATTAAAGTAGCGAAGAAGCGCAATAGTCCAATCTTTATCTGCCACATAAAGGTCTCTTAACATTTCTTCAATGAAATACTTTGTTCTGCCGTAAGGATTGATTGCACCTAAGGGCATACCCTCCTTAAGAGGCATCTCTGTCGCAACCCCGTAAACGGTTGCAGAGGATGAGAAAACAATCTTTTTAACATTAAATTCATTCATTACCTCAAGCAAATAGATAGTACTTATAAGGTTGTTGTCGTAATACATAATAGGTTCTCTTACCGATTCGCCAACCGCCTTGAGACCTGCAAAATGAATTACTGCTTCAATTTTATTTTCAGTAAATATTCTTCTTAAAGCTTCTTTGTCTCTTACGTCTTCCTTGTAGAATTTTACGGGCTTGCCTGTGATTTTTTCTACCCTTTTAAGTGACTCCTCGCTACTGTTATCGAGATTGTCTATAACAATAACATCATAGCCTGCATTCTGCATTTCTATACAGGTATGACTTCCGATATATCCAGCACCACCGGTAACTAAAATAGACATACTATACCCTCCAAAAAACTATTGAGACCAACTAAACAGTCAGCCTCAATATTTTATACCATATTTTACTTTTTGTCAAGAACTCGTATCCATAAATCTATTTTCTTTTAGGCGCGCAAGGGTCTTCAACAATTTTCTCAGGCGGAAGCTCTAGAAGTGACGGGTCATTAAGATATTTTTTCATTTTTCTGAACGCAATAGCAAAATAGCTGCCCGAACAGATTCTCTCGTCCATTACAATTCCGAGAGGCATACAACGCTCAAACACAACCTCGCCGCCTTTTCTTTTAGGCACTTCACGCAGATTACCCATTGTAATAAACACGCTTGTAGTTCCAAATTCATAGCAATGGTGGTAAATATGGTTCGTTCTTATAGATATAAGATTTGAAATAACCAAACTGTTATGGAACGGAGACATATCAATTATAAATTTAGGCAACAGACCGTATCTATCTAAAAATTTAAACAATCTAACACCAACATTTAATAACCCCGGTAGACTTAACAAAAATTTTATAAGCTTTTCTGTTCCGTTCTTCTCAGGTGCCTCTCTATTATTATTCACATAGCTTTCAATGGTTTTATGTACATCAAAAATAGTATCTGTATTTTTAAAATACATTTTTGACATTGTTCCATTATCAGCCTGACCGGCTTTAAGCACAACCATTGCAATTGCAAACTCGTTTCTTGCATATGCTTTTTTATTTACAATAAAACGGTTAAGCTCCGGAAACTCTGCCGCGGTTCTTAGATAAGCAGAAACCAAAATTGACATATGGCTCAGCTGTATTCCCTGCTTGCGCTTCTCATTCAAATAGTTCTGCATAGGCTCATAAGGAATGTCCAAGGTTATCATATTCATAGCGTCCGTACGCTTATCCATAATATGCGCCGCAACAGTATACATAGGGTCCGTATTCTTCAAACGCTTTCCGTCTGCTCTCATAATATCTCCCCAATCTGCCGAAATAATCGACTTTTATACAATATATAAATATAATACCATATATCGAGCATTATTACAACTGTTTTTTGAACAAATTATGAACATTTTGTCGTTTTATGTTGAATTTACGAGTTTTAAATTTCAGGAGGTAACCGCAGAAACTATCCGTTTTAACCATAACCCCATTTGCAGAAGCACTTAAACAAAAGCTCGATATTTCCGTAGTTATCATATAAAAAAGCTGATGCAGTTACCCTGCATCAGCCTTTTTTAATGAAACATTGTCTGAACACCGTCAACAAACTCTCCTACAGCCTTTACGAGCTTTGTTGAGCCTTTAGTGATATTCTTGTGGTCTTGAAGCATAACCTTGCCTACAACCAATGCCGCCGCCCCTGCAACCATTCCTGCTCCTAAACCCTTTATAAATGACATTGAATTATTCTGCATAAAATAAAACCTCCCTTGTAAGGTTATTATTACCTTTCAGGGGAGATTTATTTTGAATTTTTAATTTTCTTTTTCAAAAAACTGCTCGTACCATACAAGGAAGGTATAAACTGTCCATATCTTTCGGCTTACATCTGCCTTGCCTGATTTATGTGCATCAAGTAAAGCAATAAGCTTATCGGTATTAAAGAATTCTTCTGCCGCCTTGCCTGTAAATCTTTCCTTTACCATACTGTAATACTGCTCCTCTTTAAGCCATACTCTAATCGGTACGGGAAAACCGAGCTTATCCTTAGTAGCAGTACGAATTGGTAAAGTCTTTTCTGCAGCTTTTCTTAGTGCCAACTTTGTAGTTACGGTATTAACACGACACTTAATGGGTATAGTCTGAGCAAACTCCATAACTTTTTTATCAAGGAACGGAACTCTTAATTCGAGAGAATTTGCCATACTTGTTTTGTCAGCCTTAAGCAGAATATCACCCATAAGCCACATATTTATATCTAAATACTGCATTTTAGTAACGGTATCCTTATCCTTTACCTCGCTATAGAACTTATCACACAGCACCTTAGGTTCAACTGCAAGTCTGGCTTTTTTACCTTTAAGAAGCTCGTTTCGCTCCTTTATAGAGAATATGCTTGCATTACCGATAAAACGCTCCTCGATTGTTTTACCTCGTCTTACAAGATAGTTAATACCGTACTTCTGCGGAAGATGTGAACATATTTTTGACACAGCACGGCGAATAAAGAATGGGAGCTTATCATAAACAGTAAGTGTAATCGGCTCCTGATAAATACGGTAGCCGCCGAAAAGCTCATCAGCCCCCTCTCCCGACATTACAACCTTTACATGCTCACTTGCAAGCTTACTTACAAAATAAAGCGCTATAGCCGCAGGGTCTGCAAGAGGCTCGTCCATATGGTACTGTATAAGCGGGAATGTAGACCAATATTCCTCAGGTGTAATAACCTTGGAAATATTTTCAACTCCTATGGTCTTAGCAAAATCCTGTGCATAGTGAATTTCGTTATAGCGGTCTCCGTCAGGACTTTCAAATCCTACAGTAAAGGTCTTATCAACATTTGCCGCCTCTGCAATATAGCTTGAATCTATACCAGAGGACAAAAATGAACCCACCTCAACATCAGCAATTTTATGCGCCGCAACCGATTCCCTAACAGTTTTATCTGTAAGATCTGCAAAATATTCAAGTACACCATCAGTTTCCTTAAAATCAGGCTTCCAGTAACGAACTGTCTTCATCTCACCGTTTTTAAAGGTGAAATAATGCGCAGGCGGAAGTTTGTATACATTCTTGAAAAAGGTTTCTTCGGTAGGTGAATACTGGAATGAGAGATAGTGCGCGAGCGCATCCTCGTTAAGCTCCTTTTTAAATTCGGGATGGTCAAGAAATGACTTTATTTCAGAGCCAAAAATAAAGCTCTCACCCATAAAGGTATAGTAAAACGGCTTTATTCCGAACATATCACGAGCGGCAAAAAGCGACCTATCCTTTCGGTTGAATATAACAAAGCCGAACATTCCGCGGAGTCGTGAAACGAGTTCCTCGCCCCATTGCTCATAACCGTGAATTAAAACCTCACTGTCAGAATTATTGGCAAAAATGTGTCCTGCTTCTATAAGCTCAGCGCGAAGCTCTTTAAAATTATAAATCTCTCCGTTGAAAACAAGTACCAACGATTTATCCTCGTTAAACATTGGTTGGTCACCCTCGGCAAGGTCTATAATGCTTAACCGTCTAAAGCCCAAGGCAATGTCCTCATCAACATACTTTCCCGCCGAATCGGGGCCGCGATGAACAATACGGTTCATCATTTTTTCAAGAACCGTTCCGTCATCCTTTATAAAATTAGTAAAGCCTGTAAATCCGCACATTGCGAATCACTCCTTAAAAGAAAAATCTATATTATTTTTTTCTTGAACAAAATATCTGCTACTATACCTGTAGCCATTCCCGAAATTACAGCCGATATTAATAAAATAGGTAGATAATACCACACACCCTTGCCGAGCATAAACACTGCAACTGCAAGCTGTGTAAGATTATGTGAAACCGCGCCTGATACGCTAAGTCCCACTGTGCTCAACTTTTCAGTTTTAAAAGCAAGACTCATTACAACAATTGATATTATTCCCCCTGAAAGAGAATAAATCAATATGGACGGTGCAGAAAATAGTAACGAAGATAACAAAATCCTTGCTATATTTACTGAAAAAGCACCCTTAATATCCTTTTTCACAACCAACAAAAGCGCAACCGAGTTACTCAACCCTATTTTAATACCCGGTGCAATAAAATCTAAAGGCAATAAGGATTCAATATATCCCAAAACCATACACAAAGCCGTTAAAATACCGTAAAGTGTTATCCGCCTCGCCATATTTCACCCTCCAATTTCGGGATATAGTACACCGTCTTTAACGGTGAATATAATATTTCCTTGGGTATCGGTGCGGAAAACCTCTGCATTAATAGCTTTAAGTTCGCTAACTACTCCATTTGAAGGATGACCGTATATATTATCCTTACCAACTGAAATCACTGCATAGTGAGGTTTGGTCAATTTAATGAATTCCGTCGATGTGGCATCGCCGCTACCATGATGCCCCACCTTCAAAACATCACAATTAAGCACTAAACCCTCTTTTAATAGTGCTTGCTCAGCAGCAGTACCCGCATCGCCTGTGAAAAGAATTTTTTTATCTTCCTTTTCTACAACTGCAACAACCGAACGGTCATTTTCTTCTTTTAGGTGATTAAAGGTTGCGAGCACAGTTGTTTCAAACTCGCCAACGGTAAAATTCATTCCCTGCTCTGCGGTATATATCTTACCGCCTGATTCACTCACCTGATTTGAGGCTTCATTTGCTAACTGCAAGCCCTCAATTTCAGGTGATAACTGAGGCAATATAAGGTTATCAACCTTATAACACTCAAGAATACGTCTTATTCCTCCGATATGGTCATAATGCAGATGCGATATAAGTAAAACATCTATTTTATTAATTTCAAAGCTATCAATCATATTACATACAGAATCAACCGAATCGGAGCTGCCGGTATCTATTAGCATACACCGACCGTTGCTGTAAACAATACTGCAATCTGCCTGTCCCACATCTACAAAGCAAACAAAATCCTTTGATTTATCAAATTCGTTTGTTAGTCTCAGCCATACATTGCTAAGCTCACTGCCATTTAGTATAATCGCAACAGTTAATAAAGCTAAAAACATTATCGCACAGATAAAGCCTGCCGCAAGCCTTATTTTTCCTATATTGTTCTTACTCACTATTCGTCACCGGCAGCCTCGCGTTCCATAAGCTGATCCATTGTAATAAGCACCTTTCGCGGTTTAGAGCCCTCATAAGGACCGACTACACCGCGTTGTTCCATTTCATCAACTATTCGCGCTGCTCTTGCGTAACCCAATTTAAGCTTTCGTTGTAAAAGCGAGGTTGACGCCATACCGTTTTCTACAACTACCTTTATGGCATCCTGTAGCATCGGGTCCTCGTCAGGACCGTCCTCAGCAAGACCGGTTTTCTGCTTTTTCTCAACCGCCGCCTGACGTTCAATCTCAACCATTACATTGTCATCATAATCGGCAGTATGGTCTCCCTTGATATAATCAACAACCGCCTCAACCTCATCATCACTTACAAAACAACCTTGAATACGGTTAGGCTTAGCCGCTCCCACTGGATTAAAGAGCATATCGCCTCTGCCTAAAAGTCTTTCCGCTCCGCCGACATCAAGTATTGTACGGCTATCTATCTGACTTGAAACCGCAAAGGCAATTCTTGTTGGAATATTTGCCTTAATAACACCTGTTACAACATCAACAGACGGTCTCTGAGTGGCTATAATAAGATGCATACCTGCCGCTCTTGCCTTAGCCGCAATACGGTTAATAGAATCCTCTACCTCTTTTGGTGCAGTCATCATAAGGTCTGCAAGCTCGTCTATAATAATAACGATATGGGGCATCTTTTCTATTTCAGGGTCACCAAGCTCCTCTACAAAACGGTTATATCCCTCAATGTTTCTTACATCTCTGTCAGCAAACATTTTATAACGCTTTTCCATTTCGCTTACTGCCCATCCAAGTGCGCCCGAAGCCTTACGGGGGTCAGTAACAACAGGTACCAGCAGATGCGGAATACCATTATAAACACCAAGTTCTACAACCTTAGGGTCAACCATAAGAAGCTTTACTTCTTCAGGTGTAGCCTTATAGAGGATACTCATAATAATACTGTTTATACAGACCGATTTACCCGAGCCTGTAGCACCCGCAATAAGACCATGAGGCATTTTTGCAATATCAGTTACAACTGCATTACCTGCAATATCCCGTCCAAGCGCTACCGTAAGTTTACTCTTAGCCGAAGTAAATGCCGGAGATTCAAATATTCCTCTCACACCTACAACATCGCTCGACTTATTAGGCACCTCAATACCTACTGCCGCCTTATTTGGAATCGGAGCTTCAATTCTAACTCCCGAGGAAGCAAGATTGAGAGCAATATCATCTGCCAAATTTGTTATCTTGCTGATTTTAACTCCTGCACATGGCTGAAGTTCATATCTCGTAACTGTCGGACCACGGCTGATATTTACAATCCTTGTTTCAACACCAAAGCTGCGTAAGGTCTCAACCAGATGCTCAGCCGTAACCTCAGAGCCTGCCGCGCCTACATTGGCAGCCGTTTCAGATTCTTTAAGCAATGTAAGCGGAGGAAATTTATAGCCGTTATCAGTAGCAGTATCAAGACCGTCCTTCAAGGACTCTGTAAACTTATCGGTTTCTGCCTTAAAATCAATTTTTTCCTGAGGTTTATCATCCTTAGCCTCTTTAACCGTTGCATCTAAAGCTTCCAATATATGCTTACGGTCATCCGCGCCGTCAGGTGTATCTACCGAATTTTCGGTATACTTAGCTCTAACGGGTTCCTCTTTTATGGGCTCGTCATAATATGTACTTACCACCTTGCGTTGCTTATCGGTAAGACTTCCGTTATCCTTTTTGCGTTTTTCGGGAATATCATCAACCGGAATGTCAACGTCAAAGCCCTTTATAACCTTAAGCCTTTTATCACCTTTAGGCTCGCTTTCTTCCCTTTCAATTCTTGCCTGATATGCGCTTTCTGCCTGCTCAGATATGGTTTTAACTGGCTTGGATATTGTATTAAACAGCACCATAAGGGTAGTGCCTGTAATTATCATAAAGAAAACAAATATAAGCAATATTATTGTAATAGCCGCGCCGGTTTTACCGAATGCAAGGTAAAGCGGCTGACCGATAAGCGCTCCAATAAAACCACCGCTTTTAAGCTCAAAGCCTCTTTCAAAGGCGTTTGTAAGATGCTCCCAAAAGGTTATATTTGCTTTATGCTTCGAAAAAACATCAACTGCAGCACCTACAAAAACTACCAAAAGTCCTGATTCTATTATTTTAGCAGTAATTGATCCGTTGATTTTATCCATTGCAAACATAACAGCCACAAAGCCCATTAAAAACGGATAAAAATAAGCGGTAATTCCAAATATTCCGAAAATGGTATTATGCATCCATTTCCAAAGATTCTGCCCCTCTATGAACACAATGCAAAGAAAGAACACAGCCACAGCAAACCATATAACCGCCATTAATTGGCGTCTGCCTGCCGCCAAGCCTTGCTCAGCCCTTACGCTTCCTGATGTGCTCTTTTTACGTGTGCTACTTCCTTTCTTTTTTGTTGCCATTTCCTATCTCCTTATACTATTAAAGCTCATAAATTATCTTGTTATATCTTCTAAAATTTGTTTTTTAAGTTCCTCTAAAGAAGAAAATCTTTTTTCATCCCGTAAAAATTTCACAGGAGTAATTGTTATTTCTTTCCCGTAAATATCGTCAAAAAAATTCTTTATATACGTTTCGCTTATTACGTAATCGCTTTTAAATGTAGGTCGTATTCCAATGTCGGTTATTCCCTCGAACTGAACACCATCTACCGTTACAATTGTTTTATAAACACCGAATCTCAGTCTTACCAATTCTTCCGGATATTTTTGATTAGCGGTAGGAAATCCTATAGTTCTTCCCCTGCGGTCACCATCTATTACTTTAGATGTATACGAAAACGGACGGTTCAGCAAATGGTTAGCTTGCTCAATTTCACCGTCAGCCAAAAGGCCTCTGATATATGTGGAAGATATTGGAATACCATTATGACTCACTGGCTCGCAACAACGAAATTTTATACCGTTCTTCACACAAAACTCGCTTAAGGTATCAATATCACCTTCACCGTTTTTACCAAATCGGTAATTAAAGCCGCAAGAAATAATGCTCGGATTAAATTTTTCAAAAAGCAAATTTAAAAAATCAGCCGCAGACATTTCTCTTACCTCATTGAAATCAAGTAAGAAAACCTCATCCATACCGAGCTCTGTAAGTTGTTTACACTTATCCTTGCAGGACATAACAAGCTGTTTTTCGCCTGAAATTACAGCCTTTGGCGGAATACTAAAGGTGACCGCAACCCTACGAAAATTACCCGTTATATCAAGCACTTCTCTATGACCTTTATGCACACCGTCAAACGTGCCTAAGGCTATAGCATTTCTCATAGTTCCGCCCCCTATATCAAAGTTCGTTTTTCTCAGCTATCACACATTTTATACCGATTTCTTGCTTTTCAAGATTTGCGAATCCTACGCCTAACAGCTTGTCCTCAAGCTTTATTCTAAAAAGCTCACCTTCGAAAAAATCCTTAACCTTTAAACGGTCAAATCCCAGCTGACCGCCGTTGCAAAATCTTACCGCCTGCTTTTGAGAAACCTTAAGCTCCCTTAAATGACTCACCGCAAGCTCTTCATTTAAAAGATAGTCTTCTACACCATTATTTTCAAGCGAAGAAAGCTCAACACACTGAGAAATATTAAAACCACCTGCATATGTCCTTTGAAGTGCTGAGAGCGTAGCGCCACAACCGAGATATTCGCCAATATCTCGTGCAAGAGACCTTATATATGTGCCTTTTGAAACATAGGTGTCAATCTCAAATTCATTTTCGGCGTTAAGCGGACTTAAAAGCTTAATATCGTGTATTTCTACTGTACGCGACGGAATCTCAGCCGATTTACCCTCTCTTGCAAGCTTATAAAGCCGTACACCGTCCTTTTTTATTGCGCTATAAATAGGCGGTGTTTGCTCTATAGCGCCCTTAAAATGCTCAAGTGCTTGTAAAAGCTGCCCGTTAGTAATCGAAACCGCTTTTTCTGAGATAACCTCACCTGTAATATCATCCGTATCGGTTTTGACACCAAGCCTTATACGGGCAATATAACGCTTATCAGCATCAAGAACAAGGCTTGAAAGCGCAGTGGCCTTACCTAAAAGAACAGGCAAAACTCCCGTTGCCATAGGATCAAGCGTTCCTGTGTGACCAACCCTTTTCTCGTTTGCAAAGCGTTTAACGCGAGAAACAACCGAAAATGAGGTCATTCCATCAGGTTTATTTATCAGTAGCAGACCCTGCATTTTCTTCCTCCAAAGCAGTCCTTACTGCCTCAAGCACCTTTTCCTTTACCTGTTCAAGATTTCCGCTTAATGTTGCTCCTGCAGCAGCATTATGTCCCCCACCGCCTAATTTTTTGCAAATTTCACTTGCATTTAAAGGCGGATAGGTTCTAAGCGAAACCTTAAATTCTTCTTCACCGTTCTGCTTTATTGTTACGCCTGCCTTAATTCCTGCAATACTACGTGAAATAACCGCAATACCCTCAAGCTCAGTTCCGCTACAGCCTGTTTTTTTCTGCATTTCGGCAGTAACAGTCAAGAGGAAACATTTATCATCAAAATGGAATTCTGCTTCAGAAAGCACCATTTTTTCAAGCTCCATAAGATTTTTTGACTTAGTATCAAACATAAGACGGTTTATTTCAGCCGCATCAATATTAAATTCATAAAGCTTTGCCGCAATGATATGAGTTTTAGCCGTAACATTCGAATACTTAAAGCAGCCTGTATCGGTAGCAAGACCTGTATAAAGAGCTTTTGCGGTAACATTGTTTATATTTACCTTCATTTTTACAATAAGCTCATATATACACTCTGCTGTAGCAGAAGCCGAGGCATCAAGGTACAATTTTTTTGCAAAATGTGTATTCGAAATATGATGGTCAATACAAAGGTCTACCTTATCACCAAACTCCTCAGAAAGAGATCCAAGCAATCGCACATCTGCAACATCAACCGCAATAACCGTACTGTTTTCACGCTTAATGTGGTCGCTTTTACCTGCAAAGTAATCATATTTCTTAGGAATAACATCAGGACATACAACGCAAGCAACCTTACCAATTTCGTTAAGAGCATAATAAAGCGCATAGGCAGAGCCTAATGTATCCCCGTCAGGCGACGCGTGAGTAAGTATAATATAATTATTATGCCTTTTCAGAAATGCCGCAGTCTGCCTTAAGCTTATGCTTCTGCATACATTTTTTACATTACTCTTCATTTACATTTTCCTTTTCAGGAGAGGCTTCACTCTGAGCCTCTCCGAATGATTCAATTATTTTTGAAATATTGGCACTCTGTTCAATAGAATCATCTGCAACAAATCGAAGCTCAGGCACCTTACGAAGCTTAAGACGAGCTCCAAGCTCACGCCTTAAATAGCCAGCGGCTCCTTTTAGTGCCTTTACAGAGCTAACCGTAGCCTCAAAGCCTTCAATTGCGCTCACATAGACCGTAGCATACGAAAGGTCACCCGAAACATCTACCTTAACAATACTGAGAAGCTTGCTTATGCGAGGGTCTTTTACCTCGCGCAAAAGCTCTGATAGTGTGATTCTTATATCAGAAGTAACTCTACCGATTTTAAATCCTGCCATTAATCTCTGTACTCCTCCATAATGAAGGCTTCAAAAATATCGCCTTCCTTAATATCTGCAAATTTTTCAAGGCTGATACCACACTCATAGCCTTGAGCTACTTCCTTGACATCATCCTTGAAACGGCGCAATGAATCAATCTTATCCTCATAGATTACAATACCCTCGCGGACAACTCTTATCTGACAGTTTCTTGTAACCTTACCATTAGTAACATAGCTTCCTGCAACCGTACCTACATTAGAAATCTTATATACATTACGAACCTCAACCGTACCCAGAATATTTTCGCGGAACTTAGGTGCTAACATACCCTTCATAGCGGCTTCAATTTCTTCAATACAGTCGTAAATTACGCGGTACATACGCATATCAACACCGTCGCGCTCTGCTGCGGCCAAAGCTACTGCATCAGGACGAACATTAAAACCAACAATTATCGCATTAGAGGTCTGCGCAAGCATAACATCAGACTCGTTAACTGCGCCAACACCGCCGTGAATAACGCTTACTCTTACCTCTTCATTAGAAAGCTTCACAAGGTTTTCGCGTACCGCCTCAACACTACCCTGAACATCAGCCTTAACAATGATGTTAAGCTCTTTAAGCTCACCCTCGCTAAGATTCTGGAAGAGATTATCAAGGGTCACCTTTTGCTTAGCGTTAAATATTTCTTCCTTAATCTTCTGTTTTCTCTGTTCTACAAGCTGGCGTGCAAGACGCTCATCAGAAACCGCATCAAATACATCGCCTGCGTTCGGAGTCTCTGCAAGACCTGTAATCTCAACAGGAACAGACGGACCTGCTACCTTGACCTCTACACCGTTTTCGTTGGTCATTACACGAACTCTACCAACAGAGGTGCCGGCAACGATTATATCGCCTGCATTAAGGGTTCCGTTCTGTACGAGAAGTGAAGCCACAGGACCGCGTCCCTTATCAAGACGCGCTTCTATAACAATACCCTTTGCGCGTCTGTCAGGATTAGCCTTAAGCTCCATCATTTCTGCAACAAGCAGAATATTCTCAAGCAGATTATCTATACCCATATGCGTCTTTGCAGATACGGGAACACAGATAATGTCACCGCCCCACTCTTCAGGAACAAGCTCGTGCTCGGTGAGCTGCTGCATAATTCTGTCAGGATTAGCCTCCGGCTTATCCATTTTATTTATAGCAACAATTATCTGCACCTTTGCCGCTTTAGCGTGATTTATAGCCTCAATGGTCTGTGGCATAATACCGTCATCAGCGGCTACCACAAGAACAGCAATATCGGTAGCCATTGCACCGCGCTGACGCATAGAGGTAAACGCAGCGTGACCGGGAGTATCAAGGAATGTAATATCATTACCATTACAGTTTACTCTGTAAGCACCAATGTGCTGGGTAATACCGCCTGCCTCTGTATCTGTAACAGCGGTATCTCTGATTGCATCAAGCAATGAAGTCTTACCGTGGTCAACGTGACCCATTACAACTACAACAGGACTTCTCGGCTTAAGGTTATCTGCATTATCCTCTGTATCGTCCATAATCTGCTCTTCGATTGTTACAACAACCTGTCTTTCAATTTTTGCACCCATTTCAGTTACAAGAATCTCGGCTGTATCGTAATCAATAACCTGATTAACCGAAGCCATCATTCCAAGCTTAAGAAGCTCCTTTATAACCTCAGCCGCAGTTTTCTTAAGCGCAGCCGCAAGCTCACCTACAGTGATTTCATCACCCACAGTTACGGTGATAGGAGTTTTCTTAATGCGTTCAAGCTGCATACGACGCATCTTGTCAGCCTCGGTTTCTCTCTTCGCACCCTGAGGACGACGGTAATCCTGAGACTTTTGCTTAATCTTCTGCTTCCTTGAATAGTTATCCTTCATAGAGTTAGCAGGAGCAATGCTCTCATATTTCTCGTTGTACTTGTCAATATTTACATTTGATGTCCTTGTATCAACATGACGGATTTCAGCAGGACCGCGGTTAGGCGCAACACCTGGCTTTTTGTCCTTTTTCTGAGATGTAAAGGGTTTCGGGTCAGAAGGCTTATGCTCCTTCTTCTCACCCTCGGGTTTAATCTCAGGCTTAACTTCTGTCTTCTTCGCAGACTTCTTTTCATCCTTTTTAGGCTCTGCTTTCTTCTCAGCAGGCTTTTCTACCTTTGTGGCAACCTCTTTAGCCTTCTTTTCGGGCTTAGGCTCAGTCTTCTTTTCAGGTGCCTTCTCGCCGTTTTGTGCTGCAGCTGCTGCCTTTAACTGCTCAAGAATAGCCATCTGTTCGGCAAGCTTCTTGCTCTTTTCTTCCTCTCTTGCCTTTTTTGCCTTTTCACGAGATTCTGCCCCTGTAGCAAAATACTCATCAAAGCTCTTCACTGAATTAACAGCAGTAATATGACTGAATACTGCGCCTATCTCCTCCTCGTTAAGAGAAGATCCGGATTTCTTTTCTACACCGATAGCCTCGGTAATAAGCGTAATAAGGTCCTTAGATTTAATATTAAGGTCCTTTGCAAGGTCACTGATTTTATATTTATTGGTCATTAAGCAATTCCTCCTTACTTATCGGATGATTCCTGTTCATCCTGCTTGTATGCCGCCAAAATTGAGTCGGCAAAGCCACTGTCGTTTACAGAGATAATACCGCATTTACGGCCGACAGCGTCCGACACGGCTTTTATATCAATACCCTTTAGCGTTATATGTGTAATATTGCTTTTAGTTGCATAAAAACTTATTTCCTTTGAGCTTTTAAGAGAAATATCGCAAGCAGTTATCACGAGTTTGGCTTTTCTTGCCTTAAGGCTTGTAACCGAAGCCTCAAAACCAAAGCCTAATTTACCTGCCTTTGCCGCAAATCCCAAAAGAGAAATAATTTTACTCCTCAATCCCCTTAAGCTCCTCTTCTAAACGACGGTATATTTCGCCGTCAACCTTAGTCTCAAAGGCTCTTGAAAGCGCATTCGATTTTTCTGCCTTTGCAAGACACTCAGGACTCTTACAAATGTAAGCTCCTCTACCGTTGAGCTTGCCTGTAACATCAAGCATTATATCGCCCTCGGCAGTCTTAACCACCCTTATAAGCTCTTTTTTAGGCTTCATTTCTCTGCAGCCTGTACACATACGCATGGGCACTTTTTTTACTCCCATAATCCTACTCCCTATAGGTAATTACTCACCAAAGAAGCCACTTTCGGGATGAATATCAATCTTCCAACCCGTAAGCTTAGCGGCAAGGCGAACATTTTGACCCTTATTGCCTATAGCTAAGGAGAGCTGTGCCTCAGGAACACTTGCCTTGCAAACCTTGGGGTCCTCGCTTTGAATTTCAACCGAAACAACCTTAGCGGGAGACAGTGCCTCAGAAATAAACTCTACAGGATTTTCACTATACTTAACAATGTCAATCTTTTCACCTGCAAGCTCTTCAACTATCTTGTTTACGCGCGCACCCTTAGGTCCAATACAAGCGCCAATAGCATCAATTTCAGGGTCAGGAGACCAAACTGCAATCTTTGTTCTTGAGCCTGCCTGACGGGATACCGACTTAATTTCAATAGTACCGTCAAATATTTCTGGAACCTCAGTCTCAAACAAGCGCTTAACCAGTCCCGGATGTGTACGGGAGAGCATTATCTTAGCGCCTCTCTCAGTTTCCTTAACATCTACAACATAAACCTTTATATGGTCGCCCTCGCAAAGCACCTCTTCAGGAACCTGCTCAAGTTTAGGAAGTGTTGCCTCGTTATGACCGATGGTAAGTATAGCATTACCAGTCTTAGGGTCAATTTTCTGAACAACCGCAGTTACAAGCTCACGGTTGTAGCTCTGGAACTCTGCAAGTGTCTGACCTCTTTCGGCCTCACGCACACCCTGACGAAAATTATTTTTAGAGTTCTGTGCAACCACACGACCGAACTTTCTTGGATCAAGCTTAATTTCAACAAAACCCTGTTCAATTGACTTCGGATCAATTGCCGCCGCATCCTCGCGAGAAATTTCTGTAAAGCTGTCATAAACCTCATCAACTATTGTTTTACGCGCAACAACTGAGAAAATCTTATTCTCAGGGTCAATAGTACAGGAAACTATATCACTCCCGCCGTAATCCTTACGGGCAGCAACAACAATTGCCTCTGCAAACTTATCGGCAATATATTTTTGAGGAATTCCTCTCTCTTCCTCCATAAGTCTCAAAGCTTCGAAAAACTCTGAATTATCGATTCCCTTTTTTACACTTTTTTTACCTTTAGCCATTTTTTAAAATTCCTCCAATACTTATAGAAAGCAGATTTTTCTGCAATTCATAATTTATTATTCAAAATCACAAAGATTTGCTTTTGAAATGTCCTTAAAAGCAAATG
Source organism: Acutalibacteraceae bacterium (assembly GCA_045658105.1). GTDB lineage: Bacteria > Bacillota > Clostridia > Oscillospirales > Acutalibacteraceae > UBA737. The sequence continues at coordinate 47,252 of JAZOUK010000013.1, forward strand.
TCAACTGACCGTTTTCGGTATCTATAACCACACCGTCGTCAGCAGAAGCAAGGATACCCGTAAATTCTTTTTTGCCGTCTATCACCTTGTAAAGCTTTATTTTAATTTTCTCACCCTTTACAGCGGCGAAATGTTCAGGTCGGTTAAGCTCCCTTTCAATACCCGGTGAGCACACCTCAAGATAATACGCAACATCAATAGGGTCAGCCTCATCAATAATCGGGTCGATTGCGTGCGAAACCTCTGTGCAGTCATCAATAGAAATGCCCTCAGGCTTATCTATAAAAACTCTCAGATACCAAGATGCACCCTCCTTTAAAAAGCGAACATCCCAAAGACTCACACCGCAATTTTCTACCGTTTCTTTAATAAGAGCGTAGACCTTTTCGGCAGCATTTGCCATTTCTTCATCTCCATTTCTTAACTCCAAAACAAAAGTGAGCGGGTTTTTCCCACTCACCTTTCTTTAGCCTATGTGTAAATTATACCACTTAATTCCACAAAAATCAAGTATTATTTTAGAAAAAGCTTTTTTTAAATATTAATTATTTGAAGATTTTTTCGAATTGTCCTATTCTTCCTCGCCCTTATAGGAATTAATATAAATCTTTACAGCCGCATCAGGACTAACCTTAGAGCTATGTTTGGGGTCCTGTTCAAGTACAACACCGGGGTCCTTTTCCTCGTCATACTTTTCAAGCACCTCTATATTCTCATAAAGAAAGCCTTGCTTTAAAAGCTCCAATTTAGCGTTAATTTCGTCCATTCCCTTAATATTTGCTATTTTTATTTCCTTCGGCCCGAGACTGATTGTAAGCACAATCTTTGTATCCCTTACAACATCAGTCTTAGCCGCAATAGACTGTGCACATACGGTTCCTTTAGGAGAATCGGAATAATTCTTGGTCTGAGCCTGCTCAAATTCAAACATTTCATATGCTTCGTCTTCAAGTATTTCAGCATATTTTTTACCCTTAAAATCCGGAACTGAATAGAGCTTTGCAGTGACCTCGGCGCCGCTATCCACAGTACCTATCGACTCAACAACAGGCGCGTCGATACTAATATCGGAAGAAAAATCTTCTTCGCCCTTGTTACCGAAAATGTCGTCCCTAAACACTCCAAACACAAGCACTACCGATAAAATAACAAACACCCCTGCTGTAATTACAGCAGAAAGAGCTGCATATTTTGCAGAGTCGCCCTTTTTCTTTTCTTTTGGAGCAGTTTTCTCATTAGATATGTTTTTGCTTCTGCGAGTAGAAGTAGCATTAGTTATTTCACCATATACAAGCTCGTTTTTAAAGGTTTCTATATCCTTTGTTCTGTCTTGCGGTAAAACCTGAAGACCGTTTGCCAAGGCTGCCAAAACATGGCGTGGCAGTTCCTCTGCAAACCTTGCAGGAATAGACATTATATCACTTTGAATTCTATTGATTGCCACAGGCGGTACATTTCCAATAAGCACTTTGAAAATTGTAGCACTAAGACCGTAAACATCTGTATAATTACCGTCGTGCATACCCTCAAAGTCATACTGCTCAACCGCCGCATAGCCTGAGAAAAGCTCAGTTTCAAGACCCGAGCCTGTAAGACGCAGTCTCCTTATACTATAACCTGTAATTCTAAGCTTTCCGTCTCTGCCGACTATAATGGTATTTGTTGAAATAGCTCTGTGCACTATACCCACATCATTCATACCCTTAATGGTATCAATTAGAGGTAAAAACAACGCCCTTGCCTGCTCCCATTTCAAGGTGCCGCCGTTTTTTTCAAGAAATCTTTCAAGCGTAATTCCTGTAACCGCAGCGCTTATTGCATATATTGTGCCATTTTCCTCAAAAACATCGCTGACAGCTACCAAAGAGGGGAGCTCAGAGTTCATTATCACACGATTAATCTCAGCAAACTCCATAAGACCCTCATTAAATGTGTACTCCCCACCCTTAATTATTGAAACGGTTTTATCCGGGTTACGATGCGCAAATCCCTCAGGAAAATACTCCTTTATGTTAATAATAGAATCCTTTGCGGTATCCCAGCCTATGTAGGTGATTTCAGCACCATTAATGCTAAGCACCTTGCCCACAAGATAGCGGTCCTTAATAATAAGCTTTACCGGCAGACAGTCGCCATTAGCGTTTCCCTTTTCGTAACCGCATATAGGACAAATCTTTTCGCCTCCGTTATCATTCATACAGCCCATACAAAGTCTTTCTGTGTCAAGCATATATAAAATCTCCGTTCTATGAAAAATACATATTTGCTTTCTTATTTTACCACATCTCGTCATTTTTTTCAACCACTATTTATTTTGCCTGTTTACGAGCAAATTTTAAGGCTAATTAAAAGATTTATGTATGTTTTACTTGTTTTTATGCCAATAATGTTATATAATATTATGAATAGAATTTTAATGGGGGCGTTTTGTTTGCTTTTTAATATGCTTCGCGGCGGAACATTTTCTTTGTCTGAAGTAATAGTTTATATTCTTTCCACCCTTGCCGTAATTTTTATCACCTTGCCTATTCACGAGTTTGCGCACGGCTTTGCCGCTGTAAAGCTTGGCGATAATACTCCCCGTTGGCAAGGCAGGCTTACGGTTAATCCTTTTGCGCACATTGACTATATGGGAGCATTATGCATTATTTTATTTGGTTTTGGTTGGGCGCGACCAGTTCAGGTGAATCACAATAATTTCCGCAATCCTAAACGAGATATGGCTCTTACAGCCCTTGCAGGTCCTTTAGCAAACATAATAATGTCAATTATTACAATGATTCTCACAAACGCTTTTGTTCTATTTTTCTCAAGAAGCGGGTTGACTCTTTTATTCTACATTGCATATTTCTTTAGATGGATAGCTCAAATAAACATCAGCCTTGCAGTGTTCAACTTGATTCCTATTCCTCCGTTAGATGGTTCTCGTCTTTTATCAGCTTTACTTCCGAATAGGTATTACTACTCACTTATGAGGTATGAGCGTTATATTTATTTTGGTCTGCTTTTCCTTATAATTTTTGGTGTACTTGATATTCCGCTTAATTTTCTTACAAATTTAGTTATGAATGGTGTCAGCTTTATTGCAGGACTGCCTTTTAACTTTTTAGGGTGAAAAAATGGAAAATATAATTTCTTACAGATTAGAGGGCTTTGAGGGACCGCTCGATTTACTTTTACAGCTTATTTCCCGAAACAAGCTTAATATTTACGATATTCCATTATCGATTCTAATTGACCAATATCTCGAACAAATAAAGCTATACGAACAAGAGGAAATGGAGCTTAGTAGTGAGTTTCTCGAAATGGCTTCGAGACTGATTTATATTAAGACAGTAAGTCTTTTGCCTAAACACGATGAAATAGTCGAGCTCAAAAAGGAGCTTGAGGGTGAGTTGCTTGAATATATGGTATGTCAGCAGATTGCCCGTGAGTTGGGTGAAATGCAAGGCGGTCTTAACCGCTTTGTAAAAAAGCCCACCGAATACGATTTCGACAAAACCTATGAGCTTGTTCATTCAAGTGATGTTATGTATCTTTCGTATCTATCGGCTGTAGGCAGGGGCAAGCGCAGACTTCCGCCTTCAACCGCTCCATTCACTAAAATTGTAGCGCGTAAAATAGTTGCCGTTTCAACTAAAATAATCTTTGTAATTAGGAACCTGTGGGGTGGCGGAAAACAAAAACTAAGCGGTCTATATAAAACCGCCAATAGTCGATCTGAATTGGTTGCAACCTTTCTTGCGGTTTTAGAGCTCTGTAAAGCTAATCGTATAAGAATAGACGGCGATTCCGACCAAGCCGAAATCACACTTATAAAGGAGCATAAAAACAGATGAAAACTGAACAGCTTATCGCAGGCTTTGAGGCAGTGCTTTACGCCGGTGGAGAGCCTGTAAGCATTGAAAGACTTTCTCAGGTATTTGAAATCAAACCTGAAAAGGTGGTTAAAACAATGGAGCTTTTAGAAAAAAAGCTTACCGCGGGTGACAGCGGACTTGAGCTTTTAAAACTTGAAAACACATATCAGTTAGCTACCAAAGCAGAGTTTGCAGAGTATATAAAAAAAGCTTATGATATAAAGCGCCGCACTCCTTTATCCCCCGCCGCTCTTGAGGTTTTGGCGGTTGTAGCATACAATCAGCCTGTAACAAAATCATTTATCGAGCAGGTGCGGGGTGTAGATTGTTCAGGTGTTGTAACTACGCTCATAGAAAAAGGGTTAATCGAAGAACGCGGCAGACTTGAACTTCCCGGCAAGCCCTTGCTTTACGGCACAACCAAGAACTTTCTCAGATGCTTTAGCATAAGTGATTTAAGCGAACTTCCCCCTCTTCCAAAAACAGGCGAGGAAGTAAATGATGTCGGCGAGCAGTTAGAGCTTGAGGGTGCAGAGCCTGAGCTTTCTGATAACACTTTGGAGGAATAGTTTAATTGAAGGTATTATTTATAATTTTAGGAATAATGCTTTTATTGCTTTTTCTATTACTCTTTCTTCCTGTAAGCGTGTATATAAAATTCAAAGAAAAATTTCACATTAAAATACATTTTTGCGGGATAAAGCTTTTTGAAACCAAGACAGAGCAAAAGAAAGAACAAGATGACTATAAAAAGTCCGATTCAGAAAAACCAAAAGCTAAAAATAAAAACGAAATTAAAAGCTTATGGAATTTTTTAAAGGAAAAGCATGGCTTTAAGGATGCTGTGAAAACTGTTTTAGGCTTTACCTCTGACCTTCTTTCACATATAAAAAAATTTTTGAGGCATATTAAAATCGAAAAGGTAAAACTTAACCTCATCATTGCATCAAGTGATGCGGCAAAAACCGCTATAGAATATGGTGAAATTTGCTCGGCGATCTATCCCATTACAGCATTTCTCCAAAGCTATGCTAAAATTAATTTTAAAAATATAAACATTTCCACCGATTTTACATCAGAAGAATCACATTTTGATTTTTCTGCCGCAATAAGGCTTCGGGTTTTCTTCCTCCTCATTGCGGCTTTTAGGTGTTATAACCAATATGAAAAATTCATCTTAAAGGAGAATTACAATGAGCGAAAACAACATTAAAGGAATTATGGACACTACTATGGACAAGCTTAAAGCTATGGTAGATGCTGACATTATAACAGGCACACCCGTAGTTGTGGGAGATGTTACCCTAATTCCTGTTTCAAAGGTTTCATTTGGTCTTGCTACAGGCGGAAGCGATTTCCCGTCTAAAAGCGGCAATCAGCTTTTCGGCGGAGGTGGAGGCGCAGGTGTTACAGTTTCACCCGTAGCATTTATATCAATTTCAAACGGAAATGTAAAAATGCTCCCCGTTTACAACGAGCTCACTACAGTTGAAAAAGCCGTTTCAATGGCTCCTGAAATAATCGATAAAGCAAAGGAACTCTTCCCTAAAAAGGAAGAAAAAGTGTAATACAAAAAAGCCTCACTTAATAAAATTTATGTGAGGTGGTGTTTTTGAAAAGGATATTCTTATTTTTATTGGTTTTATGCATTACTGTAACGCCTGTAAGCGCATCGGCAGTATGTACATCTGCAAAAGGTGCAATACTCATAAACGGTGATACAGGTGAGGTGATTTACGAGCATAATCCCGACCTTGTTTTACCAATGGCAAGCACCACTAAAATTATGACTGCGTTGCTTTTATGTGAAAATGGCCAATTTGACAGAGAAATAACCGTAACAGCCGAAATGCTAAGGGTTGAGGGTTCGTCTATGGGTCTGCTTGCAGGTGATAAGGTTACTCTTCACGACCTGCTTTACGGACTTATGTTAGCATCAGGCAACGATGCGGCAAATACTGTGGCATATGTTTTAGGCGGCACGGTAGACGGATTTGTGAAAATGATGAATTCTAAAGCATTGGAATTGGGACTTAAAAACACACATTTCGCAACCCCATCAGGGCTTGACGCTGAGGACCATTACACCACCGCTCGCGACCTTGCAACTTTAACAAGATTTGCTATGCAAAATGAAGACTTTGCCGAAGTAGTCTCCACCAAGTCGGCAACCTTATGTTACGGTAATCCGCCATATAAAAGAACCCTTACCAACCACAATAAGCTGCTTAAAAGCTTTGATGGTGCTATAGGTGTTAAAACGGGATTTACAAAGAAATCGGGTAGATGTCTTGTCTCGGCGGCAAGGCGGGATGGTAAGTATGTAATTGCCGTAACCCTAAACGACCCCGACGATTGGCTTGACCATAAGAATTTGCTTGAATATGGACTTGAAAAAGTAAATATTACTGAGATATGCCCTGAAAAAACTGAATATTCGCTTCCCGTAATAGGCGGAACGGAAAATACGCTTACGGTAAAAACCGAAAAAATCACCGTAAGCTCGGTAGAGGATTGTAATTTTTCCTGTACTGTAAAATTACCTCAATTCGTATATGCGCCAATAGCTGAGAACGAAATTGTGGGGAGCATAGTATATAAAAAGGATAACACCGTTATAAAGGAATTACCCTTATGTGCGTCTACCGAAATATCGGTAAAAACCAAAAAAAAGAGTATTGTAAATTCAATACTCCAAAACGCAAAATATATATTCATAAATATATGGGAGAAATAAATGAAGGATAATAAAATAAGGCTTCAAAAGCACCTTTCTGAATGTGGAGTGGCATCCCGCAGAAAGGCTGAGGAATTAATTGAACAAGGAAAAGTAAAAATAAACGGCAGAGTGGCTTTTATCGGCGCAAAGGTTGACCCGAAAAGGGATAAGGTTACCGTTTCAGGCAAGACTGTTATAGCGCAAAATCAGAAAATGTACATTATGCTCCATAAACCTAGAGGCTATGTAACCACTACAAAGGATGAGCTTGACCGCAAATGCGTTACTGACCTTGTAAAAGATGCAGGTGTTAAGCTTTTCCCTGTTGGAAGATTGGACAAGAATTCAGAGGGTTTGCTTATTATGACTAATGATGGTAATTTTGCGAACTCACTCACCCACCCATCTGCACATGTAAATAAGACCTACCGTGTAACCGTAAGCGGTGATGCTACCGACGAAAAGCTTATTAAGCTTCGCGAGGGCATTTTGCTTGACGGCAGAAAAACCCTGCCCTGCGATGTTTTCGTAGCAGAAAGAAAGCCGGACCGTACCGTGCTTATATTTATTATTCAGGAGGGCAGAAACCGTCAGATTAGGCGTATGTGTGAGGCGGTACAGCTTGAGGTTCTCCGCCTTAAGCGCACCGAAATTGCAGGTGTTAAATTGGGTATGCTACCGCAAGGAAAATGGCGTCCTCTTAACGAGCGCGAAATGCGTCACCTTAACGGCGTAAGCACCGGAGGTCCTATGAAATGATTTACTTAGCACCTTTGTCAGACAAAAAAGAAATTAGAGCTTTTTTTGAACAAAAAGGCTTTGAATTTAACAAATTTTCGGGTTGTCTTACTGCAACCGTTGGTAAAGAACTTTTAGGGATTAGCCTTTACGAGCTCGACAGTAAAAAAATGACCATTCATTATATTGAACCGCTTTCTGATATAGCTTTGGCAGACGGGATTTTGCGTAGCACACTGCACATAGCGGCAGAAAAAAGCATAATGGATGCGCGGTATTCTGAGACACTTCCAGAAGATTTTCTTGAGAAAATTGGATTTATCCAAGACCGCGAAGAAAAAACTCTACACATCAATAAGCTATTCCAAAGCTGTTGTAATTGTTAAAAAAAATTAAAAAGAGAAATAAGGAATTAAGTTTAAATAATAATGCAGAAGAAGTAATACAACAAAACTTCTTCTGCGTTTTTATGTTTAAAAAACTGTATCGTTATACATAACAGCACTATTTTGTCAACACGAAATCGTGCGAAACTTTTTCGTATTTTATTTAACAAGGTCTCCCACACCGTTTAATATATATTTAGGTCTGTATGGGAATTTATCTATATCTGCCATTGAAGTTACACCCGAAAGCACAAGCACAGTATCTATATTAGATTCTATACCCGCAATTATATCGGTATCCATTCTGTCTCCGACAAAAGCAATGTCCTCACTATGGCAGTTAAGCTTTTTGAGTCCATGACGAAGCATAAGAGGATTCGGCTTACCTACAAAATAAGCCTTTTTGCCTGTAGCAATCTCAATAGGAGAAATAAGAGCGCCTGTTGCAGGCATAATACCCCGCTCGGTAGGGCCCGTAATATCGGGATTTGTTCCTATAAGCTTTGCTCCCTTGAGCACAAGTTCAATAGCCTTTTCAATTTTTTCAAAGCTATAGGTTCTTGTTTCGCCCACAACAACATAATCAGGATTAACATCATTCATATAAATTTTATGGTCATAAAGAGCCTTTGTAAGTGCCGCCTCGCCTATTACATATGCGGTACTGTCAGGCTTTTGATTGTGCAAAAACTCAGCGGTAGCCATAGCGCTTGTATAGAAATGGTCAGGTGATACATTAAGCCCCATTCTTTCAAGCTTCATACTCAATTCGTGAGGTGTCCTTTCGGCACTATTCGTAAGAAAAACAAATTTCTTTTCATTCTCCTGCATCCAGCTTATAAACTCCTGAACACCGTCAAGAATTTTGCTGCCGTGGTATATAACACCGTCCATATCGCATATAAATCCAATTTTGTTCCTTATTTTTTCCATATTACAATCACTCCGAATTTATAACATAACTTTAATTTACAGTTTAACACATTTTTTTAATAAGAGCAATCATTTATAAAAAAATATTTCATATTTTAGTAAAAATGAGGAAAAGTATTAAAAGAAATCAATATTGGAGGTATGAATATGAAGAAAAAAATCATATCATTATTTTTAACAGCATTATGTATTATTTCCTGTATGAGTCTTGCAGGATGTGGAAAGAAAAAAACTTCAGCTGTATATTTCCTGAATTTTAAGCCCGAATCGGCTGCTGTTTACGAAGAATTGGCAAAAAAGTATAAGGAAGAAAAGGGTGTAGAAGTCAAGGTGGTTACTGCCGCCGCAAACAACTATGAACAAACCCTTAAATCAGAAATTGCAAAAAACGATGCTCCTACAATTTTTCAGGTAAACGGTCCTGTAGGCTATGCTGCGTGGAATGACTACTGCCTTGATATAAAGGACAGCAAGCTTTACTCCTTCTTAAATGATAAATCTCTCGCCATAACCGATAACGGCGGCGTTTATGCTATTCCCTATGTTGTTGAGGGCTATGGCATAATTTATAACGATGCCATTATGAGAAAGTATTTTGCATTGTCCGACAGAAAAAGTGAGCTTAAATCAGCCGACGAAATTGACAGTTTTGAAAAGCTTAAGACGGTTGTTGAGGATATGACCGCTAAAAAGGACAGACTCGGTATAAAGGGTGTTTTTGCCTCTACCTCTCTTTCCTCTGGCGAGGACTGGCGCTGGCAAACACATCTTCTTAATGTGCCCATTTATTATGAAATTTACGAAAAGGATATGTCGGCAGACCCATCACTTGCCCTGCTTGATGCAAAAGAAATAACCTATAAGCATTCCAAGCACTTTGAAAACCTATTTGACCTTTATATAAATAACTCTGTAACCGCTAAAACCCTTTTAGGATCAAAGTCAGTTGCTGACTCTATGGCAGAATTCGCTATGGGAGAAGCAGCAATGGTTCAAAACGGAAACTGGGCGTGGTCACAGATTTCAGGTGTTAAGGGCAACACCGTAAAAGAAGCGGACATTAAAATGCTTCCTCTTTATACAGGCATTGAGGGTGAAAAGGGACAAGGACTCTGCATAGGAACAGAGAACTACCTTGCTATAAACAAAAACGCAAGCAAGGAACAGCAAACGGCTTCTCTTGACTTCCTCGAATGGCTGTTTTCAAGCGAAACAGGTAAAAAATATGTTACCGAAGAATTAAAGTTTATCACTCCCTTTAATACCTTTTCCGAAAATGAATTGCCTAACGACCCGCTTGCTAAAGAAATCAACCGCTATATGACCGATGAATCTATAAAAAATATTCCTTGGAGCTTTGCCTCTTTCCCAAGTGAATCCTTTAAAAAGGATGTCGGAAGTTCTTTGCTTGATTATGTTCAGGGCAACAAAAAGTGGGAGGATGTAAAGAAAACTGTTATTGATAAATGGAAGAGTGAAAGAGATTAATGAAAAATCCCATAAAACGGTATTTCCCCATTTTTGTTATGCCAACCCTCTTGGCTTTTCTAATAGCCTTTGTTATTCCTTTTATTTTAGGACTGTTCCTTTCATTTACCGAATTCAGAACCGTAAGTAATTTTACCTTTGTAGGTTTTAGCAATTATATCCGCGCTTTTACCGACGATAACACCTTTTTAGATGCTTTATGGTTCACAGTAAAATTTGCAATAATGTCGGTTATTACAATTAATATAATAGCCTTCTCGTTTGCGCTTGTGCTTACCCGCTCCGTACCAGGGACAAGGATTTTCAGAACAATATTTTTTATGCCTAACCTTATAGGCGGAATTGTTCTTGGATATATCTGGCAGGTAATTATAAATGGTGTTCTTTATCCGTTTGAATTTTCTATAACCTCTGACCCTACCTTCGGCTATTGGGGACTGATAATTCTTATGAACTGGCAGATGATTGGTTATATGATGATTATTTATATTGCGGGCATACAAAACATTCCGACCGAGATAACCGAAGCCGCAAAGGTTGACGGAGCAGGTGCTTTTACCACCCTTTACAGAATAATTATTCCGTCGGTTATGCCGAGTATAACTATATGCTTATTTCTGACTATAACCAATTCATTCAAGCTTTTCGACCAAAACTTAGCCCTCACTGCAGGCGCTCCCGCAAATAAAACCCAAATGGTGGCGCTTGATATATACAACACATTTTATTCCCGTACAGGCTATGAGGGTGTAGGTCAGGCAAAGGCTGTAATTTTCTTTATAATAGTAGCAATAATAGCATTAGCACAGCTTCGCTTTACAAGAGGAAAAGAGGTGGAAGGCTAATGAAGGCAAAGGGACTTGATATACTTTACTTTTTTATACTACTATTTATGTCAGCGGTATTTATATTCCCTGTATTTATAGTTCTTATTAATTCCTTTAAGCTAAAGTTTTCAATTGCTTCTGACCCGTTCTCCCTTCCAACCTCTGATACCTTTACAGGACTTGAAAACTACACTGAGGGTATTAAAAACACCGGCTTTCCCTCAGCCTTTTTGTGGTCACTTTTCATAACAGTTTTCTCTGTGGCAGCAATAATAGTTTTCACCTCAATGACCGCTTGGTATATTACAAGGGTTAAAAACATTTTTAACTCTATTTTGTACTATGCTTTAGTGTTTTCTATGATTGTACCCTTTCAGATGGTAATGTTTACGATGTCTAAAACCGCAAATACCTTAGGTCTTGACAATCCCCTTGGATTAGTATTAATATATCTCGGCTTTGGCGCAGGACTTTCGGTATTTATGTTTTCGGGATTTATTAAGACTGTGCCTTTGGGAATCGAGGAAGCCGCCACAATAGACGGATGTAACACCCTTGAGGTATTCTGGAGGGTTGTATTTCCTATACTAACCCCAACCGCTGTTACCGTTGCAATTCTTAATACTATGTGGATATGGAATGACTATCTTCTCCCCTACCTTATAATAGGAAACGATTATAAGACCATTCCGATAGCAATTCAGTACCTTAAGGGTGGCTATGGCTCGGTAGATATGGGTGCTATGATGGCAATGCTTGTGCTCTCAATTATACCTGTGGTTATTTTCTATCTTTCAAGTCAAAAATATATTATAAAAGGAGTCGCTTCAGGTGCGGTTAAGGGGTAGATTTACTAAATACAAACGCACCAGCGGTATTTTGTTGGCGCTTTCCTCGTTGCCGTCAGCTTACGGTATAGGCTCTTTAGGTGAAAAAGCGAGAAATTTTATAGACTTCCTCAGCAAAACAAATCAAACCTATTGGCAGCTTTTGCCCCTTGTTCCAATTGGAAAAGGCAATTCTCCATATAGCTCACCAAGTGCATTTGCAGGAGAGATTCTTTATATAGATATAGATGAATTAATCTATTCAGGCTTACTTTCAGTGGAAGATATTCCGAAAAAGGACTTTACCAAAAATACAGACTACAATGCTGTTAAAAAATTTAAGCTACCGTTATTGAGAAAAGCAGCCTTTAATTTTAATATTTCGGACAGTAGTTTTAAAAGCTTCAGAAAAGAAAACAGCTATTGGCTGCGCGATTATGCTCTTTTTATGGCAATCAAGGATAGCTACGGGGGCTCACCCTTTAATGAATGGGAGGACTCCCTTAAATACCGTTTTCCCGAAGCATTAGAACTTTTTGAAGAAACACATCCCGAAGAAATACTGTTTTACGAGATAACACAGTTTCTTTTTTACAGTCAGTATTTCAGTCTCAAGCAATACGCCGCCAAGAACGGTATTAAACTTATAGGCGATATACCGTTTTATGTTTCCTTTGATAGCGCGGATGTTTGGAGCAATCCAGATTGCTTTCGCTTAGGGCGCGATATGACACCGATACTTGTAGCAGGTGTTCCGCCCGATATATTTTCAAGTGAAGGACAGCTTTGGGGCAATCCCATCTATGATTGGAGCTTTCATAAAAAAACCAACTACAGTTGGTGGAAAATGCGACTCACCCATAACGCCCGACTTTACGATGTTATACGAATAGACCATTTCAGGGCATTTGCTGACTATTACACTATACCGTTTGGCGCACAAAATGCCAAAAGCGGAAAATGGGAAAAAGGCGTTGGAATGCATTTCTGGAGCGAGGTCATGCCTCTAATTAAAGGTACCGAAATAATTGCCGAGGATTTAGGCGGTGAAACCGAGGAGGTAGACCGTCTTATTACAGATACAGGTTTCCCGAATATGAAGGTTTTACAATTTGCCTTTGATTCTGACCTGAAAGACCCTTTTTTACCAAAAAATTTTAATCAAAATTGCATTTGCTATACCGGCACTCACGATAACGATACAACCGCAGGCTGGTATGAAAACGCCACAAAAAAAGAGCGGCTTTTGTTTTCAAAGCTTGTTCCTGCAGATAAAAGCGGCTCGGCGGTGCTAAGTCTTATTGCCTTTGGTATGAAATCCCGCGCCAAAACGGTAATAATACCTTTACAGGACTATCTTGAGCTTCCAAGCACAGACAGAATGAACTCACCGGGAAGTGGGAAAGACAACTGGGAGTGGCGGTTTTGTGACTCACAGCTTTCCGACAAGCTCGCCGAAACGGTACTAAGATTGACACATAACAGAAATTGAAAAACCGAAAGCCGGAAGAAATTATATCTTCTCGGCTTTCGGAATTATTTTTATACACCCGTAAAATCAAAATCAGGAATAAAGCCCTTATTAGCGCTTTTTCTTTCCTGAATAAAAACATTTGGAAAATCAAATTCACTTATGTAATCAACAACCTTTTCGTATTCGCGGGCAGTCACCTTACGGTTAATTATCGGCATTTCAGCCGCCTTCCCCAAGGGCAGATACTGACTCATAATACTAAAATATGAATCTGTCATATTTTCTCTTACCCAATCAAAAACCGCCATAGCCTCTTTTGTTGCCTGTGGAAGCATAAGATGTCTTACAATTATCCCTTTTTTCATAATTCCGTCCTCTATTACGCACTTTGGCTTTTGGCGGTAACATTCCTTTAATGCGGCTTTCGCAATTTCGGGATAATTGCCTGCAAGTGAATATTTCTCTGCTCTTTCGTTTGTAACATATTTCATATCCATAAGAAATATATCAACATAATTTTCTAAAAGCTTTAGTGTATTAACAGAATCGTAACCGCCCGAATTATAAACCACCGGAATTTTAGGCTTATATATCTCAAGAGCCTTTTTAATTGCAAGCGCATAGTGGGTTGGACTCACAAGATTTATATTGTGCGCTCCCTTGGTTTCAAGCTCACGGAATATTTCAGCCAACCTCTCATAGCTTACTGCCTTACCCTCACTGCCGTGAGAAATACCGTAATTTTGACAATACACACAAGAAAGACTGCAACCGCTGAAAAATACCGTTCCTGAGCCATTACTACCGCTTATCACAGGCTCTTCCCAAAAATGCAAAGCAGCCCTTGCTACCTTAGGCAGCAAAGGCATTTTACAAAATCCGTCTTTATTATTAGTTTCCGTTCTCAGCGCATTGCACTGCCTCGGGCACAGTTTGCATTTCATTTTTTACCTTCTTTTTCGGCTTATATTCACAGACCTTGTGTTTAACCTGAATATCGTCAAAGGTCTTCTTAAAGGCAACTCTACCGCTAAACCGGAACTTGCATTTTTTGCACTTAAAATCGGTCACAAACCAACGGTTGCGATATTTCCAAGCTCCTATTTTCTGTGTTTCGCCCTTACACTTTGGACAATTAAACACAAGCTCCGACCTATTAATATTTCGGTCGTGTATATCAGATATAGCATAAGGTTTAAACCTTAGCCTTGCATAAAAATCAGGAGAGCTTGTATCCTTTAAAAGGGTGTCAAATTTTTGCTTGTTATAGCAAAGCTTGAAAAGCTCAGCACAAACAAGGCAGTCATCAAGTGCGGTATGTAGCTCATACTCCTCAGTGTTAATATTCATAAGCTGAGCCGCCGCCTCAAGGGAAATCTGATTCTTACTGTCATACCCGTGATTTTTAAGCTCACTCTGAACCAATTTTTGCAGGTCGAGATACCACTGAAAGCTGAATTTTACACCCTTTTCGAGTAAATTCTCTTCGTTTTCAATTATTGTGTAAAGGTCCGAATTGCTCCAGGTCATAGTAACCTGAGCTCCTTCAGAAAAACGGTTATATTCCTCAACCGCTTGGCTAAATGGAATACCTGCTCGCATCTTCTCAGAGGTTATACCCGTAAGCTTAGCAAAACGACTTGAAACCCTGTTAGAAAGCTCCGATTTAATTGTAGCCTCAAATGTAGCAATCGTATTAAACTCGCTATCAAGCCGTACTGCACCTATTTGCAGAATGTGGTTTATAAAGCGCTTTTCCTTTTGGAAAAACATACTGTCCCACTCTAAATCAAGAATTATATATTCCATTACTTTTTCTTCGACTCTGCCTTCATTCTTTCTTCCTTATTAAGTATGCGCTTGCGAAGTCTTATATTATTAGGAGTAATTTCAACAAGCTCATCATTCTTAATGAACTCAAGCGACTGCTCAAGGCTAAGTCTTGAATGAGGAACAAGCCTTAAAGCATCGTCCGAACCCGAAGCACGGGTGTTTGTCATCTGCTTTTTCTTGCAGACATTGCAAACAATATCATCATTTTTCGGGTTTTCGCCCACAATCATTCCCTCATATACAGGAGTACCTGGGCCTATAAAGAGCCTTCCTCTGCTCTGAGTGTTAAATAGACCGTAGCCCGTAGCCTCGCCCTGTTCGTGAGCAATAATTGAACCTGTAGAGCGCTGGTCAATATCACCCTTATATGGCTGATAGCTATCAAAAACATGATTCATAATACCGTTACCGTTAGTATCAGTAAGGAACTGTGAGCGGTAGCCTAAAAGACCTCTTGCAGGAATGGTAAACTCAAGGTGTGATGTTCCACCCTCGCGTGTACCCATATTCTTAATCTCAGCCTTGCGTGTTCCGAGACGCTCCATAACCGTTCCTACATATTCCTCAGGCACCTCTATCATAAGAAGCTCAATAGGCTCTAAAAGCGTACCTTCGGCATCCCTTTTATAAATAACCTCAGGGGGTGATACCTGAAACTCATACCCTTGACGGCGCATAGTTTCAATAAGTATTGAAAGGTGAAGCTCACCTCTGCCCGAAACCTTAAAGGTATCCGCAGAATCGGTTTCCTCAACCCTCAGACTCACATTTGTCATAACCTCTTTGAATAAACGGTCACGGATGTTACGCGAGGTTACAAACTTACCGTCCTTACCTGCAAAGGGAGAGTTGTTTACCATAAAATTCATTGCAAGAGTAGGCTCGTCTATCTTTACAAAGGGTAGCGCATCAATACAATCAACCGCACAGGCAGTTTCGCCTATTTCAAGTGTAGAAATTCCTGAAACCTGAATTATATCGCCAACCTTAGCGCTTTCTTCCTCGTATCTTTTAAGACCTCTGTACATAAATAGCTTGGCAATCTTAACATTTGAAGAACTACCGTCTTTATGGCAAAGCGCAACAGTCTGTCCTACCTTAACGCTTCCGCGGATAACCCTTCCAACACCTATTCTGCCCAGGTAATCATCATATTCAATATTTGAGAAAAGTATCTGTAAAGGACCGTGCACATCTCCCTGGGGCGGATCAATCTCCTTAATGATAGCATCAAACAAGGGCTTCATATCCTTGCCCTCCACATCGGGAGAGTAGGTTGCATATCCGTCTCTTCCCGAAGCGAAAATAACAGGAAACTCTATCTGGTCCTCGTCCGCGCCAAGCTCGATGAACAAATCAAGCACCTCGTCCACAACCTCGTGAGGGCGAGCCATAGGACGGTCAATCTTATTAACAACTACTACTGCTTTTTTACCTAAAGCAAGCGCTTTTTTAAGAACAAAACGGGTCTGGGGCATACAGCCCTCAAAAGCGTCAACCAGCAAAAGCACACCATCAACCATCTGCAAAATGCGTTCAACCTCACCGCCGAAATCAGCGTGTCCGGGAGTGTCAACTATATTTATTTTAACATCGCCGTACATAACGCTTGTATTCTTAGAAAGAATTGTTATTCCGCGCTCACGCTCAAGGTCATTAGAGTCCATTACACGCTCATTAACTGTTTCATTATCGCGAAAGGTTCCACTTTGACGCAACAACTGGTCAACAAGTGTTGTCTTACCGTGGTCAACATGAGCAATTATTGCAACATTTCTTAAATTCTCGATTTTAGCCATTCCATTACTTCCCTTATAATTGTATATCTTATTTATTATAATATCTTACACTTTTATTGTCAATATCGGCAAGGCTTTAAATGCTTTTTCTTTATACAACCGTTACATTTTTAAGATTAATGGTAATGTTTTGATTTGTTTCCTCAATGCAAAATGGAAGTCCCGTAGCGCCGAAAAATATTTTGTAGCTATAACCATTTTCTGTTTTGCCATCAAGATAATACTGATCATTTTGATATTCAAGCGCGGTGTCATGCTTTACATCACACATTATGCTGTAAATTATATTAATTAAAGAGTCCTTGGGAAGCGCTTTAACCGAGCTTTCTTTTTCAAGATCAAAATATTTAAAACAAATATCTTCACCGGCAATCAAAGCAGTAAAAAGCTCTTTTTGATCGTCGATACAGGTTATTTCCGCCTGATTTTCACCAGAGATTTTTACATTAAATATATTTTCTCCGTATTCTGTTTTTGCTGTTGCAGTAAATTTAAGCCCCGTTGTAACCGCCGTCACATCAGAGCCCTTAGTATTACATCCCGAAACAAAAATAAAGGCTGAAGCAATAATTAAACAAACTATCCTTTTCAAATAGAGAACCCTTTCTGAAAACAAATTAAAGCTCCTCAATTATGTCAGATGGAAGCATTGCCCTTTCACCCTTGCGTTTTGCTACATTATCCCCTGCCTCACCGTGAATATAAACCGCCGCTTTTGCCGCATTAACCGTGTTAAATCCCTGAGCAATAAGCGAAACCATAATACCTGCCAAAACATCACCGCTCCCGCCTTTTGCCATACCGGGATTACCTGTAACATTAAAGCTAATATTGCCGTTCTGCTCTGCCACAATCGTATTAGCACCCTTAAGCACTACTGTGCAGCCATATTCACAAGCAATTTCTCTTGCAAACTTCACCCTATTATGCTCTATTTCCTCTACTGATTTTCCACATAGTCTTGCCATTTCACCCGGATGAGGTGTAATTATAATCGGAGCCTTGGCTTTCTTTAATAATTCTATGCGCTCGGATAGCAGATTTATTCCGTCAGCATCAATCACAAGGGGAATTTCGCTATTACAAATAAGCTCAGTGAGAATTTTTTCAGTATCCTCACTTTTGCCCGAGCCACAACCGAACAAAATTGCCTTGCAACCCTCAATGCTATGTAAAATATCAATATCAGAGCTTATCGTATTACTGCTTACTGCTTGCTTTACAGGCACACATACCGCCTCAGAAACCGATGCCGTAAAGGGGGCGTAAATAGTTTCGGGAATAATACATTTTGCAATTCCAAGTCCGCTTCTAAGTGCCGCCTTTGTTGCCAAAATTGCCGCACCTGCCATTCCGTAGCTTCCGCAAACAATTAATGCTGTGCCATAATTTCCTTTATGCGAATTATGCTTGCGCTTTTTAAAAAGCGGCTTTTCTATCACATTGTATTCAAAGCCTACAGGCACTACACCTATATCCGCAACCGTAACATCACCGCAGTAATCCGAACCGTCAGGCAACAAAAAGCAAGGCTTTAATGCTATAAAAGTAATAGTATAGTCCGATTCAACAGCCTTTGTAAATACCGTTCCGCTATCACACTCAACACCGCTTGGTATATCAACCGAAATTTTAATAGCAGAAGCTTTATTAATACTTTCAAAAATACTGCAAATTTTCTCTGACGGAGCACGGTTAAGACCTATACCGAAAATAGCGTCTATTATAATGTCATAATCGCTATACTGCACTTCTGTTTTAATTATTTCAGCAGGAATCAAGTTATAATAATATTTTGCGTCCTCGGTAGTAGGCAAGCCTAAGGGTGTAGTTACTGCGACATCACCGCCAAGCTCATAAAGCCTGCGTGCAATAACAAAGCCGTCGCCCCCATTATTACCGTTGCCGCATACTACCGCTATTCTTTTATTTAAAATCGGGGTAATATTGCAAATAACCTCGCTTGCCTTTACTCCGGCACTATACATTAACTCTCTGTAAGAAAAAACGCCGCTATTAACAGCATTTTCTTCCGACTCTTTAATCAAGGTCTTAGTCAACACCTGCATATGCGACGCTCCTCTTATCATTATTTAAATGCGCTGTTTGCAATAAACTTAGGCATAAACTTTACCATTGCAGAACGCAAACGCTCGTCCGGTGCAAACACAAGATAGGCATTTCCCTTCTTCTCTCGCTCAGCTACAAGGAAATAAGCCTCGCCGTCATTAGTATTGCAAGCAAATACTACCGCCTTTGCATCGATACCGTTAAGCTGATGTGTGGTAAATTTCTCAAGACGTGAAACGGTTGAAAGTTCAAGACTAAGTATCCTCTTGCGTGAACTTCTGTTAGTAATCTTATCAATATCTAATGTGCCGTTGGTTATAATATACTCATACTCAACATTAAAAAAGGTTGAAAGCTTAAACGCACCGAAAATCACACCACAAACAAGAAGAATACCAAAACTTCCCAAGATCGGATAGAGAATAAGAAAACCGCAAATTATAAACGCCAAAAACCATATTCCAATTATTGCCGCAATTTCCTTTCCGCTCTTTTTCATTGAAATTATTTGCTCAAAAAAAGTATCCATGTCATATCTCCCTGAAAAAATTAATATAATTTATTTAAATTGTATTATACACCATAACCTATTATACTTGCAATATAAATTATTTTGGTATATAATAAATTTACCTTTTATTAACAAACGGGGTGTTATTTTGAAGATTAGGTCTGGTTTTGAACTTGTAAATCGCTCAGGTCAGTGGGTTGTTGTTTCAAAAAATGTTGACTCTTTGAAATTGGATAATGTTATTACTCTTAACGAGTCGGCAGTTTTTTTATGGAATTTATTAAAGGAGAAGGATGTTACAAAGGCAGAAATGCTCAATGCACTAATAAATAACTTTGATATTTCAACTGTTTTGGCATTAGGCGATATTGATGTTTTTGTAAGAACTATGAAGGAAAATGAAATTATCGAATAATAAGGACAGGAACGGTATGGCTTTGCGTTGGATATACCGCAATATAAAGCGTTATCTCCCTGCAATCGCCTTTATCTCCATAATTGCCGCAGCAACATCATTGAGCTACATAGCTCTTGCGCTACTTTCTAAAAATCTGCTTGATGTTGCTACGGGCAGCAACAACGGAAAGTTTATTCACTCTGTAGCAGCCATTATTTTTATAATTGTGTTGCAGGTGATTTTTGCAGGGTTGGATGCCATCTCTAAAACCTACACAAACTCTAAGCTTACAATTTCTTTAAGAAATAGCTTTTTTGGAACGGTAAGTAAAAAGAAATACTCTGAAATAACCCAATACCATTCGGGCGATATACTGAACCGTTTTACATCTGATATTGATATAATTGTTACAAGCTCCGTAAATATAATACCGTATATTTTTTCAATGCTTGCTAAGCTTATCGGCGGAATAGCATCTATGATAGCTCTTGATTGGCGTATCGCAATTTTATTCTTTGTGGCAGGTATCTTTTTCCCTGCACTTGGCAGAATGATAAACCGAAAATACAAAATGCTTCATAAAGACTGTCAGCATGCAGAGGGCAAAACCCGTTCCTTTGCGCAGGAGTGCTTTGAAAATTTGGTTGTATTAAAATCATTTGAAAGCGAAACCGCTTTTTCAAAAAAACTCAGTCAATATATGAATTTTGGCCATCGGCTCAAAATGAAAAGAGGTCTTATTTCAGCAGTTACTCACCTGAGCCTATACATCTTTTTCACCATAGGATATTATGCAATTATGGTGTGGGGCGCTAACGGAATTGCAGCAGGCACTATAACCTACGGTACGCTGATGGCATTTTTACAGCTTGTTCAACAGCTTAAATCTCCGCTACAAAACGTTTCGGGAGTTATTCCTCAATATTATTCTGCTATTGCCTCGGCAGAGCGCCTTATGGAGCTTGAGCAAGGCGAGGTTGATAAACCTCCCCTTGAAAAGGCTGAAATTGACAAAATTAAAGACGAATTCAGCGGTATTGAGATTAAAAAAGTCTACTTCGGATATAGTGACGAAAATATTCTTGAAAACTGTAGCTTTACAATTCCCCAAGGCAAAATAACCGCTCTTACAGGTGAATCGGGTAGTGGTAAAAGCACCATCTTCCGTATTCTTCTCGGTCTTTATGAACCCGAAGAAGGATGCATTACAGTAAACGGTAATATTCCGCTCTCGCCCTCTATCAGAGGTATCTTCGCATATGTGCCGCAAGGAAATATGGTACTTTCGGGCACAATAAAGGAGAATCTCACCCTTTGTAATGACAGTATTAGTGAGGAAGAACTTATAAAAGTCACCAAGGCAGCAGAAATATATGATATAATTTCAGATATGCCTAACGGCTTTGATACCGTTCTTACCGAACGCGGAGGCGGACTTTCTGAGGGACAGATACAGCGAATCTCAATAGCGAGAGCGCTCCTTACAGACGCGCCTATTCTTTTACTTGATGAAGCCACCTCTGCGTTAGATGAAGAAACCGAAACAAAAGTGCTTGACAATATAAAGGCTTTAAACGGAAAAACCGTTCTTTTTGTCACCCACCGAAACACAAGTTTAAAGGTGTGTGACCGTATAATCCATATTGCGGACAAGCAGTTTTCACTAATAAAAGAATAAATATATTTAAAATATATTTTTTCGTTTTTATTGTTAAAATTAGGGTAATATTAATTAAAAGGTAAAAAAATAGGGCTGTGTTTCACAGCCCTATTTTTTAACACTCATCATATTTTCTTTTTTAAAAGCGGTATAAGCTTTAAAGTGCTAAGCAAAGCAAAGTAAACAATAACCGCCACAAAAACTATGGTGGCACCCGAAGAAACACCTAAATAATATGAAACAAAAAGTCCGAATATGCAGAAAACGCATCCAAAAAAAGAAGAAACAATCATTCGGTATTTAAAACTTTTTGAAACCAATGCCGCGCAGGCAGCAGGTGCGGTAAGCAAAGCAATTACTAATATTATTCCAACAATCCTTATAAGTACCACTATGCTTAATGCTGTAAATATAAGCAGAATATATTTCAATAAATTAACCTTAATTCCCATTACCTTTGCGAATGATTCATCAAACAAAAACGAGCACCAATAGTTAAAAAAAGCTATAATTACAAGCAAAACAATAACTGTAAAAGGCAACATCATAAGAATATCTCCCCTTGTTACAGAGAGAATATTTCCGAAAAGATAAGAATTCATATCCGGCGGATAGGATGGCATAAGTCCCACAAAGGCTACTCCCGATGCCATACCCAAAGCCCATAAAAGAGAAATTATAACATCGTTATGGATTCCGCCTTTTCGCTTAACACCACCTATTATAAATGCAGAAATTATAGCAAAAATACCCGCTCCTATAATAGGCTCAAAGCCAACAAGATATCCCAGCCCCACTCCTCCGTAAGCAGTATGTGCAATTCCGCCACACATAATAAGCATTTTCTTTTCACTTAGAATAGTGCCAACAACTCCGCAAAGTATACCTGCAAGAATACCCGCAAAAATCGCATTGCGAAAAAAACTGTATTCAAAAATCGCACTAAGCATACTTTCCGTTCTCCTGACTGTATATATCTTTAAACCCTAACATTGCGCTACTTATAGACTCATTGATTTCAGGCTTACCGTCATAAACTAACTCGGTTTTAACACAAATAAGACGATCCGCAATTCCGAGTGCCCCAGAAATATCGTGAGTGACCGCTACCACCGTCATTCCTTTTTTATTAAGACTTGACAAAATTTTAAAAATTTTCTCAGCCGATGCAGGGTCAATATTAGCGGTGGGTTCGTCAAGCAAAAGTATCTCAGGGTCAGCCGCAAGAGCTCTTGCTATAAGTATCCGTTGAAATTCTCCGCCCGAAAGCTCGGAAATTTGTTTTTCAAAAAAATTTGCAAGTCCCACCTCGGTAAGTAGTGACTCAGCCCTCTGCTTCTCTGCCAAACTATACCTTCTAAATGGATGTAATCCCCTTTTAAGAAAGGCAGACATTACCATTTGTCCCACTGTTATAGGGAAGCCACGGTCAACCGCTATAACCTGAGGAACATAGCTTATTAATGGATTGCCTTTGGTAACATCACCGTTTAAAACCGATATTCGGCCGCTATCAGGTGTAATAAACCCAAGAATAGTATTTAAAAGTGTGGTTTTCCCACCACCGTTTGGACCAATCACACACAAAAATTCACCCTTTTTAACTTCAAACGATATGTTGCTGATTGCTTCAGACTTACCGTACAATACCGACAATGAATCTATTTTTATTACTGTTTCCATCACTTTACCGCATCTGATAATGCCTCTGCCATTCTATTGAGATTACCTATATAATCTGCCGAAAGTGGCTCAAGACATATCGCCTTTCCTCCTATCTCCTCAGCAAACGCCTTTGCCTGACGGCTTGACGCCTCTGCTTGATAAAAAATCACCTTTATCCCCTTTCGGTGTGCAAGGTCTGCCATTTCAATAAGCCGTTTTGCGGTTGCCTCCTTACCGTGCTCCTCAAGAGCGTATTGGGTAAGCTGATACTCATCTGCAAAGTAACCGAAAGACGGATGAAAGGTTATAAAGCTACCATTCTTTTTGCCATCTAACACAGATTTAATCTGCTTATCAGCACTGTAAATACTGCCTATAAATTTTTCGGCATTTTCTATATATAAGCTTTTATTATCAGGGTCTAAATCGCTAAGCGACTCCGCAATTTTATTCACCATTAATTTCACTCTTTTTGGGGAAAGCCAAATGTGTGGGTCTCGCCCTCCGTCATCAGTAAGGTCGGGATAGCTTTGTGCAACCGTTTCATGAAGTGCAAAAACCTTTGTTTTTTCATTAATCATAGGAAGTATTGAACTTTCCTCTGCAGGGACTCCAATAGAAAAATATATATTAGCCCTGCTAAGTTTCTTCATTTCGTTTGTTGTAAGCTCATAAGTTTCAGGCGATGCACCTGACGGTATTAAGGTTAGAATTTCAAAATTTTCACCACAAACTGCCTCAACAAATGTAGCTTGTGGCACTATGGAAACCGCTATTATTTTTTTGTCATTATCATCACTATCAGTTTTTGCGCAACTGCACATACTGAGTAATAAAAATACAGTTATAAATGCTATGAGTACTTTTTTCATAATTCCTCCAATTTGCAAGCTATTTGCAAATTATATTTTACTCTTATCATTAACAACTGTCAAGAAAAATTGCAAATTACTTGCATTTTATGAAACAATCGTATAAAATAGTAGTAAGAGGTGGGAAAAATGAACTCAAAGCAAAACTATAACACTAAAAGCAGAAAATACATTTTAGAGTTTCTTGAGAGTAAGAGTAATACCACTGTATCTGTACAGGACATATTGAACCACCTTAACGAGAAATCCCTTTCGGTTAATCTTACCACCGTTTACCGCTATCTTAATAAGCTAACCTCTGAACGAAAGGTTATAAAGCTTACGGTGGGCGACGGACAAAAAGCAGTATATCAGCTTATAAAAAGAAAAGCCGACTGCGACGACCATATTCATACTCAATGTATAAAATGCGGAAAATTGATACATCTTGACTGTAATTTTATGAATGAATTAAAGCAACACCTTTCTGATTCGCATGGTTTTAATTTGAAATGCAAAGGAAGCGTTCTGTATGGGATATGCGAAAGCTGTCGAGATAACTAATGCAATATGTACAATACATACTATTATTATAAACAAAGCAGTATTTTAGTAGACAAATTTTAAAAAATAATATTTTTTTCAAAAAAAGGTTGCAATTTGCTGCTTTTGTGTGTATAATAAGAATATAGCGTAAAATAAAATATCGCGGAGTGGAGCAGCTGGTAGCTCGTCGGGCTCATAACCCGAAGGTCGTTGGTTCAAGTCCAGCCTCCGCAACCAAAAAATCTCTGATACCCCTTAGGGTGTCGGAGATTTTTCTTGTTATGGAACTATGAAATGAATTTATGACCGTAGGGTTATGAGCCAGACGGGCGAATAACTTGCTTTGATACCGAGCGCACCCTGTGGGTGATGAAGCAAGGTGTCAAAGGGGCAGTGGTCAAAATTTGCCGTCGCTCCAAGACGAAAGCAAATTTTGGGTACCACAACCCGTGGTCGTTGGTCGGGGTCCAGCCTCCGCAACCAATAGAGAATTGCCATTTGAAGCGTTTCTCTTTTTTTATATAATTCGACATTTTGTTATACAATAAAAACTTATATTTTTTCATCGACTTTCTTTTTATTTTCAAAAGTTTTATATTTTTTACGCTCTAACGGGACGGGAGATGTAATTTCGGATACATTGTACATAATACCTTTAGTTAGACAGCCACATTTATAGCAGTTACAAAGAACCCCAAAAACAGAAAACTTTGATAACAAATATTGAAAAATTTAATAGTTTAGATTATAATAAGAATAAACGGTTTTGTTCTATTACTTTTCTATAAAACATATCATAAAAACAGTATTTTAATGTGGTGATGATATGTTTTTAAAGAGAAAATTATTAGTTTTGTGTTCCCTATTTTGTGTTTGCCTTATAGCTGTGTTTACAGCAAATACGACCACCGTTTCTAAGGTTTCCTCCAATATTAATAAGCATCCTAAAATTATTCTTGATGCAGGTCACGGCGGGTTTGACGGCGGTGCTGTCGCTAACGACGGAACAACCGAAAAGGATATTAATCTAAATATTTGTCTTATGCTTTCTAAATTCCTTAAAAAAACCGGCTACGAGGTTATCCTTACAAGAAGTGATGACTCTTCCACCGAAAGCGATAATTCTGAGCGGATTCCGAGTCGCAAAAAAAGTGACCTCAAAAATCGTTTAGAGCTTATGAAAAGTCATCCTGATGCGGTTTTTGTGAGTATTCATCTCAACAAATTTACAACATCGGCCGCAAGCGGTTCTCAGGTTTTTTACAGCGCAAATGATGAAAATTCTAAGCCTTTGGGAGAAAAAATACAGGCATCTATTGTAAAAATGCTTCAGCCTGAAAACAACAGAGTCAACAAGCAGGCCACGTCAAACACCTACATTCTATATAACGCACCAATTCCTGCGGTTCTTGTGGAATGTGGCTTTTTGAGCAATAGCGCTGAGCTTAAAATGTTAAAGAATGAGGATTATCAAAACAAAATGGCATTTTGCATTTTTTGCGGAATAAACGAATATTTTTTAAATTCTAAGGAGATATAAAATGGCTGCAAAATCTAAAGTGGTTTACATTTGTAACGAATGTGGTTGGGAAACCTCAAAATGGGTAGGAAAATGTGCCGTCTGCGGTGCGTGGAACAGTATGGAGGAATCGGTAGCTGTACCGTCAAAGCCGACTATAGGCGCATCATTATCAGCAAAAATAGCTGATGCAAAGCCACTTTCTCAGATAAACCTTTCTGATGAGGAACGGTTTGTTACAGGAATTTCTGAGCTTGACAGAGTGCTTGGCGGTGGAATTGTGAGAGGTTCAGTGGTACTGCTTAGCGGTGACCCCGGAATAGGCAAATCAACAATTCTGCTGCAAATCTGCAACGCGTTACAGCAAAGCCTTAACATACTTTATGTATCGGGCGAGGAATCGGCAATGCAGATTAAAATGCGTGCCGGCAGGCTTAATGTTAATTCCGATAATGTTTCGATTATGACCGAGACTGATGTTCAATCGATTTGCGAATACATTAACTCCGCTAAACCTGACCTTGTTATGATTGACTCTATACAAACTATGCAAATAAGTGAGCTTTCCTCTTCTCCGGGAAGCATTGTTCAGGTAAGAGAGTCTACAAATTTACTGCTTAAAACAGGAAAATCGCTCGGAATTCCCATTTTCATTGTGGGACATGTTAATAAAGGCGGAGACATTGCCGGTCCTAAGGTTATGGAACACATTGTTGACACTGTGCTCTACTTTGAGGGTGAGAGAAATCAATCCTACAGAATTTTAAGGGGCATAAAAAACCGTTTTGGTTCGACTAATGAAATCGGTGTATTTGAAATGACCGATGCGGGACTAAAAGAGGTAGAAAACCCGTCGGCAATGTTGCTTTCGGGCAGAATGAGCGATGTTTCGGGTGGTTGCATAACCTGTGTCATTGAGGGAACAAGACCAATCCTCGCTGAAGTTCAGGGACTCGTTACCACTACAGGCTTTGGAAATGCGAGAAGAACCGCCACAGGCTTTGATTATAATCGACTTAATTTATTACTTGCCGTGCTTGAAAAACGTTTAGGACTTTGTTTTTCGAATCTTGATGCGTATGTAAACATTGTAGGCGGTATGCGATTGGACGAGCCTGCCGCCGATTTAGCTGTGGCGATGTCGCTCGTTTCGGGGCTTAAAGACATTCCTATAGACGAAAAGCTAATTGCTTTCGGTGAAATCGGTCTTTCGGGTGAGCTTCGCTCGGTACCGAGAGCAGAGGCACGAATTAACGAGGCTGCACGTCTCGGATTTACAAAATGCATACTCCCTAAGGCGTGTTTGAAAAATATAACAAGCTGTCCCGATAGCTTAGAGCTTGTAGGTATTAGAAGTCTCCGAGAGGCAATTTCCCTTATTGGCTGACCTTGATTTATAGTACGGACAGGCTACATTTTCAGCCGATACTGTACCTGTTTTTTCCAAGGTACAGTATCCATCATACTGATATTGACAGCTCTCAGAGCACTGTATAATACTCATTTTATCCCTCTTTACAGAAATGTAGATATCCTTTATTATTTTTCTTAAATCAAAAAATATACAGTTGAAATTTTGCAAATGGTGCTTTTGAACTTGGAGAAAAAACATCGGTTCAATATACCTGTGCAGATTGAAAAAACTGTTAGAAATCTGTGTAAGAATTTTAGAGAGATTTCGGATAGAGACCGCCATTTTACTATAAAGACCGCACAATTAAACTTTAAACAATAATTTTTACTCTAAAATTTGACAAATCATTTTGCTTGTGATATACTGAAATTTAATGTTATAAGAAACTCTCAGGAGGAATTCAAATGCTGGATATAAAATATATATGTGAAAATCCCGAGCTTGTTAAAGAAAACATTAAGCGTAAGTTTAAGGATAGTAAGCTCCCCTTGGTTGATGAAATAATCGCGCTAGATAACGAAAGACGCGATGCTATAAGCCGTGCTAGTGAGCTTCGTGCAAACAGAAATAAAATAAGCAAGCAAATTGGCATGCTTATGGGTCAGGGTAAAAAGGAAGAGGCCGAGGAAATGAAGCGTCTCGTTTCTGCTCAGGCTGACGAGCTCAAGGCTTTAGAGGAAAAGGAAACCGAGCTTTCGAAAAAGGTTCTTGAAATACAAATGAAGATACCCAACATCGTAGACGAGAGCGTTCCTGTTGGTAAGGACGACAGCGAAAATGTTGAGGTTAAGCAGTTTGGTGAAAAGACTCAGGTTGATTTTGAAATCCCCTATCATACCGATATTATGCAGCTTTTTAACGGTATTGACAAGGAGGCTGCCGGAAGAGTGGCAGGTGAAGGCTTCTATTACCTTATGGGTGATATTGCAAGGCTTCATTCGGCTGTTACCGCATATGCGCGCGATTTTATGATTGAAAAGGGCTTTACCTATTGTATTCCCCCCTTTATGATTCGCAGTAATGTAGTTACAGGCGTTATGAGCTTTGAGGAAATGGATGCTATGATGTATAAAATTGAGGGCGAAGACCTCTACCTCATTGGCACTTCTGAGCATTCTATGATAGGTAAGTTTATTGATACTATCACACCGGAGGAAAAGCTCCCATTAACACTTACAAGTTATTCTCCCTGTTTCCGTAAGGAAAAGGGCGCTCATGGTATTGAGGAACGCGGTATTTACCGTATTCATCAGTTTGAGAAGCAGGAAATGATAGTAATCTGCAAGCCCGAAGAAAGTATGGATTGGTTCCATAAAATGTGGAGCTATTCTGTTGACCTTTTCCGCAGTCTTGATATTCCTGTAAGAACCCTTGAATGTTGTACAGGAGACCTTGCAGACCTTAAGGTTAAGTCATATGATGTTGAGGCTTGGAGTCCAAAACAGCAAAAATATTTTGAGGTTTGCTCTTGTTCAAACCTCGGTGACGCTCAGGCAAGAAGATTGGGAATTCGAGTTAAGGGCGAGGACGGTAAGAAATATCTTGCTCATACCCTTAATAATACCGTTGTTGCTCCCCCGAGAATGCTGATTGCCCTGCTCGAAAATAACCTTACTTTTGATGGCGAGTATTATAGCATAAAGATACCCGAGGCGCTTCGCCCCTATATGGGTGGTACCGCCGAGATTAAGGCGAAAAACAAACTCTGATTTTTCTCAACCTGCCCCGCGCAGTTTTGCTGCGCGGGGCTTATTATATATATAATATGTGTGTTTTCAAATAAAGTTATAACATATAGTTTTTAAAAGAAAATCTGTTTGCATTTTTGCAAATTCAC
>JAZOUK010000014.1:0-5520 GCA_045658105.1 Acutalibacteraceae bacterium
AGCTTGTCAATGTCTGCACCCTTCAAGAGATACGCACCGTTCTTCTGCATATTGCGGATAAGACTGTCTGCAACAGAATCAAATACAAAACATTCCTTTTCAGCAATACAGGGAAGGTTGTTGTCAAAGCTTGCGCCTGCAACGATATCCTTTGCCGCCTTTTCAATATTTGCTGTATCGTCAACAATAACAGGAGGATTACCTGCACCCGCGCCGATAGCCTTCTTTCCCGAAGAAAGAACTGCGCGAACAACACCGGGACCGCCTGTGCAAACAAGCAAACGAATTGCAGGGTGGGTTTGCATAATTTTAGCAGAATCCAATGTAGGCTTATCCATAGATACAACTAAAATTTCAGGACCGCCTGCCATTTTAGAGGCGCGGTTTACAAGGTCTACAGCGTAGTTAGAGGTACAGATTGCACCTGGGTGAGGATTGAAAACAACACTGTTACCTGCGGCAATCATACCCATACTGTTACAAATAACAGTTTCGCTGGGGTTGGTACTTGGAGTAATAGCTCCAACAATACCAAACGGAGCCATCTCAACCAAGGTAAGACCGTTATCTCCTGTTTTTGCCGCGCTTACAATATCCTCAGTTCCGGGGGTTTTGTCAGCAACCAATATATGCTTTAGCTTTTTATGGTCGCGCCTACCCATTTTGGTTTCGTCAACACCGAGGTTACCCATAATCTCAGCCTCTTCTCTTGTGAGATTACGGATAGCGGTTATAATCTTTTCGCGTTTTTCAACGCTCATAGCTCTAACTGCCTTATAAGCCTCTCCTGCGGCCGCAATAGCCTCATTCATATCTGAATATATTCCTTTAAAAGGTCTGCCCTTATACTGAGTGCTCGTATATTCAGAAGAAGATGCACTAGCCGATAAAGTTTCAGAGGTGTTATTCAAAGCACCGATAACCTGTTTGACTAAAAGTTCAATTTCTGCTTTATTTAATTCGGACATATTTTAATTCCTCCGATTTTTTATTTTACAAATTCAGCCGCGTCACGAGCAATCATAAGCTCCTCGTTTGTAGGCAATATAAATGTACGAACCTTTGCGTTCTCAGCTGTAATTTCAAATTCCTTGCCGCGGGGAGCAGTCTCGTTCTTTTGTTTATCAATAACAATTCCAAGAGCATCAAGCTCACTGCAAACCATTTCGCGGATATATGTAGAATTCTCGCCAAGACCTGCTGTGAAGACAAGCACATCAAGACCGTTAAGCTCTGCAAAATAGGTGCCGATAAGCTTTTTAACACTATTTGCAACAATTTTTTCTGCTAAAATCGCTCTCTTATCGCCCTTTTGAGCGGCTTCATTAACATTGCGTGCATCGTTTGAAATTCCGCTTATACCTAAAAGGCCTGACTGCTTATTAATAAGGTCATCAGCCTGGTCGGGAGTGAGTCCCTCGGTTTTCATAATATATGTAAGAACGGACGGGTCAAAGCTACCTGAACGCGTGCCCATGACCACACCCTCCTGAGGAGTAAAGCCCATAGAGGTGTCAATAGCAACGCCGTTTTTAATTGCTGTAACAGATGAGCCGTTACCTAAATGACAGGTGATAATCTTAAGCTCTTTAAGGTCCTTGCCAACTGCGGCAGCGGCACGGGCAGCTACATATCTGTGTGATGTGCCGTGGAAGCCGTAGCGACGGATTTTCTTTTCTTCATAATACTTATAGGGTAGAGGATATACATAACGAAAATCTTCAATTTCAGAATAGAAAGAGGTATCAAAAACACCAATCTGTGCTATACCCTTCATCTGAGACATACAAGCGCGAATTCCTAGAATTGCAGGAGGACCGTGTAGCGGATTAATAGGAACTATACCCTCAAGATACTCTAAAACCTCGTCATCAATCAAGGTTGATTTTTTATACTTTTCTCCACCGTGTGCAATTCTGTGACCTACAGCATCAATCTCATCTATAGAAGAAATCACACCGTGCGTATCATCAGTAAGTAACGAAAGTACTAATGCGATAGCCTCATTATGTGTAGGCATAGGATAATCTGTTTCGTAGGGAGTAGCATTTGGTACCTTATGTGTGATACAACCGGTTGTACCAATACGCTCGCAGAGTCCCTTTACAAGAACAGTTTCATTTTCCATATCAATAAGCTGATATTTTAAAGAAGAACTACCTGCATTGATGACAAGAATTTTCATTTTTTAACACTTCCTAAGGTTTAAGTTTTATTGGTTGTTATAATATATAAGTTCTGTTCCTGAGCCCTCTATTGCTTCGCACCATTTCTCACCCGGATTCTGGTCGGTAACAACAGTGTCAATACTCTTTAAATCGCAAATCTCTATGAAAGAGGTTTTATCAAACTTAGAGGAGTCAACCGCAAGAATTTTACGGTTTGCAGAATTAAAGAAGGCTTTTTTAATTTCGGCATCCTGGTCATTGGAGTCGGAAATCTTAAGATTTTCGTTTAGTCCCTTACAGGAGCACACTGCCAAATCAACATGATGGCTTGAAATCATACGCTCAGCCTGATAACCCAGCAAGGAAAGTGAACCCTCTTTTAAAACACCGCCTGTTGAAATTACTGTCCAATCCGGCTTGTTGCAAAGCTCGATTAAAATCTTTATAGAATTGGTGATTATAGTGATTTTCTTACGGTCAAGTATGTTTTGCACAACATATAATGCAGTCGTACTTGAATCAAGCATTATATAATCGCCGTCGTGAATCATATCACCTATTACGGTGGCGATTTTTCTTTTGCTTTCAACATTTGTTTGCTGTCTTACGTGAAAGGGAAGGTCAATATTATAGTTTTCAACCTTAACTGCGCCACCGTAGGTTTTACGCGCCAAACCGTCATTATCAAGCTTTTCAAGGTCGCGCCTGATGGTTTCCTCAGTCACATTGAATTCCTGACTCAGCTCACTTACAACCACCTTGCCCTTAAGTGATAACT
The DNA here is from genome assembly GCA_045658105.1 of Acutalibacteraceae bacterium. GTDB lineage: Bacteria > Bacillota > Clostridia > Oscillospirales > Acutalibacteraceae > UBA737. The sequence continues at coordinate 2,947 of JAZOUK010000014.1, forward strand.
TTGATAATATTGCATTTCTGCGTTCTATAGCTAACAAAGGTCGCAGCTCCTTTCCTTGTGAATTTTTATATTGAATATATTAAATTACAAAATACTTTGCCAAAGCTTATTGTCAGGTCTTGGAATAACAGAGCTATCAAGCAACATACCGCGTTCGTCTGCCGCTGCTTTTGCTTTTTCAATAGAGGCGGTAACAGCAGAAACCGTTCCTGTGAGTAATACATAGGACTTGCCGCACATACCCCTTGCAAGACGAAGTTCAACAAGCTTTACGAGAGCGGTTTTTGCTGCTTCGTCAGCTGCAACTATTGCAGTTGCGGCGGAGAAGCTTTCAACAATGCCCAATGCCTCGACATTCTCAGGAGGAGTAGCCGCATATATGGCGGGGAAAATATCCTCATGAGGGTTGCCAAGCACAAAACTGTCAATAACCTTATCAGGCTTTACTGCTTTTGCGGCTTCTACAGATGCCTTAACGGCACTGATTTCGCCGCTTATAATAACCATATATTTACCGGGACAAACGGTGGCGCTTTCAATTATTTCAATTTCAGCGGTTTTAATCATAGTATCTGCGCCGGTCATACCGGCAGATACCGTGACAAACTCCACCATACCGATTGCTTTGCCCATTTAATTACATCCCTTCTGATATTTACAAATTACGATGCAGAAATAATAATATATTTTTCGGTAACCTCTTTAACAGTACCGTTTATTGAACTGTGCAATGCTACGCCTAACGCCTTTTCGGGCGGTTGCGCAATCATATCACCGCACTTAACAATATCACCCTTTTTAACGCAAGGAACACTCGGCGCTCCAATATGCTGAGAAAGTAATAATTTAACCTTTTTGGGATGATAATCTTTTTCCTCAAGTAAGGCAGGGAAATTATATTTTGTAAGTCCAAGTCTTGCAGTAAGACGGCTTTTTAAAATATATCTGCCCTCGCGTTCTTCCTTAACGGGTGCCTCGCTGACCTCAGGAATAGCAATTCCGCCCTTTCTAAGACCGCCCTTGACCTCTGCAATAAGTGTTCTCGGCGACAAATTCTGAAAACAGGAGAACATTTCGCAAAGTCCGCAAGAGCTACAGAAGAATGTACCCAAATAGGGCTCAACCTCTTTGGTTACGCCGCTTGTAACCGAGCGCATAAACTTATGGGGTTCAATAGGATGCCCCATAAGGTTACGCGGACATAAATCGGTACACATTCTGCACTGGCAACAAGCCGACATTGCTCTTTTAATAGAAACATTAGTGTTGGCTCGTCGTTTTAATACTATGTAAGCGTCATTCGGCATAACAAGAATAGCGTTACTTGTTTTTGTGATAATATCATTCTCAGTAACGATATTCCCTGTCATTGGTCCGCCGTTTATGAGGGTATATTCCTCTATGGTTGTACCGCCTGCTAATTTGAGAACCTCAGCAACAGTAATACCCAAAGGAACATATAATGTGGTAGGATTTTTAACCTCGCCCGTTACCGTAATATACTTATGGGTAACGCCTTTGCCCTCAGAAATAGCATAATAGGCATTTAACATAGTCTCAACATTAAATACCGTAACGCCAACCGAAATAGGCAATTTACCGGCGGGAACTACTCGACCGGTAACCTCATATATTGTCACAACCTCGTCGCCTGCAGGGTAAACCTCAGGCAAAAGGCCGATTGAAATCATCTTAAAATCATCAAGCTCAGCTTTAATTGCGTCAACCGCCTTTTTATAAGAGGGTTTAATTGCAATTATTGCTTGCTTTGCACCGACTGCTTCGCATAGGGCAGTCATAGCGGTCATAATCTCTCTTGCAAAATGCTGCATAACCTGACGGTGTAATTTCAACAAAGGCTCACATTCCGCGCAATTGAGAATTATAGTGTCCGCATTTTCGTTAAGCTTTGCATAGCTTGGAAAGCCTGCACCGCCTGCTCCGACAATGCCTGCTTTTTGTAAAGTTTCTTTTAAACTATTAATATTCATAGAATCAGTCCATCAAACCGATAGAGTTATCAACAATTCCTACGATTGCGGCATCTACTGCGGCAGTTTCCATGTCACAGCCTATTCTTGCAGCGCTTCCGGTTGCTACGAGTACTATCTCGCCCACACCTGCACCTACATTGTCAACTGCAACAAAGCGGCCGCCGATATTCATATTTTCCATCGGCTCAACTATCATAAATTTACAACCTAATAAGCGTTCGTTCTTTCGTGTAGCAACTACACTTCCAACTACTTTTCCGACTATCATGGTATAAACCTCTCTAAAATAAAGTGATTCTCCGTGTCTTAAGTGGAGAGTATGGGGCTCCGCGTTTTGCGGAGCCCCATAAATATCTCCGCCATGGATTACTTCAAAGTGGGTAAAATCTTTTCAACGTCTGAATGGGGTCTGGGGATTACGTGTACAGCAACGAGCTCACCGAGCTTAGAAGCGGCAGCAGAGCCTGACTCTGTAGCAGCCTTAACTGCGCCAACGTCACCGCGAACCATAACAGATACAAGTCCGGAACCGATTTTTTCAGTACCGATGAGCTCTACATTAGCAGCCTTAACCATAGCG
>JAZOUK010000015.1:0-8216 GCA_045658105.1 Acutalibacteraceae bacterium
TGTCAAAACATTGGGTGAGACAGAACACAACGATTTGCATAATGTTATTCAATCACAAAATTCTGATCCTAATATATCTCAAGACTTTGAGCCTATTACAGATAATGAATTTTCGGGTGGAAACGGAACACAGTCGAATCCTTACTTGATAACAACATCAAAGCAATTAATATATTTATCTGAAAAAATTAATTCAGGGAAAAAGAATAATGGAGTGCATTTTGCGCTCGGTGCAGACATTGATATGGCGGGAGTAGAGTTTTTGCCTATCGGAAATGGTACCTATCGTTTTTCATCCAATTTTGATGGCAGAGGTTTTACTATTTCTAATCTGTCCCCAAAACTTTTATATGATGACTATGGTAATAACGCCAACTATTCTTGTGGATTTTTTGGGATAGTCGGAAATGCGGAAATCAAAAATCTTCATCTTGAAAATGTTAACATAACATATACCTATGAAAGCAATTATTTTACCGAAATAGGTCTTCTTGCAGGTTGTGTGTATCCAACCCGGGAATGTAAAATTACCGATTGCATTGTCAATGGTAATATCAATGTTGAAACAAATGTTTTACTCGTAGGAGGAATTGTTGGCGATATTTTTGTAACCGATAATGCAAAACTCAAATGTGAACGACTGCAGAGCAATACAAAATTACAAGTGCGCTCTGATTCGGTAAATGCAGGCGCTATTTCGGGGAGTCTTCTCGGAAGCGGAGAGGAAATTTTCACGGATATTTGCGTTCAAAGTGAGATTTTGCACAGTTCTACATATTATTCATACATAGGCGCTTTTGGCGGTGTAGCAAATTCAAAAGGAAGCATGAGCGTTAGTAATTGTTTTATAAAAATAAATACCAATAAAAAGTATGGTGATAATGTTCATCCATTGATCGGCGGAATTATTGATTCATATCAGCCGAGTGGCACTTTTGATTTTATAAATGTATTTGGATTTGCGGATGGTTGCACTAAATTATATGAGATACCTTCTGAAAATCTCGTAAAAGAAGAAAATTGTAGTTTTATAAATGTATTACCGGCAAATTGTAACTTCAATACTGAAATTTGGGATATTACTGATCCTGCAACACCGTTTATTAAATTAAATTTTCAGGCATATTAAATTCGTGCCACTAAGTTCAAACCGCACAAAAAGAAAGACACGATAAAAATCGTGTCTTTCTTTTTGTGTTTGTGTCCTTGGGGGCACAACATCATTTTTCGCATAGCGAAAACATCATTCCGCATTAGCGGACACAAAACGAGGTTTTGACTTTGTCAAAAACGATGTGATGCTCCCATCAACGATGTTACACCTTGCGGAGTAAACGATGTTTTACCTTTGGTAAAAACGATACAATGCTCCGCATTGATTTTTTGCTTTTATGTAATAAAAAAGCCGTGAAAATTCACAGCTTATTTTTTATCTTCGATATCCTGTATGTGTTGCTTTAAAACGATGTTTATATATTGTGAAAGGGAACGGTCGTCGTATTCTGCCATTTCTTTTAGTTTTACTAAAATATCATTATCAATAGTTATACTGATCTTTTCTTTTAACGGTTTCATTATTATCACCTCGAAAATATTATAGGATGTAATGCTAAAAAATATTGACAAGTAGTATAAAGTAGTATAAAATAAGATTGTCATATTTTGGCGAAAAAATAAAAGGAGTGACGATTTATGAAATTTTGTCAGAAATGTGGGAAAGAAATTGCTGACGAGGCAATAATTTGCCCAGGCTGTGGATGTGCCATAGCGGAAGAAAAGAAAGGAAAAGGCGGTAACGATGGTTTAGCAGTAGCAAGTAAGATCTTTCTTATTTTAGGATGCGTTGCACAAGGTTGGCTTTTGATTCCTCTTGCTTGGTGTTTGCCAATTACAATATCAATTTGTAATAAAATGAAAAACAATGAGCCAGTTGGAATGGGACTTAAAATTTGTTCATTACTTTTTGTTAACCTTATTGGTGGCGTTTTATTATTGTGCCGTTCAGATGACAAATAATATTTTAGGAGGAGTTGATAATGAAGAAAATAGCAATTTTATTTTTAATAATGACATTGAATATTACTTTGTGCAGTTGTGGAACCCCTAATGACATTATTAAAGGAACAGATGCAGATATTATAAACTCAGAGGCTAGTATTTCCTTAGAGGAGTTTAATAAAATTGAAACTGGTATGACTTATGAAGAAGTGTGCAATATCGTTGGAGGCGAGGGATCTCTTGGTTCTAGCGTTGATATTGGAGTAGGTCAAGAATACAAATCAGAGATTTACCAATGGACTGGCGATGGTTCTATAGGTGCAAATGCCAATGTTACTTTTCAAGGGGGAAAAGTTATATCAAAAGCACAAATAGGGTTGCAATAATTATATATAAATAACGTAGAAATTCCTCGGCTTTCAGGCATATTTTATTCGTGCCACTAAGTTCAAAACACCCAAAAATCCCGTTCTCGAAAGAGAGCGGGATTTTTACTTCTTACTTCTTACCTCTTCACTCTTACCTCAAAATAAAGTTTCGCACGGGATTTTGGGAAAGTAATAGGTAAGAGGTAATAAGTATTGCATATTTTTACAAATTATGATAAAATAAACAAAAATATATTTAGGAGGTCTTATTATGGCTTTTGGTTTGGACTCATCATCTTTTTCGGGTGCTTCTGGAAAACAACTACAATATGTTGTTATGCAAGTAACCTTAAAGGAAAAATTTTTTGGAACAGGTTCAGGTAATCTTACGGAATTGGAAAAAGTAATTAATGAACAGGCAAGCAAAGGCTATCGTTTGCACACGATTTCTACTGCTAACGGTGGCAGTAAAGGTTTAGGCGGCGGTGACCGCATTCAAGCAACAATGGTTTTTGAAAAAATATAAGAAAATCAGGTTTTCGGACTGGTTCCATTTTGAGTGTCGGGCCCAGAATGAATCACCCCTCAAATCTGAACCATTTGTGTTCGATTAAGGGGTGATTTGTTTTATTTAGTATCATTTTCCTTTATAATTGAAATGTTTTTTACAGTAATTTCTTTAACGAACGGGATTAGCACTACCAAAATACAAACACCTATAACAATAAGTCGTTCGGTGGTGAATTTATATAGCTTTAAAGCATCAAGTATAAGTACAGTAATAATTGACACAGGGAGAATTATCCAGCAGATTAAACATATGTAGTTGTTCTTTTTTTTCTTTCTTTGAGCTAATATTTTCATTTCAGACACTCCAATTTTTTATTGACATCTTGGTCTTTATTTGTTATACTTTGTTCAAATGATTTTGCTGTATAAATCTTACAATAAATTTTTAATTTTGGGAATTGCTCAAGTTTTACAAACAAGTGATAAAATTTTATTAATAGTGATAAAATTTTGGCAGAAAGGTGATAAAATTTGATTAAAGAATATTTAAAATACCTTAAGATTAATGGTAACTTTTCCTGGCACGATATTTCTACCGCAAGTGGTTTACCAGAAACCACAATAAGAAAAATATTCTCAGGTGAAACTTCCGACCCTCGCTTTGAAACCGTGACAAGGATTGTTACCGCCATGGGTGGTTCTTTAGATAAAATAAATGCTATTGAAAAAGTAGAAAATGTTGAAATTAGTGAAGATTCAAAGATAAAGGCGCTAGATGCTCTAAAAGAAGTTTACGAAATGCGTATAAACGACATAAGACAATCTTCAGCTGATCACATACAATCACTAAAAAGGGATAAAAAGATGCTTATAGTAGCGCTTTGTGTTTCAAGTGGTTTATTATTGTGTGTGTTGATGTTTGAAGTTTTTATGGGTTCAATGGGCTGGTTTATAAAATAAATTTTTATTTTTAGAAAATCGGGTATTTAGGCATATTTCATTTGTGTCATTAAGTTTAAACTACCCAAAAATCCCGAAAGCGAAAGCTTTCGGGATTTTACTTATTATAATTTTACTTTTCAATTATCACACAAAAAATGATTATAGAATTGTTATTTGCCTTTGTTAACAACTCGGTTAAAAGTATGAAAAGAAATGTTGACAATTAAATTTAAATGTACTATAATCGTTGATATAGTTGTTTTAATATAAATTAGCAAAAGTTAAGGAGAAATATTATGATTTACGGTGTGGCGTTGCTGGCCGGTTGTATGTTTGTGGGCTCATTTATAGGAAATGTGTTAGGACTTCTGACGGGTCTTAATTCAGATATAGGCGGCGTTGGTTTTGCTATGATTTTATTGTTACTTGTGACCAATTCGCCTAAGATAAACAAACTTTTACCAGATACATATGTTAAAGGAATCAATTTTTGGAAAGAAATGTATATACCCGTTACGATTGCTATGGCGGCATCTCAGAATGTTGTCAGTGCATTAAGCGGTGGAATTATTGCATTGGTTTTAGGACTTGGTGTTGTATTGATTATGCTGTTTCTTATTCCCTTGTTTAATAAGTTTACTTCAAAGGGAGCTGCAAACAATGAAACGGAGGCAAAAAAATGAAAGAAGTATTAAATATCATTGTTGATTTGTTTGTAAAAAATGGCTTTGTTATGTCATTTATGATTGTTGGAATTATTGCAATGTTCTCCAATTTTGTTTCTGCTAAAGTCACCCGTGGAAGAATCCACTCATCGGCAATAGCTATTTTTCTCGGACTTATTTTAGCATACATAGGCGGAAGGTTTGCAGGTGGTTCAAAGGGGCTTTCAGATATAACCATGTTCACCGGCATCGGTGTTTTGGGTGGTTCTGCACTCCGTGATTTTACCATCATTTCAACAGCATACGGTGCAAAATTGTCCGAAATCAAGAAGAGTGGTTTGATAGGGGTTATATCCCTTATTTTAGGAGTAGTGCTTACATTTATTATTGGAGTTTTGGTAGCAGTTGCCTTTGGTTATAGGGACGCTGCCAGTGTAACAACTATTGCAGCAGGTGCTGTTACGTTCATAGTAGGACCTGTTACAGGTGCGGCAGTCGGTGCAAGTTCTGCTGTTGTTGCTATCTCAATCGCGACAGGTGTTTTCAAGTCTATCGCTGTAATGCTTCTTACACCTATGCTTGCAAAAAGAATAGGTCTTAACACACCTAGTGCTGCCATGGTATTTGGTGGATTGATGGGGACTACAAGCGGAGTGTCTGCAGGCCTTGCGGCAACTGACCCGGAATTAGTACCTTACGGTGCTATGACAGCAACATTTTACACAGGGCTTGGTTGTTTGCTTTGTCCATCAGTATTATATTTTTTAGTTAAAATCTTTTTACCGTAGTAAAATACAGTTTACATGTATATTTTATCCGTGCCACTAAGTTTGAAATACCAAATTTTGTATTACTAAGGGACAGAATAATAAAACCACCATTACAAAATCATGTAATGGTGGTTTTATTTACTTAGTCTGTTATTTTACTTAATAATAGCTCAATTGCTTCAACATTAATTTCTCTCGGATTAGTAGCAGTACATGGGTCTTCCAAAGCAGCTTTTATTATATTGGATTTTTCTCGTTCAAACGCCTCTTTTGTTACTCCTGCGTCCCAAAGTGTGGCAGGAATTTCCATACGGCGCATCATATATTTAACCTCGTCTATAAGGCTTTCAACCGCTATTCTAACATTGTCGTGGGGAAGTCCTAATTTTCTAGAAATATCAGCATATCTTTTTGCAGACTCGCTTGGCTCATTGCCAAAGCAAGCGCGCAGATGAGAATTAAATCTTATCACATGGGGAAGAAGTATTGCGTTGGCTCTGCCGTGCGGAATATGGAATTTAGCGCCTAAAGCGTGAGCGATACTATGATTGATACCGAGTCCCACTTCGTTGAATGCCATACCTGCAAGGCAGGATGCACTATGCATTTTCTCCCTTGCCAAAACATTCTCTCCGTCCTTATAAGCAAACGGAAGATACTGAAAGGCTAATAGCAATGCTTTTTCTGCAAGCGCGTCAGAAGCATCATTTGCGTTGAGTGAAACAAGCGCTTCAAAGGCGTGTGTAATAACATCCATACCCGTATCAGCTGTAACAGACGGAGGAACGGACAACACAAGCTCAGGGTCTAATATCGCCAAATCAGGCAAAAGCCCCTCATCAACAAGCGGATATTTAAGATGGTCAGCATCGTCGGTCACAACCGAGAATTTGGTAACCTCAGAGCCTGTACCGCTTGTGGTTGGGATTGCAATGAGCTTTAAATCGCCCATATCCGACTGCTCGCCCATAAATACTATAGCCTTAGCGGCATCAATAGCTGAGCCGCCGCCAAGAGCAATTACAATTTCTGCCTTTTTCTCGGTGACAAATTTAAGGCCCTTTGCAATCAATGATGTAGTAGGGTCGGGGGTGATTTCATCAAAGATTGCAATGCTTTTATAACCGGTCATTTTATCGGTGATTTTATTTATAAGTCCCGAAGAAACCATAAATTTATCCGTTATAATGACGGCCGTTTGATTTTTAAATTCAGTTAAAGTATCAAGTGCGTTAGAATTAAAACGCACCTCTGTACGAATTTTAAAACGATTCATAATAAAACCTATTTCTGTATTTCTACAATCTGAACCTTATCTCCGTTCTTTAATGCAGCAGCATTCGCATCGTCGGTATCAAGATGCATTTCTAAACGGAAATTCTTGTGTACTCTTACCTGAACATCATAAAATCTGGTTCTGCGCTCGGAATCAACATCAACAGTTACATATTGATTGTCCTTAACACTGAACCTCTCACCGTCCTCCAAGCTCATATGTATGTGACGGTTGGCGATAATACAGCCCTCTTTCAAGGTTACTATACCTTTAGGTCCGATTATTGAAATAGGTGCAGAGCCTGCAATTTTACCGCTTTCTCTAACAGGTGGCTTAACCTTAAGGGTGAAGGAATCTGTTCGGGATATCTCAACCTGAGATTCAGGACGCTCAGGACCCAAAACTCGAACATTCTCAATCGGTCTAAGCGAGGGGCCAACAATTGTGAGGAGTTCCTTACAAGCAAACTGACCTGGTTGAGAAAGGTCTTTTATGGGGGTGAGCTCATAACCCTTGCCGAACAAGATATCGATATGCTCACGGCTTAAATGAATATGACGGTTGGAAATTCCAACGGGGATTCCGTTTGTAGAAGCGGTTGCGGTACCGCTCTGCAAAGCCTTATAAATTGCATCAGCAATTAAAGAAGCATTGATTTCCATAGCTTTTCTCCTTAAATAATACGGAAGCTTTCTGCCATTACGCAACGGCGTTGCCTTGTAAAGCTGCGCGCTGAGGTGAGTCCCTCGCCTGTAGGTCCTGCAATGGTAAATGTTGCGTGTCCCTCACCGCCAAATCCTATACCTGCATATGAAGGCGCATTCTTTACAAAAATAGTGGTTTCAACAGCAGAAGCAAATCTTGATAAATGGTCGACATTCTTAGAATGCATATGAGCGGTATGACGGTTACCGTGCTCAGCCTTAACAGCTAAATCAATAGCCTCGTCTATATTTGAAACTGTAACGATAGGCAGAATCGGCATCATAAGCTCTTCTTGAACAAAAGGATGGTCAAACTTGGTTTCGCAAATAATACAGCGAATCTCAGCTCCCACATTAACACCGATTTTCTTAAGCAAAACTGTGGCATCACGACCAACACAGTCGCGGTTTACGGTCTTTTTAACCTTGCCGGTTTTCTTATCTGTAACATCAACCAAAACAATTTTAGCTAAAGCGTCTGCCTGAGAGGGGGTAATCTTATAAGCGCCGTTTTTAAGCATCTCTGCAATAAGACGGTCTTTAATATTTCTAAACGCAAATACTTCTTTCTCAGCAATGCAAGGCAGATTGTTATCAAATGTGCAACCATCGATTATATCCTTACCTGCTTTAACAATGTCAGCAGTATCATCGACAATGACAGGTGGGTTGCCTGCGCCTGCACCAATAGCTTTTTTCCCTGAGGAAAGTACCGAGCGAACAACACCGGGACCACCTGTACAAACCAAAAGACGAATTGCACGGTGTGTCTGCATAATTTTTGCGGAATCCAAGGTGGGCTTATCCATAGAAGCCACCAAAATCTCAGGACCGCCTGCGTTACGACTTGCGCGGTTTACAAGGTCAACCGCATAATTAGATGTAGCAATGGCACCGGGGTGAGGGTTGAAAACAACGCCATTTCCTGCGGCAATCATACCAATGCTGTTACAAATAACGGTTTCACTAGGGTTGGTGCTGGG
>JAZOUK010000016.1:0-1871 GCA_045658105.1 Acutalibacteraceae bacterium
CACCTGCTCAATAATACTTGTTTTAATTTTGTCTGAAATAACTTTGTTCATAAATTTTTCCTCTTTCTTTATATTTTTTGTTTTAAAGTTAAAGAACAATCAAAATAACCACCTTCCTTTATCTCTATTTTAATATACTTATTGTTTTCTTGAAACTAAAAAATTAACTCCTTTAAGTTTTAACCGCAAATGTTTTCGGAAAAGACATTAAAGGAGTCACGATTATGTTTAATTTTAACTACTTTGGCAAAAATAGAGAAAGGAGGAGTTCGAGTGAAAGATTATAGAGATATTGAGAATACGAGATATATTATCAGCAGAGTCTTTGCAGAGAATAAAACTACCGCTATGCTCATTGAGCAGCGTGTAAAAAATATAAAAAATAATGCGCCGTCGCTTGAAAGCAACGGAACAATGATGTATAATAATTTTAGTGGTTCGATTCAGTCGAAGGAGGGACTATGAGAGTCGAACAAAATAAAATTGCTTTTGCTTATTTTAGGTTATCCCGAGAAGAAGCACAGAAAAGTGAATCATCAAGTATTACTAATCAGCGTATGATTGTAACAAAATACTGTGAGCAGAATGGTATCAATCTTGTTCGTGAGTTCGTGGATGACGGTTATTCGGGTGGCAACTTTGACCGACCAGGATTTCAGGAAATGATGCGAGAATTAAATAAAGGCTTGGCAAACACGGTAATTACCAAAGACCTATCCCGTCTTGGCCGTGATATGCGAGAATCGAGTTATTATGCCGAGCAGTTTTTTCCTGAGCACGATGTGAGATATATCGCCATTGCTGATAACTTTGATAGTGAAGATGACAATGTGATGGCACCGTTCCAGTTTGCTATGAACGAGGTGTATCTGCGTGACGGTTCGCGAAAGGTTAAGGACGTTCTTAGAACTAAGCGACAAGACGGTTTGTATTGTGCTTGTCCGCCTTATGGATATAAAAAAGCACACCGCAATAAAAATCAACTTGTGCCCGATGAGGTTACAGCACCTGTTGTGCAGAGAATTTTTAATGCTGCCGCAAACGGTGATTCATCAAGAAAAATAGCGCAGGATTTGAATAATGATGGCGTTATTCCACCGCTTAAATATCGTGTGCTATATCGAGATGAATTCAGCGAAGAGGGTGCGGCCAGAGCTTCAGACCTTTGGAATTATACAACGGTTAAGCGCATCCTAAAAAACGAAGTTTATCTCGGTCATACAGTTCTTGGTAAAACTAAAAAAGCAAGTGCAAAGTCTAAAAAGAAGGTTGCTATCCCATCTGACAGATGGGCGGTAACTGAGAATACCCACGAAGCATTGGTAAGTGAAGAAATCTTCCAAAAGGCGCATGACAATATGGGTAAGGGGACACGTAATTTTCAGAAATATGACCATGTTCGAAAAAGCATTTTTTCGGGTGTTGCATACTGTGCGCTCTGCGGACATGCTCTGTGTTCATGCGGAACAGTTTATAAGGGCGAGCGAGAAAAGTATTGGTATCTTTCTTGTATTAACAAGCGAAAGGATATCAACGAGCCTTGCAAGGGCACAAGGATTCGCTACGCCGACCTTATAGAGCTTATTACGGAAGATTTGAACTCCTTGATTTCTCTGACTGATGAGCAAATTGATGCAATTGTAGAACACATTATGCAAGAGGAAAATTCAGATAATGCCGCAAAGGCAAGAAAAGTCCGCCGAGAAAAGCTACAGGGCAGACTAGGTATTATTGATAAGATTATTCCGAAACTCTATGTAGACAATGCTGAAGGGAAACTCGATGATGACCGACTAAGTTCAATGGTTGATGATTTGCAGAAGGAATCTGTTGCAATAAAGAAAGAACTTTTAGAGCTTAGCGAGGATGCT
>JAZOUK010000017.1:0-71779 GCA_045658105.1 Acutalibacteraceae bacterium
AGTTGTAATAATTGTTGGTTTGATAACCGGAATAAGTGTTGCATTTTATGCTATTTTTAAATATAATAAAAACATATTTAAAATAGTGTCGTAAAAGCGAGGGGCTTTATGAAGATTATAAATAAAAGTATTAATGCTATATTTATAGTTTGTATTAGTTTGATTTTTCTTATAGCTACTATTTCTTTAGCACAAAAAAATATTATTATACCTTTTCTAGCATTAATAATTATAGTTGCGTTTTATTATGTTAACAATAAATTTTCAACCGAGTTTAAAAAGTTAATAAATGTTTTGGGCGAAAATAAAATTTGGATTATAATTCAAGCGTTAACTGTAGTGGTTATGTCTTGTTTGACATATAAACTCGAAGTCGACTTATCGTGGGATTGGGGTTTAGTTATTAGGCAAGCATCTAATTATGCCCTTGGAAACGAAATTGATTATTATCACTATTATGCTCAATACCCCAATAATCAACTTTGGTTTATTATTCTTTCGTTCTTTTTCAAAACCATTAAATTTATTATACCTAATGCCGATATAACGCTTTTCAAAACAGCCTCTATGATATTAAGTGTGGTACTAACACAATTGACATTTACACTAGTATATTTAATTGGTTGTTGTGTTTGGAATAAAAAGTTTGGTCTTATTTTTGGGGTTGTATCAGTATTTGGATTGCATTACTATTTATATGCACAATTTGCATATACAGATGTTCCGTCGATATTTCTTTTAACTTTGTCGACATATTTGTATTTAAAAGGTAAAAGCAGTGCAAAAAAATATATTTATTATATTATAATAGCAATTTTAGGTGCTTTTGTTTTTAAAATAAAAGTGATGGGCTTTATATTATTTATAGCTTTTGCTATTGATATTTTATTGGATTCTGAAAATTTTAATAAAAAAATTCGAAATTTAGTTATATATGTAATGTCTGTTTTGATAGTTGTGCTCTCCTTGAATTTGGCTTTAAACGCTATTTTTACATTTGATAAATCAACATACGATACATATAAATTTCCTCCTACTCATTGGGTGATGATGGGACTTCAAGGTGAAGGTGCTTATAGTGAAGAAGATGTGCAATACACGATAAAAGCAGGAGATTATAATAAAAAAGCACAAGCAAATATAAATGAAATAAAAACGCGTTTGAAAGAAAAAGGTATTCTTGGCACTATTAAACATATAGTTTGGTCAAAACTTTCTAGAACTTGGGGAAATACTTTCTTTTGCGGTGAAAGTTATGTATCACGTCAACCGTTAAGGAATGGCTTATGCCAACGGTTATTCACACCAAATGGAGATTTGCATTGGATATCACTTATTTACTCCGGAATTTATCATTTGATGGTGTTGTTTGGTCTAATTGTTTCAGGGATTAAAAGTGATAAAAAATTCTTGTTTGCAAAACTTGCATTGATAGGAATTATGGTATTTTTAAGTTTATGGGAATGCAATAGTAGGTATCTGTTTATGTTTGTTCCTGTTTTTTCATTGCTTTCATTTGACGGATGGCTTGTGTTTTTAAATACAAAATTTAGAGGAATGCGTAAAAATTAGGCATTCCTCTTTTGTTGTATCAAGAAAAAATAGACACATCATTTTTGAGTTTTTTCAAATGATGTGTCTATTTTACTTTAGCTTAGCTCATTAGCCATTTGATAAAATTTATAATACATTCCTTTTTGCTCAATTAACGTTTGGTGTGTTCCCTCTTCCATAATGCCTTCGTCGGTTAATACAAGTATTCTGTCCGACTTTCTGATTGTTGACAATCGGTGGGCAATAGTAATTGTTGTTCTGCCTTCTGAAAGCTTTGAAAGACTTTTAGCAACCGCAAATTCGCTTTCATTATCAAGTGCGCTTGTTGCCTCATCAAGAATAATAATTGGAGGATTTTTTAAAAACACTCGGGCAATGCTTATTCGTTGTTTTTGTCCGCCTGAAAGCTTAACACCGCGTTCGCCAACATATGTATAGTATCCATCCTTAAGTTCATTTATAAATTCATCTGCCCCTGCCTTTTTAGCGGCTTCTATAACCTCTTCAAGTGTTGCATCAGGCTTTCCATATGAAATATTCTCAAAAACAGTTCCTGAGAATAAATATACATCCTGTTGAACTATACCTATATTATTCCTAAGAGATTTTAGTGTGTAATTCTTTATATTGCGTCCGTCAAGTGTTATCTCACCATCAGTAACATCGTAAAAACGGGGAATCAGATTGCAAAGTGTGGTTTTGCCACCGCCTGAAGGACCAACAAACGCAATTTTTTCTCCGCTATTAACCTTTAAATTTAGATTTTTAAATACTATATTATGGTCGTCGGGATACTCAAAGGATACATTTTTAAATTCAATATTCCCCTTAGGCTCTATTAAATCAACAGCATTTGGACTGTCAAAAATTTCAATATCAGCATCCATTATCTGAAGAAAGCGTTCTATACCCGTAAGACCGCGCTGAAACTGTTCTGAAAATTCAATTATTCGTCTTACCGTTGCAATAAATGTAGTAACATAAAGTAGATACGCTACAAGGTCACCTGCGGTTATATAACCCTTTATCATAAAGATACTTCCCGCAATTACAACCGTTGCATACATAATACCGTCAAATAGCCTTGTAGATGTCGCAAATGCTCCCATATATTTATACGATTGCTTTTTAACATTATAAAATTCGGAATTATCTTTTTCAAACTTTGCTTCTTCAACCTTTTCATTTGCAAAGGCTTTAACAACCTTTTGTCCCAACAGAGAATCTTCAATTCGGGCATTCAATTCACCTATTAAAACACGCTGTTTTCTAAAGGTTTTCTTCATTTTTCTATTAAGAATCGTGCAAATAAAAACCATTATTGGGATTATAATAAAAATTATAATTGTGAGAGTTACATTAATGTTTACAAGTATTATAAATGAAATAACACCTTTTATTCCTGCAACAAAAAACTCCTCGGGACAATGGTGTGAGAATTCGGTAACATCAAACAAATCACTTGTAATGCGTCCCATTATCTGACCGACTTTAGTGTTGTTAAAATATGTATCCGAAAGCTTATGCAAATGCGAATATGCAGCACGTCTCATATCCGTTTCAATCTTAACGCCCATTACATGTCCGATATATGACATATAGTAAAAAGCAGCAGAGTCAATAATTCTAAGAATGAAATAAAGGATTCCAACCCTTAGCACAAAGCTAATTGTAAGAGTAGCAAAACCGTTTATACCTGCATTAGTTATTTCACGCATGATAAGAGGTAAAATAATTTCGCAAACTGTGGTAAGCGAGGCGCAAAACAGGTCAAATAAAAGAGTTGGTATATACCTTTTATAGTACGGCATAAATCTTTTTATTAAAACACCTGAGCTATATTTTCTTTCATTATTTTTCATAAACATCACCAATATTGATTATACTGGTAAATTATTAATAAAATATGAATTTTTAAAAAATAAGCCTAATAATATTCAAATGAATATACTTCGCCTTCTTCCCTTTCTTCACTTAAAATATCAGGATTTTTGGTTATATATTTATCCAATTCTTTAAATGCGCGATGTCTTGCAATGCTGAATTGACTTATAGGCGTGTAATTTTTTTCGTATTTTACAACTATACCGTTTTTGTAATCAAAATCATAATAATTATCTAAGTGTATAGCTTTTTTCAAATATTTCTCAGCATCTAACGATACAGAATAGTCCGTATCCTCGGTTAATTTTATAAGATAAGGTATTCCCTCCTCGTTAAGCTCATAAATGGTTTCAACATCAATGGTTTTTAAGACTTTTGACATATATGCGTTATAATTATAATTTGCAATAACATTGTTTACATTTAGAATACCTAAAACCGAAAGTACAATGCTTGCAGTTATTAACGATACCTTTAAAACAGGAATTTTTGGTATATAAATTCTTAAAATCAACGCAATGAATGTAACGCTGAGAAATAGCATAAAAGAGCTTGTTGTAATTCTAAGCTCTGTCATACCGAATGAAGAAATATAAAGTACCATTTTAGATAAAGCCGTTGCTATTATAATTAAAGTGAAAAAACCAATAAATGTGCAAAGAATTCTTAAAGGAATACACATTTTTCCGTTTTCTTTTTTTGAAAGCGACATACAAAGGAAAATAATTAAATAATTTATTGCTGCAATAATGCACATTTCAAAAAATCCACGACGGGCATATTCTGAAACGGTAAATTTATAGTTTTCGGGTAAAAAACCGCTGAATGCGCTGAAAAAATAAGCCAACTGTGAAAACAGATATAAAAGATAGCATAATGAAATTACCGATAAAAATGAGATTGTTACAGCATTTTCGATTCCCTTAAATTCAGATTTTTCCCTTAACTTTGTTTCGTGCTTGCTAAGTGAAAAGGAATAGGAAATTAAAAACGGAGCAATAATTACTGCAACAATTACTTTTAAAATACCCGAGCCTAAATCCTCAAAGAGTCTTAAAGCCATTCCGCTGAATGCTTCGTCAGACGAGATAAGTAACGGTACAACAACAATTAGAACAGGAATTGCTAAGGCAACACCGATTAAAGCCTTGCCAAACACAGCTCTACCCTTTTCTTTTCCTGTAAAAATTGCTGTAAGGGTTGCAGGAAGATTACCAAGAGCACCGTCAAAAACAGGATAAAAGACAGAGCCTAATAAGCTGAGCTTGTTCTCTTTTTTATCACTAACAAGGGAGTAAAACCACATTGCCGATAAAAGTACGATTAATACAAAACTCCACCATCTTACTGAGCCGTTCGAGGTTATACCAAAAACAAATGATAACACAACCGACAGTAAACCGCAAAATACAAAAAACGGTTTGATTTTGGCTTTACTTTCATAAACATATAGGCTTGTAACACCGAATATAGCTAAAGATGATACGGTAAAACCGCCTCTGAATCCACCCCATAGACCTAAAAAGGTAAATATAAGTGAGCAAAGCAGTAAAAGAAAAGTGAAAATTAAATCTCTGCCTGATAAATCAAAGTTTCTTTTAGGCATAAAATATGGATTAGCGTCTAAATTTACTTCCTCAAAATCAATATTGCTGTTTTCTTTCTCAACAGAATTGTTATTTAAATTTTCACTCATTTTGCATTCTCCTCATCAACATATTTTATAATGTCACCCGGTTGACACTCAAGTACTTTACAAATGCATTCAAGGGTTGAAAATCGAACAGCTTTTGCTTTTCCTGTCTTTAAAACAGAGAGATTAGCCTGCGTAATGCCGATTTTTTCAGCAAGCTCTGCCGATGTCATTCTACGCATTGCAAGAATTATATCAAGATTAATTTCAATCATTTTCAATACCTCTCAAATAGTAAGGTCGTTTTCTTCACGAAGCTCAACAGCGCCCTGCATAACATTTTTAAGCACTCTAAGCATTACACCAACAAATCCGCCTGCAAGAGAAACAAACATAAAGGGCATATAAAACATTCCGCCAATGAATGTTATTGCACCAATTATAAAGCAGCATATTGAAACAATCTTTAATCTTTTAACATTCAAAGGAATAAAAACATCGCCCTTTTTAATGCTGAATAACAAGCCAATTAGCGAATACAGTATTATTGCCGCAAAAACAGAACAAGGATAGAATGTATACAAAAATACCTTTTTCAGCATACTTAAAGCTTCTCCGTCGGGCAAAAAGCCTCGGAATTTTGTCATATAAAGCTCGAATATTGTTGGACCAAAGAATATAAGCGCTAAAAGTACAAAAGCTAAAATAAAGCATACCGTTATAGAAAAATTAACCGATTTTTTACTGTTCCACATATTTTTAACTCCTTTGTAAAAATTTTACAAGCATATATTAACACATCGTTTATCGTTTGTCAATAATTTTGTTATTGTTTATCAATAATTGTTTATTGTTTTTCGGTATATTAAATTAATCTAATACTTAACAGACTTAAGATATTTTTAAGTATTAAAAAACTGTCTCCAAAAGGAAACAGTCTATTGCTAAAATAATTTATTTTTCAACATTTGTAACTAACGGTTTACCGTCCTTATCTATCAAAACCGTAAGACCTCCACCATAACCGCTTGAACGATACAAATAATTAACACCCGTTTCTTTATCCATCCAAACTTCAACAGAACCTATACCCTGACTGTATACTTTTTCAAATCTTTTATTTTTAGACACAGTAATCCCTCTTTAAATTTTTATTGATTTCATTATACAATAACGCAGTATAAATGTAAATATGTTTTAAAATTTTTAATAAGCTTGAAAGTTTTTCATAAATTTGTTAAAATATAAAAAACATTACATTATGACGCAGAGCATCAGCATTTCTTTCACGCGTTTATAAATTTCGTTTGCTGTTTCTATCGGCAAGGGATTTTTGCCAAGACCTAATTCAACCGTAAATCCTGGTCGGAAAAATTCACTTATAAACCAGTCTTTGAAGCCACCGCCTGTAGCGATTGCAGTGGGTACATCAAGTGCATATCCTGACGAGGTTGCCATTATTTCAGCCATCTTTTTCGATTTTGGCGGTCTTTTATCTCCAAAGCTCCAATAAATTACTTCTCCTTGTGAATGAAGCGCTGTAACGTGTCTTATCCTTGTTTTTCTACATAGCTCTGTTAATGCTATGGTTTCGGGTTCACTTTCTGGATTATACCCACCAAAGCGTGTATACGACGGACAGTATATACCTTCTTCAAGCTCTCTTTTTCTAAGATTTTCCCAATCTGCATTGAAGTTATGGTTAATATCTACTCCACGAAAATTTGAATTCCATTTTGAAAAGTTATTTTGACACATTCTTGCAATTTCGTTAGCTTTATCTCCGCAAGCTTTAGCGCCTAAAAGTGATATATCGCACCCGTCAGGATTCACGCATGGTACAAAAATTATACCTCTGCCATTAAGTGCCCTTCTCGCTTTAAAGCCTGCGATTACCCCATCGTATTTTATTGCATAACAAAGTTCCTCTATAAACATTAATAAAACATTTGATGTTATTCTTTCGCTACCATGAAACGCTGCAGCAATGAGGCTGTAATCCATTGAAGCTCCAAGCTTATATGCTTTAATTTCCTTACCCATACAGCTTTTCCCAATAAGCATTTCCTTAATAAATGGATACTCTTTGCAAAGCATATTGGAGCGTTTTTTTCTTTCAAAATAATCATATTCAACTGCATCTATAATTTTTGTCATATTCCCCACCCAATTTTAATTATCATAATATTAATATATTAAGTAAAGGTGAAAAAAATGAATTTAGAAGAAAAACAACTTGATTTCGAGTACATTTTCAAAGGAAAAGTTATAAATCTAAGGCGAGATACTGCACTCCTTCCCAACGGCGATACTGCTATAAGAGAGGTTGTCGAGCATAACGGTGGTGTTTGCGTTGCTGCAATAACCGAAAATGACGAGGTACTTATGGTTCGTCAATTTAGATATCCATACTTTGAAACGGTACTTGAAATTCCTGCCGGAAAGCGAGACAGCACTACAGAAGAGCCTCTTACTTGCGGAATTCGTGAACTAAAAGAGGAAACAGGAGTTACAGCTGAGCAAATGCTCTTTTTAGGCGAGTTATATCCAACTCCGGGATATTGCGGAGAAATAATATGGCTTTACGCGGCTAAAGGGCTTTCTTATGGCGAACAAAACACCGATGATGACGAATTCTTAACAGTTGAAAAAGTTCCGCTCGAACAAGCAGTTGAAATGATTATTAATGGTGAAATAAAGGATGCAAAAACACAAACTGCAATATTAAAGCTCAAACTACTTAAAGATATGGGTAAATTTTAATAACTTTAAAATGAAAATCTGCCTCGTTTAATTAATCTCATTACAGAATCAGGTTCTGTACTCACAAGAACAGTTTCGTTTCCAATTACTGTTATCTCATTCCAAGGAATTATGATATCCTCTTCTCTACCAAAAATGCCAAAAAAACGAGGTCTCCCAAAAATAACGATAGACTCTATTCTTCCGTCGTATGTGTTTAGCTCAACATCGGAAACAAAGCCTAAAACTACTCCATTTTTTACACAAACAACCTGTTTGCTCTTTAAATCTTGAATTCTACAACACATATAATTCTCCTCTTATGGGTAAAATTAAAGGGTCGTCTCACTAAAACATATTTTAGTGGGGCGACCCAACTTATTTAATTTATATGTCAGAAGTGTTTATAATATTATCATCAAAAACATTTTCAGGTTCGGCATCATCAATTTCACCATCTAAATATTGAGGCTTAGACTCGTAAACCTCAATGCCAAGGTCACGACGCTTGTCAACATCCTCATCAGGATGCTCCTTATAATAAGGATCAATTATGTATTTTTTAATCGATGGAAAAACACAAAACTGAACTAAAAGATATTTAAAACATGGATATGTGATAAAATATAATATAACCTCAATGGTTATAACAAAAAACCAGAATTTCTGCAACAGGAATAAAACACCTACATAAATTGCGTGAACAAGAATAAGAGATACAAAACAAATTAAATTGTTTTTTAGATTTATAAAAACAAATTTAAAACTATTTTTATAAATCTGCTTAATTGAAAATTTAAAGGTAATCATCAATGTCCACACATAATAATTCATT
This sequence comes from Acutalibacteraceae bacterium, assembly GCA_045658105.1. Lineage (GTDB taxonomy): Bacteria > Bacillota > Clostridia > Oscillospirales > Acutalibacteraceae > UBA737. Next base: position 8,649 of record JAZOUK010000017.1, read on the forward strand.
ACGGTAAAAATAAATAAGAACGAAAGACTTATGCCGATACAAATGGTAGAAAATGTGCTATTTTCTTGATTATAAAAAAACCAGAAATCAAAAATTAAAACTATGTAAATTAAAGTATTTATTATACCTGCGGCTAAGCCCTGTTTCCAGTTTTTCATTATAGTTTCAAAATAATCGCTACTGCCAAATGAGTGTTTATCTCTCGCGATGTTACGGGTGACATTGGTAATACCTGTAGTTGCCAAGCCGTTTGTTATAATCGGTATTGACATTAATGAATACAAAAAATTAATAGTAATAAACTTCCAAAAATTTCTAAAAAAAGTTTCAAAAAATATTATAAAGGTCTTTTTCTTAGGGGTATTTTTAGATATACCCGGACCCTCTTTTTCATAATTAAATAAACCAAAAAAACCTGCCATTTTAATCACCTTTTATTTCTTTTTACTTTTCTTATATATAAATTTTTCGCCTATTGAAATATTTTTATATCCTAAAAGATATGCAATAAACGAAACTAAAGGAACAAAGAGCTGAATAAGGGAAAGAGATAACATACTCAAAACCGAAAGCTCACCGAAGGCAGAAGCCTTACCAGCAATAAATTCAATTACGCTATAATAGCTTGAATTGAGGAATTTATAGAGTACAACAGGAACCCTTGCGGAAATAGTGTTTCTGGTTGCTAATATAAATATATTAATAAGCAGAACAGGAGCCACTGCAATTAATCCGCACTTAAGACCTTTCAGCTTATCTTCATTTTTATGCTTAAAGTGAACGAGATTACTGTCCTTAGTACCCATACTCCAGAAATTCGGATAAATAAAGGATACAATTAGTATAGCGCAGAAAAGCTGCGTCACAACAAGAAAGACAGTATATCCTTTTCCCGATATTGTTGAGCGAATATTAGACTTAGTGATTGTATAACCTTGCTCCTCATATTCCTTAAGCTTTAAATCCTCTCCATCGCTATAATAATGAGTGTAAAGCTCAACCTGCTCAGCGCTTTCACTTGATGTGCCAAATGCAGTATAGCCAATGTTTTCGGTAAATGCTGCAGAAGCCAATACATTAAATGAAATAACCATAAAAAAGCACATAACATTTACAATAATCAATCTTAAAAACAAAGAAAGGCCATTTTTAAATATCTCGTTCATTAACTCACCTTATTTTTAAATGTTATTTTCTATTATAGTCGAAAGAAAAAGAAAATGCAAGAAGTAAAGCTAACTTCCTGCATTTTAAATAATTTAATTACAATAATATTAGTAATAATATTGCCATAATCAAGATAGCGCCACCTAAAAAACAAGCAATACGAATTAATTTTTTTCGTTTATATCGTTTTCTTAAACTGTTTTTTGGTGTATTTATATCAAAATTAAAGGAAAATTCACTTGCAGCCCTTTTAAGCTGCTTAGCACTAAGATTGCCGTATTCAGGTGTAACATAAAATACAATCTTTTCGAATAGCTTACTACCCGTATTGTTAACCTCAATTATCGTTTTACTAACTCCCTTGACCATTGTTAATCCCCTTTTTAATTAGTCATTAGGAGTTTGGACAAAAAAGGAAATAATTATTCAGGTTAACATAAAAAAGTGAATAACTCGGTGGAAAATGTTAATAAACCCTTTAAATATGCAGAAAAAGTTATCAACATATTTAAAAAATGTCTGATTATGTAAATTAAATTAATAGTATCTACCATTAAGAAAAGCTACAGTTCTTTCAACAGAATCCTTACATTCGGGTGATGCATCTTCTTTTTTGGCTCTATAATCATAAAGAGCGCAATATTCAGAAATAGATGAATATAGCTTTTTTGAATAATCACCTGTTATTCTTGTAAGATTATTTGCAAACTCACTTCCGTAACGCTTTAAATTGCGTTTATCCACTCCGTTAATAAGCCTTTCATAATGTGGGAGACAGAACATACTCTGTGAGTTAAAAAGCTCACGAAAATCCCTTTCATTCTCATAACAACGGTATATTGTATCAATCATTCGGGAAATTCCGTATTCTATTTTATCACAAATAAAACAGGTTTCTGAAATTTTTGCAGCTTTTTCCCCTCTTTTTCCTGTAGATGTAAACAAGCTTTTCTTAAAGACATTATTATTAATCTCATCAATATGGGATTGTAGCATTAAAGCAAGTTGAAGTCTACCTCTGGTTGAAAGCATAGCATTATAATGGTTTTCGCAAAAGCCAACACGATTAGTTTCGATTCTAACATCAGGCTCCATCATTGCGTCACCTAAAATATATTCAATAATTCTTTTTTCAATAGTATCTCTCATTCTGCATATTGGACAACCGTCATTAACCTCAAAAACCTCGCTGACGGGTATAGTACAAATATCATCTCTCATAATTAAACTCCTAAAATTTATATATTTACATATTAACATAAAAATTGTATAATATCAACGGTGATTAAAATGTTTAAATTTGAAGCAAAAAATAATAACATATATGTATACGGAATAGAAAATTTTGACCTTGCTCATACACTTGATTGCGGTCAGGCATTCCGCTGGGCAGAAAAAGAAAACGGAATATGGTACGGGGTTGCCTTTAACAAATATTTAGAGCTTGAAAAGCTTAATGATGGAACAATTATCTTTTATAATACAACAGAAAACGATTTTAACGATATTTGGTGTGATTATTTCGATTTTAATCGAGATTATAATGAAATAATTTTAAAAATAAGTGGAAATGAAGTGCTTAAAACCGCATCGGAATTTGGAAAAGGAATACGAGTATTAAATCAAGAGCCTTGGGAAACACTTTGCTCATTTATAATTTCTCAAAACAATAATATAAAGCGCATAAAAGGCATTATTTCAAGACTTTGTGAGAATTTTGGTGAGAATATGGGTAATTATTACACCTTCCCTACCTCCCAGAAAATAGCCTCACTTTCGTTAGAGGAGCTCGACATTTTACGATCAGGCTTTAGGGCAAAATATATTTATGATGCCGCACAAAAAATTGCAAAATCTGAAATTAATTTGGAAAATCTTAAAACATTAAGTGTTGACGATGCACGAAAAGAGCTTATGAAAATTAAAGGAGTTGGACCAAAGGTTGCAGACTGCGCCCTTTTATTCTCGCACAAGCATATTGAAGCCTTTCCAAAGGATGTTTGGATTAAACGTGCAATGCAGGTTTTATTTGACGGCGACCTACCTACCGAAGCGATACCGTATGCAGGAATAGTTCAGCAATATATTTTCTTTTACGCGAGAGAAACAAAGCTTAAAATTGATTAAATTTAATATTCTTCTACAAATGAATGTAATTCACCACTGTCAGAATCTCTCCAACCTGGAATGGTAGCAAGGTTAACATTATGTAGCGAACGAAAAATGTTATCATCAGCCTCAGGATTTTGGATTTTAATATATTCAATCAGAGCTTTAATTTCTTTTCTTTTGGACATAAGCTCTATATCAGCATTTTTCTCGGTCATTTTACAAGCGCATTGTAAAAAATGCAAATCATTATAATTTGACCAGGCAATAATATCTTTTTCTTTCACCTTATATAATGGACGAATTAACTCCATACCCTCAAAATTTGTACTATGAAGCTTTGGAAGCATAGTTTTAATCTCAGAGGAATATGTCATACTCATTAAAACGGTTTCTATTACATCGTTTAAATGATGTCCAAGAGCTATTTTATTACATCCTAATTCTTTTGCTTTACTATAAAGACATCCCCTACGCATACGGGCACAAAGATAACAAGGCGAACCGCCCACCCTATCGGTGACCTCGAAAATATCACTTTCAAAAATATGAACAGGAAGCTTGAGCAAATCCGTATTATGCTCAATAAGCTTTCTGTTTTTTTCATTATATCCAGGATCCATAACAAGATAAACTAATTCAAACGGAACCTCACTATGTAACTGAAGCTGTCTTAGACAGCAAGCCATAAGAACCGAATCCTTGCCGCCTGAAATACATACGGCAATTTTGTCTCCCGATTTTATTAGTTCGTATTCCTTTATAGCGCCCACAAAGTTCGACCAAATACTTTTTCTAAATTTTTTTATAATACTTCTCTGCACTTCTAAGTGTTTTTCTAATTCTTTTTTACTCAATATTTTTCTCCTAAAAAATAAAATCTCCGTTACAGATATTATATCCGTAACGGAGATTTATTTCAATAGCTAATTATTATTTACCGTATTTTTCACGGCCAACATAGCTTGTGTGGAGATCGTGATGAGCTTTATGACCACCAAAACCATCGGTGTACCACTCACTGTAAAGAGCCTTTACAACAGGTGATTCATGTGACTTTCTGATAGTCATAGCAACATCCTGATCATATAGAGCCTTTGCACGAACAGCCTTAAGATCAACAGTATCACGAACATATTGAGGCTGAATAGGCTGACCGCCGCCGTTTACACAACCGCCGGGACATCCCATAATCTCAATAAAGGTCCAACCATCAGGATTGCCTGCCTTTAACTTATCCATAACAACCTTAGCAGCAGCTGCACCAGAAGCTACAGCAACCTTAATATCACTGCCTGCAATATTTACAGTAGCCTGCTTAAGACCCTGTGTGCCACGAAGGGCAGTAAAGTCAATATCGGTATTATCCTTACCTGTAAGCCAATCGTTTGCAGTTCTAAGAGCTGCTTCCATTACACCACCGGTAGCACCGAATATAACAGCTGCACCGGTATCCTCACCAAGAGGATTATCAAACTCTTCGTCAGGAAGAGCTGTAAAGTTAAGACCTGCTCTCATAATCATACGAGAAAGCTCACGGGTAGTGATAGCAATGTCAACATCAGGAACACCTGCTGCAGACTGGTCTTCTCTACCAATTTCAAACTTCTTAGCAGTACAAGGCATTACAGAAACAGAAACTATATCTTTAGCGTCAATACCTGCTTTTTCAGCATAATATGTCTTGATAACAGCGCCTGCCATCTGCTGAGGAGATTTACAGCTTGAAAGATGCGCAATCATATCAGGATAATAGTATTCACAGAACTTAACCCAACCGGGTGAGCAAGATGTAATCATCGGAAGGGTTCCACCGTTCTTGATACGGTCAACAAGCTCGTTTGCTTCCTCAACAATTGTAAGGTCAGCAGCAAAGTCGGTATCAAATACCTTATCAAAGCCAAGTCTTCTAAGAGCGGCAACCATTTTGCCCTCAACATTGGTTCCAATCGGCATATCAAAACACTCGCCAAGAGTTGCACGGATTGAAGGAGCAGTCTGAACAACAACATGCTTTGTTGGATCAGCAAGAGCTTCCCAAATCTTATCAGTGTCATCCTTTTCAACAAGTGCGCCTGTAGGACAAACGGCAGTACACTGACCGCAAGAAATACAAGGTACATTGTTAAGGCCAACCTCAAAAGGTGTACCGATATTAGTATCAATACCGCGGTTATTTGCGCCTATAACACCAACATACTGCTCTTCACAAGCAGCAACGCAACGGCGGCAAAGAACACACTTATTATTATCTCTTACAAGGTGAGGAGTAGAAACATCAAGCTCATACTCAGGCTTAAAGCCAGCGAATGCGCCTTCGTCTACACCGTAGTCACGACACATTTTCTGCAATTCGCAGTTAGTAGAGCGAACGCAGGAAAGACACTTTTTATCATGTGTTGAAAGAATAAGCTCAAGAGTTGTTTTTCTTGCTTTCTGAACCTTTTCGGTGTTGGTGAGAACTTCCATACCCTCTGTACAAGGATATACGCAAGCAGTAACAATGCGGAATCCTCTACCCTCGTTGACCTCAACAACACAAATACGGCAAGCACCGATTTCGTTCTTTTCTTTCATAAAGCAAAGGGTAGGAATCTCAACGCCTGCAAGACGGGCAGCATCCAATACAGTAGAGCCCTTGGGTACGCTTACAGCAATACCATTTATTTTTACATTTAACATATCCATTATAATAAGGCTCCTTTCTTATATCTTTGAAATTGCTTTAGGTCTGCAGTTACCGAGACATACACCACACTTGATACACTTTTCAGGATCAATGTAGTAAGAAGGCAGCTTATGACCGGGAGCAACATAATCAGTCTTAATAATAGCAGATACAGGGCAGTTTCTTGCACAAAGACCGCAACCGATACATTTTTCTTTATCGATTGTAAAGGTAAGTAAATCCTTACATACGCCTGCAGGACACTTTTTATCAACAACGTGAGCAATATACTCATCGCGGAAGAAGTTAAGTGTAGCCAAAACAGGGTTAGGAGCGGTTTGTCCAAGACCGCAGAGAGAGTTCTGCTTAATATAATGACAAAGTTCTTCAAGCTTATCAACATCCTCAAGAGTGCCCTTGCCCTGTGTAATTTTATCAAGCATTTCAAGCAATCGCTTTGTACCAACACGGCAAGGAGTACACTTACCACAGGATTCATCAACAGTAAACTCAAGGAAGAATTTAGCCATATCAACCATACAGGTGTCCTCATCCATAACGATAAGTCCGCCTGAACCCATCATACAACCGATAGCTGTAAGGTTATCAAAGTCAACCTCAGTATCGATAAGGGACTCAGGAATACATCCACCGGACGGACCACCTGTCTGAGCAGCCTTAAACTTCTTACCATTAGGAATACCTCCGCCGATATCCTCGATAATGTGACGAAGTGTTGTACCCATAGGAATTTCAACAAGACCGGTATTATTGATATTACCTCCAAGTGCAAATACCTTAGTACCCTTTGAACGCTCTGTACCCATCGATGCAAACCAATCAGCACCGCGAAGGATAATCTGAGGAATATTTGCGAAGGTCTCAACATTGTTTTCTACAGTGGGCTTGCCGAAAAGTCCCTTAACTGCCGGATAAGGAGGACGGGGTCTCGGCTCACCGCGGTTACCCTCGATAGAGGTCATAAGAGCAGTTTCTTCACCACAAACAAACGCACCTGCTCCAAGACGGATATGTAGATTAAAGTCAAAACCTGAATTAAAAATATTCTTACCTAAAAGACCATACTCACGAGCATCATCAATTGCTTTTTGTAAACGTCTAACAGCGATAGGATACTCTGCACGAACATAAACAAAACCTTCAGTAGCGCCGATTGCATAACCTGCAATAGCCATAGCCTCAACAAGACAGTGGGGGTCGCCCTCAAGAACTGAACGGTCCATAAATGCACCTGGGTCACCCTCGTCAGCATTACATACAACATATTTCTGGTCAGCCTTATTGGGTGCGCAAAGTGACCATTTAATGCCTGTGGGCAATCCACCGCCGCCGCGTCCGCGAAGACCCGAATCAGAAACAACCTTAATAACATCTTCAGGTGTCATTTCAGTAAGTACCTTACCGAGGGCTGCGTAACCGTCCATTGCGATATATTCATCAATATTTTCAGGGTCAATAACACCGCAGTTACGAAGAACAATTCGGTTCTGTGACTTATAGAAAGCAGTGTCACTAAGTGCAACAGCTGTTTTATCAGCAACCTCAGCATCACCTGTATCGCTGTAAATAAGGCGCTCAACCTTTCTACCTTTAAGAAGATGCTCTTCAACGATTTCCTTAACATCGTCAGCAGTAACACGGCTGTAGAATGTACCGTCAGGATAAACAATAACAACCGGACCGAGTGCACAAAGACCGAAGCATCCGGTTTGTACAATTTTAACTTCCTCAGTAAGACCGAAAGCTTCAATATTATTTTCAAAAGCTTCCTGAATAGCAATACTTCCTGAAGAAGTACAGCCTGTACCGCCACAAATAAGAACATGTGAACGAATCATAAAACTATACCTCCAATTTATTTAAGATCGGCAGCAGTAAACTCAGCCACTACCTTGCCGCCCTTAATATGCTCTTCAACAATACGTTTTGCCTTGTCAGCATCTATTTTAACATAGGTAACCTTTTCCTTGCCGGGCTCAAAAACCTCAACAATAGGTTCAAACTGACATAAACCGATACAACCGGTCTGAGAAACGGTAGCCTTATCAGCAAGACCGCCTTCGTTTACTGCTTCAACAAGAGCATTAAGCACAGGACGAGCGCCTGCAGCAATACCACAGGTAGCCATACCAACAACGATACGGTATTCATTAACACCGTCGCGAAGGATAACCTTATTCTTCATCTTGTCCTTAATTGCCTGTAATTCAGCCAATGATTTCATTTATATCTTCCTTTCTAAAACTTATATATTTACATATATTGTTCATTAAGATACTTTTCAATCCACTTAATAACATCATATTCATTAAGAGGAACACCATCAAGAACAACCCTAAGTTCCCTTGTGTCAAGAGAAATTTCCTTTTCTTTATTTTTGTGAATAAAAAGAAAATCTGTTTCAGGGTGACCTTGAATTAAAGTAGTTATACTTGCAACCACATCACCTAACGGTGTGCAGTCAATATGATTTTTAAAAAATACAGCAATTACCTCTGTACCATGATTATCAGGATAGTCCGAAATATGCTTTGATGATATTTCAAGATTCCCACCTGTCATTTCAGCCTCTAATTTTAAAAGCGGCAGACCCATTCCAACCTTACGAGTAGTCCTCGTAGTGTAAAATGGATTTGTAACAGTTTTCAATACCTCATCAGTCATTCCGCAACCATCATCAACAATTTTAAGGATTAATTTTTCCTCATCCTCATTTATATTGATTTCTGTAAGAGTTGCACCCGCTTTAACGGAATTCTCTGCAATATCAAGAATATTTAAAGATAACTCCTTCATAGGCTCTCCTTTAAATAATCAATAAAGTATTTGCCTGCATCTTCACTGCCATCCGGAATGTCATTTAAAACCAAATACTCATTTGCTTCCTTAATATCCCAAAGATAATGCGCATCAGAGCAAATAACAAGTTTATCCTTTGAAATTCTGCTTTCATCACTCATTTTTACAATAAGTTCAGGATTGTGAACCTCCGCACAAGTGAATACAGGACTTTGAGGGAAAGCGCCTAAAACGGCTATAACACCGTTTGAATCACGGTCAATATGCGCAGGATAACATATCCCACCAAAGCTTTCAACAAAGCTTGGAGCTTCTTCCAAGCCAATTGTTGTAGCATTGGATAGAAGAAATTCTTCTTTCCCAATTATATTATCCTCACTGTCACATATAAGTTGGTTGCCGAAAATATCAACACGGTTAGGAATCTTAATCCTTTTTGAATCAAGCTCCCTGTCAAACTCCATTGCCGCATCAAGCGTTGGAAAAAGACATATAGCGTGAATATCCTCAGCAGTTGTAAGCTCCATACCTGCAATAGGCAAAATCCCATATCGCTTAGCCGCCTCAAAAAAAGCAGGACAGTTTTTACAGGTATTATGGTCTGTAAGCGCCATAACATTAAGCCCGTTAAGCTGACCCATTCCTGCAATGCTATTCGGTGTTGAATCATCGTCACCACAGGGAGACAGACAGGAATGAATATGAAGGTCATAAAAATATTTTTTCATAGTAATTGACTAAGCATAACGGCTGTATCATAAATACTTGCATCGCTTAATAAAATGTTGATATTCTTCTGCTTTGCAGTATCAATAACATCATCATCAAGCGTTACACCCTCAGCAATAATAATGCAAGAGGTATCAGCCAAGGAGGCAACTGCCAAAATATTTACATTTGACATTATAGTTATCCAAGCATCACCCGAAGTTGCGCGCCCCATAACCCAGCTCAGTAAATCGCCGATATAAACGCCCTCAACCTCACGGTCTGGCTCAGTTACAACCAAAGGACTGAAAAATTCACATTCAGCCAAAGACTTAACCGTCATCCTTATCGCCGCCTTTACTGTTCATATGCTGTCTAATAAGACAATCTTCGATACTTGCCTGACTTTTAACTACATCCTCCGCAAACGCTCTGCAATTAGGAGCGCCGCAGGAACCGCAATCAATACAAGGTAATTCCTTTTTTAGCTTTTGTATTTCTGACATCATTCTCATTGATTCAGACATACTATCGCTAAGTCTTGAAATCGGTTTATAAACCGGAAGATTTTCAAACAAAACATTATCCGGCAGATTATTTTCTTCGTCCTTCGAAAGAAAATTTTGCGATACAGGCAAATACCGTCTTAAAGACTGTAGTCTTGCCTTTGCAATAAACGGATTTTGTATTGTAAGAACACCACCGACACACCCACCCGTACAAGCATTTAGCTCAATAAACTCAAGAGGCGGAATGTTACCGTTTTCAATTTGGTCAAGCACACGGATAACATTATCAATACCATCCGCGGCAAGATATTTCTCATTAAAAATTGCTGTTGCTTCACCACCTGATGAAGCCCATCCAATTCCAATCATACCGGAATTAGAAAGTGTTTTAACCTCGCTGCCATATTTCATTTTAGAAATAAGCTTAAAATAAATATCGCTAACAGAGACTACAACATCTACCTTACTCTTATAATCAGCAAAGCCGTTATTAACATAGCTTGCTTTTGCCGGACAAGGCGATATAAAGCAAACGCCGATTTCCTCATATTTAAACTCAGGGTGTTCCTTTTTTGCTTTTTCTCGTGCTAATGAAGCCGCAATCTCCATCGGTGGAAGCATATGTATAATATTCTCTTTAAGAGATGGAAAGCGTAAGCCGATTAGTCGTAAAATTGCCGGACAAGCCGAGCTTATAACAGGTTTCTTTACAGATTCATTTTTAAGATATATGCGTGTATATGCCGAAACAAGCTCAGCCGCTGCGGAAACCTCAAAAACATCATCAAAACCAATCTTAAGTAAACCGTCAAGAACATAGTCAACATCATCAAGATTATCAAATTGACCGTAAAGCGTAGGAGCGGGCAAAGCAATTTTCCACTTAAATTTATCTAAAGCAGAAAGCTTACTGCACTTAGCTTTTTTAGCATTATTAGGACAAACGCGAATACATTCGCCGCAATCAATACATCGTTCCTGATTAATAACCGCATGATTATTCCTAATTCTTATTGCCTCTGTAGGACAGTGCTTTAAACAGGTTGTACATCCGTTACATTTTGAAGCATCTAAATATACTGAATGTTCATATTTATTCATTTTAAAAACCTGCCGGAAATTAAATGATATTAACTCTCATAGTAATATCTGTACCCTTACCCACAACAGAATCAATGGACATATAATCGGTGTAACGCTTCATATTTGGAAGTCCCATTCCTGCACCAAAACCTAAGGAACGGATATTATCGGTTGCAGTGGAAAAGCCCTCCTGCATAGCCTGTTCAATATCCTTAATTCCGGGACCGTTATCCTTAAGCAAAATTTCAACATAGTTTTCAGTCACATTAACATCGGCTGAGCCGCCTCCTGCGTGAATAACCATATTAATTTCGCCCTCATACATAGCGATTGACACTCTTCTTATAATTTCGGGCGGAAGCCCTAACTGCCGCAAATTCTTTTTCACCTGAACAGATGCCTGACCGGCAGAGGTAAAATCCTCACCGTCAACATCAAAATGAAAATTCAATGCATTATCCATTTTTAACTCTGTTTCCTATGAGACCGTTGCTATATAAAATGCCGCAAGCCTCATACATTCTTTTAGAGGTTGCCATAATGACAATACCGCTTTCTTTTGCAAGCTCAATCATTTCGGCAGTCGGAGTTTTTGAGCGTACAAAAACAATGCAGTTCATATCCATCATTTCGGCGGTACGGATAACCTGAGAGTTTACAAGACCTGTAAGCAAAACTGCTTGGTCCTTAACATATGCGAGAACATCACTCATCATATCACTTCCGCAAGCGGAATAAACATGACGCTCAAGTCCTTCCTCGCAACAAACTACATCCGCACTGAGTAAATCTTTAATTGTACTAATTTTCATACTCTACTTTCCCTTCGGGGAAATATTATTTACTTAGTAAAGCCGTATTTCTCAAGAATACCGTCAACATCAGCCTTAACAAGACGTCCGTAAACTTCTTCATTTACAGTAAGTACAGGAGCAAGACCGCAAGCACCGATACAACGACAAGCTGTAAGTGAGAACTTACCGTCAGCCGTGCACTCATCTGCGCCAATACCTAATAACTCACTGAATCTGTCAAAAATGTCACCTGCACCCTTAACATAGCAAGCTGTTCCTAAGCAGACCGAGATGTTATACTCACCCTTAGGCGACAGTGAGAACTGCGCATAGAATGTAGCAACACCGTAAACCTTCTCGAGAGGTACTCCCATTCCCTCTGCAATCATGGTCTGCACCTCGATAGGAAGATAACCGTAAATATCCTGAGCTTGTTGCATAACAGCCATCAAAAGGCTTTTGTCATGCTTGCTGGACTCGATTATTTCCATGAGCTGTTTTTCCTGTTCAGCTGTTCCCTTAAAAGGGAGTGTACTGATTTTCTTTTGCATGAAACCAAATCCTCCTCTGAAAAATTGTACATACACCCAAAAATCAAGAAAATATTAGGCGCACATATACTTGTATATTATAGCACACTTTCAAAAAATTGCAAACCTTTTATTACAAAAATGATAAATTTTTAACATTCTGTCAAATACTTACCTTTTTTAGAGAAAAATAGCGAAAAATTCATTAAAATTTTCAATTAATTGTATTGCAAAAACAACTGTTATCTGTTATAATTTAAAAAGAATATTTGTTCGTTGGAGGAATTATAATGTCAAAAGTACCTCTTACTGAGAAACAACAGGATGTATATAATTTTTTAGTTAAACAAATGTCTGCGGGTTTTCCGCCTACCGTTCGTGAAATATGCTCTGCAACGGGAATCAAATCGACCTCTACGGTTCACGGAATTTTAAGCACCCTTGAAGAACAGGGTTTTATAATACGAGATCCTAAAAATTCAAGGGCTATTCGTCTTGATATGGGGTGTGATTCATCAATGGTTCCGTTGGTTGGAAGAATAACTGCTGGTAAGCCTATTCTAGCAATTGAAGAAATAGAAGAATACATCCCCTATCCTTCAAAAAACGCTGAGGGACTTTTTGCGCTTAAGGTTGTAGGTTTTAGTATGAGGGATGCTGGTATTCTTGACGGTGATATTATCGTTGCAGATAAAAACCAACCCTGTAAAAACGGTGATATAGTTGTGGGTATGGATGGCGAAAGCGCAACTGTTAAAAGACTTGTCATTAAAAATGGTCAGATAATCTTTATGCCTGAAAACCCTGATTTTTCACCTATTTATCCTGAAAATCCGTCTATTCTTGGAAAAGTAGTCGGAAGTTATAGAAGGTATTAATCTAATGAAAAAAGTTAAAATTTATTCCGACGGTGCCTGTTCGGGAAATCCCGGTCCCGGAGGTTGGGGTGTCGTTTTAGAATACGGTGAAATAAAGAAAGAACTTTCAGGCGGTGAAACAGAAACAACAAATAACCGTATGGAGCTTACAGCAGTTATTATGGGACTCTCTGCTTTAAAGGAGCCTTGTAAGGTTACGCTTGTTACTGACTCTAAATATGTGTCAGACGGTCTTTCAAAAGGTTGGGCGCGTTCTTGGCAAAGCAACGGTTGGCGCAAGGCGGACAAAAAGCCTGCTTTAAATTCTGATTTGTGGGAAAAGCTATTATCGCTTGACGACGTTCACGATATTACAGTTGAATGGGTGAAGGGACACGCAGGGCATCCTGAAAACGAGCGATGTGACGCACTCGCAGTAGAATATTATAGAAAATTATGTCAAAAATAAAAAATAATATCTTGATTTTTGCATTATAATATTATATAATGTTTTTGGTTTTAGGGAGTAGCCAACGGTTTACCGTTGCAACTGCGTCATTACGGATATTTTATCCCGCATTTGCATTAAATGGCAAGACTTTTACCGTTTTATACGGTAAAGGTCTTTTTTGTCACCTAAAAAACAAAAAAGAAAGGTTGAAAAAGATGAACATTTTAAATGAGCTCGGTTTTCTAATTGAAAACATATCAAATCTTACAGACTGGCGCTATGTTGTTATGTGGATAATTGGCGGAGTGTTGATTTTCCTTGCAATTAAATTTGATATGGAACCAACCTTATTGCTTCCATTAGGCTTTGGAACAATTCTTGTTAATATTCCGCTTTCAGGAGCAGTCGGTGAACACGGCGCGCTGACCACATTGTTTAATGCAGGTATTTCAAACGAGCTATTCCCCTTAATATTATTTATAGGTATTGGCGCAATGATTGACTTTGGTCCTCTGCTCTCAAATCCAAAGCTTATGATGTTTGGTGCCGCCGCGCAGTTTGGTATATTTTTTACACTTTGCGTTGCATCTATGTTCTTTGATATTAAAGAGGCTGCTTCAATCGGTATTATTGGTGCGGCTGACGGCCCTACCGCTATCGTTGTTGCAAATAAGCTTTTAGGCTCAAACAATAATATAACCGGTGCAATTATGGTTGCGGCTTATTCTTATATGGCACTTGTACCGATTATTCAGCCACCTGTTATAAAAGCACTTACAACAAAAAGAGAGCGCCTTATCCGTATGCCTTATTCACCTAAAAATGTATCAAAGCTTACCAAAATTCTATTCCCAATTATTATTACTGTAATCGCAGGAATTGTTGCTCCTGAATCTGTTGCACTTATTGGCTTCCTTATGTTCGGGAACCTTATAAGGGAGTGCGGCGTGCTTAATTCTCTTTCCGACACTGCACAAAATGTTCTTGCAAATCTCATAACCATATTTCTTGGAATTACAATTGCATGCCAGATGGAGGCTTCAAAGTTCCTTAGATTTGATACACTTCTTATTTTAGGTCTCGGTCTTTTTGCATTCATTTTTGATACCGCTTTTGGTGTTGTTTTTGCAAAATTCGTTAATATATTCCTACCAAAAGACAAGAAAATCAATCCTATGATTGGTGCTGCAGGTATTTCTGCATTCCCAATGTCAGGTAGAGTTGTGGATAAAATGGGACTTAAGGAAGACCCACAGAACTTCTTGCTTATGCACTCTATCGGTGTAAATGTTTCGGGACAGATTGCATCGGTTATCGCAGGCGGTCTTATTTTAAATTTCTTTATTTAAGGAGGAACTGAAATGTCTATAAATTTTGCTGCATTTGTTTCAAGCTTAAAATATCTTTTTGTTGGAATGATTAGTATTTTCATTGTCATTGGAATAATAATTCTTGTGACTGTTCTTCTAAATAGGTTTTTTTCACAAAAAGATAAAAAATAAAAAAATATGTTTACTTAATAGTTTAAAAGGTATATAATAAGCTTGTCGATTAAAACAAGCTTATTTTTTTGGAGAAAAATTATGGAACTAAATAGAAAAAATATTAAAAAAATACTCTTTATAAGTATTGGTATAGCAGTGATTTTTGCCTCTGTAACAAACATAGGCACTGTTTTTGCGGCTCTTAAAAAACTTCTTTCATTTTTTTCACCAGTTATTGTAGCTCTTTGTATTGCGTTTGTGCTTAATGTTTTACTTAGCGCTCTTGAAAATAAACCTTTTAAATTTATGTCAACCAGCAGAAAAAAGTTTGTTAACCGACTTCAAAGACCATTGTGTCTTATTCTAACATATCTATTTGCTTTAAGTATCATTTCACTTCTTATTCTTGTAATTATTCCTGATATTATCGATACAATAACCTACCTTGCTGAAAAAATGCCTTATTTTGTTGTAACTGTGCGCGATTGGATTGAGGGCTTGCTTGAACGTTTTAACTTTAAGGAAACAGAGCTTCCCGAAATTAAGATAAATTGGTCTGCAACGGGTAAAGCAATAACAGATTGGCTATCAGGTTCCTCGGGTAAAATTGTCGGAGATGCAGTTAATATTACAACCTCTGTTTTTAGCGGTATTTTTGATACAATTTTCAGCATCGTAATTTCAATTTATATTCTTTTTCAAAAAGAAAAAATTGCTAATTTTGCAAAGAAGGCTATTTATGCGTTTGTTCCACAAAAAGAAAGTGAGCTTATTTATCATATTTCTCAGCGAACACACGAAGCATTTTCGCGTTTTATTGGTGGTCAGCTTACTGAATGTCTTATTTTAGGTACTCTTTGTTTTATTGGAATGACAATTTTTCGTTTTCCAAATGCATTAATAATATCTGTTTTGATAAGCGTCACCGCTCTTGTGCCGATTGTTGGCGCAACCATCGGTGTTATTGTAGGATTTTTACTTATAGTAATAACCGACCCAATCAAAGCATTGTTATTTGTTGTATTCTTCCTTGTTTTACAACAAATCGAGGGTAATTTAATTTATCCTAAGGTTGTTGGTAAAGCGGTAGGTCTACCAGGAGTGATTGTTGTAAGTGCAGTGCTTGTTGGCGGTAATATTGGTGGAGTATTCGGTGCGCTTGTGGCAGTGCCTACTTGTGCGGTTATTTATATTCTTTTAAAAGAGTGTATTGAATATTTCACTCATATTAAAAACAAGGATTCACTCTCACAGGAGAATCAAGAATGAAGCTAAAAATCTTATCAATATTATTAGTTTTTTTATTGCTTTTTCCTTTTTCAGGTTGCTCTGACACAATGGACTCATATATATATTTTGAGTTGCCTAATACACCGCTAACTCTTGATCCTCAAATTGCTACACTTGACCAAGAGCTTATTATTGTGAAAAATATATTTGAAGGTTTATTAAGAAAAGATTCAAGCGGTAAAATAGTATGTGGTGCTGCTGAAAACTATATAAAGAACGGATTGACATATACATTTGAAATAAGAAAAGATGCTAAATGGAGTAATGGTAAACCATTAACTGCAAATGATTTTGTTTTTGGTTTTAGAAGAGCCGTAAAGCCTGAAACAAAATCTCCCTATGTTTCTAAGCTTTTCTCAATTAAGGGTGCTAGAGAAATCAATATGGGCAAAGCGAACGAGGATTCACTTGCAGTAAACGCTGTTGATAAAAATACACTTACGATAACTCTAATAAAAGAAGACAATCAATTTGAAGATACACTTACGACCTCAATAGCAATGCCTTGTAATGAGGAATTTTTTCTTGAATGCGCTGGAAAATACGGTTTGTTTGCTGAAAATATTATTTCAAACGGCAGTTACCGTTTTGCAAGATGGCGCAAGGACCCATTCGGTATAAGATTGTACCGGAACAAAGAATATAACGGTGACTTCATATCAAAAAATGCTGCTGTTTTTATAACATGTGATAAGGAAGAATCCGCCCTTAACAAGCTACAGAAAAACAGTATTGATATGGCTTTTATTGATTGCTCTCTTACTGACGTAGCAAGGCAATCTAACCTTGAAGCACTTGAAATTCAAAATATATGTTGGTTTATGACCTTGGGTGATAGCTTTACTAAAAATATGAGAAAAGCTCTTTTTATGCTCGTTGATGATGATGTCTATAAAGAAAGTCTAAAGGTAGGATTCTCCCCTGCCGATTCGCTGTTTCCTGAGGTTGCAAATGCCAATACTAAGAATATAGGACTTTTAAAATACGATTCTCAATCAGCTAAAAAGCTCTTTATCAGCGAGCTTAATAGCTATAAGGATAAAAAATTTCCAACAGATGTAGTTTTGTATTATTACGATGATGGTAATGTAAAAAATGTTGTTACAGATATAGTTGGACATTGGCAATCAAACGTTTCGGCATTTATAAATATTGAGTCTGTTTCGGAAAGTAAATTGCTATTGTCTCAGCTAACCGACCACTCTTACGCTATGAGTATATTTCCTGTAAGAATTGACAGTACAGCATTATCTGAATATCTAAAAAAGTTCGGTGTAGATTATAACGGAGAAAAACTTTCCAATATACAAACAAAAATTTTACAAAGCTATAATATTTTACCCATACTATTTCAAAACACTGTTATTTCACACTCAAAAGCTCTTCATAATGTTTCTGCTGAACTTGGAAACGGCTACATAGATTTCTCTTTTATAATTAAAGAAGAATAGAAAAAGACTGTATTTAAGACCATTAAATGAATCTTAAATACAGTCTTTATATTTTATCTTTCTTTTCCCATAAAGAATATAGCTAATGTACCTGGACCTGAATGTGCCGCAATAACGGGGTCAAGAAGATTACAAACTATATTTTTAACATTATATCTTTTCTTGACCTCGCAGGCTATTTTTTGCGCTTCGGCCTCACAGTCACCGTGTACAATAAACACATCCTGATTTTCAACATCAATACCCTTTTCTCCAACCGATTGAATAAGATGTTCAAGTGTTGCGGCTCTGCCTCTTGCCTTACCGGTTACATAAAGCTTACCGTCATCAGCAGCGTGAAGTAATGGCTTAATTCCGAGCAAGGTTCCGAATACAGCGCTTGTACCCGAAAGTCTTCCGCCACGCTTTAGGAAGAACAGGTCATCAATTGTAAAGATATGGCAAATACTACCTTTATTATTTTCAACCCATTCTGCAACCTCTTCAATACTTTTGCCCTCTTTTTGAAGCTTAGAAGCATAGTGTACAATCATTCCCTGACCAAGTGACGCGCAAAGTGTATCAACAACAATTATTTTGCGTTCAGGATATTCTTCTTTATAGTCCTCAGCAGCAAGAGCTATGTTTTGATATGTGCCCGACAATCCTGAAGAAAAAGCGAATACAAGCACATCTTCACCATTTTCAAGAACGGGCTTAATAACCTTATCACACTCCTCGCGGGAAACAAGAGAGGTAGTAATAGCAGCTTTTTCTCTTAACAAACGGTAAACATCAGAAAAATCAATTTTTTCACCCTTAACATAGCTATCGTAATCCTTACCATCAATTATATATTTTAAAGATAAAACCTCAACGCCGTATTCTTCAATTTGTTTGTCATTTAGATTTGCAGCAGAATCTGTAATAATTTTATAGCTCATAAATTTTCTCCTTTGTAACGCTCAAAATATATTGTAATTATATACTGTACAAAACAAAAAATCACTCTAATTAAAAAAATTATCATTCTACCAAAAAAATATTCACAGTAGAGAACTTTTTAAATAACTCTACTGTAAATAGAATTGCTCTGTTTATAAGTATTTTAAGACATCTAAACCATCATTTTCTTAAATTTGTTCGAAAAGTACTTCCCATTCGTTCATTGCTATATCAAGCTCTATTTCAAGCTCTACTTGTTGTTGCTGAAGAGCAGCAAGCTTTATATAATCAGATAAATTTTCCTCAAGAGAAAGCTCGTTTTCTATACCTTTAAGTTTTTCTTCAAGAAGTGAAATTTTTTCTTCAGCTTTTTTAACCGCCCTTTCCCTTTTGGCTTTCTCCTTTGCAGGAGTTGTATATGTCTTTTTCTCCTTTTGAGTTTTCTTTTCTTCGTCTGTTACATCTGCTGATTTCTTCTTATTCATTTCAATAAAATAATCATAGCCATAATTATATAGGCTCGTTTCGCCCTTGTCAAAATACAATATTTTATCAGCAATTTTTTTAATAAAATATCTATCATGAGAAACAAAAAGAACTGTACCTGAATAATTTGAAAGCATATCCTCAAGTGTTTCCTTACCAACAATATCCATATGGTTTGTAGGCTCATCAAGGATAAGAAAATTCGGTCGCTTCTTAAAAATCTTACAAAGCGCTAAACGAACCCTTTCTCCACCGGAAAGCATATTCACTCTTTTAAATACATCCTCACCGGTAAAAAGAAAAGCTCCAAGCGCACTTCTTGCCTCAAATTCAGTAAGATGTGGATATTCAGTCATAAAATCTTCAAGTATTGTTTCATCACTTTCGTACTGAGCCATTTGCTGGTCAAAGTATCCGATTTGTGCCCTTGCAGAAAAATTATAACTGCCCGAAATTGGTACTATTTCCCCCATAAGTGTTTTTATAAAGGTTGATTTGCCCAATCCGTTTCCACCAATAATACCAACTCTATCACCGTTATTTATCTCTAAATTAACGGTTGAAAGCGGTTTCCCATATCCAACTGTCAGATCTTTAACCGAAAGCATATCTTTAACGCCTTGGTCAGCAGGTTCAAAATCAGCGTGAAAACTTCTCATATCATAGTTTTCAGGAGCCTCAATAGGAATCATATGTTCAATTTGTTTCAGCTTTGACTGAGCCATAGCCGCCTTTGTGGGCTTATACTTAAATCTCGTAATAAGCTCCTGTAATCGCTCAATTTCTTTTTTCTGAGCTAAATATTCTTTTGTTTGCTGTTCCCTTTGCTGTTTTTTTAGTTCAACAAAACGGCTGTAATTGCCAATATACTTATAAGTTTTTCCATGCTCAATCTCATAAACAGTATTTGCAACATTATCTAAAAACATACGGTCATGGGAAACTACAACAAAAGCCTTTTTATACTCTTTTAAATAATTTTCAAGCCATTCTGTGGCTTCAATATCAAGATGGTTTGTAGGCTCGTCAAGCAATAATATATCTGGCTTTGAGAGCAGCAACTTTAAAAAAGCAATTTTTGTACGCTGACCTCCTGAAAATTCATAAAGCGAGCGTTTCTTTTCCTCTTCACCAAAACCAAAATGCTTTAATGCAGCCTCGTATTCTTTTTCGTAATAAAATCCACCAAGATTTGTAAAAGTATCAAGATAATTAGTATATTCCTTTATATTATCCTCAGTCTGCTCATTTTCCATTTTAAGCTGAGAAAGTTCAAGTTTTTCCTTAAGCTCTAAAATTTCACTATATGCACTCTTAATTTCATCAAGCAAAGTAACACTGTCATCAGCAAATGTCATCTGAGAAAGAACACCAATTTTCGGCTTTCCTGAAACAACAAAGTATGAATCAAAATCACTATCAAGCTTTGATATGTAATACTCACCTGCAATTAGCTTTAAAAGGGTGGTTTTTCCGCAACCGTTTCTTCCTACAACTGCAATTCTACTATTATCATTTATTTCAAAATTCACATTATTAAGTATTTTTTCACCAGAAAGTTCAACAACACCATTTTGAATTTTAAGTTGCATTAAACCACCCCCTATTAAAACATTGGGGCGATAAAATATCGCCCCATATCATAAAATTTAAGAAACCTTAGCTCTCTTATAAATGAAATCAAGAACCTTTTCAGTTACTACCTTATATTCAAAATAGTATTCGCCATAAACCTCTTTTACATATTTTGCACTAACCTGAGCATTGGCAAATTCTTTAACAATTGCATTAACTTCAGCATCGATTTCTTTTTGATCAAATTTAATATTTTCTTTATCAAGTATCGCATAAATTATCATCTGAGAATCCATTGAAGGTTTAATCTTCTCGCTAATAATAGATTCCTTAAACTGTTCTTCAGTTTGACCTACATAGCTCATATATGTAGCTAAATCAATACCGTACTGACTTTGGATATTCATTTCAATTGTATTTTTTGCAGATTCATAAAGTATGTCAATATCCTTATCTGGATAACTTTTTACTTTTGAATCAGCGGTGATTTTTTCAATAAGATAGCTCTTAATTGCGCGTTCTTTAACATCCTTTTCGTACTCTTCAAGTGTTTTAAATTTAAGTTCCTTGTAATAGTCCGCAGGTTTTCTTTCTTCTTTGGTTGTTACATAATTTACTGTAACGGTAAATACAACTGCTTTACCTTTTAATTCTTCGCTACTGTAATCATCAGGGAATTTCAAATTAAGGTCAACGGTACTACCAATTTCAACACCAATAAGTCCACTTTCAAATCCTTCGATAAAGCTATTTGAACCAATTTCAAGGTCATAACCGCTATCAGTACCGCCTTCAAAAGCGACTCCGTCCTTTTTGCCAACATAGTCAATATTTGCAATATCACCGTTTGCAACCTTACCCTCGGTCTTTTTGACATATAAATCGTTATTAACAACATCATCTAAAATGATACTATCATAAACCTTTTTAAATTCATCTGAATCTGTTTTAACCGAAATATTCTTGTATTCAGCCAAATCAACAACCTTAGAAAGATTAACATCACTATAAAGTACTCTGTTTTTGGTTCTGCTTCCGCAACCTGTAGCGAAAACAGTTAATAAAATCACGGCAAGCACCGCGCTTAATAATTTTCTCATATTTCTTCTCCTCCGTCATTTGAAAGCTCACCCTTAGATGAAGCCTTTAAATATGCATTAATAAATCCGTCAAGGTCTCCGTCCATAACAGCGTTTATATTACCTGACTCAAATCCCGTTCTATGGTCCTTAGCAAGAGTATAAGGCATAAATACATATGAGCGAATCTGTGAACCCCACGCAATATCCTTTTGCACACCTTTAATATCCTCTATTTTTTCAAGATGTTCTCTCTCTTTAATTTCCAAAAGCTTTGATTTCAACATTTTCATAGCCTGTTCACGGTTTTGGAACTGGCTTCGTTCATTCTGACAGGCAACAACAATACCCGTTGGAATATGTGTAAGACGAACAGCTGACGAAGTTTTATTAATGTGCTGTCCACCTGCGCCCGATGAACGGAAAACATCCATTTTAATATCTTCTTCTCTTACTTCAATTTCAATATCATCGGTTATTTCAGGCATAACTTCAAGCGAAGCAAAAGAGGTATGTCTTCTACCCGATGAGTCAAACGGCGAAACACGCACAAGACGATGTATACCCGACTCACTTTTGAGATAACCGTAAGCATTATCGCCCTCTATAAGCAATGATGCGTTCTTTAAGCCTGCTTCGTCACCGTCAAGAAAATCAAGCATCTTAACCTTAAATCCGTGTCTTTCTGTCCAACGAGTATACATTCTAACAAGCATTGAAACCCAGTCCATAGCTTCAGTACCGCCTGCGCCGGCATGAAATGTTAGAATAGCATTGTTCTTATCGTATTCACCCGTAAGAAGTGTCTGTAATCTTTGAGTTGCAAGCTCATTTTCAAAGTCAATAACAGAACTTTCAACCTCTCCTACAAGTGATAGGTCTTCCTCCTCTTCACCCATTTCAATAAGAACAAGAATATCATCATACAGTGTGCAGAGCTTATCATACGCTTCAACAATATTTTTTAATTTTCCCGTTCTCTGAAGAATTTTTTGGGAGGCTTCCATATCGTCCCAAAATCCCGGAGCAGAGGCTTTTGTTTCAAGTTCCTCAATATCACGAATTAATCTTTCATAGCCTAACGCATCCTTAAGGTCACGAAGCTCTGCTTCATTACCCTCAATTCGCAATTTTAATTGCTCAAATTCAAGCATAAATTTCCTCCGTTTAGATTATTTCTGCTCCAAAACAAAAGCACACCAATTATCTTTGTATGCCTCAAGACAAACATTGAAACCAAACCTATTAACAGCAGAAAGAACATCTTCTTTTCTTATATCAATAATACCCGATATTATAAGTATACCATCGTCATCCATAAACTGTCCAACATCGGGCAAAAGCTTAATTATAACATCAGCAACGATATTTGCGCAGATTATATTATACTTTCCGCTCACCTTATCAGCAAGGTTGCCTACAATAAATTCAACCTTATCAGATATATTATTTATTTCAGCATTTTCGGTTGCAGTTTTTACAGACTGAGCATCAATATCAACTCCAACAGCACTGTCAGCCCCAAGAAGAACAGACGCAATTGCAAGTATGCCGCTTCCGCAGCCTATATCAAGAACCTTTACGCCATTTACAACACTTTGGTCAAGTATTCCAAGACAAAGCGATGTAGTAGCGTGAGTGCCTGTACCAAATGCCGCACCGGGGTCAATGCTTAAAACTGTTCTGTTATCCTTATTGTCATAGTTTTCCCAGCTTGGAACAACAGCAAGCTTTTCGCCGATTTCGATAGTATGAAAATATTTTTTCCAGTTTTCATTCCAATCAGAATCATCAACGCCTACCGAAGTAACCTCAAAGGGTACACCTTCAGCGGTTAGCCTTTCTTTTAGGAATTCGAGTGCCTCAGCAGCGTTATCACATTCTGAAATATAAATGTGAATTATAGAATTTATTCTATCCTTTGCAACAAGCTCCTCATCAATAAGGTCGATATGGGCAATATCCCACGCACCCTGCTCTAAATCAGAATAATCTTCAATATATATACCGTAAGGTACGGTCATATTTGCAATTGCAGAAGCTATTTCAGTATACCGCTGAGGAACACTTACCGTAATTTCAGTCCAGTTCATAAAAAACCTCAAAATAATTATTTTACTTATTGTTTAAAGGCAAAAAACCTTTGCCCAATATAATTAAATCCAACAAAAAAGCACATACCTACAAGCATTGCTAAATTTTCCTGAATTTTTTGTGTTGCCGAAGACAAGATCAAAACAACCAAAGGCTTTGCAATACCGTAAGCAAGAAAATAGCAAACCAGAATATTTATAGTAAATTTGAAAACAGTTTTAAAACCTTTATCAGTATTTTTAAATGTAAAATACTTGTTTAAAAAATAGCTTAATATACTACCCAAAACATAATTTGCAGCCGATGAAAACCAATAACTACAATTTAAAAAATTATAAAAACAAAACATTATAGCTGTTCCGAATAATGTATTAATAATTCCAACAATAATAAATTTTAAAAATGTTTTATCAAAAAATTTATTAAGCATCATTATCCTCTCCACAAAACGTTGATATTTTAATTTTTCACATACAAAATCCTCCTCTATAATAGCAATAGTATACCATACCACTATTTTTTTGTCAACAAATGCAGGTGTTCAAAAATAATGAAATATCAGTTTTTTCAGCTTTAACCGTACCCTGAACCATCCCGTTTCTGCCTCCGCCGCGAACATTAAAACAAGTCTTAAAATCAGTAAAAATTTTTGTGAGCTTATCATCATTACCACAGATAGCAAAACGGTAGCCATCTTCACACTTACTGAAAACTCCTCTTATTCCTCCGCATTTTTTATAAAGGGCATCTGCATAAATTTGAAGCTCTTTAATATCAAGTCCGTCTTCAAATTCGGCAGATATTTCGGTTTCTGCGCAAAAGGCAGAAACCTTTAAATCGGTTATCTGTTTTTTCAGATATATAATAGTACTTTTATGCTCACCATTAATATTCATAAGACGGGATACCGCATCAGCAGTTTCATTATATTTTACAGCAAGCATATCCCCTATTTTCGAAGTGTTATAATACCTTTCGTTATAATCGTTTAAAGCGCGTCTGCCACATTTGAGTTCAATTCTTATTCCGCCTCTAAGTTTTTCTGTTGATAGAAGCTTTATAACACCGATTTCCCCAGCAGTATTAACATGCGGTGCACAGCAAGCGCACATATCGGTATTTTCTATCTCGACAATTCTAATGTCGCCCTCAAGCTCTTTTTTGCTTCTATATGTAAGCTCAGATAGCTTTTCGGCTGACGGATAATATGCAGAGAAGCTTTTATTCTCAAAAATCTTTTGGTTAGATATTGCTTCAATTTTTTTTATCTGTTCTTTTGAGAGCAAAATATCAAAATCAAGTGTTACAATATCCGCGCCTAAATGAAAGCCTACGTTCTCACATCCGTACAAACTATGAGCTACGCCTGAAACAATATGCTCGCCCGAATGCTGTTGCATAAAATCAAACCGACGCTCCCAATTAATTTTACCGACTACAACCTCACCCTTTTTAAAAGGCTTTGCTGTATAATGAAAAATAATACCGTCCTTAATTTGAACATCATATACCTTAATATCGTTTATAAAGCCAATATCAGAGGCTTGTCCGCCGCCCTCAGGGAAAAAGGCAGTACGGTCAAGAATTGTAAAAAATCCGTCTGCCATTTCATACGAATCCATAACTGTTGCCGTAAATTCTTTTAAATGCGAATCCTTGTCATATAACTTCTCGGTCATTTATCCAATTTCTCCTGTACAATATGAGCCGCTTTATAAATATCTCCGCCGCCCATAGTAATAACTATATCATTTTCTTTTGCAATTTCTATTATTTTGTCTGCAATGTTTTCAAAACCGTCAACCACAGTAGCAGAAGGCAATCTTTCGGCAATGTATTCCGAGCTGATACCATAGGTATTTACCTCGCGAGAGCCCATTATAGGTGTTATAATTACATAATCCGCAACAGATAAAGCATCAATAAATTCATCCTTTAAAAGCTCAGTACGAGAAAAGGTAAATGGTTGAAATACTGCGATAACTCGATTATAACTCAATTGCTTTGCGGCGTTAAGCGTAGCTTTAATTTCGGTTGGATGATGTGCGTAATCGTCTGCAAGCGTAAATCCGTTATACTCGCCTAAAAACTCAAAGCGTCTGCCGGCACCCGTGAATTTTTCAAGTGCATCCTTTATACCACAGGCATCAACACCCTGCTCAAAGCAAACAGAAAAAGCCGCAAGAGCATTTAAAACATTATGTCTACCCGGTGCGCGCAGTTCAATATGAGTAAGGACTTCATTACCCTTTAAAACATCAAAACAAAAACCGAATTTACCCGCAACAACATTTTTTGCATAATAATGGTTTGTAGAATTGAATCCAAAAGTAATTATTTCGCTTGTTAAATTTTCTGTAGCCTTTAATGCCAATGAATCGTCACCGTTTATATAGCATTTACTTGACATTTTGAGGAATTTGTGAAATGATAATACAAGATTATCCATTGTTTTAAAATAATCAAGATGGTCGTTGTCGATGTTGAGTAAAACCGCAATATCAGGTGACATCTGCAAAAATGTATCAACAAACTCGCAAGCCTCGCAAACCATTGTTTCTGATTTGCCGGCAATTCCGTTTGAATTAATTAAAGGAAGCCGTCCGCCTATTACAGCTGTAGGTTCCATCTTGTTTAATAAAAGAATTTGTGTTATCATAGAGGTAACGGTGGTTTTTCCGTGAGTTCCGCATACACCGATAACATTATTGAAATGTCGTGTCAAAGCGCCAAGAAGATGTGAGCGCTCCATGACAGGAATGTTTCTCTCCTTTGCAGCAATAATTTCAGGATTATCCTGCGAAATTGCTGCAGAGTAAACCAAAAGCTCTGCGCCCTCTATATTCTCTGCGCTATGACCCATATAAACCTTAATGCCGAGAGCTCTAATACGCTTTAACGGGTCACTTTCGTTATTATCGGATCCTGTTAATATATATCCCTTACTATGCAGTATTTCAGCAAGCGGGCACATTCCGCTTCCGCCAATACCTATCATATGAATTCTCTTTATACCTTCAATTATTTTATCCTCTTCACGAAGCTTTTTCATATAGTTATCCCCCATTCAAGACATTACTTTTTATTATATAACTTTTTTAAGAAAAAATAAACACTTTTTTACAAGGAAATGAAAAAATATGTTTAATCTTCCATCAAAAATTGAATATGTACTTAACACCCTTTGCGAAAACGGATATGAAGCCTATATTGTCGGAGGGTGTGTAAGAGATATTTTGCTTGGAAAAACACCTTTTGATTATGATATTACAACATCTGCTCTTCCCGAAGAGGTAATTTCAATTTTCCCAAAAACTGTTCCTACGGGTATAAAACACGGTACTGTTTCGGTAATAGTTGAAAAGGAGTGTATAGAGGTTACAACCTTTCGCACAGAGGGTAACTACTCTGACCAAAGGCATCCTGACACTGTAACCTTTGTTAGAAATTTAAAAGATGACCTTTCAAGAAGAGATTTTACAGTAAATGCTATGGCTTATAACAAACAAAAAGGTCTTATAGATTATTTTGGCGGAAAAGATGACCTTGACAACAAAATTCTTAAAACGGTGGGAATAGCACAGGAAAGATTTAATGAGGATGCTCTAAGAATTTTAAGGTTATTTAGATTTGCAAGTGTTCTTGATTTTAAAATTGAAAAAGAAACACTTAATTCTGCAATAATGTTATTTCAAAGCCTTGAAAGCGTTAGTCGTGAAAGGATATTTAATGAACTTATAAAGGCTATTTCAGGGAAAAATATTAAAGCTTTAAAGCCTTTAACAGACAAAAATGCTCTTAATTTTATTGGTGTTACATTAAAACCCGACTACTATTTACTAAACCAACTAAATAAATCTTCGTTGCTTGCACTATTTTCTTTTCTATATTTTTCTTCGTCAAATGTTTTGTCTGTTTTAGAATCGCTCAAGGCTTCAAATAGGCAAAAAAAATATTGCAAGGATATGCTGTTATTATTATCATCAAAACTGCCTGAATCTAAAGAAGAAACAAAAATATTGCTTTGTAGCTACACCCCTGAATTAATTTATGATTATTTCTATTTTACAAAAACAGCTTTTAACAACGATACTTCATCATCCGAACAATTCTTAAAAGAGATTATTGAAAACGATGAACCTTATCTTATAAAGCATCTTGCCATTACCGGAGAGGATATTAAAGCTCTTGATTTTGTCGGAAAAAGCATCGGTAAAAAGCTAAAATTATTACAAAAAAAAGTAATAGCCGAACCATTATTAAATGAAAAAAATAAATTAATAAACATTTTAAAACATAGTAACCAATAAATGCTCAGCACCATAAACTGTAATACAACAGTTTGGTGCTGATTTTATTTTTTGGAATGATGTAGTTATGAAAAAAATCACAATAATCGGTGGAGACGGTCGCCTAAAAACCGTTAAGGAATACTTTAAAAAGCAAGGATATACAGTAGACACATTAGGATTATATGAAAACGATAATGCGGATATTAAAACATCGGAAATTATTATTATGCCCGTTCCAACAACAAAGGATAAAATCAACATTTTTACACCGCTGACAGGACGGGAAATACCTATAACATATATAGAAAAAGAAATAACTTGTGAACAATTAATTTTATGTTGTAACTATATTTTTGAAAAGAAAAAATGTGTTGACTACGGCTCACTTGACAGTTATGCATTGTTAAATGCAGTACCAACCGCCGAGGGTGCAATTAAGCTTGCAATCGAAAATACACCATTTACAATTTGGAATAGAACGGCACTTGTTATAGGATTTGGCAGAGTTGGAAAAATACTCGCAAACCGACTGCAAAATCTTGGATGTAAGGTGACAATATCGGCAAGAAAGCCCTCTGACCTTGCTTTGGCAGATGCTTATGGATTTAGCATTATTAATACTAATAGCTTAAATGTACTGCCGTTGTCCTATGATATGATTTTTAACACAGTAGATGTTAAAGTTTTAAATGATTCAACTATTAAAAACTGTGATTGCAGTCTATTAATGGAGCTATCTACAAATGGTGGTTTTGATGCCGATTATGCTAAAAAAATCGGATTAAAGGTAATTAAAGCACCCGGACTTCCCGGAATTGTTGCTCCTCAAACTGCTGCAGAAATATTATGTAACACATTAACATATATAATTAATTCATATAATTGAGGTGATTTTTATGTCTGATTTAACCTTGGGCTATGCTTTTTGCGGTTCTTTTTGTACAATAAAACAATCTTTAGATGCTTTAAAAATGCTTTTAAAAGAGGGATATAAGATAAAACCAATAATGTCTGATATTGTATATCGAACTGATACCCGTTTTGGTAAAGCAACCGATTTAATTAATGAAGTAGAAGATCTTTGTAATGAAAAAATTATTCATGATATAGTATCATCAGAACCAATAGGACCAAAAAATTTGCTTGATATGATAATTGTGTCTCCTTGTACAGGAAATACGCTTGCAAAAACTGCTTTAGGTATAACCGATACATCGGTTACATTGTCTGTAAAAGCCCATTTGAGGAATAATAAGCCTGTCGTTTTAGCAATTGCAACAAATGATGCTTTAGGTTCAAGCGCAAAAAATATCGGTCTTCTTCATAATACTAAGAACATCTTTTTTGTTCCTTACAAGCAGGATGACCCATATTCAAAAAATAATTCTCTTGTATGCGATTTTTCACTATTACCCGAAACAATTAATAATGCCTTTAACGGAAAGCAGATACAACCTATTTTAATATAATTTTATAATTTTAATCACACTCAAACATTTACTTTTTAGATTTGAGTGTGATTTTTTTAATAAAGCTTTGTTAAAGTATTGACAAAATGTTTTTTTGTGCTATAATTAAACAAAAATGTCTCATTTGAGACAGTTTGTTGAGGATTAAATGTATCAAATTAAGAAATTATTTTTATTTGAAGGCTTAAATGACGAGCAAATCCAGAATGCAGTAAATAATTTTACAAATGCAAGAGAATTCAAAAAAGGTGAAATAATTTATTCTGCTGAACACTTTTCTAATGCATTATGCGTTCTGTTAAGCGGAAAAGCGGTTGCTTTTACAAACAGCGGAAAACGCATTTGTATGAATAATTTTGAAATTGGTGATTGCTTTGGTGCTGCTGCATTGTTTGGAAATGATAAACGCTATGTAAGTACTGTTTCGGCAAAAACTGATATTAAAATACTTTTTATTACGGAGAATGAACTTAAAAATCTCTTTTCCAAATACCCAATCATTGCTACAAATTATATACGATTTCTAACCCGAAAGATTCGGTTTCTCAACAAAAAGTTGGATGTTCTTTCCTGTGCAACTACAGAGGATACAGTTTATTACTATCTTTCTTCTGTGGCTGACAGTGACGGATATGTAAAAATTCCCGATAATATGACCCGATTAGCAAAAACGCTTGGTTTAAGTAGGGCAAGCCTTTACCGAAGTTTCGATTCGCTTGAAAGGGATAATGTTATTTTAAGGGAAAATAATTTAATAAAGGTGATAAAAAATGAAAAAATTTCTTAGTTTGGTATTGGTTCTTGTTTTAGTTTTAAGCTTTGCTTCTTGCGGTAAGGCAGTAAACGAAAGCTCTGTTGCAAGCACAACAGAAAGTAAAGAAGAAGTTAAAAAACTTGATGTAGACTGCAATGTTTTTGCAATTAACGGCCCTACAGGTGTAGGTATGGTTTCACTTATGAAAAAGGCAGATAATAACGAGGGAAATCTTAATTATAAGTTTAGTCTTGCAGGCTCAAACGATGAAATAGTTGCTAAAATTGTAAACAATGAGGCTGATATTGCGGCTGTAGCAACCAACCTTGCCTCTACCCTTTACAAGAAAACAAACGGCGGTGTTAAGGTGCTTGCCATAAATACACTTGGTGTTCTTGCTGTTGTTACAAAAGGTGAAGAAATCACAACAATCGCTGACCTTAAGGGTAAAACTGTTTATACAATAGGTCAAGGTGCAAATCCTGAGTTTATAATTAAATATGTTCTTGAAAATAACAACCTCAAAATGGGTGAAGATGTAAAGGTCGAGTTCTTAGAGCAGCCCACAGAGCTTGTTGCTAAAATCACAGGCAACGAAAATGCAATTGTAATTGCACCTCAGCCCGTTGCAACACAGATTACTGTTAAGGATGCTAACGCAAAAATTGCAATTGATATTAACAACGAATGGGAAAAATATTCTGACACTGACCTTGTTATGGGATGTGTAATTGCAAGAAAAGAATTTTGCGAGAAAAACCCTGATGCGGTTGACACATTTTTAAAGGACTATAAGGATTCAATAAACTTTGTAAATAATGATATTGATAGTGCCGCTACACTTTGTGAGGAGTATAAAATTGTAGCCCCTGCCGCTGTTGCTAAAAAGGCTATACCTTATTGCAATATTGTATATCAAGACGGCAAGGAGCTTAAAACCAATCTTTCGGCATACCTCGATTTCTTATTTAAAAACGCTCCAAAAACTGTAGGCGGCGAGCTACCGAAAGACGACTTCTACTATGAAGCATCTAAATAATTTTTTAAAAAAATTTATCGTCTTATTTCTATGGTTATTTATCTGGCAGTTAGCGGCAACTGTTGTTAATCAGGAAATTTTAATTCCCACTCCCCTTTCAACCATTAAAGCGCTATTTACAATTTCTGTTAATCCAGAATTTTATATTGCTGTATTTGTATCACTTTTAAGAATAATTATCGGTTATACTTTTGGAATAATTGTTGGTGTTTTAGGTGCTTTATTATGCTATAAATTTAAGTTTTTTGATGCGTTCTTCTCACCTATTCTTAACATAGTCAGAGCAGTTCCTGTTGCATCATTTATAATTTTGGCTCTTGTTTGGTTTCATTCATCAAATCTTCCAATATTTATTTCTTTTATGATGGTGCTCCCTATGATTTTATCCTGTGTTAAGGATGGTCTATATAATGTAGACAAAAAATATATTGAATTGGCTCGAGTTTACCGATTAAGCAACATTAAGACATTTTTCCACATAAGACTTCCGTTTATTATGCCATCTTTTATTTCCACATCTCTCACAGCTTTAGGCTTTGCTTGGAAGTCGGGAATAGCAGCCGAGGTTATTTGCAGGCCTGACCATTCTTTAGGCAATATGCTGCAAGAAGCAAAGATATATATATCTACGCCTGATGTATTTGCAATAACAGGTGTAGTAGCTTTATTGTCTGTTTTACTCGAACAGATAATAAAATATGTTGTAAGGAGGTATACCAATGTTAAGTATTAAAAATATCTCCTTTTCATACAACGATAAAAAAATAATAACCGACTTTTCACTTAATATAAATAAGGGCGATAAGATTTGCTTTTTTGGCGAGAGCGGTTGTGGAAAAACCACCCTGTTACGGTTAATTAGCGGACTTGAAAAACCTCAAGAGGGCTCGATTATCTATAATGAATGCTATAATTTTTCTATTGTGTTTCAAGAAAATCTGCTTTTACCCTTTAAAAATATTATTGATAATATTACCCTTTTTGGAGCCTCAGAAGAAAATGCAATACAAAACCTTAAAGCTTTAGGACTCCGAGATGTATTACATAAAATGCCTGACGAATTATCAGGCGGTATGCAACGCAGAGTAGCTTTAGCAAGGGCATTATCCAATGATTTTAATATTTTAATTTTGGACGAACCTTTTAACGGTCTTGATGATGAGAATATAGAAAATTCTACTAAACACATTTTAAGCATTTCACAGGATAGACCTATTATATTAGTGAGTCACTCTGTTAAGGAAGCCGAGCTTTTAGGTACTAAAATCATAAGATTATAAATTTAAAACATACCTTTCACATTAAACGGAAGGGTATGTTTTTTGTTTTAAAATCACTCAATTATTTTATACATTGCGGCTGCATCGTCTTTTTTAACTGTTTCTGCAACGGTTAAAACCTCAGCTTTGAAACCCCTTGTGCCAAAAGAGATTTCAATAACATCTCCTACTTTTATATCATAAGAAGCACGTGCAGGCTTACCGTTTACAATAACTCGCCCCGCATCACACGCTTCATTTGCAATAGTTCTACGCTTTATAATTCTCGAAACTTTTAAATATTTATCTAATCTCATATATTTCTCCTAAAAAATTAAAGCCGCCTCGACTTAAGGCGGCTTTCCTTCAAGTAAAATTACTTAACAGCGTCCTTCAAAGCCTTACCAGCCTTGAAAACAGGATTCTTGGAAGCAGCAATTTCAATGCTCTTTCCGGTCTGAGGATTGATACCTGTTCTTGCTGCACGCTCACGAACCTCGAATGTACCAAAGCCTACGAGCTGAATCTTCTCGCCCTTCTTAAGCTCAGCTGCAACAGTGTCAACAAAAGCGGTAAGAGCCTTTTCAGCATCCTTCTTAGAAATGCCTGCCTTATCAACGATAGCAGCAACTAATTCTGTCTTGTTCATAAATAATTCCTCCAAATTTTTACATACTTAGTATTTTTACTTGTACTCATTGGCACTATATAAATTTACCATACTTTAAATAAAAAATCAATAGATTTTATAAAATTTTTTAGATTTTTATAGAAAATTATAGCAAAAATTTAATTTTATGAGGAATTTCGAACAATTTTAAGCTTAATAAGCCATTTTAGAAGCTTATCTCCCATTGGAAAAGATAATATATCTTCATCATCAAATGTGTTAAAAAGTGAAAGAATTATTAAATATACTACACCGCCCGCAAATATTGCAAGAACAGTACTGGCAGAGCTTTCACTAAATTTTGAAATTGCAAAAGCTATCCCACCGCAACAAACAGCACCTATTAACGGCTTTAACGCTACAGAAATAATATCAGGTTTTCCTATATGCTTTACAATTGAATAAATATGTAAAAATGTCATAATTGCGTAACAAATAACCGTAGATATAACAGCACCAAAAATATTTATCTGTTCAAATGAGCATAAAATTATGTTCAAAACAATTTTAATAACAATTGCAGCCGTCACATTTGCCAAAGCATTCTTTTGTAAATCCAAAGACTGTAATACGCATCCAAGTGTTATGCTAACACCTGCAAAAGCAGCTGCAAACCCATAAATTAAAAGCATTTTTCCACCAATATATGCAGAAGCACTATTTCCGTAAAGCAACACCATTATTCTTTCACTCAAAGCAACAATTCCAAACCCTGCAGGGAATGCAAATAAAGAAGAAAGCTTAAATGTCAGATTTAATGCTTTTTTTAATGAAGTGTAGTCTTTTTTTGAAAAAGCTTCGGTTAATACAGGAATGGCGCTGACACCTATTGCAGCCGTAATGGTTGGAACAAGATTAAAAACTGTATAAGCTTTACTTCTTACGCCGTACAGAACTGTTGGTAAAGAATTAGCATTAATTTTTTTGCCAATAAGTAAAGCTTGTTCATTCATAACAGAAGCGTACATTTGCTCCATAAAAGCAAAATCTTTTCCTGAATATGATGAAAGCTGAAATCTAACCAACAATGAATCAATTAAACCCATTACACTTCCCGATAAAGCGGCTAAAACAATTGGAATTGTAATAGAAATTAATACCCTTTTAATTTCTTTATCAGAAAAAGATTTAGGACTCATACTGATTTCATCATCAGAAATTAAATGCTTATTGATTTTTGCAGTAATATGGAGATATATAGCCGCAATAAGATTGCCAACCGTAATGCCAAACATAGCCATAGCTGCTGATAATGCATAATCTTTTGAGAGTCTAACTGTAATATACGCAAAACCTAAACCCATACACAGTTTTCCAAGAGCCTCTATTATTGTTGAAACTGCAGTTGGAGTCATATAATGAAGACCCTCAAAATATCCTCTGTAAACAGCTGAAACCATACAAATGATAACTGACGGCGCTGCAACAAGCAAGCCATAAATAAGCTTACCCGTTTTATCTGTAAAGATTGATATTGGAAAGGACAACAAAACAATAACAAAAAAGCAAATAACAGAAAATGTTAAAAAGGTTCTTTTAGAAATTCTAAAAACAGATTTTGCATCCGAGTACCTGTTAGTGGCAATATATTCAGCAACAAGCTTTGAAATTGCGATTGGAAATCCGTTTAATGCAAGCAAATATACAGGGGTAAAAACATCGTAAACAGCTGAAAAGTACCCGAATCCTAAGTCACTCAATACTGCGTTAGAGGAAATTGGAATTTTAAATAGTGCTCCTATAATTTTAGAAATTGCCGTACCTAAAATTAGTATTAATGCGCCGTTTGCAACACCGTGTTTAATTATTTTACTTTTCATAAGCTTTATTAATTATGACCTTAATAATATCAAATATATAATCCGATAGGAGTGTTTCATTTGATGTATTCATCTCTCTGTAGCTATCAACCGCATCAGAACCCGCATCATCTGAAATGCGACGAAGTGATGCAAATGGAGTTCCGGAAAAGCTACAAACATAAGCAATTGCGGCAGTTTCCATATCACAAGACATAGCTAAAAACTCATTTTTAAAGAAAAGACGCTGTTCTTCATCACATATAAAACGGTCACCCGTAACCGCCATACCTTTTTTAACAAAAGGAATTACCGCCTCACAAATTGCATTAAGCTTTTCATCAGAGTTATAAATATATTCTTGTGATGGCTTTTCACAAGGCTTGTACCCTATTCCTGTAAGGTCAAAATCGTGTTCCAAAAAGCTTGTACAAAGGCACAAATCCCCCCTTGAAACACCACTTATACCGCCTGAAAGACCATAATTCAAAATAACATTACAACCATTGTCAACAAGATGCATTGCAGCGGCTGTAGCATTAACCTTGCCAATTCCGCACAAAACGGAAACAACATCTGCCTTACCATTTTCTGTATCAACAGTAAAGATATGCCCTACTCTACCTAAAAAAGAATATTTTTCAAAGCATCCCTTTTCAATAGACTTCATGAATGGAGCATATTCATCA
The DNA here is from genome assembly GCA_045658105.1 of Acutalibacteraceae bacterium. Taxonomy (GTDB): domain Bacteria; phylum Bacillota; class Clostridia; order Oscillospirales; family Acutalibacteraceae; genus UBA737. Next base: position 44,699 of record JAZOUK010000017.1, read on the forward strand.
ACATCCGCTACAATTATACCAATCTTAATTTTAGCCATCTATAATTACCTTCGCACCGCAAACACTGCAAAATGCCGCATCATTATCAATAGCAGCCGAACATTGCGGACATATTCTTTTATTTTTTGCAGAATTAATTTCATCCTTAATCACTTTAATTTTTTCATTTTTATTTTTAATTTCATCAACAAGTTGTTTAATTTCGGGATTTTCTATCTCAGTATCTTTAATCTGTTCGAAATAAAGCTTACCAAGTGTAGCATATTCTTTTTCTCTTTTACCTTCGATTGATGCAATATCAAATTTCTGCTTTTGAACATATACAACCTCGTTTGTTTTTTTGTAAGCCACATCAAAAGCATCCTTTGCTTTGCTTACTGCATTCTCAAAAAAATCCATTGTTTATTCCTCCATATAATAAATTAAATTTTAAGCTAACCTATAAACTCCCTAATGAGTGAACTTTTTGGGACCAAGCCTTTATCAATACAAGAAAATTTTTCGATAGCGGCTGCAGTTCTCATAAAATAATCATAACAAACACAGTCTCTAACTATATTATTTTTCAACTCAAGAAAATCATCCCTGTAAACACAAGGTTCATAAATATGCAAGGTTTTAATTTTTACATCAGCCGTGTTTTTAAAACAATATAAATACTTTCTTTCACCCTCAACAACACCGTTCCACATAGAAAGTGTTGTAAGAATGTCCGTTCCGCGGAAAACCCTGTCCCTCAAAGAGCGTCTAACAAGTCTGATTTGACGACTAGAAAGCAATTGCTCACCAAAATTATCCTCGATAGAACAATTTACGCTTATATAAATTTTAAAAACATTCTCTCGCGGAACTAAATCAGTAATTACAGGATTAAGAGCGTGCAAACCCTCAGCAATAACTATTCCTTTGCTTGAAATATCGATTGGCTTTGAATTTGGTATGCTTTTTTTGTTTGGAAAATCATACACAGGCAAAACGGTTTTACCCGATAGAATTATCTCATTAAAGCATTTTTTAAGTATTTCAATATCTAACGACGCCACCGATTCAGTATCTCGATTCCCATTTTCTAAAATCGGCAGGTCTTCATATGACAAAAAGAAATTGTCAAGAGAAACTACTGCTGTTTTTTCGCCCAATTTTTCAAGCATATTACATAAAATATGGGCGGTTGTTGTTTTGCCAGAGCCTGAGGGACCAGCAAGTGAAACAATTTTAATACGGTCATCGTCAGCTATTCTTTTGGCAACTGATAAAATCTCAGCGTAGTATTCCTTTTCGGCATTTAAAATTAATGCTTCAGGATTTTTTGATTGCTCATTAATTAATCCTACTGTATTTATCATAAAAGCTCACAATTCCTTTCTTTCGGGAAATAAGCTCGTTAAAGCGGTCTATATATTCATAAGGATATTTATAATTAAAAATTCTTTCAATATAATCACCATATGGTTCTCTAAGTTTTGTTACAGCAGAGGCACCGTTTGCAAGAATAGTATGGGTCTCATCCATAATATAAACATTATAAAGACACTCATATCCTTTCTTTGCATAACCTACATTTTCAAGGTTACCAACAGTTTTGCTTTGTCTATACATATAATATGGAACTATACCGTTTTGTGACAGTCTGTCTCTTGCATAATCCACCATCAAAGAAGCCTCTTTGCCCATCTCTGTTTCGGGTAAATTTTTAGATATATTCAGATTAGATGAACGTTTCATTGAAAGTGAATGAACAGTTACACTTTCAGGACATAAATCCACAATCTGTTCAACCGTATTTTTAAAGCTATCATATGTATCTGTAGGCAAACCTGCAATTAAATCCATATTAATATTGTCAAAACCGATTTCTCTTGCTAAATTAAAGGCATTAACCGTTTCCTCGGCGGTGTGCTTTCTTCCTATTGCATTTAGCACACTGTTTTTCATTGTTTGAGGGTTGATACTTATTCTTGTAGCCCCCCATTTTTTTATAACCTCAAGTTTTTCTTTTGTAACAGTATCAGGTCTTCCTGCCTCAACAGTATATTCGCGTAAATCAGACAAATCAAAATTTTCATTGACCGTCTCCATTATACGCTCAAGCTCTGAAGCCGAAATTGCAGTAGGGGTACCTCCTCCAATATACACTGTTTCAAGCTTTAAATTCTTAAATTTTGCAATTTTTGCGGTTTCTGTAAGCTCTTTACAAAGAAGTCCTACATACTCAGGAATAAGCTTTTTGGCTTTATCGACCGAATGTGAAACAAACGAGCAATAAGAGCATCTTGTTGGACAAAACGGAATAGAAATATAAAGACTATAAGAATTTGGCTTAGACAAAGATGTAATTTTATCCTCTCCGAGAACAGTTTCTTTACAAAGAGAGATTTTTTTATCAGATACTCTGAGCGACTCCTTAAAATATTTTACTGTTTCTTCCTCGCCTATGCTTTTCTTCATTCGTGAATAAAGCTTTGCCGGACGGACGCCTGTTAAAATTCCCCAACCGGGTACATAATCTGTGGCTTCAATAAAGCAATCGTAAAGTGAAAGAGCTAACTTTAGTTCACACTCTTTTTCGAGATTATCGGTTTTTTCATTTATATCATAAAAATGAGAATAATGATTGCCATTAATATAAAGCTCAGCTTTAGCAGTTCCGTTTTCAATGGTTGTAATAGCAGAATTATCTGTAATTGAAGCTTCATTACAAAATTCAATTTTCTCAAAAGGGAAAAAAATTCTTATCAACTTTTCAAGTTCATACTGAAAAGTGTGGTTAATTAGACATAATTTCATTTTATTTTCCTATCCTAACAAAGGAATTGAATTCCTTTTCGTGTCCAATTGTTGTTGCTTCGCCGTGACCGGGGTAAACAGGGGTTGAATCAGGCAATGTATTATATAGTTTCTTAATAGAATTAGAAATTTCATTAAAGCTACCCCCTGGGAAATCTGTCCTACCGATAGATTCAAAAAATAATGTATCTCCCGAAAAAAGAAGCTCATTTATCAAATAGCAAACACTGCCTTTTGTATGACCAGAAGTGAAAATTGTTTTAATATTTATGTCACCAACAGATAGTATTTCTTCGTCATTTAACAATATATCAGCAGAAAAAGGCTCTATATGAGCGTGAAAACGGTCAGACATATTTACAAATGTATCTGATAAAAACTCATTTTCATTTTTTCCTATAGCAATCTTAACACCTGTATTATTACTTAATTCTATAGCTCCGCCGATATGGTCAAAATGGCAGTGTGTTAATAAAATAAGTCGTTCTTTATCGCTATTATTAATTAAAAAATCCTCAACAATAGCACAAGAAAAACCGGGGTCAATAACCAATGCCGTTTTTTCTGTAGAGACCATATAACAATTGGTCATAATATGACCTAACGGCAATACTTTAATTTCCATTTTTTCTCCATATTTCTGTATCGTAAATTATTGTAACCGGTCCGTCATTTACAAGGCTTACCTTCATATCAGCGCCAAAAACACCTTTATTTAACTTTTTAACACCTAATTCTATAAGCTTATCGCAAAAATATTCATAAAGTTCGTTGGCTTTCTGCGGATCCATAGCCTCTATAAAGGATGGACGATTACCTTTCTTTACATCAGCAAGCAATGTGAATTGAGAAATAGCAAGAATCTCGCCCTCTATATCAAGAATAGAAAGATTCATTTTATCGTTCCCATCGCAAAAAATACGCAAATTTGCGGTTTTTCTTGCAAGAAGCTCTGCGTCGGCTGGGGTATCCCCTTCCTTAGCGCCAAATAAAATCATATAACCTTTTCCACAGCTTCCGACAATTTCTCCGTCAACCGAAACCGAAGCCTCACTTACCCTTTGAATTACAGCCTTCATTTCACTGATTAATCCTTTCCACACTGTACGCGCCTTGAATTTTCTCAATTCTTGTTATAATACTTCTTAAATGTTCAACGCTCTCTGTACTTATAGTCACAACTACAACGCAATTACCCTCTTTAGTTTCTCTTGCGTTTATGCTATGAACAGGTACACGCATATTATTAACTGCATTCATTACATCAATAACAATACCGTCACGGTTAATAAACATAGCCTGAATTGATGATGTAAACGACTCAGATTTTGTACCGTCCCAATAAGCAGAAATCCAACGGTCAGGCTCTTGAGAATCTGCAATAACTCGTGGAACATTGTTACAGTCACGCTTATGAATAGAGACGCCATGTCCCCTCGTTATAAAACCAATAATATCATCACCCGGAAGAGGTGCGCAACACTTAGAAAGCTTAATGAGACAGTTATCTATCCCCTCAACAATAACACCGTCACTCGATTTAGCACGCTTACTCTTTTCAATTGGCACAATTTCAGGTGGTTTTGCAGAAGCATTTTTGCGTGTTATATCATCCTTAATACGCGGAATAATTTTAGATAAAAGTATGCCGCCATATCCAATTGCCGCAAAAAACTCCTCACCATTAGCAAAACGGGTTTTACGAGCAAGCTCCTCTATAAATTCACAATATTCTTCGTCAGGAATTTCAATACCGCTTCTACGAAGTTCTCTCTCAAAATCAGCCTTACCAGCGGCAATGTTTTCTGTTCTTCTTTCCTTTTTAAACCATGAACGGATTTTTGCTTTAGCTCCTGAGGTTACGGCAATATTAAGCCAATCTCTGCTCGGACCGTGCCCCTCTTGATTGGTAGTAAGTATTTCAATAACCTCTCCCGTTTTAATTTCGTGATTAATAGGAACGATTTTACCGTCAACCTTAGCGCCCACCATTCTTGTTCCAACCGCTGAGTGTATTGCAAAAGCAAAGTCAACAACAGTTGAACCAACGGGAAGGTTAATAACATCTCCTCTTGGAGTAACTGCAAAAACATCCTCTTGTGAAAGATCAACCTTTATACTACGTACAATATCCGTAGCGTCCGCAGCGGTTTCCTGATTATCAAGTATCTGCCTAATCCAAGCAAGACGGTCTTCAAGCTTAGCATCATTATCGGTAATTCCCTCTTTATATTTCCAATGCGCCGCAATACCGAATTCAGCAGTATGATGCATTTCAAATGTTCTTATTTGTATTTCAAAAGGAATCCCTGCTCGACTTATAACCGTAGTATGGAGCGACTGATACATATTAGGCTTTGGAGTAGAAATATAGTCTTTAAATCTGTTTGGAATAGGACGAAACATATCGTGCATAATACCAAGAATATTGTAACAATCCGCTACCGTATCTGTTATTATTCTTATAGCATAAATATCATATATTTCGTCAAAATCCTTACCCTGAACATACATTTTACGGTATATTCCGTGAATAGACTTAATTCTGCCCTGAAATGTCATTCTTATATCAGGCATATCTACACTTAATCTTTCGGCAATTCTTTGCTTAATTTCTTCAAGAATCTGTTCTCTGTGCTGGCGTCTTAAAGAAAGCGAATCCTCAATTTCCTTATACGCAACCGAATCAAGATGCTTTATAGCTAAATCTTCAAGTTCTTCCTTTACCGGTCTGATACCGAGACGATGGGCAATTGGAGCATATATTTCAAGAGTTTCAACCGAAACATCTCTCTGTTTTTGGTCGGGCATTGCGTCAAGCGTGCGCATATTATGTAGTCTATCAGCAAGCTTAATAATTATAACTCGGATATCCTTACCCATTGCAATAAGCATTTTTCTTAAGCTTTCAGCCTGTTGCTGTTCCTTGGTTGAAAAATTTAGTCGACCAATCTTAGTAACACCATCAACTATAAGTGCAACCTCACTGTCAAACTCGTTTTTAATATCTGCAAGGGTAGCATCAGTATCCTCAACAACATCGTGAAGCAATGCCGCGCAAATAGACTGCGTATCCATCCCCAAGGATATAATTATTTTAGCAACATTAAAGGGATGTATATAATAATCCTCGTTTGACTTTCTTTTTTGACCCTCGTGAGCGGTAACGCATCTTATAAAAGCTTTTTCTACCATTCTGCAATCGTAGCTACCGCCAAAGCTTTTCATACATTCCATTAGCTCATCAAAATGCTTTTGTTGCTGTTCTGTCATATATTACCGCTCCTTTCTGCTAAGAATTTATATGTAGTTGAATTTAAGAGGTTTGTTTTTTCAGCGCCCTTTACAGCCTGTAGCCAACCCTTTTCATTTTGACTTATAAGACCTAATTCCAATAATGTTTTTATTGAAATACTTGTTTTACCATAGCCTATTGTATTCAAAAATCTATATTTTACATTATCGGTAAGTCTATCTCGTTCAGAAATATACTTATACACTTCCCCAACTTGCTGTCTTGTAGGACAAATAACATCATAATCAGTTTCAATTCCTGAGCAAAAATCATTATATGCTGACATGGCTTCAAAAAGCATATTATCGTCTGTATCTGTAATTCTAATTGCTTTAATTTGAACCGAAACAGAATATTCGCCTTTGTAGCAATTAGTTTCAACACTTACTGCTAAATCAAGCAAATCACCTATTTCAAAACAAAAGTTATCAGGTCCAACACCGAAAAGCAACGCCTGAAACGAATTACTACCTTTTGAAAAAAGTAATCTTAAATGTTTGCCATTGCCAATAGCTGTAATTCGTTCGAGTTTAACACCAAAAATACCAAATATTGGCGTTTTATTGCCATTACCAAACGGCTCTAACTGTTCAAGCGCAAAAGCAAGGTCTAAGGAAAGTGCCGACGGATTTAGCTTGCAATCAAGCCATAATACAGGCGGAATATATTCTCTATTTCTTGCATATTCATTTATGCGGTCTCTGAATATATCAACATTGCACTCCCTTAAGGTGATGCCTGCCGCTTGCTCGTGTCCACCAAATTTTATCAGTAAATCAGATGAGTTGGAAATAGCATCAAAAAGCGAAAATCCTTCGATACTTCTGCCTGAACCACAGGCAATATCGCCGTCTGTTGACAGCAAAATAGCAGGCGCTCCGTATCGCTCGCTTATTCTTGATGCCACAATGCCAACAACACCATGATGCCAACCATTGCCACACACAACAATAATACGGTGATGCTGATAACCGTTCTTTTCTATTATACTTACAGCTTCTGAAAATATTTGCTTTTCTATTTGCTGACGCGATGAATTTTCTGAATCAATTTCATTAGCAATAGCAAGTGCCGTCATCATATTATCAGACAGTAAAAGCTCAACTGCTCGCTCACTTTTACCCATTCTACCCGCAGCATTAATTCGTGGACATATCCCAAACGCAACCTTTGTTGCATCAAGATTTCCCTTTTCAATTCCCGCAACACTCATAAGCGCAGAAAGTCCCGTAATAGGCTCGTTCATTAGTTTATTAATACCGTATTTAACAATGCATCTGTTTTCAAGAGTCAACGGCATAATATCAGCAATAATTGCAACTGTTAGTATATCAGCATAATATGGTAAAAGTTCTTCGGGTTCCTTGTTTTCAATAACACAAATAAGTCTAAAAGCCATTTGCGCGCCGCATACAGTTTTAAATTCAGATGGACAATCTTTTCTATGAGGGTCTACAACAGCCGCTGCCTCGGGAAGCTTATCAGAAGGCAAATGATGGTCGGTTACAACAACTGTAATACCTAAGCTATTTGCAAGCAAAATTTCGTCAAAACCTGATATGCCATTATCTACCGTAATAATTAGTTGAACACCTTTTTCGTGAAGTTTTAACACAGCATCCTTATTCATTCCGTAGCCTTCGTCAAAGCGGTCAGGAATATAATACATACAATCAGCGCCACGGTTTAAAAGATATTTATATAGCAATGCCGTAGCGGTAACGCCGTCACAATCATAGTCACCGTAAACAGCAATTTTTTGACCGTTTTTAATCGCTTCATTTACTATTTCAGCGGCAACTAAAATATCGGCACATTCAAATGGAGAGCTAAAAACAAGCTCATCAGATAAAAACTGTTCAAGCTCCATTGGGTCGCAATATCCCCTTGCAGATGCAATAAGCGCAACAATCGGCTCAACCTCACACTCAAATGCAAGCTCTTTAGCAAGTTCTTTATCATATTCAGCTATGCACCATTTTTTCATTCCCATTTTATTACCGCCCGAATACAATATATAATCAAGATATATTTAATTAATTTTAACACTTTTTACTATTAATTTCAACTTTTTTATTCATTAAAATCGGTAAAATTATATATTTAAGATTTTTTGTAATATAAAATTATTAAAAAACATATTATTTTACAAAAGAATGTTCGGTTTAAAGGACTGGAATGTGGGAGGAAATAATATGACAAATTCAAGCATTTACAATGATATCGCCAAACGAACAGGAGGCGATATCTATATCGGAATTGTGGGTCCGGTCAGAACAGGAAAATCGACCTTTATAAAACAATTTATGGATAAGCTCGTTTTACCAAACATAACTGAAGAATATAGCAAGGAACGAACAAACGACGAACTGCCACAATCTTCGTCAGGCAGAACAATAATGACTACCGAGCCTAAATTCATACCTGAAAAAGGTGCCAAAATCAGTATAGACGGAAACGCTGAAATGAATGTCCGATTGATAGACTGTGTCGGATACATAGTTCCAAGCGCTTTAGGATACATAGAGGGTGACCAGCCGCGAATGGTAATGACACCTTGGTATGAAGAGCCTATTCCCTTTAATATGGCAGCAGAAATAGGAACACGAAAGGTAATAACCGAGCACTCAACAATCGGACTTGTTATTACAACCGACGGAAGCATAAGCGATATTCCGCGTGAAGAGTACGAAGAAGCCGAAGAAAGAGTAATAAACGAGCTAAAAGAAATTAATAAACCCTTTATTATTCTGCTTAACTGTATGTATCCCGACACGCCTCAAGCAAAAGAAAACGCGAATATGTTAAGTCAAAAATATGGTGTTCCTGTAATGGCAGTAAACTGTCTTGAATTAAACGATACCGACATTAAAGAAATTTTAGCGCAAATATTGTTTGAATTTCCTGTAAAAGAAATTGGTATTTGCTTCCCAAAATGGATAAACTGCTTACCTATTGAGCATTGGTTGCGTTCAGAGCTTACCGAGGCTATAAAAACAACAGCCGCTGATATAAGATGTATTCGTGATATTGAGTGCTTCGAAAACGGTTTTTGCAGTAACGGAAACATTGATAGTGCTTTAATAGAAAAAATCGACTTAGGTCAAGGCTCGGCAGAGGTTAAGCTTGGAATTAATCAATCGCTGTTTTACAGTATTCTTGCAGAAACAACAGGACTCAAAATAAATGATGAGCAGGAATTAATGGAAAGTATATCTGAAATGGCTGAAATTAAAAAAGAATACTCAAGAATAAAGGGTGCACTTGAAGAGGTTGAAGCAACCGGCTACGGAATTATAATGCCTGAAATTGAAGAATTAAAGCTTGAGGAGCCTGAAATTGTTAAACAAGGCGGTAGATATGGAGTAAGACTAAGAGCATCTGCACCGTCAATACATTTAATGAAAGCAAACATAACAACAGAGGTTAGTCCTATTGTTGGAAGTGAAAAGCAATCTGAGGATTTAATAATGTATCTACTAAGCGGTTTTGAAGAAGACCCTGTAAAAATATGGGATTCAAATATATTTGGAAAATCGCTTCACGACCTTGTAAACGAGGGCCTACATGCTAAGCTTTCACGAATGCCTACCGATGCCAGAATGAGGGTACAAGAAACGGTAGAAAGGGTTATAAACGAAGGTTGCAACGGACTTGTATGCATATTATTATAAAACATACTTAATATACAAAAAGCTGTCAGGCAAATCGCCTGACAGCTTTTTATAATCAGTTAAAATTAGTACATTCCGCCTTGAGCGGCAGCGGCTGCAGCGGCTGCTGCATTTGCAGCTGCGGCATCCTCTTTTTTGTCAGCAATAAGACTCTCGGTTGTGAGAACCATTGCAGCTACAGAAGCAGCATTCTCAAGGGCTGAGCGTGTAACCTTTGTTGGGTCTACAATACCTGCCTCAAGCATATCTGTATAAATCTCATTATAAGCATCAAAGCCATAATTAACCTTACCGCTTGAAATAATCTTATCAATAATTACAGAACCCTCAAGACCTGAGTTCAATGCAATCTGTCTGATAGGTGCCTCTAAGGACTTAAGAACAATGCTAACACCTGTCTTTTCGTCGCCCTCAGATTTTTCAAGCAATTCTTTAACTGCAGGAATTGCGTTAATAAGCGCTACACCACCGCCTGCAACTATACCCTCTTCAACTGCTGCTTTTGTTGCAGAGAGAGCGTCCTCCATACGGAGCTTCTTTTCCTTCATTTCGATTTCAGTTGCAGCACCAACCTTAATTACAGCCACACCGCCTGCAAGCTTAGCAAGTCGCTCCTGAAGCTTTTCGCGGTCAAAATCAGAGGTTGTAACAGCAAGCTCATTTCTAATCTGATTGATTCTGTCCTTAATATCATCTGAATTGCCTGCACCATCAACAATAATGGTATTTTCCTTTGTAACCTTTACCTGACGAGCCATACCAAGCTGTTCAATTGTGGTATCCTTAAGGTCGAGACCGAGCTCTTCAGAAATAACCTCACCGCCTGTAAGGATAGCAATGTCACGAAGCATTTCCTTGCGTCTGTCACCAAAACCGGGGGCCTTTACAGCTACACAGGTGAATGTTCCGCGAAGCTTATTAACGATAAGGGTTGAGAGTGCCTCACCCTCAATATCCTCAGCAACAATAAGAAGCTTTTTACCTGCCTGAACAATCTGCTCAAGTAAAGGAAGAATTTCTTGGATATTCGCAATCTTTTTATCAGTTATAAGAATTAAAGCATCATCAAGAACTGCTTCCATCTTATCTGAATCGGTAACCATATAAGGTGTGATATATCCACGGTCAAACTGCATACCCTCTACAACCTCAGAATATGTCTCCGCAGTTTTAGATTCTTCAACAGTAATAACACCGTCAGCCGTAACCTTGCCCATTGCCTCTGCAATAAGATTACCAATATGCTCATCACCCGATGAAACAGTAGCAACACGGGCAATGTCCTCAGTACCGCTTACCTTTTTGGAATTATTAACTACAGTTTCAATAGCGGTGTCAACTGCAAGCTTGATACCCTTTTTAACAACCATAGGATTAGCGCCTGCTGCAACGTTCTTCATACCCTCGTTTATAAGAGCCTGAGCTAAAACGGTTGCAGTAGTAGTACCGTCACCTGCTGCATCATTTGTCTTAACAGAAACCTCTTTTACAAGCTGAGCACCCATATTCTCAAATGGGTCATCAAGTTCGATTTCCTTAGCAATTGTTACACCGTCGTTTGTGATGAGTGGTGAGCCATACTTCTTATCAAGTACTACATTTCTTCCCTTAGGTCCAAGTGTTACCTTTACTGCATTTGCGAGTTTGTCAACACCTGTCTGCAAGGACTTACGTGCTTCCTCGCCGAAAATAATATTTTTAGCCATTATAATACATCTCCTTATTCAATAACTGCAAGAATATCTTCTGCGCTAATAATTGTATATTCCTCACCTTCAAGTTTTATTTCGGTGCCTGAATATTTTGCCACTACAACCTTATCTCCAACTTTTACATCAGGATTAATTTCATTACCGTTAAGGACACCTGCAGGGCCTACTGCAACAACCTCAGAAATTTGAGGCTTTTCTTTTGCAGCGGAAGTAAGAACAATGCCGCTTTTTGTTGTTTCCTCGGCTTCGGTTGCTTTAATAACAACCCTGCCAACCAAAGGTCTAATTTTCATTATAAATTCCTCCATAAAAATATTTAATCCGAATAATCGGTCATTAAGTGTAACAATATATTAATCCAAAAGTCAGGAAAAGTCAATAGCATATTTTTAAATTAATTTTTTGTTAATATTTGGGTGAATTACCTTTAATTATTTTATGCAAAGGGAAATAAAAATTGAGAAATTATTCTTTTCCTTTTATTCTAAAAAGCCTTAAACCCTTGTTTTGCCATTATAAGAGATTTTGCTATAATCTCACCCTTTGCAGTAAGAATAATCTTATCTTTTTCTAACCTAATACATAATTTATTTAAAAGCTCATTTATAACATCAACTTTACCCTCAAAATAAAAATCAAACAAATTACAATACTCCTTTAACACAATTATTGCAAAGGACGACATAGGACTGATTCCACTTTTCTTAGCATATGGCGCAATATACTCGCAAAAGTCAGGCAAAGCCTTAACCGCAAAATCAAAAAAATTATTAATGCTCACAAAAATTCCTCTTTTCCCTATTTATAACATCAATTTTATTATACATTTTTTAAACAAATCTGTAAATATTTTTTTAAAACAAATTTATCGCTTAACAAAATTAACAAATTTTCTTATAAATAATATATAAATATGTTTCTTACTTAAAATATTAATTGCGTGATTGACAAAATATCGGGTATGTGGTAATATATATGCATACAATATATATGGTTCTTTGTGACTGACGGATGAGCGGATTACCGCGTGGAGCGAAGAGCCTGAGTGTAATATTAAAATTGCACTAATGCCGACCGTCTGGGCACGCTTTATTCCTAAATGAGGAATAAGTGCGCCTTTTTTGTTTTATTTTATTTCATATAGAAATTTAAGGAGGTTCATTATGAAAAAGGTAGGAATTATTATGGGAAGCGACAGTGACCTTCCTATAGTTTCTAAAGCAGTTAATACACTTAAAGATTTTGGTGTATCCTATGAAGTTCACATCTTTTCGGCACACCGTACTCCGGTTGAAGCAAAAGAATTTAGCGTAAACGCCCGCAAAAACGGCTTCGGCGCAATTATTGCAGCCGCAGGTATGGCCGCACATCTTGCAGGTGCTATTGCAGCCAACACAACTATACCTGTCATAGGTATACCCATTAAGAGCGGTCATCTAAACGGTATTGACGCACTTCTTTCTACTGTACAAATGCCTTCCGGTATTCCTGTAGCTACAGTTGCAATTGACGGTGCAGTTAATGCCGCTTTGTTATGTTTACAGATTCTCTCTCTTGAAGATAGTGCTCTTGCAGAAAAGCTCGATGAAAAGCGTCGCAAGGATGCTGAGGCTGTACTCGCAAAGAATGCTGATATAATGGATAAAATCTAAATTTAATTTAATAATTTATTTTAAAGGAGATATAATTTTATGGAAAAGAAGCTTGTTTACACAGGAAAAACTAAGGATGTTTTTGCACTCGATAACGGAAACTATCTTCTCAAGTTTAAGGACGATTGCACCGGTAAAGACGGTGTTTTTGATCCGGGTGAAAATTCTGTTGGTCTTACAATTGACGGTGTTGGTGATGTTAATCTTCGTATGTCAATCTATTTCTTTGAAAAAATCAATGCAGCAGGCATTAAAACTCACTATGTAAATGCTAACCTTGATGATACAACAATGGAGGTTCTCCCAGGTAAGGTTTTTGGCAAGGGCCTTGAGGTTATCTGCCGTTATAAGGCTGTTGGCAGCTTCTTCCGTCGTTACAGCGATTACATTGAGGAGGGCGCTGATCTTCCCGCATATGTTGAGATGACCTTTAAGAATGACGAGAAGGGCGACCCGCTCGTTACTAAGGATGGTCTTATTGATTTAGGCGTTATGACCGAGAAACAGTATGATGATATGAAGAAGATGACTCAGGATATTACCAAGATTGTAGCTGATGACCTTAAGGAAAAAGGTCTTGATATGTATGATATTAAATTTGAGTTTGGCTATGATGCAAACGGTGATGTTATGCTTATAGATGAAATTGCTTCAGGTAATATGCGCGTTTATAAGAACGGCGAATATATTGATCCGATGACACTTTCTAAGCTTTTCTTTGCATAAAGTTTTTTCACTATAATATTTACTAAAGGAGTATACTATGGGCGGATTTTTTGGTGTAGTTAGTAAGCATGACGCTATTTCGGATGTTTTTTTCGGAACTGACTACCATTCTCATTTAGGTACACGCCGTGCCGGAATTGCTTCATATGATAGTGAATTGGGTTTGCAGCGTGAAATACATAACATTCAGAACTCTCCTTTCAGAACAAAGTTTGAGGATGTATTTGATGAAATGAAGGGTAATTCTGCTATTGGTTGTATAAGTGACTATGACCCTCAGCCCTTACTGATTCGTTCTGACATCGGAACTTATGCGATATGCGTTGTCGGACTCATCAATAATGCCGATGAGCTTATTAAAAACTATCTTTCATATACCGGCGGTCATTTTGGCGCTATGACAGGCGGCAAGGTTAATTCAACCGAGCTTGTCGCCGCGCTAATCAACCAAAAGTCAAGCTTTGTTGAGGGTATAAAATTTGCGCAAAAATCGATTGTTGGTACAGCATCAATATTAATTCTTAAGAGCGACGGCTCTCTTATAGCAGCCCGTGATAAGGTAGGAAGAATTCCTATTCTTATTGGAAAAAACGAAGACGGATACTGTGTTTCTTTTGAATCTTTTGCCAATTTAAAACTTGGGTATGATGATGAAAAGGAATTAGGTCCGGGTGAAATCGTTGAGCTTACAGCAGATAAAATGACCCAGCTTTCACCTCCGGGTGAAAAGTTAAAAATATGCTCATTCCTTTGGAGCTATTACGGTTATCCAACCTCTTGCTATGAAGGCATTAATGTTGAAATTATGCGTTACAGAAATGGACAAATAATGGCACGCCATGACAAAGAGCTTGGTTCGGCTCAGGATATTGATTATGTTGGTGGAGTGCCTGATTCGGGTACACCTCACGCAATTGGATACGCAAATGAAAGCGGTAAGCATTTTGCCCGCGCTTTTATAAAGTATACTCCAACCTGGGCAAGAAGCTTTACACCATCAAAACAAAATGAGCGTAGTAAAATCGCAAAAATGAAACAAATCCCTGTTCACGATTTGATTGTTGATAAAAATTTACTGTTTGTTGATGATTCAATTGTTCGAGGAACACAACTTAAAGAAACAGTTGATTTCCTTTATAATAATGGTGCAAAAGAAGTACATATGCGTTCAGCCTGTCCACCAATTATGTATGGATGTAAATATCTAAACTTTTCGAGAGCAACTGATGATATGGAACTAATTGCCCGCCGTGTTATTGTGGAACTTGAGGGAGAAGATGGTTTCAAGTATATTGATGAATATTGTGACTGTAATACTGAACGCGGTAAGAATCTTAGAAAAGTAATATGTGATAAATTTAAGTTTGCCTCGCTCGAATTCCAAACCATTGAAGGTATAATAGAAGCAATTGGTTTACCAAAGGAAAATTTATGTACATATTGTTGGAATGGTAAAGAATAACTTAGAAAAGGATTATAAATATGAAAAATTCACAATCTAAATCATATGCCGATGCCGGCGTTGATATTACAGCAGGATATAAAGCGGTAGAACTTATGAAACAACATATCGGAAGAACTCGTAACGAGGGTTGTCTTGACGATGTTGGCGGATTCGGTGGTTGCTTTGGTCTTCCTGTTACGGGAATGGAAGAACCCGTACTTGTAAGCGGTACTGACGGTTGCGGAACTAAGGTAAAGCTTGCAATTTTAATGGACAAGCACGATACAATAGGTATTGATGCTGTTGCTATGTGTGTTAACGATATTATTTGCGTTGGCGCAAAGCCGCTTTTCTTTCTTGATTACATTGCTTGTGGAAAAAATATTCCTGAAAAAATTGCAGAAATTGTAAGCGGTGTAGCTGAGGGCTGTGTGCAGTCAGGCGCGGCACTCATCGGCGGCGAAACTGCTGAACATCCAGGTATGATGCCTATAGACGATTATGACCTTGCCGGTTTTGCAGTAGGTATTGTTGATAAAAAGAAAATTCTTGATAACAAAACTATGCAAGAGGGCGATGTTGTTATTGCACTTCCCTCTTCAGGTATACATTCAAACGGTTTCTCTCTTGTTCGCAAGGTTTTTGATGTTGAAAACTGTGACCTTAACCAAACATATGACGAGCTTGGTGGTAAAACAATTGGCGAAACCCTTTTAACTCCTACAAAAATTTATGTTAAACCCGTTCTTGCACTACTTGATAGCGTAAAGGTTCGTGCTATTTCACATATTACCGGTGGCGGCTTCTATGAAAATATTCCGAGAAGCATTCCTGACGGTTTTGGTGCTGAAATTGTAAAGGATAGCATAAAAGTTCTTCCGATTTTTGAGCTTCTTGCAAAAACCGGTAACATTCCTGAAAGAGATATGTATAATACATATAATATGGGTGTTGGTATGAGCATTGTAGTGGCTAAGGATGATGCCGAAAAAGCAATCGAAGTTCTCAAGGCTAATGGTGAGGATGCTTATATTATCGGTAAAATTGTTAAGTCCGACAATAAAATTACAATAATATAAGGTGAGCGATATGAAAAATATTGCAGTTTTAGTTTCGGGCGGTGGCACTAATCTTCAGGCGCTTATTGATGCACAAAATTCAGGTATAATTAAGTCGGGTAAAATTAAACTTGTTGTTTCAAATAATCCCGATGCTTTTGCACTTGAAAGAGCAAAAAAAGCAGATATTAAAACAGTTGTTTGCAATAAAAAAGAATTAGGTGTCAGCTTTGAAGATACACTTATTTCTGTTTTGAAAGAAAACAATATCGATTTTATTGTGCTCGCTGGCTTTATGTGTATTTTAAGTGAGAAATTTACATCTCATTTTGAAAAAAGAATTATTAATGTACACCCCTCGCTGATTCCGTCCTTTTGCGGTCAAGGCTTTTATGGACTTCGTGTTCACGAAGCGGCTCTTAATTACGGCGTAAAGGTTACAGGTGCTACAGTTCATTTTGTTAACGAAATACCTGACGGTGGCGAGATTATAATGCAAAAGGCTGTTGAAATCAAGGATGGAGACACTCCCGAAATACTTCAAAAAAGGGTAATGGAAGAGGCTGAATGGAAAATTTTGCCACTCTCTCTTGAAAAAGTTTGCAAAGAAAATATATAAATTACGGAGGACTTGAAAATGGAAATTATGTCTATTGAAAAAGAATTAAATTCCTTGGCTTACCACGGTAGAGGAATAATTATCGGTAAAAGTGCTGACGGTAAAAAAGCTATTACTGCTTATTTTATTATGGGCAGAAGCGAAAATAGCCGTAACAGAGTGTTTGTTGAAGACGGCGAAGGCATCAGAACTCAGGCTTTTGATGAATCAAAAATGACCGACCCTCATCTTATCATTTATGCTCCTGTAAGAGTTTTGGGCAACAAAACAATTGTTACAAACGGCGACCAGACCGATACAATCTATGAGCTAATGGATAAGCAGATGACATTTGAACAGTCACTTCGCACCCGCGAATTTGAAGACGATGCTCCTAATTTCACTCCTCGTATTTCAGGTGTTATTCGCCTTGAAAACGGTGATATGAACTTTGCAATGTCAATTCTTAAATCTGCTGAAGGTGATGATTCATCCTGTCAAAGATATAATTTTGCATATAGTAATCCTCTTGCAGGTAAGGCTAAATTCATTCACACCTATAAGTGTGACGGTAATCCTCTACCAAGCTTTGAGGGTGAGCCTAAAACACTCGAATTACCTGACTGCGATATTGATTGTTTAACAGATTTAATCTGGAACAATTTAAATGACGACAATAAGGTTTCACTTTTCGTAAGATATATTGATTTATCAAATGGTAGTTACGAATCAAGAATTGTAAATAAGAACAAATAAGGAGAATAAAAATGAAAGAATTTGAACTTAAATACGGTTGTAACCCCAACCAAAAACCCTCTAAAATATATATGGCTGACGGCAGCGAACTTCCTATTGAAATTCTTTGCGGAAGACCCGGATACATTAATTTCCTTGATGCTTTTAACTCTTGGCAGCTTGTTAAGGAAATCAAAGAAGCTTTAGGTCTTCCTGCAGTTACCTCGTTTAAGCATGTTAGTCCTACAAGCGCCGCTGTTGGTATTAAGCTTCCCGAAAAGCTCAAAAAGGCTTGCTTTGTTGATGATATTGAGGGTCTTGACGAGTCTCCCCTCGCTTGTGCTTATGCAAGAGCAAGAGGCACCGACCGTATGTGCTCATTCGGTGATTGGGTTGCTCTTTCAGATGTTTGCGATGTAACAACCGCTCTTCTTATCAAGCGTGAGGTTTCGGACGGTGTGATTGCACCCGGATACGAACCTGAAGCACTCGAAATTCTTAAATCCAAGAGAAATGGTAACTATAATATTGTAAAGATTGATGCTGATTAT
Organism: Acutalibacteraceae bacterium; assembly: GCA_045658105.1. GTDB lineage: Bacteria > Bacillota > Clostridia > Oscillospirales > Acutalibacteraceae > UBA737. The sequence continues at coordinate 62,931 of JAZOUK010000017.1, forward strand.
GTTCCCGCAGAGGCTGAAACCAAGCAGGTTTACGGAATCACCTTTGAGCAAGGCAGAAATAATTTCAAAATTAACGAAGAGCTCCTTTCAAATATTGTAACTGATAATAAAAATCTTCCTGAGAACGCTAAACGCGACCTCATTATTTCTCTTATTACCCTTAAATATACACAGTCAAACTCTGTTTGCTTTGCGTATGACGGTCAAGCTATCGGCGTAGGTGCAGGTCAGCAGTCAAGAATTCACTGTACCAGACTCGCAGGTTCTAAAGCAGATACTTGGTTCTTGCGCCAGCACGATAAGGTGCTTAATCTCCCATTCCTTGATGATATTGCAAGACCTACAAGAGATAATGTTATTGACGGTTATATTAACAGAAACGAAGAAGATGTCTGTGCTGACGGTAATTGGCAGAAGTATTTCAAAACTCAGCCCGATCCACTTACCGATGATGAAATCAGGGCATACCTTGATACCTGCAACGGTGTATCTCTTGGTTCAGATGCATTCTTCCCCTTCGGTGACAATATTGAACGCGCATTTAAGAGCGGTGTATCTTTTATTGCTGAACCCGGCGGTTCTATCCGTGATGAGGATGTAATTGCAACCTGTAATAAATACGGTATTTCTATGGCATTTACAGGAATGAGACTTTTCCACCATTAATAAATTGTTTGGAGATATTAAAATGAATTTTTTTGATGAATTAAAAAATTATGATATTGAGGTTGCCAATGCTTGCACTCTTGAATTAGAACGCCAACAGCATAACATCGAGCTTATTGCAAGTGAAAATATTGTATCAAAGGCTGTTTTGCTGGCTGCAGGCGGTGTTCTTACAAATAAATATGCTGAGGGCTATCCCTCAAAGCGTTATTACGGCGGATGCCAGTGTGTTGACATTGTTGAAGAAATTGCAAGAGAAAGAGCTAAAAAGCTTTTCGGTTGTAATTTTGCAAATGTTCAGCCTCACTCAGGTGCCAATGCTAACCTTGCCGCATTTTTTGCACTAATTCAACCCGGTGACACCGTTATGGGTATGAATCTTCAGCAGGGTGGTCACCTATCACACGGTTCACCTGTAAACATTTCGGGTAAATATTTTAACATTGTTCCTTACGGTGTAAATGATGAAACCGAGATGATTGACTATGAAGATATGAGAAAGATTGCTCTTGAATGTAAGCCAAAGCTTATTGTTGTTGGTGCATCTGCTTACTCAAGAATCATTGACTTCCCCCGTTGTCGCGAAATTGCCGACGAGGTTGGAGCATATTTAATGGTTGATATGGCACATATTGCAGGTCTTATTGCTGCAGGTGTACATCCGTCACCCGTTCCGTATGCTCACGTAGTTACAACAACCACTCACAAGACCTTAAGAGGTCCCAGAGGTGGTATGATTCTTTGTAATGACGAAGAAATTTATAATAAGATTAACAAGGCAGTATTCCCCGGAACTCAGGGTGGCCCTTTAATGCATATTATCGCTGCTAAGGCTGTAGCTCTTGGCGAGGCACTTACTCCTGAATTCAAAGCATATCAGGGACAGGTTGTTAAAAATGCCTCTGCATTGTGTGACGGTCTTAAAAATGAGGGTTTTGATATTGTTTCAGGCGGCACCGACAACCACCTTATGCTTCTTAAGCTTGTTAAGAATGGAATTACAGGTAAAGAGCTTGAGCACCGCCTTGATGAGGTTCACATTACCGCAAACAAAAATACTGTTCCTAATGACCCGCAGAGTCCTTTTGTTACAAGCGGTGTAAGACTTGGCTCTCCTGCAGTTACAACTCGCGGATTTAAAGAACCCGAGATGGAGAAAATCGCAAAGTGGATAAGCCTTGCTGTTAACGATTTTGACAACTGTAAAGATACAATTTCAAAAGAAGTACAAGAGCTTTGTGCTAAATATCCTATTTATTAAAGGAGAACAAAGATGAAAGTAATGGTTGTAGGCGGTGGCGGACGCGAGCACGCCATTATCAAAAAATTAAAAGAAAATAAAAGTATTACTGAGATTTTTGCTCTCCCCGGCAACGGTGGGATTGCCGCTGATGCAACCTGCGTGGCAATTGGAGCAACGGATATAGATGCTCAGGTAGAATTTGCAATTAAACATGGAATAGATTATGCAATAGTTGCACCTGATGACCCATTGGTGCTTGGTGCGGTAGATGCATTAACTAATGCGGGTATCCCCTGCTTTGGTCCAAATAAGAATGCTGCTATTATTGAGGGTAGTAAGGTTTTCTCTAAGAATCTTATGAAAAAGTATAACATTCCCACCGCAGAATATGAAGTTTTTAATGATGCAGAAACTGCAATTAAATATCTTGAAACTGCCCCTATCCCAACCGTTATTAAGGCAGACGGTCTTGCTCTTGGTAAGGGTGTTATAATTGCTGAAACACGCGAGGATGCTATAGATGCAGTTCGTTCTATGATGGAGGATAAAATTTTTGGAGAAAGCGGTAGTAATATCGTAATCGAAGAGTTTTTAACCGGTCCTGAGGTTTCTGTGCTTTCCTTTACAGACGGAAAAACTGTAGTTCCTATGGTTTCTTCAATGGACCACAAGCGCGCTTTGGACGGTGATATGGGACTTAATACCGGCGGTATGGGAACGATTGCTCCGAACCCCTATTATACAGATGAGATTGCTGAAATTTGTATGAATACCATATTCAAACCTACTATAGAAGCTATGAACAGCGAGGGCAGAAGCTTTAAGGGCTGTCTATATTTTGGTCTAATGCTTACACCGAAAGGGCCGAAAGTTATTGAATATAACTGTCGTTTCGGTGACCCTGAGACTCAGGTTGTTCTTCCGCTTCTTGAAAGTGACCTGCTTACAATTATGCAAGCAACTACAAACGGAACACTTTCTGAAACCAAGGTTAAGTTTAAAGACGGTGCCTGTGCTTGTGTTGTTATGGCATCAAACGGTTATCCTCAAAAATATGAAAGCGGATTTGAGCTTTCTATTTCACCAGAGGTGGCTGATAAGGTTTATGTTGCAGGTGCTAAGCTTGAGGATAATATCTTAAAAACAGCAGGCGGACGGGTTTTGGGTGTTACTGCAACCGCTGAAAAGCTTGAAGATGCTCTTAAAAAAGCATACGAAAATGTTAATTCTGTCAGATTTTCAAATTCATTTTATAGGAAAGACATTGGCGCTAAGGCGCTAAAGGCAATAAAAGGAGAGTAAAAATGGTATACCGTGTATATGTTGAAAAGAAAAAAGAGCTTGCAAACGAAGCTCGCGGTTTACTTAAAGATATTAATGGTCTTTTACAGATTGATTCTGTAAAAAATGTTAGAATTATAAACCGTTATGATGTTGATAATATTGATAAAGCGCTTTTTGATTATGCTGTTAAAACTGTTTTCTCTGAGCCTCAGCTAGACATTGTAAGCGAAGATTTCACAAGGGATAATTCTTATGTATTTGCGGTTGAATATCTTCCCGGTCAGTTTGACCAACGCGCCGACTCTGCCGCACAGTGTATTCAGATTATATCACAGGGTGAGCGTCCGAGGGTTAAAACTGCTAAGGTTTACATTCTTGAGGGTGAGCTTTCTGAAAGTGAAATTGCTGAAATCAAGAAGTATGTTGTTAACCCTGTTGAGGCAAGAATTGCTTCGCTCGATAAACCTGAAACCCTTGAAATCAAGTACGATATTCCTACCGAGGTTGCCACTCTTGACGGTTTTATCGAGCTTGACAGAAAAGGTCTTGAGGAATTTGTTAAGCAGTACGGTCTTGCAATGGATGCTGATGATATTGCTTTTTGTCAGGACTATTTTAAATCAGAGCATCGTGACCCAACTATAACAGAAATCAGAATGATTGATACATATTGGTCTGACCACTGCCGTCACACCACCTTCCTCACCAATATTGATAATTGTATTTTTGAGGATGAGCTTTTACAAAAAACATACGACGAATATATTGAAACCCGTAAAGAATTAGGGAGAACAAAGCCTGTTTGTCTTATGGACATTGCAACCTTAGCGGTACGCTACCTTAAAAAAGAGGGCAAACTTCCAAAGCTTGATGAATCTGAGGAAATTAATGCTTGTACTGTTAAAATTGAGGTTGAGGTTGACGGTGTTAAAGAGCCTTGGTTATTGCTATTTAAGAATGAAACACACAATCATCCTACCGAAATTGAGCCCTTTGGTGGCGCTGCCACTTGTATCGGCGGTGCTATACGAGATCCGCTTTCAGGCCGTTCTTATGTTTACGGAGCTATGCGTGTAACAGGTGCAGCTAATCCATTAAAGAGCGTTGCTGAAACAATGGAGGGCAAATTACCGCAGAGAAAAATTGTTACAACCGCGGCTGATGGTTATTCCTCTTACGGCAACCAAATTGGTCTTGCAACAGGAATTGTAGATGAAATTTATCACGACGGTTATGCAGCTAAGCGTATGGAAATCGGTGCAGTTATTGCTGCGGCTCCGGCTGAAAATGTTCGTCGTGAGGTTCCTGCTCCCGGAGATGTTGTGATTCTACTCGGAGGTTCTACAGGTCGTGACGGTTGCGGTGGTGCAACCGGTTCTTCAAAGTCACATACTGTTGAATCACTCGAATCCTGCGGTGCAGAGGTACAAAAAGGTAATGCACCTGAAGAAAGAAAGCTTCAGAGACTTTTCCGTAATTATGAAGCCTGCCGTATGATTAAGCGTTGTAACGATTTTGGCGCAGGCGGTGTTTCGGTTGCTATCGGTGAGCTTGCTGACGGTCTTGAAATCGACCTTAATGCAGTTCCTAAAAAATATGAAGGTCTTGACGGTACAGAACTTGCAATCAGTGAGTCTCAGGAAAGAATGGCTGTTGTAATTGAAAAAGAAAATGTTGCGCGTTTTATGGAGCTTGCAGCTAAAGAGAATCTTCAGGCTGTCAAGGTTGCCGATGTTAAGGCAGAACCTCGTCTTACTATGCATTGGAACGGCAAAACTATTGTTGATATAAGCCGTGAATTCCTTAATTCGAACGGAGCTGAAAAGCATATCACAATTACACCTGAAAGGCCTGAAAACTATAATATTCCTGTAAGCGGAAGCTTTACAGAAAATATGAACGCAATTGCTGATGACCTTAATATGTGCTCTAAGCGTGGTCTTTCTGAACAGTTTGACTCTACAATCGGCGCAGGAACTGTACTAATGCCCTTTGGCGGTAAAAATCAGCTTACTCCTATTCAGGCAATGGTTCAAAAGATTTCTGTTGAGAAAAAACATACAGATGACTGCTCGCTTATGTCTTGGGGTTATAATCCGTTCATAGCAGAAAAGAGTCCTTATCATAGCGCATATCTCGCTGTTGTTGAATCGGTTTCAAAGCTTATAGCTACCGGTGCAGAATTTAAGGATGTTTATCTAACATTCCAAGAGTATTTTGAGCGTCCCGGTAAGGATGGAAAGCGTTGGGGTAAGCCTTTGGCCGCACTTTTAGGTGCATTCAAGGCTCAAAAGGAGCTTGGCATCGGTTCAATCGGCGGTAAGGACTCAATGAGCGGTAGCTTTGAGGATTTAGACGTTCCCCCTACCCTCGTTTCCTTTGCTGTTACAACTAACAAAACACAAAATATTATTTCTCCTGAATTTAAGTCAGCCGGAAATAAGGTTTATATTCTCGCACCAATATACGATGAAGAAACCAATCTCCCAAATACCGATTCGCTTTTACGCGTATATAGTACAGTCACTAAGCTTATGCGTGAGGGCAAGGTTGTTTCTGCATATACTCCCGGTATGGGCGGTATTGGTGAGGCTGTAATGAAGATGTGCTTTGGTAACGGTCTCGGATTTAAGTATGACAGTAATATGTGCACCTCTGCTATATTTGGATACTGCTACGGTGGATTCGTTCTTGAGGTTACTGAAGAAATTGATGAAGGTATTCTTGTTGGTGTTGTAACCGATGATAATAATTTATCACTTAATAATGAGGTTCTTTCACTTGATAACCTTTTAGGAATTTATGAAAACAAGCTTGAAGGTGTTTACAAGTGTAATATTGAGGACCGTAAAACTCCTATGGAGAACTTCTCATTCAACGCAACTGATAGAAAGGCTCCGTCAATAAAAGTTGCAAAGCCACGCGTACTCATTCCTGTTTTCCCCGGCACTAACTGTGAGTTTGATTCTGCAAAAGCAATGAGCGATGCAGGCGCTGAGGCTGAAATATTTGTAATAAATAACCTTTCGTCTGACGGAATTGCGCGAAGTGTCGAAGGCTTTGCAGAAAAGGTAAAGTCTTCACAAATTATATTTGTTCCGGGTGGATTCTCGGGTGGCGACGAGCCTGATGGTAGTGGTAAATTCATTACTGCATTCTTCAGAAATGCCGCTATTAAAGAACAGGTTACCGATTTGCTCGATAATAGAGACGGTCTTATGTGCGGTATATGTAATGGATTCCAGGCACTTATTAAGCTAGGTCTTGTTCCCTACGGAAAGATTATAGATACTGATGATACTTGTCCGACATTGACCTTTAACACAATTGGCCGTCACCAATCAAGAATTGTTAGAACAAGAATCGCATCTAATAAATCACCTTGGCTTGCTCATACAAATGTTGGTGATATTTACAGTGTGCCGATTTCACACGGTGAGGGTCGTTTCCTGGCAGATGAAGCACTAATTAAAAAGCTTGCCGCTAATGGACAGATTGCTACACAGTATGTTGACCTTAACGGTAATGCTACAAGCGATGTACATTTCAATCCAAATGATTCTATGTATGCTATTGAAGGTATTACTTCACCTGACGGTCGTGTATTTGGTAAGATGGGTCACTCCGAGCGCAGAGGTTCAGGTCTATACAAAAATGTACCCGGAGATTATGACATTAAGATGTTTGAATCCGCAGTAAAATATTTTAAGTAAAGAGGTATAAAAATGGCTTATTTAACAGATATTGAAATTGCACAACAGTGCGAAATGCAACCAATTACCAAGATTGCAGAAAAAGCAGGAATTGACGAAAAATATATAGAGCAATATGGAAAGTATAAGGCAAAAATTGATTTATCTTTAGCAAAAGAAACAAACCGTCCTGAGGGCAAACTAATTCTTGTTACTGCAATTACTCCCACCCCTGCAGGTGAGGGCAAAACCACTACAACAATCGGTCTTGCTGACGGTATGAGCCGTATTGGTGAAAATGTTTGTGTTGCTTTGCGTGAGCCTTCTTTAGGACCAGTTTTCGGTGTTAAAGGTGGTGCCGCAGGCGGCGGATACGCTCAAGTAGTTCCTATGGAGGATATTAACCTTCACTTTACAGGCGATTTTCACGCTATAGGCGCTGCCAACAATCTTCTTGCAGCAATGCTTGATAATCACATTCATCAGGGTAATGCATTAGGTATCGATGTTCGCCGTATTAGCTGGAAGCGTTGTGTTGATATGAATGACCGTCAGCTCCGCTTTGTAACAGACGGACTTGGCGGCAAGGTAAACGGTGTTCCGCGTGAAGATGGTTTTGATATTACTGTTGCAAGCGAGATAATGGCTGTTCTTTGTCTTTCAAGCTCCATTACCGACCTTAAGGAAAGACTTTCAAGAATTATCGTTGGCTACACCTTTAATGATGAGCCTGTAACTGCAGGCCAGCTTAATGCCGCAGGTGCTATGACTGCTCTTTTGAAAGATGCTTTAAAGCCTAACCTTGTTCAGACACTTGAGGGTACACCTGCTCTTGTTCACGGAGGACCTTTTGCAAACATTGCTCACGGATGTAACTCTGTTACCGCAACAAAAATGGCTTTAAAGCTTGCTGATTACGCTGTGACAGAAGCAGGCTTCGGTGCTGATTTGGGTGCTGAAAAGTTCCTTGACATCAAGTGCAGAATGGCTGGACTCACCCCATCAGCAGTTGTTGTTGTTGCTACTGTACGTGCTCTTAAGATGCACGGAGGACTTGATAAAAAATCTCTCGGTGAGGAAAATCTCGAAGCACTTGAAAGAGGCATTCCAAATCTATTACGCCATGTATCAAACATTAAAAATGTTTATAAGTTACCCTGTGTTGTTGCTATTAACCGTTTCCCAACAGATACAGATAATGAAATTGAATTTATTATTGCTAAGTGCAAGGAATTGGGCGTAAATGTTGTTCTTTCAACAGTTTGGGCTGATGGTGGAAAGGGCGGCGAGGAGCTTGCCCGCGAGGTTGTAAGACTTTGTAATGAAGAAAAAGGCGATTTCACCTTTAGCTATGAGGACGATTACACCATTGAAGAAAAAATTGAAGCAGTTGTTAAAAAAGTTTATGGAGGCGACGGGGTAATTCTTACTCCAAATGCCAAAAAGCAGGCAGAAAGACTTACAGAGCTTGGCTTCGGGAAATGTCCTGTTTGTATTGCTAAAACACAGTATAGCTTCTCTGATGACCCGACAAAGCTTGGTGCTCCTGAAGGATTCAAGGTGACAGTTCGTAATATCAAAATTTCTGCAGGTGCAGGCTTCCTTGTTGTATTGACAGGCGATATTATGACCATGCCCGGTCTTCCCAAGTCTCCCGCCGCAGAGCGAATCGATGTGGATGAAAACGGCAAAATTACTGGATTATTCTAATATTTAATACTTTTATCTTACAATACAAAATTACAAACAAATAAAATGAGAACATATTTTGATAATCTTTAAATGATTTTTCAAAATATGCTCTCGTTTTAAATTAAATTTATAGTCAGGACCTCCGGCTAAGCCGGAGGCTTGAATAGCCCTTCAAGGGCATTTTACAGACGAAACCCCTAAAGGGGCGCCGAAAGGTTTGCCGACTGCATTACTTTTTCGGGCTACCCCTCAAGGGGTTATTTTTATGCCTT
>JAZOUK010000018.1:0-2743 GCA_045658105.1 Acutalibacteraceae bacterium
CCCTTTGTAATATTCCAAAAGTAATGCTGATTTCCGTTAGATAGAATTACATATCTAACATATAAAGTTTTAGCATATTCTCTTGCTTGCTCTTTTCCAACAAGCGGATCTTTATCTTCCGACTTCGCTTCAAGGACAACAAAAGGCTTCCCATTGTCATCGAGCAACAAGAAGTCAACAAAACCGTTCTTGACGGTATCAAAGTTATCTCCGAGTGCATCCACTTGAGATTTTGTCATTTTAATATTAGGCTCTACCTGAATATTCGCAGGGCCATTTTTATCATCAAGAAAACGCCAACCAGCTTCTTCAAGCAATTTATTTATCTTTATTCTTGCCTTAGCTTCTTTCGCTTTCATTATGTCCTCCTTCGTTATTATCTCTCATACATCTACAAAATTCGCAATGTTGGTGCCAGTGAATATGGGCTTGAGGAAAAGATATATGCGGGATAATAATTTGCTGTTTATTAGCTTTATTCTTCTGTATTATAAAACTCATCTAATACATAAGTCTTTACCGGCGTTATGTACAGTTCGTATCTAATAACCAATCTTACCAACTCATTACCGTCAATAAGAGTGATTGGCGAACCTTCTCTTGCGGCTGTTTTGGCAGCATTTGTGAATCTGCCGTTGGTGATGAACACGCCGTAATCAGCCTGATATTTATTCATAGCACCCAAAAACTGATTGATTTCGGGCTCGGATACGGGAGCGACGTTGTATCGCTTACACTGAATAACAACTCTTGTTGTTCTAAAATCGTTGGCATCAATGTGATAGCCGTAGCCATCGATACCGCCATCATTACTGATTTGAACACCTTTTTCGGTAAATTCAACGCCCATACGGTTTAACAAAGCTCTTGAAAAAGCTTCAAACTTTTTGGGAGACATTTTGGCAATAGCGGCAAGCAAATTTTCCTTAAAATCATCTTTGATTTTTTCTTCTGCTTGAGTTTCTTCCTCGTTATCGCTAACATCTACGGCTTTGTTCTTTTTATTCTTTTGACTGAGTTCTTCCCAATGCTTCTTAGAGGGTTCGATAATCTCTTTTTGAACATCCAGCTTGTCAACATCAAGATATAAGCCCTTCTCGGTTAAAGTAACAGGGGAAGAATCTGTAAATGTCAACAGGCCGTTAAAGAACAGATCTTTAATAGCAAAGTTGAATTTGAAATTAAACTCTTTATAGGTGTTTCCAGTTTGCTTGGATTTCTTTTCGAGTATAGAATATTCCGCAATTTGGTCATCCATATCAGCGATTCGTTCTTTAATTTCGGAACGCTCTAATTGACCGCCCGCTTCTTGTAAAACTTTTAAGATGGGCTTAATCAAATATGCAATTTTACCTTCTGAAGATAATGTTTTTAAGTTCATAATAATACCTCTTTTTACATTCCTAAATCTCAATTTTGCCTTAGTAGTTCGATATGGATATATCAGCTATGAAGCAGTATCTCCATTATGTCCATCACTTTATTGTAAACCCTCAGCTTCTTTGCGTAATCGGAAAGAGCGATGAGGTTTTTGTTTGTGTCGTTTGCGTAGGCGTTTACCGCCTTGCTGAACATTTCGTTATCGATCTTGCCACGATGCTTGAACATATCGCAGATGGTGCGCTCACGGTCGTAAATAGCAAAGGTAACGCCATTTTCGGTGATTGTTGTCTTACCGAGGTCGTAAATATCGTCTTTGACGTAATAAACCTTCATCGGTACGGACGTATTAAGTCTGCGTGATGCGCTTCTCGGAACGGTAACAGACCAAACTCTCGGCATAAAATCGCTGTAGCCATAGCGGAACAGAGCCGATTCCATACTGATGATCGCTTCGGGAATAGTAGAAGCGATTACCTGCTCATCGGAGAGGATCAGTTCATCTGCAAGCTGATAATAGCCTTGGCGGACACGCTGAAGAAAACCGTCTGAACAAAGCTTATATATCTTCTCTTTTGGTACACCGGCGGATGTGAGAGCAGACAGCTTTGCAATGCCGCCGTTGGCACTAATTGTGTTTTTTATAATATCCTTATGTTCCAATGTCCTACCTCCAACAAACGATAACACATTGTGTTTAATGTTTTCGTTTGTATTATATCACGATTGTGTAAATAAAGCAATAAAAAGTCGAAACAAAAATTCATTTGTGTTATCATTTTTTGAAATTTAACAGTTCGTTTGACGCTTATCGGAAGATAGGCGTCTTTTTTTATGCTTATTTTTTAAAACACCCTTGTGGTTAAAGGTGTCTCTGTGCGAATTAGTGAGAGAACTTTTTCAAAACACCCGATAATTTGCGGTCGCTCTGTGGAAACAAGTGAGAGGAAATTTTCAAAACAGACTTAAAAAATACACTTTCCCATTGCAAATAAGTGAGGAGATAAAAATTTTCTCTCAAAAAGGGTGTGCATTTGGGCTTTCTCTGTGGGAATTAGTAGAGGGGTAAATATTTTTTGGCGATTTGGGTGTCCAAAACAGCACCCTTTGTCCAAATGAGTGAAGGGATAAAAATTTTCCTTCGAGTCGGGTGTGCAAAAGTGGTCTCTAAATTCCTAATTAGTGAGGGGGTGCAAATCAGGGGTGTAATTCCAAATAAGTGAAAGGAGATGGTTGCCAAAGCCAAAAACAGTCGGAGGTCTTAAATATATAAATAAATATATAACTTACTCTCCGAAAAGAATGAATTTTTAACTTTAGAAAGGAGTGAGCAAATGGCAAACAACAAGGTCTACAGCCGAGC
>JAZOUK010000019.1:0-2307 GCA_045658105.1 Acutalibacteraceae bacterium
TTATAAAAAGAAAATATTATTTTCTTTTAAAAAAGTTTGGCAAAAAAACAGAAAATGTTATTGACTTAAACTCTTGGCGTGTGTATAATTACCATAGTTTGTTGGAATGTAAGGAAGCGTTTTGACAATCCGATTTTATCAGCTTTGCACAATTAAATTTCTTGGAAAATTTAATTGTGCACATACTCATTGCAATGGATTTAGTAAAATTCTGGCAAAAGATTTGTGGTCGAAACAGTAAATTGTATTTCTGCTTCGACTAACTAAAACCATTATAATTAAAAATGAAAGAACACTTTCAAAAGGAGGTGTATTTATGAATAAGGAAAGAAAAGTATCGTTACCATTTTTTGAAATAGGTCCTAAATCCTATCTCTACGGAGATGATATTCTTGAGCTTGCCATCGCGGCGGACAAGGCTTCTGAAAAATACGGTGTTGATATTATTTTCACGACACCTATTGTTGATATTAGACGCGTTAGAGAGGCCACAAAAAACATTCACGTTTTTGCCCCGCATATGGATGCAATTTATCCGGGCAGAGGTCTTGCTGACATACTTCCCGAGTCTCTTGTTGCCGCAGGGGCTGACGGTGTAATGCTTAACCACTGCGAAAAGCCTCTAAGTTTCGAGGTTCTCGGTGATACAATTAAAAGAGCAAATGAGGTTGGTCTTACCACCATTGTTTGCGCAGATTCTATGGCAGATGCAAGCAAAATTGCAGAACTCGCACCCGATATTATAGTTGCAGAGCCTTCTGAGCTTATCGGCACAGGAGTAAGCGTAGGCAAGGAATATGTTGAGGCTGCCACAAATGCAGTTAAAAATGTAAACAGCGATATTTTGGTGCTCACCGCTGCCGGTATTTCAAACGGCGAAGATGTTTATAACACTATTATCGCAGGTGCTGATGCAACAGGCTCATCATCAGGTGTTGCAAAGGCAGAAGACCGCGCCGCAATGGTTGACGAAATGATCTCAGCCGTTCGTCGCGCTTATGATGAAAGAAAAAAATAATTTTGGAGGAATAGAAAATGGAATTTAAAGTAGTACAAAAGGAAATCGAATTACAGTCAAGAGGCTGGATTCCCACCTTCCATGACATTTCAAAGGAAATCAATGAAATTGTTGAAGCTTCAGGCATTGTAAATGGAACAGTAAGCATCGTATCACACCACACCACCTGCTCTGTAATGGTACAGGAGTGTTCGCACGATATCGATTCTTTTGACCTTGAGTATTTGCAGCACGACCTTCTCGACATTATGAGAAAGATGATTCCTGACTTTGCAGAAGAGCATCAGTACCGTCACCCCGGTCCTATCCACGCACAGTACGGCCGTTGGGTAAACGAACCCGGTGACTATTCAAGTATGAATACTGACGGTCACCTTCGCAGCTGCTTCTTTGGCAGAAGCGAAACAATGACCATTAAGGACGGTATCCTTGATGGCGGTAAGTTTGCTCATGTTTACTTTATTGACTGGGATCATGTACTTGCTCGTCGCAGACAAGTTAATGTTACTGTTATGGGTACCACCGAGTCCGTTGGTGACAGAAAATGGAATAACGGCGAGGTTATCGATACACGTCATAAGTTCCTTGAAGAGGAAAAGGCTTATGATCCTCACTACGATTTACAGTTAAAGCGCTAATTTTATAGTTTAATCTAAAATTAAAAGAGACTGTTTCACTAAGGTAATTTGCACAATCCCAGCCCTCATTGGAGGGAGTCAGCTGTAGCGACTAAGCTTTTTGTTTGTGCATTTTAACCTTAAATGAAACAGCCTCTTTTTCTATATATTCAACTTTTATTAAAAAATGCTGTAATCTAACCCACAAGTAAAATTGCTATTAATAGGAAAAATAGAGATAACTTGATAACACATTTACAGATATTCGTTTTTTATGGTAGAATGCAGTCGAAAGAGGTCAAATAAAAATGATAAAATAAAAAAGCAACCCTTATTGGATTGCTATAAATTTCATATATAACTCACACCCTGAAAACTGAACAAGTATGAAAGAGAGGATTGAAAAATAGGTCAAGCCCTCGGTCTATTAGTACAGCCTAGCACACGTGTCACCACGCTTACACACGCTGCCTATCAACCCGGTAGTCTTCCGGGGACCTTACTAGCTTAAGCTATGGGAAATCTTATCTTGAGGTTGGCTTCACGCTTAGATGCTTTCAGCGTTTATCCAATCCGCACTTAGCTGCCCAGCTATGCCCTTGGCAGAACAACTGGTGCACCAGAGGTGCGTCCATCCCGGTCCTCTCGTACTAGGGACAGCTCCTCTCAAAT
>JAZOUK010000020.1:0-38224 GCA_045658105.1 Acutalibacteraceae bacterium
CACCATTCGGTCCTAAGAAGCCTACAACTTCGCCCTTCTTAATAGAAAAGCTTACATCATCTACTGCCAGAAAATTTCCGTACCTTTTACTAAGTGATGATACTTCAATCATATTTTTTCCTCCATAATTTTTTCAAATTAATTTTATCAAACTTTTTTGCTTCGTTTGTAAATAATTTGTAAATCATAGTAATTATACAATATTTATTGCAATATGACAAGATATTATTGACTTTTAAATTATACTATAATAAAATTATTTCATAATAAAGAAAGAGGAGTTGTTTTTATGGCTTTAGTTAAAGAGTTTGGCGCATTACGTTTTGCAAAAAACGCAGGCAATATCAAAGACCTTTGTTGCCCTCCTTACGATATAATAAGTGATGCCGAAAAAAGCATGTATTACTCAAAAGATGCGCATAATATAATTAACCTTGAATTGCCCGGTCAACAACCCGAAGATTATATTGCGGCTAAAAATAAACTTGGCGAATGGTTAAATGACGGCATATTAAAACAAGACACAACGCCCGCCCTATACATCTATGAAGAAAAGTTCTCGGTTAAGGGTGTGACCTACGCCTTTAAGGGATTTACTGCATACGTTAAACTTGAAGAGTTTAGCAAAGGTATTGTTCTTCCACACGAAGAAACCCTTTCAAAGGCTAAGACCGACCGCTTTAATCTTTTAAATGCTACGGGCTGCAGTTTCAGTCAGATTTATTCGCTTTACAACGATAAAAACGGTGAAACCCAAAATCTTATAAACGAATTATCAAGCGGTGCCCCCGATATTAGTTTTACCGACGCAGACGGCGTAACGCACAATCTTTGGATAGCTGAAAAAAGCGATAAAACCGAACAAATCTGCCGTCAATTTGACGATAGAAAACTCTACATCGCTGACGGACACCACAGATATGAAACAGGTCTTAATTTCAGAAATTATTTAAAGGAACAAGGTGTAAATAACGAAAACAGCGAATACATTATGATGTTCCTTGTTAATATGGAGAATGATGGTCTTGTTGTTTTCCCAACCCACCGCATCGTTCGTGACCTTGGAGCGTTCAATAGTGCTGACCTTGTTAAAAAATGTGAAAAATATTTCACAACCACCATCATCGCTAAAGAAACCGCCGAAGAATTCCTTGACGTCGCCTACGCCAAGGGAGATACCGCCTTTGTTTTCTACGATGGTAATACTACGGTAGGGTTAACTCTTAAAGATACCTCTGTTATGGATAATTTATTCCCTGAAAAGAGTGTGGCCTTAAGGCAACTCGACGTTAACGTCCTTCATAGTCTTATCTTAGAAGAACTTCTTGGCATAGATAAAGAAAATATGGCGAAACAAATTAACCTAACCTATACCAGAAGTCTTGACGAGGCTATCTCGGCTGCAGATAATTCCGCCAACTGTTGTTTCTTGCTTAACCCAACCCGAGTTAGCGAAATTGCCGACGTTGCAGCAGCAGGTGAGAAAATGCCACAAAAATCAACCTACTTCTATCCGAAACTAATTACAGGTTTAGTGATTAATAAAATAATATAATTTTTAGCGGGACTTTTAAAAAAAGGTATTGACAAAATATTAAAAGTCATATATAATGTATCAGTCCCGCATTCATGGCTGTATAGCTCAGTTGGCTAGAGCATGCGGTTCATACCCGCAGTGTCATTGGTTCAAGTCCAATTACAGCCACCAATATGGCCCGGTGGTCAAGAGGCCTAAGACACCGCCCTTTCACGGCGGTAACACGGGTTCGAATCCCGTCCGGGTCACCAAAAAGAAAAGAGAGTCACTTTATGTGACTCTCTTTCTTTTTGCTTGACGGGATGAGAACCCGTAGGGTTCGCCGAAGCAGCCGCGCCGCCGCGATAGGTGGGGCGGACTGCCCGAGTCTCGAGTACCGAAGATTTTTCGCAACCGCTCGGAGCGGTCGAAAAATCAAGGAACGCAGAGTACCCCGTCCGGGTCAGCGACAGCGTCGTAGCGAATCCCGTCCGTTTTTTCGCTCGTTCTCTTCCTTGTCCGAAAAATCAAGGAACGCAGAGTACCCCATTCGAAACACAATCTATCTTTCTGGATAATTTAAACCTTTTGGCAACTCAAGAATATAATCTGCCGAAACATTATAAAACAAGCATAGTTTCTTTAATGTTTCGTGTGTTGGTTCTGTTTTTCCGTTTTCATAATTCGAATATGTGTTTTGCGTTATATTTAATATATCTGCAAGCTCTTTTTGGGTAATGTCTCTATCTACTCTTAATTCTTTTAGTCTCACGTTACCGCCTCCTACAAATATATTATAACTATCAAAAAACTTGATATTGACTTTTATCAAGAAATTTGATGAAATAATTTTGAAAGGAGCATTTTATGAAAAACAAACACCTATCGACATCGGTTGACGAAAAAACATACATTAAAGCGCGCTTCATTGCCAAACAAGAACTTCAAAGTGTTTCGGGATTAATACGCTTTTTATTGCGCAAGCATATAGAACAATACGAAAAAGAAAACTATGAAGTACCCCAATAAACAAAAATCGGGAGTTAAAGCATTAACTTTAACTCCCGATTTTTTTACGCTACTACCGAAAAGCCTTTTTCGGTTAACATGTCTTTAATATTAATATTGTTTGAGGCGACAACTAAAACGTTCTCTTTACTTAAAATCAAGCGATTGAAAATCATCTCGTTTTATTTTTCTAAATCTTCTAACGCAGAACGAACTGCCGCAATAACAAAAGCCGAAAAAGTGCAATCCTTGTTCTGAATTACATTTTCAACCTCTTCTATTACATCATTGGGAAAGCGTATTGTTTTGTTTGTTGTTGGTGGAATAGACGGTATTTTAAATGAAGACACAATCATTACCTCGCAATACATTTGTATTGCTTTTAGTGTACGGCAAAACGTCTCTAAAATATGCATTGCAATTGCAATGCATATTTGTTATAATAATCATCGGGTGATATTATGGCTGAATTTTGCAGTGAGTGTTGGAACGACTATTATTGTAAAGAATATACTGATGAAAAATTTATATTGACAAAGCACGAAACGCTTTGTGAGGGATGCGGCGAATATCGCCGTGTAGTCTTTGCCACTGTTGAAAAAAGGTGGCAACAAAAAATTTGGTATATTTATCTTCCTCTAAAACGTATTTACCGCTTGTTGCGTCCTTTCCTTCAAATTTTTGGATTTCCGTATCGTCTAATCAAATACCGAAAGGAACTCATAGAGATTATTAAAAATAACAAAAGGTAGCTAAGCCGATGCTTAGCTACCTTCTTTTAATTTTACGCTACTACCGAAAAGCCTTTTTCGGTTAACATGTCTTTAATATTAATATTGTTTGAGGCGACAACTACAACCAAAATATCATCCTTGCTTAAAATTAATCGGTTAGCAATTTTTTCTTTTTCTGTATCTATAACCGATGCGAAGTTTTGAGTTGCTGCAACAAGACTAGCGCTAACCTTCTCAACAGCGCTATGCAATGCCTCGGTATTCTTAAACTTAAAGGCTGCCACAATATCATACTTTTCTTCGGCATCATTTATATATGCCGAATGTGCTGTTAAATCTTCGCCTGAAAATCCGAAATATCCATTAAGTTCTTCTTCTTTTAATGATACCCACTTTATATCCGCATCGACGTAGGTCATAATATCATTTGTAATGCCTGCGGGCGTTATTTCGCTACGGTTTGAGCAACCCGTGGTTACGCCGAGAAGCAACACCACCAATAACAATAGCGACGCACATTTTTTTAGTATAATCATACTTTCTCTCCACAAAAATATCTTTGTATAAATTATACCGCATTTTTGCCGTTAAGTAAACAAAAAATCGTCGAAAAAGTGGATTTTTAATAATCGACATATTTACATAACTTTTTTATTCATATTATTTTTGCATATTTACATATTAACGTTATTAACCGAGTTTTACACCTAAAAAACGGCTTTTGTGTCCCAAAACCAAGGTTATACACAGCTTTTTTGTTAATTACTCGGTGGATAACTTTAATAACTTTTATAGGTTATTTCGGTTTACATAATCACAAAATTTGCAACTATTTCTTAAATATTTGTAACTATTTGTCATATATTTTGGAATTCGTGTTTCACATCATTATATAAAGAAGCGCAAGATTTAAAAGCTCATCGTAAGTTTCGCCTGATAACAGTAACATTATGCCTAAAATCAAGGAAATATCGCCATCAATTTCAAGATTTTTGAAGTTTAACATTTTAAAAAGCGATTTTACGGCAGATGATTTATTATGCGGTTTTTGCATATTTTTCTGCATATCGGTTTGTGGTGCTGATGGTTGCGGCTCCGAAAACCGCGGTGACACAAAATCAGGCATAGGTGGGCGCTGATGTTTCGCCCCTGAAACATTAGCGCGTCGGCTCATTTCTCTGACTCTTTCGGCGGCTCGTTGCAGTTCCTCTTGACTGAATTCTTCCATACCCAGCCCCCTTAAAACTCAAAAATTCCGCTCTCTTGTAAAAGCGGTAACATTTCTATGACTCGCAAAATTTTTATGGCGTTATCAACCCTTTTCTGCCTTTCTTCACTCAAATGAGGGCGCAACGCCATAAGCAACTCGGTACGTTTATCATTCCTTTTGTTTTTAAGTCGCCCAATCATAGGTAACAAGCGGGCAAAATCAATATCACCAACATCCGCCTGTGGCTTTTCGGCAGTGTCTCCGCCTAGTACCGATTCTGCCATGCTTCGTATGCGTTCCATACTGTCGGGATCGCTTAAGAGTGACGATATGCGCGCCGATAAATCATCCATTTTTACCATCTCCGAATAGTTTTTTCATCAACTCTTTTACCTCGGGTTTATTGAGTAACTGTTTGGTCGCCTCCTTATCGTTAAGCATTTTATTTAATTTTTTAGCGTCTTCTTCGCTCAGCGAATTTATTAAATTATTTACTTCCTCTTTTTTTGCGCCTTTTTTTAGCATATCGGTTATTTGATTTTTATTAAGATTACTCATTGCATTCACCGCCCAAAAAATATATACTATATACTATGAAATCATATTTTTATTTATGAGGTTACTTTATGAGAATTATTGTAATTTCCGACTCTCACGGGCGGCGTAGTAGTGTAGATTTTGCCCTGCAAGCACACCCAGACGCCAAACACGTTTTCTTTTTAGGTGACAACGTGCGTGATATTGAAGCAGTTAAAGAGTTTTATACCGACCGCATTTTTCACATAGTACAAGGCAACTGCGATGGTGATACGCCCTACCCCACAACCGACATTTGCACCATCGAGGGCGTGAAAATACTTTTTACTCACGGACATTACCATAACGTAAAGTATACAACCGCCACTCTTCAAAATGCCGCCGAAAAATCGGGCGCGCAAATCGCCCTTTACGGCCACACCCATATAGCGAAAACTGAATATATCGGTGGCTTATATATTGTTAACCCCGGTTCAATTGCCCACTCTCGTGAAGGCGGCAATTCATACGCCGTAATTGATATAACCCCGTCGGGAATTATGCCTATAATAATAAAAACCTGAAGTGTAACTTCAGGTTTTTATTTTGTTTCAAATATTTCTAATTGTTCGTAAAGTGATTTTCTTTGGTCGGCGACCGATGCCGCCTTAATAAGTGAAACGCGTTCACCCTTTATCACCTTAAATATATATACGAATATGCGCCACACGTATAAAAACGGATATAAAACAGGCACCCGTTTAACAATAGGATAAACGTTGTACATCGAGCTATGAAGCGCACGAGCAAGATTATAAACCTTGCCGTGTTTCATGCCGTCCTTGCCATGCTCTGACACCATCATACCGCTTGTCTTTCTTGTGCTGTCAAGTTTACCAAAATTACCGCTTGACAATATATCTCTAATTATCTGATAGCATAAATCTTTATCTGCTTTTGCCGCCCAATCAGGACAGGCGGAGCCTAAATACATTGAACACGTTTTGGTCATAACCTGACAATATTTATAAACGCCTATACTTTTGAAAAACGGCAATAATTCATTCCAAAATGCGTCGTTATGCGTTTTATTTATATAACACGCCCAGTCGGATAAATGACGAAGTCCAAGACCCTCTGAAACCATATGGTGCTGCATATGTAAAAGAAAAACAACGCCGTTGTACATATCCCTCGGTGAAGTAAAGGCGTTGCCTGCAGCCACTACATTTTTAGTAGTAGGCAATATACCTTTAACAAAATCGCGCACCATATCACCTTTTTCACCATAAGGTATGCCGGGTATTTCAAAATGCATTTCAAGTGCCACACCGTTTTTTACAAAGCAAACGTGACAATCATTATCGCTATACCTTTCATAACCTTTTGCGGTTATTTTTTGTGATATCGCTTCTAATTTGTCCTCTGCAATTAAAAAGTCGATATCGCCAAGATTTCTAAGTTCGGGGCGGTTATAATACTGCGCCGCCGCTATACCCTTTAATATAGCGTAGTCGCAATCATTACATATTTCTTCGTGAAGCTGTTTTTGCGCCGAATCCAAAGCGGAATTTTTTGAGAATGCCTTTAAAACGTGTGCATACCACTTGTCATAAATATTGGCCGGTATATATTTTTTATACGGGGTAACAACGTCAAAAACCGCCAAACTTACCGCCTGCTTAAATGAGAACAGACCGATTGCATTCCAATCAGCCTGTTTTAATGTTTCTTCATCAATTTGTGCCTTTGTACCATTTATTGATGCCGACAAAAGCTTTAGCAAAATTTCTTCGGTGAGTGTAAAGTTGCTCAATTTATTCTCCTAAAATTTACGCCATACCATTTTATTTACAACGCCTGTGTATGACTGAATTATTTTGACAACCTTTGTCGAAACATTTTCTTCGACATAATCCGGCACGGGAATGCCATAATCACCATTTCTATTCATTTCAACAGCGGCTTCAACCGACTGTAAAAGTCCGTTTTCATCAATTCCCGAAAGTATAAAGCATGCCTTGTCGAGCGCTTCGGGACGCTCAGTCGAGGTGCGGATACAAACCGCAGGGAAAGGCTTTCCGATGCTTGTAAAGAAGCTACTTTCCTCAGGAAGTGTGCCGCTATCCGACACTACCGCAAATGCATTCATCTGCAAGCAGTTATAATCATGGAATCCGAGAGGCTCGTGCTGAATAACACGTGAATCGAGTTTGAAACCGCTCTGCACTAACCTGTTACGGCTTCGCGGATGACAGGAATAAAGAATCGGCATATCATATTTTTCTGCCATCTTGTTAATAGCAGTAAATAGGCTTGTAAAGTTCTCTTCGGTATCGATATTTTCTTCTCTGTGAGCCGAAAGGAGAATATATTTGCCCTTTTCGAGTCCGAGGCGGGCGTGAATATCACTGCTTTCAATCTCCGAAAGATTATTATGTAGCACCTCTGCCATAGGCGAGCCTGTAACGTAGGTGCGCTCCTTGGGGAGACCGCAATCTGCGAGATAGCGTCTTGCGTGTTCGGAATATGCCATATTCACATCTGAAATTATATCAACTATACGGCGGTTAGTCTCCTCAGGCAGACATTCATCCTTACAACGGTTTCCTGCTTCCATATGGAAGATAGGAATGTGCAGTCTCTTTGCACCAATAACAGAGAGGCAAGAATTAGTATCGCCAAGCACAAGCACCGCATCAGGCTTGATTTCAACCATAAGCTGATACGATTTTGCTATTATGTTACCCATAGTCTCGCCAAGGTCTGCGCCCACCGCGTTAAGATAAACCTCAGGGTCACTGAGCTTCAAATCTTTAAAAAACACGCCGTTAAGATTATAATCATAATTTTGACCTGTGTGGGCAAGAATTGTATCAAAATAGCTGCGACACTTATTAATAACCGCGGCAAGACGAATAATTTCCGGACGCGTACCTACAATAATCAATAGCTTAAGTTTGCCGTTATTCTTAAAGCTTACATTTTTAAATTCTACATTCTGTTTCATTTTGTTATACCACCTCATAAAATGTATCTGGATGCTCAGGGTCAAATTGCTCGTTTGACCACATAACCGTCACCAAATTTTCCGTTTCGCTTAAGTTTATAATGTTATGGGTATATCCCGGAAGCATATGCACTGCTTCGATTTTGTCACCCGAAACCTCAAATCTCAGCACCTCATCAGTACCAATTTTTCGTTGCTGGATTAGTCCCTTGCCACTTACAACAATAAAAAATTCCCACTTTGTGTGATGCCAATGCTGACCTTTGGTAATACCTGGATTTGAAATATTTACAGAAAACTGACCGCACTTTTCGGTTTTTAAAAGCTCTGTAAAGCTACCGCGCGCATCCTCATTCATTCTAAGCTCAAAGCTTGCCTTTTCCTTTGGAAGATAAGAAAGATATGTGCTATATAGCTTTTTTGCAAAGGAATTATTAGGAATCTCCGGCATAATAAGGGTGCTGGGCTGACTGCCAAACCTCTCCAAAAGGTCAACAATTTCACCAAGTGTCGCCTTATGCGTAATAGGTGCGGCACAATATCTGCCACCATCGCACAAAACCGTATCTATCCCCTCGAACTCGCAACGGTGCTCCTTACCCTCTAATGCATCGAGCATTTCTGTAATCAAATCATCTATATAAAGCAGTTCAAGCTGTATATTCCTGTCTGTAACCGTAATTGGCAGGTCATTTGCAGTATTATAACAAAATGTTGCAACCACCGAATTATAGTTCGGTCGACACCACTTTCCGAACAAGTTCGGAAAACGGTAAACCATAACCTTTGCGCCTGTTTCTTCGCCATATGCAAAAACCAATTCCTCGCCTAACTTTTTGCTTCTGCCGTAATCACTATCATACCTGCCTATGCAGGTTGCCTGAATTGATGATGAAATCATCACCGGACAACTGTTATTATTCTTTTTTAGTAATTCCAGTAATCTTGAGGCAAAGCCAAAGTTACCCTCTGAAAATTCCTGCGGATTCTGTGTTCGGTTTACACCTGCAAGATTAAAAACAAAGCTCGCCTCTGCACAGTATTTTTCAAGCTGTGTCGGCTCGGAATCTATATCATATTCAAAAATCTCGTCAATATGGAGCTTAGGACGCGTCTTGTCCTTCCCGTCGCGAATATTCTTAAGGCTCTCGCAAAAATTCCTTCCCACAAAACCCTTTGCTCCTGTAACTAATATATTCATAAATCTTTATCAGTCCTATCCTGAATTACAGTGTTATTCCTCAGGCGCTTTTCCGCCATTCTCCCACAGAAGCTCAACCTCAATGTCAGAAACAGCTTCTTCCTTTTCCTTAGAACCACAGCCAACCGCTACCACACCGATGCCCGAAAAAACTGACGGGCTATATCAAGCTCCACAATGGCTTAAAATTCATTTTAACAAATATTAATATATCCTGTCAATAATACCGTAATTTTTCTTCTTATTGGTATCATCTCCAACGTGGTACATTCCCTCTACAGTAAAGTCATCCCACGGATGCTCTCTCTTTCTAAGCAAAATCTGGAAAGCGCGAAGCACACTGCCCTGGCTTATAAGAAGTACCTTTTTGCCTACATATTGCTCGTTAATGAGGTCGAGCACATCAACGCAGTTGGCAATTACCATACCCCAAGAGGTTCCGCTTTTGGTTCTTGCAAACATATTGTTTTCAATTTCACGAGCGATGAATATGGGAGTGGTGTTGAGCTCCTCAAAGGACTTATATTCCCAACCGGTATTATCAATGCCGTGAAGCTTATGCACCTTTATAGCCTCGAATTTCTGAGGCCTGTTCATTATAATTAGCTGAGTATTAACAACACGCGGAATCGGACCGTAAAGCGCAATATCAAAATCGTATTGGTCGAGCTCTTCGGCCTGCTTTTTGGTGATTTCAATTCCTCTTTCGGTAAATCCGCAGTTATCCGAAGTATCGCACATGAATTCGTGCTTTACAACAGCCTCGGTCTCAGCGTGACGGATAAGGTGTATAGATTCGCATCTTACCTCAGGTACGGTAGTTCCGGGAATATAATCGATTTTTCCTGTTTCTTGGTCTATCGCAATGCCGTATCTCAGCAAGTTCTTTGTGATATGTACCCTTTCAGACATTGGTATTGTATTTATATCAAACATACATTTATCTCCTTATTTCTTCAATAGGTCAATTACCCTTTCGGTCAGATTGTTTGATACGATATATTCGTATACAGCATTTGGAACCATATCCTTCCATTCATCGCCGTTTATAATCTTTTGTCTAATTTCAGTACTGCTCATTGCTTTTTCTCTCTTGTCAAAAAGTACCTGTGTGCTATATCCCAATTTTCCAAGTCTATGAAGCTTTTCGTAGCCCCAATCGTCGTAAATAGTGAAAAACGACATTGCGCTTAAAGGAATATAGTTATAAAGAATTTCGGGACGCTCAATCGGGTACGGTACAATTTCAAAGTCCTCTCTCTTTATGCCCGCCTCAAGCAGTGCAAGCTTTACCATATTAAATCTTTCATAATAGGTAAAGGGGTTAGAAGCCACCTCGCTTCTATGGGGGTCAACTTCCTCTCTAATCAGAGTAGCATTTTCGGGGGATGTTATTCCCACGATTAGCTTTTTGCATTGTTGTTTAGCCAACAACGCATAGTTTAGGTGATCATTGTGAAACAGTTGAAATCTGCCATGAATGAATCCCAATTCTACCATTGGTTGTTACCTCCATTTTTTGATTTCTTTTTTATATAAATATATTAAATTCAAGCCAAAACACAAAACCGTATCTTTCCGCGCATTATTTTGAATTTAATACATTTTTCAGAATTTGTTTTCTTAAATACGGTTGAGCCGTTTTTGCCGTGCCCATATCAAATCCTACCTCAAAAATACTTTCCAAAACCTCTTGATATGCGCGGTCATCACACACAAAATAACTGCATTGATGCTTTATGTCTATTATATTTATCATCCAACTGTCATTACCTTCCGCAAACCAACCGCGTATTTCACAAAGCCTTGCAAGGACGCTTTCCGCATCCCAAACACATAACTGGGCAATTTTCGAAGGCAATAATTCATTATTGCTTATAGCTTTTATATCATTAAACAAGGCATTTTTTAAATCATTTTCAACCGAGCGCTGAACCTCAGAGAAATACCAAGCACACCAAGATTTATCAATATTTTCCTTTTTGCAAAGCTCCTCAAAAGCTGCAATATCTTCCACAGTTGTATTAGACGATGTAAGATTAAGGGTGTTGTCAAGAATTGCAGCTATAAGCAAAAGTGCCGACTGGCGGGACATCTTGCTTTCAAGACCGCACCTTTTCCATTCGCGATAAATAAGCGTTGCCGCCGCTCCTATAAATTCAATGTGCGAATTATTGCCTATGTGTTCCTGCCAATATTCTTCAAAACCCGTGTGATGGTCATAAACCTCTGCCACATTTTCGAGCAAAACCGCATCCACAAGAAAATCAGGGTCAGAAACATCTACTATTATGTATTTTGCATTCTCCCCGTCAAAGTCCGAAGGCAATTCCTGCAATACCCCACCACTTTCAACAAGCGGATCACAGACACTGTAGTTATATGGCGCCTTGGAGTAAGCAACCGCCTTTTCGCCCTTGAGCTGAAGCAGCTCAGCCATAGCGACCATACAAGCATAGGCATCAATGTCTAAATATGTAGAGCCGGCAGTGATGATAACACCGTTTTTAAAATTATTTTGTTTTATATTGTTTTCCATTATCGTTTCCGTTTTAAAAACCATTTGCACTAATTCAATTACAACCTTCGGGTTTAAGCATTTTACCATTAGACGGTTATTATCACGGATTGGTTTAAAAATAAAGCCTATAATAACATTGGTAAAGAACTGCGTAACAACCGAAGCAATTGATGCTCCAATTACTCCTAAAATCGGAATCAAGCTAAGATTTAAAACAACATTAGCAGCCGCACCGACAACATTTATACCTGTTAGATACCTTTGCTTGCCTTCTGCCAAAATCCATATGTTCCTTACCGTTCCGTAATGTCCAAAAGTGATATACCAAACCGAAACCGCAAGAATTCCTGCCGTCTTAGAATATTCAGCGCCGTATAAAAGCAACACTAACGGTTTTGCTAACACAGTCATTCCGATACTTTGTGCAAGCGACATACAGGTTATAATACTATAAAGCTGAATCATCCTCTTTTCGTATAGTTCCTGACTTTTTTCCTTGGCTTCTATAATAACCGGTCTTGCTGAATCAATAACTGCCACAAACACAAAACTGCTTATTCCTATACAGGTTATAGCCGCAGAATACAATCCTGTTTCGGCCTCACCAATCATAAGTTTAATCATAATTTGGTCTGTATGCTGAAAAATCATAACCATTAGACTTGGAATAATATAATATTTACTTCGGGAAAGCATTTCACGTCCCAAACGCCAATCAACCGACAGCCGTTGTTTGGCAACCTTCTTGTAAATAATTATCAAAATAACAGAAATCAAGAAAAAATCTAACGCATTAGAAAAAGCGAACCAGATGACACTTTTTTGTGTTGCGAGCAAATAAATTTTATACACCGCAACCACCATATATGCTCCAAGCGCGGCTATAGAGGGATATTTAGAAAGTAGCTTAGACTGAAACCAATACTGCGTCATCTCGGTAGCCTGAAACAACAAGCATAAGCTATATAAAGCGCAAACCAATATTGTTTCTGTTTCGCCTGCATTAGCTATCATTACAAATGCAATGCAACCCACCATACAAAAAATACTTGATACAATATTTATAACCAATGCCGTACCTAATATTTTTCCCTCTTGCTCAGGTGCTTGAACAAATTCCTTAATCAATGTGTTTTTAAGGCCCAATTGCATAATGGGCAAAGCAAAAGCCACTATTGACGCGACATAGCTAATAACACCATAATTAGACGGACCCAAATAGCGGGCTGTAATTAATCCTATAACGAGATTGATTAACGACTGCACGATTTTACAACCAATAATCCACCCCGCATTTTTAAAAATACGATTATTCAAATTTTCTTCCTCTATGACAAATTGTAAATTTTATTATCTGTAATACTTAAAACGAACAGCCATTTTGTAAATCGGATACAAACCATGCGACACTATCCACGCCAACATTTTATGATGGCCATTTATAGGCTTATGATACTTATAAAGCTTGCGAACAATTCCCACACTTTCCTTATGCATATTTCTATACTTTTTTTCATTTGTACGGCACAAAACATCTAAAAACTGTAAATGCGTTCGAACTTCCATATTATAAGCTTGTTTAATATATTGCGGAAATTGCTTTGATATTATTTCTTTTTTTCTTTCACAGAAATAAAACATTGATAAGTACTCATTGGAGAAATCTTTTCTTGAAGACGAATCCGCCCTATCATTATATTGATAAATAGAAATGTTATGTTGAATTAGCGTGGGCTTTTTTATATAGCATTGAAACATAAAAAAACCATCTTCGTTTATATTTTTCCCTTGTTCAAAAAAGATTTGTTCAATCAATTCGGCTTTAAAGATTTTTCCCCACACCGAATTGATGTTGTGCGCGCCTTCTAACAATAACAGTAGAGAACTTTCCCCTTTAAAAACAGTATATGTTTCTTCTTTAAAGGTTCTTTCTGCACCATTTTTTTTATCTTCCTTTTGTGGTGCCCAAACTATATCAGCGTCATATTTCCGAGCGTCGCTAAGTAAATTCGTCACAGCATCCTGATGCAAAATATCATCACTGTCGACAAACATAATGTAACTGCCTTTTGCATATTGCAGTCCTGTATTCCTTGCGCCAGAAACACCCTTATTTTCTTGATGAATTACAGTAATTCTTGGGTCTCTTTTCGCATATGTATCACATATTTCCGGACATCTATCAGGTGATTGGTCGTCAACAAGAATTATTTCGATATTCTTATATGTTTGATTACAAATAGAATCGATACACGCTGGAAGATATGCTTCGGTTCCATACACCGGAACAATAATACTTACTAAAATATTACTTTCTTTCATATCTTCTCCTTGCTTCAACTATCATTTTTATCAATATTAGCCACATATTATGTGTTGCCCACTGCGCACCGCGTGGAGGTTTTGATTTTTGCGCAGCACCCCCTGATAAAATCAGGGAGAAGTTTGTTTTCACAAACACTATCAATTCTTACGAAATTAGTTAAGTATCATCTTGCCTTCTGCATTAAAGCTATAATAACCTGGTTCCATTATAGAACCGTCTTCAAAGGTTACATCTTTAACGAATCTATCGGTCAAGTAAACACGAGTATTCTTCAAAATCTTGTTGCCTGCATCGATGAAATAGAAATTGCCATTATACTCTATCAGCTGATAGCATTTCTGAACAACACCGTTCTTATATAGATAATCACCAATTACTCCATTCTTTTCAATCATCTTGCCATTTTCATCGAACTCGTAATATCCTGCTGAAAGAGACATTCCGTCTTTATACCTAAAGCCTTCTACATATCTTTCATTCAAATAAACGCGGGTATTCTTCAAAAGTCTATTACCTGCATCAACAAAATAGAAGTCACCATCAAACTCAACCAATCTATAGCTCTTCACAATCGCATTGTTCTTATAGAAATAATCGCCGATTGGACCATTCTTGATAATCATCTTGCCATTAGCATCAAACTCATAATAGCCCTCGGGAAGTGGGGTTCCGTCTGCAAAGGTAAAGCCGGATACAAATTTCTGACTCAAATAAACACGGGTATTTTTGAGAAGCTTATTACCTGCATCAATAAAGTAGAAATCACCTTGATATTCAACCAATCGATAAGCTCTCACAATAGCATTATTCTTGTAGAAATAATCACCGATTGGACCATCCTTGATAACCATCTTACCATTAGCATCGAACTCATAATAGCCTTCGGGAAGTGGGGTTCCATCTGCAAAGGTAAAGCCTGCTACGAATCTCTGGCTTAGATAAACACGAATGTTCTTCAAAAGCTTGTTGCCCGCATCGATGAAATAAAAACCACCTTCATATTCAGCCAATCTGTAAGCTCTCACAATAGCATTATTTTTATAGAAATAATCTCCCACCGGACCGTTCTTGATAATCATCTTACCTTCTGCATCAAAGGTATAATTTCCTGCAGGAAGCGGTGTTCCGTCTGCAAATGTGAATTCGGATACAAATCGTTCACTCAGATAAACACTGGCGTTCTTCAAAATCTTATTACCTGCGTCAACAAAATAGAAATTACCTTCACTATCCTGTGCCAAACGATAACTTTTAATTTTTTTACCATTGACATAGAAGTAATCTTTATAAGGTCCAGTAAATAGTGTTGCAACACCATTGTTTCCGCAATCATAATATATTAAAGCATCTGTAGCAATAGCTCCGCCAGTGGCAGTGGCATCATAGAAACTTGCAATACCGGTCTGCATATAACCGTATCTATTAAATAGATAGGTTTTTCCATCAATTTCACAAGGTCTTGAAGAACTATTGTCAGGAGACATATCTCTGTAGTATCCAGGACCATAATAATAACGTAGACCACTACTGTTTCTTACCCATGTGCCCTTGGTTACCAAACCGTTATCAAAGGTGAATTTAACACCGTTGTCAGCATACTGTTCACCATCAACGCCGACAAATGTGGTCTTATCAAAATAATACCACTCATCATCAAGACCAATCCAACCGCTCTGGAGCTTACCGTTAACAGCATAGTAATTCTTGCCGTTAAAATTCTGCAAGCCGGTAACATTGGATTGTCTGTCACAATCACAAGCAATCTTATCGCCTACAACCTTAAAGGTATGTCCTGTTGCAGGTATAGTGGTTCCCCACTCAACAACAGAGTTACATCCCTCGCAGAAGGTTCTGTTCTCATAACCGTTTTCTGAACATGTAGAAGCTTTATCCTCAAGAGCTATGGGTGTATGAACGTGAGTTGTGCCATGCTCACTAAAGTATTCCTTATCCATATTAGCCATACTGGTATACATTTCGGTATCAACATGGAATTCTTCATTAGAAAAGGTGCTTGTTTTTCCGTCGGTATGAGTGATAAGACCCTTATCAACATCCATCTTCATATCCTGTGCCCAGAAAGAATATGTTGTCCAATATGTTTCAGCGGTGTAACCGGGAGTCTTAATATCTGTATCAAAGTACAAGATACGAACAGGGAGCTTAGCAAGAATTGATGCACCTGTATCGTAATTTACTCCTGTACGTGTAATGTTAATTGTCGCTGTATTAGTTTCTTCGTTAATTGTGTATTCTGCTGTAAAGCCTTCAGCAAGCTCCATATTGTCAAGCTGCCAATGGTTTACATTATTAAGGTCAATTACAGCCTCAACAGACTGAATAGTCTCAATCTTATTTGCCTTAAGGTTCATCCAATAAATAGAACCGAAAGGAATTCTGTCAAGAGTAGCATCTGCAGGAACAAGCTTCAAGGTAGAAGCATTACTGCCAGAATCAACCTTAACAACACGGATAATAACAGACTTATTTCCTGCATTATCGCAAATTTCAAACTTGACGCGATGATATCCATCTGCAACCGTTGCAGTAGCCGAAAGCTTTCCGTTTGCAAAGTTAGATTCCACCTCAACACCGTCAATATATACCTTAGCAGTAGCAGGGTTCAAGCCGGAAACATTATAAATAGTATACTGATTCTTATCAGCATCAATCAAGAAGTCCTTATCCTTTACAGCTGCGGAAAGGTTAAGAGTATTGCTTGTAGTTGTAACAACATCACGCTTAACAAGAGCTGTCTTACCATCAAGGTAGATTTTATCAAAAATAGGGTTTTCTCTGTCATCAACAGCATCGGAATAATCTACTGTAAAGTTATCAAGATAGTATGTATAGTTACCATTGATAGAGCCGTTCTCCTGCCAGAGCTTGTTATTAATTGCCTTATGGAAAATAAGTGCAATGAAGAAGTCGCCCTTCTCACCTTCCATACCGTCGGACGGATCTTTGTCGTACTGTTTTCCCATCTGTAGGGCAATTTTCTCAAAAACACTAATATCGGTAGAAAGATAATGCCAGCCAGACTCATCAATATTATAATAAACATTTTCTGAATCCATTAGAGTTGGGTATGCTTCGGTATCAAATACACCATCACCATTAGTGTCTGTCATATAGTGAAGTTGTAACCAACACTGGATATTATCCTCAGGAACATAGAGCCAGAAGCCTACTCTCTTTGCATTTTCAAGAACGACTGCCTCACCGTCAACACCCAAACGAATCCAAGCGTACTGTTCAGAATGTGAATCCTTAGAGGAAAGACCGTTGGTTTCAAGACGCATAGAGTAATTACCGTCGTGAACCTGACCGTTAGTCTTATCTGCCAAAGACAAATTTAGATAATAATCCCAATGAGGAGAGCCTTTACGATTATTGATAACATTCCACTCATCAATATCTGTCTGACCGCCTTCGAAGTCCCAAAGCACCTCAGAAGCCTTGCCGAGATTGAGTTGAACTGTAGCAGTGGGATTATCCCCCATATTGAGTGTTGCGGTAACTATACTTGTAATATCAGCAGGCGCGTTTGCTTCGCTTACCGCAACAAAATTAAGACCGTTAAAGCTACCAAGAGCAGCGTTAGTGGTGGTAAAGGTTACATCGTTATCACCCAAACCAATCTCATGCGCAACACCATCTATAGTAGCCTTAGCTTTTACAGGTATCTTAGCTGTCTTACCAAAAGGAATGGTTACAACAGGCTGATCAAAGTAAAGCGTATCAGGAATGGCAATAGTAATAGTCTTTTCGCCTACAACTTTACCGTCATAAACTATCTGAGCTGTAACAGTGCCTACTTTCCCATTAGAGGTAAACACACCGTTTACAATACTACCCATTCCCTCTTCCTTAATCTGCCATTCTACATCAGAAGGAATATCAACCTTAGTACCAACTGCATCGGTACCGAGAGTATTAAATGTAACAGAGCTACCAGGGGTATAGTAGTCATAATCTGTACTCATCGTTGCACGGGCAAACTGACCGTCTGCAGGAGCAGTAGAGATAACCAAGAATGTGTTGGAGGTTGGTCTTTCGCCACCGTCAGACAGAGAACAGTTTACCTTAAGGTCCTCACCGGGACGCTGAGAGCAGAAGGTTGTAGATCCCCCACCATCACAGTTTGCGGCGATGATACAACCCATTTTAATCATATAGTCTGCCATTTCAAAGGAGGTGAATCCGGTAGAATAAGGCGCCTGTTCACCGTCAGAAACAACCAAAACCAAAGTACCGTCAGCCTTAACACCAACGAAGGTTCTGGAAGCAACACCCGACCCATGATCTTCACTGCCGTTTTTGGAATATTGGTTCACAGGGTTACCGTTTTTATCGGGCTTAACAAGATAAGTAAACAGGACGGGGATAGCCTGCTCTTCCCAGCCAGTAAGAGGATCGGTAGCGTTACGAATCCACGCCTTAGGCATATCGTCGGGTCTCTTTTCACCTGTGATTGGATGGTAATCATAGTTGATAACAGTAATCGTAGCTACACCGCCGGCGTTTACTCCTTCTTTCCATCGGCTATTAGCGTAAAGCTTACCGTCCAATATAGAGTATCCGAGAGGTTCACCAATAAGGTGAGGGTTCTCCTTGTAGTAATCTTCAGTATACCAGCTTAAGGATGCGTTTGTGGCAACAACTACATTACCGTAGCCAAGCTTCTCTGCTTCAAGAGCCTGAACAGAGGTAGACTGTGTCCCAAATCCGCTTGGCCAATTGCCGTTTTCATCGGGCTCCATACCCTTGGTTCCGGGAATAACCTTAACAAATGGGTTATTAAGATCCATCGTAGCTGTATGAAGAACCTGTCTGCGAGTACCGTTATCGTTATTTAAAACTTGCTCGTACTCTTTAATACCGGGAGCAATATCCCAGCTCTTTTCGGAAATAACATTATAGTATGTACTTCCGCCTTTGCTTTCGTCATATATACTTGCAGCAAAGCTATTAAGCGAAATAGCTCCCGCAAATATCACCACAACGAGCAACATTGCCAAAATCTTGAAAATTAGACTTTTTTTCATGCTTTTTCTCCTTTTTATAAACAGATGATCGCTGAAAATACCATTATTTAAGCACCATAAAGAAAATAATAACTAACTACAATCATTATAGAATAATGCTTATAACCTATATGCCTTAAATCCGTGATGTGTCTTTTGTTTTTCCTTTGGAGGTTCAGGTAGAT
This sequence comes from Acutalibacteraceae bacterium, assembly GCA_045658105.1. GTDB lineage: Bacteria > Bacillota > Clostridia > Oscillospirales > Acutalibacteraceae > UBA737. The sequence goes on from JAZOUK010000020.1 coordinate 19,255, forward strand.
AGTCACCATAAAGACAGGTTAAATATTCATCCCAACCAATTGGCGCCGGAAACATTTCGCCCTCAAATTCAATTTCTACAGTATCTGCAAAAACCTCTGCAGGGATAATACCCTTTGTGCCATAAACACACCAAGATTTGCAACCTAAAAACTTGCTGTTTTCTTTAGGTGCATTTGTGCTTGCCTTAATAATTTTTTTTATAAAATACTTGCTTCCCCACATTTTGCAGACAATCATAATTATCCCTTTTATAAAGCGTTTTATCGGGTTAACAGAATCGGGGTTATTAAGCTTTGTTAATCCAAGATAAAACATATTTCTCTTAATCTTTTTAGCCTCTTTTTTGGCTTTTTCAATCTCATCATCCCAAGCATCAAGCGGAAATAAATCTATATCAACACCTAACTCAACTCCATTATTGTTGCCTGTTTCGACCTTGCAAGTAGTCATATCGCAAAGCTTAGCGAATGGGAAATTATAATTTTGATTCCTTTCAAAAGAGAAAAGCTGATATTTATCATTATCCTGAAACAACGATATCAATTTATCGTAATCTTCTCGGGGAATCAACACATCTATATCGTCATCCCACGGAATAAACTTTTTATATCTAATAGCGCCAAGAAGCGTTCCAAATGCAAGATAATACTTAATATTATTTTCCTTACAAAATGAATCGAAAAATTTTAATATATCGAACTCAATATTTTTAAGTTCTTGTAGAGTTAACTCTTTCATATAGTTCTAAGTACTCCTTATATTTTTCGTTTTTATCAAATTCTTTGGCTTTTTCTATGCAAGCCTCCTGCGAGTAAGGCTTTTCCGCGCAAATGCGAATAATCTCCTTTTCAAGTGCATCAATATCATCACATTCTACCACTGAACCGCAGGTTGCGTCTAACATTTCCGGGCTTCCTCCTGCTCTGAAAGTCAAAACCGGTGTTCCGCAAGCAATTGCTTCCATATTAACAGTAGGATAATTCTCCTCTCTTGTTGGATTGACAAAAACCTCTGCAACAGAGTATATTTCTGCAAGCTCTTGCTGATTACTTGTACGGTGAAATGATAAAATATTGCTTGGCAAAAACTTGTCTATCTTATCATTTGTTCCCACAAGAACAATTTTATAATCATCCGAAAGGCGTTTAGATAATTCTATAAAGACATCAAGACCTTTTCGTTTTCCCCAATCAAAAGCAACGCCGAGAAGCATTTTCTTATTATCAAGACCATATTTTTCTTTGAAATTATTTTCATATGGCCTAAAAATCTCAAGCTCTATACCGTTATAAATCACTTCAACCGGATAATTCCTTAAAAACGATTGCTTTACCAATTCTGCCAACCATTGCGAAGGGGTTACTATTGTAAAGTCAAGTCCTTCAAATAATTGCTTTTTCTTTTCAAAAAGCTCATAGCTTTTATCAAAAAACCAAGAGGATTCCGTTCTTTGAACACATTTTTCACAATGTGTTTGCCACTTATTGCATTTCGCAATGTCAAAATATGTACAATATCCTGTAAAAGCCCAACAGTCATGAAATGTCCATATTAGTTTAATTTTATTGTTTTTAAAATAAGCAAACAACATTTCAAGATTGCAGTCGTGTCCATGTATGTTATGTAAATGAACAATATCGGGATTAATCCTTTCAAGCTCACTTATTATTCTTTTTGTTTCTCTCTTTGAATTAAAGCCATAGTTACCCAACATATGAGATTTAAGTGCCTGAATTCTTATATATTTATCATTAGAACATTTAACCCCAAGCTTATAATCATTACCTCTGCTGCTATAAAGTATATGGTTTTCTATATTATTTTTTGACAACACCTGACTGATACCAACACAAATTTTCCCTGTACTTCCCACACCGCAGGTAGTATTTATTTGGACTATTTTCATATGACATTCTCCCAAAAGAAATGGTATGGGAACACATTCAGGTTGCCCTCAGAAAAAGAATTGATAAAAAAGTATATTAGAAATACAACTACCATTGCGTGCCTGCCCAAAATAGCAACCTGCTCCCACTTCTTGCTTCGGCTATGTATAATCTTAGGCATAAGCAACGGAATGAAAATAATATAATAGTAGTTCATTCGCATAGCCAAGGTATGTAGTGGTGCAAATGTTTGTAGAACCAAGGCGAAAAGCAAGAAGTTTCTTAAACCTATTGTTTCCTCTTCCATAACCGCTTCGTCCGGCATAAGAAAAGCAAATGTTACAAAAATTGCAAACAGAATTAACATAGTGTATGCGCCCGTTTGTGATATTGCAGCTTCATATTCGGTATACTGTTCAAGAATTAATGCTAAAAAGGAGAATATCGGTTTACTAAAAGCAAGAATAACACCTATTAACGGCACTACAGCTATTAACCATTTTTTTGTTATCTTTGCGTGATATAACGGATACATAAAAGCCAACATAAAGGCACTTGTATGAAACAACATAGCTAAAATAACAGCTAATATATATGGTATCAGCTTTTTTTGCCTTGTAAATTCATATGCAACTACCCCTATTCCAATTGCTAACATTTGTCTTATTCCCGAAAACAGCATTACAAAAGTAGGCATTATACAAAAAAGAACTATTGTTAACGACGCATCTACGCAAAGTCGCTTATATGTGGGATATATCATTATGCTAAAAATAATTACTGATACCCCTAAAAAGATTTGAGAATTTTTGGAGAATATGAATATTATTTTATTAAAATACACAAATCCAAACTCTAAAGATTCATTTCTGAGTTGATTCCAATCCAATTCTGAAAATTTATTGAAATAATAAATATAATTTCTCGTATCACTTCCAACACTTTCATGCCTTAGAATTACCAAAGCTGTAAGTAGCAAAAAGAAAAACGTCATTGCTCTTTTATTGTTCTTTTCATAATCAAAACGACATCCTTTTATAACTATATGCTGAATCAATATTGGAACAAAAAGCAAAACATAAAATACTGCCATAGGCTCTCCTTATGTAGAACGATTTATTAAACGGTTTGAAACATATATGAAATTCATTATGTTTTTATTTTCAAATATAAAAATTTTGCTATATTTCTTACTAAAGCATAGCTCTTATATATAGTCTTCGTTGCTATCTTTTTAATAAGACCAAAATCCAAATTTTCAAAAGCTCGGTCGCCCTCTTTATTTCTTGTCTTCAAATAAGCGTTTTTTCCAAATGAAAAGAATAGTTCTTTTTCATTAGGATGGTTATCAAATAGCCAATCCAAGCTTCTATTCCAGAACATATCCTGCTCAGGATTATGATATGAGTAGCCTATGCTTTTTGAAACTTGTGCGCCATGCATACGCCCTTTAACTAAAGCCTCAGGTATTAAGTGTACTTTATAATTAGCCGAATATAAGCGATACCATAAATCTATATCGTTAAGAAGCCTTAATTTTTCATCAAAAACACCTATATCTTTAAATGCATTTTTATGTACAAGGCAAGAGCATCCGTGAAAATTATATTCAGTAGGCTCAGCAATTAAATTGCCATTATGTGGAAAAGAATCTATCTTTTCCGCAAGCATTCGGAACTTTTTAATATTAGAAGTCCTAATGATTTTTCCTTCTGCGTCTATCAACTGAGATGCAGAAAAGAAAATATGCTTTGAAATATCTTTTTCTTCTTTTATTAATGCTTCAATATATGATACTTGTCTTTCAAGCTTTTCGGGTAAATATAGGTCGTCATGACTAAGCCATGAAAACCATTCACCTGTCATATTGGCAATGCCCATATTCAATGCAGAAGATGAGCCGCCATTTTCTTTTGAAAAATATCTGATTTTATCACCGTAAGACAACGCAACACGCTCTGTCTCACCATTATCTTTTGAACCGTCATTAACAACTATAATTTCAAAATTCGGATATGTTTGCGCCAATGCAGAGTCAATTGCTTCTGCAAGGTAGTTCGATGCGTTATATGCAGGAATCACAATGGAAATTTTAGGTGTATACATCTCTTTACCTCGCTCAGCTTTCATATACATTTTTCATAGTTTCTACTATTATATCAATGGAATATTTTTGCACCCGTTCTTGATTTATTGTGCCCATCCTTATACACAGATCTTTGTCTTCTATCAATTTAGAAATTGCTTGTGCAAATCCATCGACATTATACGAATCAACCAAAAAACCAGATTCTTCATTTATCAGATCTGTGCACCCTCTAATTCTGCTGCAAACAGCAGGTAAACCACAAGCCATAGCTTCAATCAAAGCAACCGGCAAACCTTCTTGAACAGAAGGCAAGCAACAAATATCAGACACCGAATATATTTCAGCTACATCTTTTCTATGGTCCAAAAAATGAATCCTATGTGAAATATTATTTTCCTTCGACAAGGATTGCAAATAAGACAATAATACCCCGCTTCCAACAATTGCATAATGAACATTTTTGTTTTCAACTTCAGCGAGTGCCTGCAATACTATTCTGTGATTCTTTCTTTGACTAAGCTCTCCCACGGATGTAATGAGAACTGCATCCTCCGGCACTCCAATCTCCTGCCGTTTGGCATTTCGGTCCACCTGAACATTTTCAAACCTTGACAAATCTATGCCCACACCCGGTACATAATGCACCGATTTCGCTTTGAATTTATTTTTTGCAAGATTGAAATCTTCTTTGTTAATGGTTATTAACTTGTCTGTAAAACGGGAGCAAATTTTCTCAATAGGATAATAAACCAACCAATTAAGCTTTGGTGCACCCTTATAAAAATGAAAACCATGTGCAGTGTAAAACACTCTCAAGCCACTCGTTTTTCGATATTTTCTGCAAACTAACCGAGTAATTACCGAAGCGTTAGGTGTATGACAATGAACGATATCATAGCCACCTTTTTTAATGACATTTTTTAACTGCTTATATGCCTTTATATTATCTGACGATAGTGGCGAGCGAGAGAATGATATTCGGTGATACTTACATCCTAAAGTAATAAAGAAATCATCTATTGGAAGATCCTTATTGCTTGCAAGTTCAACCGTATGACCTTCATCAACAAGCATTTCTATATGTGCCTTAAAAAAAGCGTTTATCGTTGAGGATACTGTTGTTACATACAATATTTTCATCACTATCACCCCATAACTTTTATGCTTTATCTTTAAACACAGTCTATGCTCTATATTTCGGGAAGAACCCTTTATCAGCATTTGAATCTTTTATAAATGACAATTTATCATAAACATTATTTAAATATATCTTTTTACCTATTGCAAATTGTTTTGTGTCACTTCTATTAAACGCACTTTTAAATTTATATAAGCTATCCTCTTTTGAGCCTACGCCACCACCAAGATGAAAACTTTTATATCCATTATAGCATCCCCAAAGTGCGGCTTTATAAAGCAATAAGTTTGACGGCGCTAAGTACTGATATTCTCTCAATGATCCCGAAAGATGATAGTTCATATAGCCGTTAGCCGATAGAATAATTGAAGTGGCTATTATTTGCCCCTCAAATTCAGCCCAAAAGACCTGCGCTTCATTTAACAAGTCATTACATATGCTGTTATAGAATTTGTCCCCAAAATAGTAATACGGTTTTGCATTATCTGAATCCATGGTCAAATTATAAATTTCTTTGAACTTTATATATATTTCAGGGTAGTTTCCGTGATATATTTTTACACCGTTTTTTTGCGCTTTTCTAACCATATTTCTGTTTTTGCTTGTTAGGTTTTGCCAAATCACATCCGGTGAAGATAAATCCATCGAAATAGTATTGCCTAAATTCGCCACATCATAAAACTCTTTTGTTTCTTCTGCATTATTTAAAATAGGGTGATACCTTACAAATTCGCTTACAACATGGTGCTCCTTGCACCATTTCTCATAAGCTTCAAAAAGCGAGGACTTTTCTCCGCTTCCTTCAATAAGCCACCCGCCATATCCGTAGGGCGTAATGAAATCATAAAATTCATTATTTTTTAACTTGTCACTAAAAAACAGGTCATTGGATATATCCCGCTTCATTACGACATTTATTCCTCGAACATTTTCACCTTCATAGTAGAATAAAAGAGGTATACCGTCGCCATGAAGTTGAAATGCCTTTACATATCCAGATAAATAATAAACATCGAAATGTGAAAAACTTCTAACCACTTCATCCCATTTCCCCGACTCCTCAATTGTGTATGAATAAAGTGGCATTTTGTTCACTCCTTATCTGTTGAAAAATTTCTTTATTACTTGAATCAGTCGTTCCATATCCGCATTGCTATATCGTTGGTCACACACAAGACTAAGCTCCATATCATATAGCTCATTAACATCCTCGTGATACTTTGACTTTGGCCAATGAACAGGACAATATATACTCTCATTTATAAGGGCTTTTCTTAAATCATTGCGTACAGTTTCTTTTAACAATATCGGAACAAACATTGGTGTATCATCTGTCAGAATATTCTCTCTCCACAACCTGATTTGTTCAATTTCTTTTAGTTCGTCTACTAGATATGAAGCATTCTCTCTACGCTTAGCTGTAATTTCGCTTAAGTCGAATTCAACAGGAACTCCTGCATATCCAATATATTCTTCCTCCAATATTTGCTCCGCGGCTCTGAATTCAGCTAAAAAGTTTTCCTTTTCACTCGGATTTACAACAAGATATTTTTTCTTTTTTTGTGCTGCTTCATCGCGTTTTTTAATATAACAGTTATTAGACATCAATTTCTGATTATTAAAGATACCATTATGTTTAATTGCTTTTGCATAATTGCAATAAAACCATTTTCTATAACTGCAAAAAGAATAATCCGCATACCTCTCAACTTCGTTATTCCCGTCGAGCTTATGTGTAGCGTCATAAATTACAATTTTTCCTGCTTCTTTTTCCTTCTTTGCAATCACGCTGTTTTCTGCGATTTTGTAACCGAAAAAATCAATCAAAAGAATCGCATCCGAATCGTTATCATATGAATATTTTATTTTTTCACTATTGACTTCATAAAACATCACTTCTATTCCTAATTGAATAAAAGGCTGTATCATTGATTCACAACAATAAGAAGGAAGCATTACTTTTCTAACTTTTCGAGTTATACAGATATCATCAATAATAAATCGTAATGCAGTTCTTCCCGATAGCAAATAAGCCTCATTACTTTTATTTTCTATACATACAGGATTATATTGCTCCCAAAATTCACTGCCAATTTCTTTCATATGTTCACCATCACATTTTACTGTACTCAGATTTTAATATAGAATACTCATTAAAATCATAATATCTGCCATTACGATAAACACGAGACCTAAGACATCCTTCTTTTACAAAACCACATTTTTTAATCATTTTCTGCGACGCAATATTGTCCTCTTTAACCCGACAATATACACAATTTAGACGCAATTCATTAAAAGCATATCCAAGCAAAGATAACATTGCATCTGCTCCATATCCCTTTCCTCGCTCACACGAACGGGCTAATTTAATATGAACTTCTGCAATACCGTTACGCATGTCTATATCTGAAAGTGTAATAGCGCCGATTGCTTTTCCGTCAACATCAATCATTGCTCTGAATACAGACTTTTCACTTGACAAGTTTTCAATCCATTTTATCTGTTGATGACGTGCCACCGGAAACGAATATCCCCACATCATTTCCTCTATTTCTGCATCATTTATCATTTGTTGTAGTATTTCAGCATCTTCTAATTCTATAGCCCTCAAAACAACCTTTTTACCCTTAACGAACATTAATACCCTCCATCTGCATCTTTCGATATGTATCAAAATCTATCAATGTTTCCTCACCTCTAACACCGATATCTTTTCGCATTAAAACTGTTTGTATGGTTTTTAATATTATTTTTATATCTGACATTAATGTGATATTTTCAACATATTTTAAATCATACTCAAATTTTACTTCCCATTCTAAACTGTTGCGTCCATTTACCTGAGCCAAACCTGTTAATCCGGGTCGTACATTGTGTCGCTCCCTCTCTATCTCAGTAAAAAACGGCAGATACTTCACAGCTAATGGTCTTGGACCTACTATGGACAACTCTCCCTTAGCAATGTTAATTAGCTCCGGCAATTCATCAAGAGATGTGCTTCTAAGAAATCTACCATATCTATTAAGTCTTACATCATCAGGCAACAATTCTCCTTCTTTATCCCTTGCATTGCTCATAGTGCGGAACTTAATTAATTTAAAAATTTTTTCATTACCATCTTTGCCTCTTTTGCCTGGTCTTTCCTGTACAAAAACGGGATTTCCTTTCATTGCAAATGCACCAATAATAGTCAAAATAATTAATATTGGAAGCAAAACGATTAACCCAATAACAGATATTATAAGATCAAGTAATCTTTTAAAATACTTAGCGTACATTATGCAGACCTCTCTCTACCTCACTCAAAACAGCTTTTTACAATTTCAATAATCTTTTCTTGCTCTTCGGCGGTCATTTTATTATCGCTCGGGAGACAAAGTCCTCTTTGGAAGATGTCCGCACCGACATCTACTCCCCCGCCCGCAATATAAGCATTTGATCTTCCGCGACCGTTTCCTTCGCGTGTTACGAAACCGTGCATTTTGTAAAGTGGCTGCATATGCATTGGCTTCCAAATCGGTCTGCCCTGCACATTATATTTTTCAAGGGTATCTAAAATCTCGTCAGGGCAGCTCTTGCCCTTTTCCGAAACATAATAGGTATCGTTGTCACTTCTTACCTGCTTGCACATTGCGTCCTCATTAATAAGCATACAGGAAAGCCAGAAATTAGGCTCCATTATTTCCGAAATATACGGATTCATCTCTATTGGCAAACCCTTAAATCCCTCTTTATATCTTTCGTATATTGCCTTTTTCTGGACTATATGCGCCTCAAGATACGGCAACTGACCGCGAACCACGCCTGCAATAACATTACTCATACGGTAATTGTAGCCTGTTTCCTCGTGCTGATACCAAGGCGCATTCTCACGGCTTTGGGTTGACCACTTCCTTGCTTTTTTTGCAGCCTCCTCATCATCGGTCAAAAGCATTCCGCCTGACGAGCCAGTAATAATCTTATTTCCATTGAACGAAATTACATTGTATGTGCCAAAGGTTCCTGCCTGTCTGCCACGGTAGGTTGCGCCAAAGGATTCTGCGGCGTCCTCAATGATAATTGCATTGTGTTTTTCAGCAATTTTGCAGATTTCATCAAACTTTGCAGGTATTCCGTAAAGGTTTACAACCATAATCACCTTTGTTTCGGGATAAAGCTCAAATGCTTTTTCCAGAGCCAAAGGGTCCATATTCCAGGTTTCATATTCGGAATCTATAAATACAGGCACCGCTTTTTCATAAATAATTGCATTTACAGTCGCGGCAAAGGTTATATCACTGCAAAAGACGGTATCTCCCGCCTTTACCCCTGCAAGCTTGACAGCAAGGTGAAGTGCCGCCGTTCCGCAGGAAAGCGGAACCGCACATTTACAGCCAACCTTTTCACAGGTTGCATTTTCAATTTTTCTAAGATTCTCTCCCTCTGTTGACATCCAATTTGATTCATATGCATCAGTGACATACTTCATCTCGTCGCCATGCATAGTAGGTGAAGAGAGCCAAATCCTCTTAGAGAACGATTCAAATTTCATATATTGCATCCTCAAATTACAGAAAAGTTTATGCTATTGCAGTTTTCTTTGTCTCATTTTCTGCTATAGCTTCCATCTGACGGACATATGCCTTTCCCTTATATTCAGAGCCGTGCTCACCTGCGGGGTGATAAGTTGGCACAACCTCAGCTACAAGCTCACGGATTTTATCCTCTTCTCCGTTATAAGCGGCAATCATCAGCATCTTTAGCTGATTTAGGAATTTATCAGTATCAAAGGCAATAGGACAACCTATGTGTATCAAGTGGTTTGGAGTTGTCCTCATACCCTCCTCTAACATAAGCTTTTCCTCATACAGTTTTTCGCCTGCACGAAGACCGGTATAAGAGATCTTAATATCAACATCGGGTTGCAAACCTGACAGTCGTATTAAATTTCTTGCAAGGGTATCTATTTTTACAGGTGAGCCCATATCTAAAACAAATATTTCGCCACCCTTAGCATAGGTGCCTGCCTGCAAAACTAGGGATGCAGCTTCAGGTATGGTCATAAAATAGCGAATAATATCAGGATGGGTTACCGTTACAGGTCCTCCCTTTGCAATCTGCTCCTTAAATCTTGGAACAACAGAGCCGTTGCTGCCTAGCACGTTTCCAAATCGCACAGCGACAAAATCTGTATGGACAACCCTGTTGCCCTCAAGCTGCTCGGTTGAATATTTATCCATATGATCATAAAGGGGCAACAATTCCTTCTCTTTTCCATCGCGAAGCTTGCGGTCAAAAGCCTGAATAATCATTTCACAAATTCGCTTTGAGGCGCCCATTATATTGGTAGGATTAACCGCCTTATCGGTTGAAATAAGCACGAATCTTTTGCAGCCGTTCATCATTGCGGCATATGCGGTTTTATATGTACCCACGGCATTATTTTTTATTGATTCACAGGGGCTATCCTCCATAAGAGGAACATGCTTATGTGCCGCCGCGTGGTAAACAACATCAGGCTTATACTTAGCAAAAACCTGATTAATTCTTTTGCTATCCCTCACCGAGCCAATAAGTATTTCAAGATTTAAATGAGGGAACTTATCATTAATCTCCAAGCCTATTGCGTGAGCGTTATTCTCATAAATATCAAAAACTATTAAAAGCTTTGGGTTATACCTCGCAATCTGTCTGCAAAGCTCGCTGCCGATTGAACCTCCGCCGCCCGTCACTAAAACAACCTTGTCGGTAATAAATCGGTCTATTTCATCGGTATTAACTGTAACCGTCTCACGTCCAAGCAAATCCTCTACCTCAACATCTCTCATAGATTTTGCAGATATTTTCGCCGAAACCAATTCGCTGATACTTGGAAGAGTTTTAAGCCTACAGTCTGTTTCCTTGCAGATATCCAAAATGTCGCGCCTCTGCTCAGCAGTAGCGCCCGGTATAGCAAGATAAATCTTCTCAATTTTATACTTCTCTACATTAAACAGTATATCCTCTCTGCCACCCACAACCGGAACATCGTCTATGAATCTGCCCTGCTTGTTTTTATTATCATCAATTATACAACAAACTAGCTCGTTTAAATCCTTTGCGTTATGCAGATCTCTTAAAATTATCTGTCCCGCAGAGCCTGCTCCTATAAGCATAACTCTGCATATTTCATTGTTTCTTAAATACTTAGCACGTTTTGTACGCTCCAACGAAATGAAACGGTAGGAAAAGCGAATAAATAAAACCAACATAAACTGTATTGCGATACCTGTAACATAATAAGAAACCGGCATTCTGCGGAAAATCACCGTAATAAAAATTGCGTGCAGAATTCCAAGTATTAAGGTGGATACCGCCACGCGGTTCAATTCAACAAAGCCTGCAAACCGCCACAGACTGCGGTACAAACGAAAAAAGCCGTAAACTATAATGCATACAACGGCATATATCGGCGTAAATTTAAACCACGAAGACAAATAATACTCAGGAATATCCGAAAATTTGCAGTCAAATCTGAGCCAGAGCGCTAAGAAATAAGAAAGGGAAACTACAATGAAATCGTAAAAGACTAAATACAAATCCTTCATATAGCCCCAATCAAAGCTCAAAAACGCTTTTATATTGTTTTGAAGCTCCTTTTTATAGGAGCTATATTTTATATTCTTTTTCATACTTTTTTCTCCTATAAGCCAAGTGTTTCTTATTTAATACATCTCTTTCTATTCAGATCACAGACTCCAAAACATTATAAAAATCCCACTATTCGACACGATTTGACACTTCTCTAAATATTACACTTAGCCGAGGACAATAAGCGTCGCTCGGCTAACTATTATACAAAAATTACGTTTCCTTATTTAATAGGTTGATAAAACAAATCTACAACCGTTTTAACAAGTGCATCCTCATTGGGATAGAACTCCATATATTTCTCTCCCTTTTTTGATTCCCCTTCTAAAGTTATTATCCCGTCATACTCATATTCTGTAAACTTTCTAACAAGCTCCTGCAACTGAGTAACCGAACGGTCGGAGACAATATAATCAGTTAATTTAAGCGATAAATCTAAAATAAAGCCTTCGTCCGCCTGAATTCGGGATTTTGTAGCCGCGTAGAGTGCGTTCATATACTGGCGCTGGCGCTCCATTCGAGCATTATTACTGCTATCCTCAAGACCGTAACGGCTACGAACATACCTTGTTGCCTGTTCGCCCATAAGCTTAACCTTTGCTCCCTTAACAAGAGTATTGTCAATACCAGTAAAGTCGTGAAGCACCGTAACCTCAACTCCGCCAAGCTGGTCATTATATATAGGAATTGCATCCATAGTTAATGAAAGATAGTGATTCACCTTAATGTCCATAAGCAGATCTGAAACCGCCTCAGCCGCATTGCGACAGCTTACTTCTTTGCCATTGCCGTATGTGTGTGCCAAAGCAAGTTGTTGCGTAACAGTATTAACTCTCTGCCCTGCAACGCCCAAAACATCCATTTCGGTCATAGTGTCACGGTTAATGTGCAACGCCTTTGACCTCTTGGTTTCATTATTTAGGGCAACCAGTAGCAAAAAGTCTGCCTGCTGGTCATTATTATAAGAGCTGTTTGTAATTGCATCGTCATATTTATCAAGACCCATTATAAGAAAGGTCTCAATATTTTTGTTTAGCTCATATTCTTTACCCTTATACCGCAAGGACTGCACTGCAATGTCCTGCTCGGGGTATTTCCCATGATTAATTTCCCAAAGCTTCATTAAAAGCATAGCTACGGAAAAGAGAAAAATCATTAAAAGCGCAATTGCACACAGACGGAAGAAGCGTCTTTTACTGATATGCGTTCTTATCACAATATCATTCCTTTTAGAATTTTATCCGTAAGGAGATTAATCCTCCTGATTACGTGACTTATTCCAGAAAATTACAAGTGCTACTGCGGATACTGTCATTACAACTACATATATCCAAATGTTAGATGTATCGCCTGTCTGGGAAAGTTTTGAGCCTGTATCGACAACGATTGCGTATGGATACGAAGCTTCACCTGTGAAAACAAGATTCTTGCCTACAATCTTAGCACCTTCAACAATTTGCCACTTACTATCCTTATAAACGATAAGTGAAACAAAGTTATAGACATCCTCGAGCTTTAAAACAATGTCCTGCTCGCCGTCTTCGCCGTCAACAAAAAATATGTCGCTTACACCAAGGCCATCGGGGACAATACCCAAGTCCTCAGCAACCTCTTCAAGACCTTCAACTGTGTCAGTGATATCCGAATTTTCTATAATTTTCTCATATGCATATTCGAACTCTTCCTTTCCCACTTTAGAAAGCTTATCGCGTTGGTCAAAAGGAATAACATAAATCTCTTCTTCACTCTCTATAACCTCAGGAGCCTTATTCTTTCCGGGACTTTCTACAAATGCGCCCTGAGCCGCAAATACGGAAATACTGACACTTAGCACCATTATAATTGTTAATAAAATAGTTGCTAATTTTTTCATTTTAGGAAACATCCTTTCAAAAATAAATTATAACTGTTTATTATTTTCAAGCAAGGCTTTGCCAAGCTCATTTACCTGACTTAATAATTCTTCCCCTGTTTTCCGTCGTATCTGCCCGAAAGCCTCGCCTATACAGGGCGGTCTTGACTTGAGATTGTGACAGTCAGACCCGATAAAATGTATCGCTCCCTCACAGAGCATCTCAATCGCCCTTCTACGCGTGAACAGGTCTATGAAAAAGCTTGCGTTTACCTGCATTAATATACCGCTTTCATAAAGCCTTTCCCACACACTTCGTTTTTGAAGCCTTAAATATCTGTCAATATGAGCCAAACAAAGCTTAATATCACTTCTTGACGATAGCTCTACAAGTTCTCTCACAGTATATTCGGTCCAAACCGAAAAAGGCATTTCCAAGAGAAGCAGTCGGCTTTCGGCTATTGAAAGTTTATTAATATTTTCCATTCTTCCAATGCCCTGATAGTATCTCACCTCAGCGCCAAGCAGTATTTCTGGAGCGTTTGCGGCCTCCTTTTTCAAGGTCTCATATGCCGCGCTTCGCCGCTGGAGAAAATCCTCTATCGATTCATCGTTAGCATAGAAGTGCGGGGTTGCCACCACAGTGTCCACGCCCTGCTCTGCCAACATTTTAAGCATTCCCACACTTTCTGCTGTACTTCTACTTCCGTCATCCACTGCAGGAAGTATATGACTGTGCCAATCTATCACAGCGTTTTATCCTTTGTTGTGGGAGTGTTTTGATAATAGTGGCTATAGTAGTAATTATGGTAATTCTTATAATAACGGTATCTTCTGTATTTGCCGTAAGAGCCTGTACCACTCTTTGCTTCGTTCATTACGCAGCCAAGCACCTTAACGTTGGAAAGCTCAAGTTGTCTAAAGCAGTGTTCAAGCTCCTTTTTCTCGGTATAGTCCTCGCGGATAACTACTATAAGACCGCTGATAATGCTTGCAAGCGACATCGCATCAGATACGATATTGACCGGTGGAAGGTCAATGATAATATAATCAAAGGTTTCCTTAAGGTCGTTAAGTATAGTTTCCATTCTCCGTGAGCCTAAAAGTTCCGAAGGGTTAGGCGGAATATCACCCGAGGGAAGTATATACCAGGTTTTAAGCAAGTCCGACTGGAAATCACTAATCTGCGCGCCCTTACCCATAAGCAGGTCAGTAAGACCGGGAGAGCTTGGCAAATCCATCTTTTTTGCAACCGACGGAATTCTCAAGTCACCGTCAATAAGCAGTACCTTTTTGCCCTTTTCGGCAATAACATAGGAAAGGTTTACCGCCGTTGTACTCTTGCCCTCGCCTCGCATTGAGCTTGTTACGCCGATTACGGGGCATTTCTGATCCTCAGGAATAGTAAATTCAAGGTTAGCTCTCAAAAGCTTATACTGCTCGGTAGCAGTGAATTCCAAATTTCTATGCAGCGTCTTTTTAATATCATGTAGCATAAAAGGCATCTTTTTTCTTTTTGTAATCATTTTACCTCGCCAACCCTTTCTATTCTGATTTCTTTCGGCTACGGTAGGAATAATAGTATCCATACATCTTGCCACCCGAATTTACAAGGTTGGGAACCTTTGCAAGTATAGGATATTTGTAATTCTGGAGGATATACTCCTCATCATGGATAGTATCATCAAGTATTACCATCACAACAAGTATGCCTGCTGCAGCTATA
This sequence comes from Acutalibacteraceae bacterium, assembly GCA_045658105.1. Taxonomy (GTDB): domain Bacteria; phylum Bacillota; class Clostridia; order Oscillospirales; family Acutalibacteraceae; genus UBA737. Next base: position 34,559 of record JAZOUK010000020.1, read on the forward strand.
ACACCCAATATTAAGCCTATGGCTGTATAATTAGTAATGCTCGGTGAAACCTTATTCAGATTCGGCACCGCAGAGTCAACGACCTCCATAGAAGCGCCGTCTATTATCTCAGCAATTCTTTTGGGTAAAACCTCTGCAATGCAGTTTGCAATCTTTGCCGCCTCATAAGGATTCTTACAGGTTACAACCACCTTCATAATTTCGGTTTCGTTAGAAGGCTTAGCCTCTATCATGTCGTACAGGCTTCTATAGGAATAATCCACATCTGCCTTTTCAATAACCCTTTCAAGCGTAGTTCTGTTCTTCAAAAGCTCGCTATAGGTTTTAACAAGACTCTGAGCTGCCGCAATTTCAGAGGCAGAAATGTTAAAGTTTTTATTCCCAAGCGAGATAGAGCTATTATTAACATAAAGCATAATCGACGAGGAATACATTGGCGCAATAAAAAATGACGACCAAGTAAATCCTATTATTCCAACTAAGATACCAGATATTACTATTATCCAAGCTCTATTCCATAGGCTTTTAAAAATATGTAACAAGTCGATAGTATAACAATCCTTAGTATTTAATTCGCTTCTTTCCATTTATATTAACCTCTCCTTAGTTGCGCATGGCAAGGTATACAATATGCGTTTTCCAAACTTGTTAGAAATGCAATCATTTTCTAGAAAAAATACATTTTTGCACCTTACAAGTATAATTATACATTCTCTTTTATATTATAAACATTTTCTATAAAGATTTCAATATACATTTTCTTGAAAAATACATTATGTTTATTGTTGAACATGGATATTTTAGTCATATTTGCTTGTTTTTTTGAATCGTTATGTTATAATTAAATCGGTTAGGTGAAACAATTCTGTTTTGACGCATAATCTTTAATTTTGTGGCAAATTTTTCTATAATTTGTCCTTTTAAATTGAAATAAGTGTTGCCTTATAATATCTATGATTAAAATATGCACAATATGTCTTGAAAGGTGAGGTTGAAAGGTGTTTGATGAGCTTACAATAATTGACATTGAAAAAATGAAGGAAGAGCTTGAATACCGAATCACAAAGGTGAGACCCGAAATATTAGAGGAGGTAAAGCTTACGCGCAGCTTCGGCGACCTTTCTGAGAATGCCGAATATCACGCGGCAAAGCGTGAGCGAGGTAAAAACGAAAGCAGAATACGGTATCTTCGCAATATGATAAAAACCGCCGTAATTATTGATACATCAAGTGCTAAGGACGAGGTAGGCTTATTTGATACTGTGACCTACCATATTGAAGAAGACGACTGCGAGGAGCAAGTGCGGATTGTTACCTCTCTGCGCAGAGATCCGTTTCAAAAAATAATAAGCAAGGAGTCTCCGCTCGGCAAAGCGCTAATGGGCAGAAAGGTAGGAGACCGAGTGGTGGTTAAGATCGACTCAGATTACAGCTATTATGTTGTTATACGCAATATTGAAAAGGGTGAGGATGACTGCTCGCTCGATATAAGAAAATTTTAAGTTAACTCAAATATAAATGGGAGTAAAAAGGCAGTTATTTAAAAAGCATCGACTTACATTGTCGATGCTTTTTGTTATTTTAATTGGAATTTTTTAAAAATTAAAAGTATATGACATATATTTCTGTGGAGATGCCCCCATAATATGTTTAAATCTTCTAGAGAAATATGCATAATCAGTATATCCGCATTTTTTCGAAATTTCAGCAAGCAAAAAAGAAGTTTTATATAATGTTTTTGGTTGACAGTGTTGTTGGCGCTATGGGAGCATGTGCTGGTGTGATAACCTATTCCACAATTTTACTTATCGGCATTACCTTTAGGTGAATTTATACTGTATCTTTCACTTTGGAAGCAATAATCATTCTATAAAGTCTAACACAAAGTATTATTTCCATTAACGTTATAATAAATATAATCGCGATTTCTATCAATAGCGGATATTTCAACAGTACAAAAGTAAAACCGAGTGTCATACCCGAAGTTATAACTTGAATAGCTAATGCAAGCATTGTCAAAATTGTTTGATGCCTTTCTTTTGCTGTATTATCGAAAACAACATCTTCAATAAACAGCCTGAACGGGTCACGGATAAATAATATAATAATATACCCTATACTCATAACAATAATTTTAATTAAAATATTATGTATAAATGAGCCAAACAACATCAAGCCTATTGAAGAACATAAAAGTAGCGGCAATATAACGCCTACTTTTGCTTTGTATTTTTCGTATAAATGAGTAAAAACAACATTGGAAAAAACACGAATAATTCGTGATATACAAACGACCGCACCGATTATAAGAGCTGTTTTTTTAATGTTAAAATCTAACAGTAATTGTTCTTGAATAAACAGTTTTCCATCTGTTTGACCTGTTGTAACTATAGAATAGTAAATTCCATAAACAACAATCGTTAGAACAATAAATTTAGTATATTTAAACTTTATCTTTGCGCCCTTATTTTTGGGAGAAAGTTTGTTGTATTTAGAATAGTCAACCATAAAAAATGAAAGAATCAAACCAATTACACAGGTTATTATGCAACCGAACATCGGCAGATAGTTATTATAGTTAAACATTAAACTTGCAAAAAAGGATATCAGCATTGTAATTACCGCATAAACTGTGTTTGCAGCAGTTCTTAGCCCTATAAACCGGTCTCGCCTTCCTATAATATCAAGATTGTTTTCAAGCGTAACAGCAGATACATTTCTGAAAATTACGGCAATATCATGAAAAACCTTTCCCAAAGCAACCAAGTAATAGTTTGGACCAAATGTAATAAACACAGACGACAGCAACATAAATAATGCACCCATTCTTAAAGATGCCGTATTGCCAATCCTCTGTATAACCAAAAGCAACGGAAACTGGAGTATTATACAGGCAATTTTTGAAACTGCTGTGAAAGAAACAATTTGTGCATAAGAAAAGTTTTTTACCGCCGTCAAAAATAAAGTATCAATAGCAATATAAAAAAGTAAATCGCCGGTCAGCCCTGCGTACCAAGGATATATTTTTGCGAAGCGTTCTATTTTCTTCTCCATCACCGCACGCACCTTTAATAATGATTGTAGTTAGTCGAAACATCTGTTTCAACATTAATATTACCGTTGACAATGCAATCAGTAATTTTACATTCCCGGGTTGGTTACAAACAACCTGCAATAAGACCTATTTCGGTAAAATAATTGCTTTCATAGGTATATGTTATGTTAACATTTTCAAGATGAAGATTTTTTATTTCCGCATTTCCGACTATCCCGAAAAATCCACAAGAATAATTACCGTTATTGCCATAGTCATCGTATAAAAGTTTTGGAGAAAGATTGGAAATAGTAAAACCTCTGCCATCAAAATTGGACGAAAAACGATTGTTGCCGTTACCTATAGGCACAAACTCTACTCCAGACATATCAATGTCAGCACCGAGCGCAAAATATAGTCAATTATTCAATTTTCCTGAGTTAATTTTTTTAGATAAATATATTAATTGGTTTGATGATGTTATCAAATAGGGATTCGACTGTGTTCCGTTTCCACCCGAAAATTCATTATCTGTAATAGGCTCAAAGTCTTGAGATATATTAGGATCAGAATTTTGTGATTGAATAACATTATGCAAATCGTTGTGTTCTGTCTCACCCAATGTTTTGACA
>JAZOUK010000021.1:0-43808 GCA_045658105.1 Acutalibacteraceae bacterium
ATTTTTAATCGCAATAATATGATGGTTTATTGCGATTAAAATATATAATGATATAACAATAAATTAATTATATTATTTTTTCGTTTCAAGCTTTGAAAAATATTTAAATGTTATTGGCCAAATAGCTCCTGCAAAAATAACCATTAAAAAATATCTCACTCCATCGCCAATATATGTTCCCTTAAATAATATATCAAGCGGATAACGAAGAATTTCTTTTATAAAAAGCAGTGGAATAATTCCTATTAATAGCTTTAAAATTTGTATTTTCAATGTAGCCTTTGTTTTAAATTTGATAAACCGCCAATCAAGCTCAAATGTAATGAGTATACCAAGTGAACATCCAAGCATTTTATAAGCCGCTTCTGTGCCCTTTATGTAATTATTTTCATCTAAATTTGATGGAAATTTATAAAACAATACAAACAACAAATAAACAACTGAAATAATAAATACAACTAAAAGAATAACTCTCATTATATTTGGATTATTTTTAGCTTTTTGACATAACGGAAATAAAACAAAAATCAATAATAGTGCAATTATAATTGATACACTAACATCAAGCGGTGTGTGTACTCCAAGGTACATTCTCGAAAAAGGAACGAGTATACAAAAAATAACTGAAATTATTCTGATACTTTTATTTTTATTCCATCTTGCAATACCCCCAAAGCCACCAACAGAAGCCTGTGTGTGTCCGCTTGGAAAAGAATAGCCTGTTGCCGCTCCCCTCGCCGACTCAACAATAGTAAAATTTGTGTCCTTTATCCAAGGTCTTGGAATACGAAATATTAGTTTTAAAAACTGATTAATAACTGTTCCAAGAAAACCAATTGAGAGTAGATAATATCCCTGCCATTTATCAATACACCAGAAGAAAATCAGACCAATAATTATAAACACTGTTTCATCACCAAAATTTGTAACTAACGAAAAAAACGAGTCGAATAAAGGAGTTCTTATTCCCTCAAGTAATTTTAAAAATGCCATATTTAAACCTCACTTTTTAATATTTGAAACGGTTTCTCTTACAATTAGCTTTCCGGTTATCACGATTTTCTGATTACTTCTGTAAAACTTATTTTTAAGCTTTTTAAAAAGTAAATCAATTGCAATCATACACATTTCTTCAATATTTGTATCTATTGTTGTAAGAGATGTTTCTGCAAACTCAGAAAATGTAATATTATCAATACCAATAATTGAAAAATCATCAGGAACCGAATAATTAAGGTTTTTCAATTGCTTTATTGCGCCAATAGCCATATCGTCATATGAGCAAATAATTGCGGAACAGTCTTTATTTTCTTCAATCAATTTATTTACACAGTCTCTCCCCGCTTTACCAAAACGATGCTCTGTACTTATAACATTTCCTGAAATGCCTTTAAATTTATTGATTGCATTTAAAAATGCTTCACCCTTATATTTTGTTAAAGGCTCACAAAAGAAAGAAATATTTTTATGACCGAGATTCGTTAAAAGCTCTAATGCCTCATAAATTGGCGAATAGAAATCGATTTCTATAGAATCAACATTGTTTACTCCTGATGAAAAAATAGATACAATAGGTATGTCATAGCTCTTTTTAAGAATACAGTTCAAATTAAAAACAATAATTCCGTCAACACGCAAATAAGATGAATAATAATCTATAAGTTCTTCTTGCTTATTATAATCAAAATTATCAGACGAAATTAGCACAATACCATTATTACTTTCAATAAGCTCTTGTAGCCGTTCAACATAGCAGGTATAATAATTGCTTTTCAATTCAGGACAAATTACAGCAATGATTTTTTTAGGAAATTTTCCTTTATAAAACTTACCGTAGCACCCCTGCTCTCTTGCAATATTAAAAATCAATTGCTTTGTTTCATTACTAACATCATCAGCATCTAAAAATGCTTTTGAAACAGTTGAAACAGAAACATTTGCAAGTCGAGCCAATTCTCGCATTGTCATTTAATCACGCCTTTTAAGTAGTTATACTACTATTATTATAAATCATTATAATGAATAGTTCAACCATTTTCGAAACTGTTTCGTTATAATGTTTCGTAAATTATACAAGCACTTTAAAAATAAAATAAAAGCTTTCTATAACTAAAAATTTAGTGATAGAAAGCTTTATTGTATTTTACGCAAATTTTCGTTGAATAAGCTTTAAAAGTTCGGTTATCGGAACAATAAGTATTGATAATAAGAAACAAGAAATAAATTGTTTAGCTGTAAGTATTGTTAATCCAAATAAAAATCCGGCAGGCGTGAATACCAAAAACAACATTACAAAAATTGTAATTCCTAACGAATAGTTCATAAATTTATTTGAGAATAGCTTGTTTCCGATAATAGAACCTTCAAACTTATTATTTATACAATGAAAAAGTTGTGATAAACCTAAGGTGGCAAAAGCCATAGTCATTGCAGTTGAATTATCACCAAAATCATTACCGATACAGAAAGCATAAAGTGTAACGAATGCAATAAATGAGCTTTGAATTGACACAGAGATAATTGATTTAAAATCAAAAATTCGTCCAATAGAAGATAATGGCTTGGTTTTCATAATATTTTTTTCGACATTTTCCATACTTACTGATAGTGCAGGCGCACAATCAGTCAAAAGGTTAATCCACAGTAGTTGAACAGCAGCAATAGGCATTTTTTTAAATATTAACATACCAAAAACGACTGTCAAAATCTCTGCAAAATTACAGCTTAATAGATAGAATACCGATTTTTTGATATTACTAAACAAACCGCGACTTTCCTTAACAGCTCTTACAATTGAATCAAAGTGGTTATTTGAAATAATTATATCTGCATTACCTCTGGCAACATCCGCGCCGTGCTTACCAATAGCACAACCAACATCAGCTAGTGCAAGCGCCTCAGCATCCTCAACACCGTCACCTGTAATTGTAATAATCTTTTTTCTTTGTTGCCAAGCTCTAACTATTCTAAGTTTATCTGAAGGTGATACACGGGCAAATACAGAGTATTTTTCAATACATCCGTTAAGCTCAGCATCAGACATTTTGTTAAGCTCAGCACCTGTAATTGCAAATGTACCGTCCTTTAAAATTCCAATTCTTCTTGCAACAGTTTTTGCTGTAGTGAGGTTATCCCCTGTTACCATAACAGTTTTAATTCCTGCTACATCGCAAGCGGCGATTTCGTCAACAACCCCTTCTCGCGGTGGGTCCTCTAAGCCTATAAGTCCAACAAAAACAAGCTCTCGCTCTATTTCCTCAGGTATAGGATTTGCCGGAATATCATTAAGCGGACGCATTGCTATACAAACAATTCTAAGTGCTTCATCTGCCATTTGTTCATTAATTTCAAGTAATTTTTCTTTATCACAGCCAATGCAGTTAGGAATAACCGTTTCGGGAGCGCCCTTGATAACAGCAAAAGGTTTTTCATTTATCATTGTAATAACTGTCATTGTCTTTCGCTCTGAATCAAACGGAATCTCGGCAATATGAGGATATATGCTATCAATATCCGTTTTAGACATTGAATTATAAATAAGACACGCCTTCTCTATTGCCTTTTCGGTTGAATCATTTTTTAGGGTAGAACAAACGGTAGCTAATTTTAATATCATTGAAGCGGCATCATTTTCAGGCTCGTTTTCTATATCAATATAGCTCTTTCCGTTAAAAACACGTGAAACAAACATCTTATTATGCGTAAAAACACCCGTTTTATCACAGCATATTACATCTGTCTTTCCAAGAAGCTCAGCCGCCTTAGCATCCTTAACAACAATATTATCTTGTAAAATTCTTTGCATACCAATTGCTATAACGATTGTTGTAATAGCAGGAAGTCCCTCAGGAATTGCCGCAACAGCAAGCGCAATTGAATTGACAAGCATGCTAACTGTCATACTTGCAAAGTTTTCAGACGAAAAATTCTGAATCATACTGATAATGAAAATAATTAAGCATATAGAAAGAATTGCAATATTAACCATTTTCCCCATAATATCAAGCTGATTTTGTAAGGGTAAACGGTCCTCCCCTGTCTGTTGTAAAATTGTAGAGGTTCTTCCCATTTCTGTATTAAGACCGGTCGCAATAACAACCGCTTTTGCATTTCCGTGAGATACGCTACTTCCTGAAAAAACCATATTTTGGCGTTTTTCAAGCGGGGTTATATCATCAAATAAAGCATCCGAAATTTTTTCGACAGGAACTTCTACACTTGTAAGATTAGATTCATTGCATCTAAACTCATTACACTCAATTAGACGCGCATCGGCAGGAATATAATCACCCTCTTTAAGGATTATAATATCGCCTGGCACAAGCAACGCAGCATTTACTGACTTTAATACTCCCTCTCTCAAAACGGAAACAGTTGGATTAGTAACATTTTTAATATTATCGATCGTTTTATCACAAGAATAAATATGATAAGCGCTGATTAATGCATTTATTAATACAATAGCAATAATCAGTAATGAATAATATCCGTCAACATTTTTATATACAGTTGAAACAACAAAAGAAATAATTGAAGTAATAATTAATGCAATAACAATTTTGCTTTTCAATTGCCCAAAAAAATGCTTTAAAAATCCTGGACGTTCTATTTTAGAGATAACATTTTGACCATATTCATCCAAGCGTTGCTCAACAACACCGTTTGCAAGACCTGTTTTATGATCTACACCAAACTCATTTACAACATCTTGAAAGGTTGCATTATGCCAAATCATATATCCAACTCCTATTTAATACTATTGTAATAGTTTTTCATTTCCTTTGCGTCCTCTGCCTGAGTGCCGGCGGATTCACAAATAAACACAGGACTGCAATCATACTTACAAACAAGCTCCATAACAGGTCTGTAATCAGGACCGTAAATTGTGTCTTCAAATGTTAGATGCTTCTTTTCGCCGCCCGTTGTATACTCGATTTTGGAAAAATGAGAATGAAAATTCTTTAATCTATCGCTTCCTAATTCATTTTTCATAGTTTTGAAAACAACATCATAGTCATCGATTGAATTAAAAATACCCTGTTCCCTTGCATTTAAATGACCAAAATCTATACAAGGAATAAGTCGTTCATCAATCTTGCAAAGTTCCATAACTTCATTTAAAGTACCGAGTTGATTCACCTTACCCATGGTTTCTGGGCAAATATGAATATCTCCTAATCCTTCGTTATCAAGTGCGTTTAGACTAAGCTTCATAGTATCAATTGCAAGTTCTAATGCTCTTTCTCTAGAAATTTTACCACAAGAGCCTGTATGAACAACAATACGATTACCGCCCATTGCTTTAACTGCCTTTGCAGAAGCAAGAATATAATTGATAGAATTAAGCCGTTTTTCTTCCTCAACAGATGACATAGAAATATAATAAGGTGCGTGTAATGAAAGCGTTATACCCTTATTTGCGGCAAGCTCTCCAAGCTTAATTGCTTTATCTTCTCCTATATTAACGCCTCTGCCACATTGATACTCAAAACAGTCAAGACCCATTTTCTCAATATATTCCGGCACTTGCAAGCTATTTCTATAGCCCATAGCAGAAAAACTGTCGCTAGTACCGGCAGGACCAAACAAAGCAGACATATTAAACCTCCGTGTTTTCTATTTTAAAGTGTGAAATGATTTTTTTCTCAAGCTTTCTTCTAAGCTTAAAGCTCCAACCGTCCTCAGGCTTAATAGGTGACAACAAAATTGTTTTAACACCAACAAATTTACCGCCAATAATATCTGTAAAAATCTGGTCGCCAACAATTGCAGTGTTTTTTCGTGAATTTCCTAATGCACTAATAGCTCTTATATAGCCAAATGGCAACGGCTTAAGTCCCAAAGAAATAAATTTAAGATTTATTTTTTCAGCAAATGGTTTTACCCTTTTCTCTTTCGAATTAGAAAGAACAATAAGTTTAATTCCGCTATTTTTCATATATTCAAGCCATTCAGATAAGCCGTCGGTCAATATTTCGCCGTGATGGGTTGAAAGAGTATTGTCTACATCAAGAATCAATGCACTTATATTAAATTTATTTAGAAGATCAATTGTGACATCTGTCACCCGTTCAAGCTTTATATCAGGTTTAAAAATCATATTATTACTCCAAAAAATAAAAAGCGGTTAAAAAACCGCTTTTTAAACAGTATTAGCGGAACTTTCTTTTACGAGCAGCTTCCGACTTCTTTTTACGCTTTACAGAGGGCTTTTCATAGTGCTCTCTCTTACGAACCTCCTGAATTACACCGTCTTTAGCGGTCTGCCTTTTAAAACGGCGCAAAGCGTTATCAAGTGATTCATTTTCTTTAATTCTTACTTGACTCATTTACATTCCCTCCCTCCGCATAAATGCAGGGGTCTTACAAAATTAGATTAAAGGATAAATTTATCCTCTTAAAGCGATTATATTCGCAACAATAGCGAGAACAAAGAAAAGAATAGCTATATACTTTGTCCAACGTGAAAGGAAAGCATCAAAGGTTCTTGCTTTATTCTTTGAAAGAAAGGTATCTGCACCACCGGAAATTACGCCATTAATACCGGCACGTCTACCCGGCTGTAATAGAACAGCAACTATAATTACAAGCGAAACGAGTAATACTAAAATACCTAAAATAATTTCAACTGCGCCCACCTTTTTTCACCTCCATACTACAGTTCCATAAAAATCAGAAACAAAAAATCAAAAATCTCTTCCATACTATGATATAATAACATATTTTTTTATATTTTGCAACAACTTTTTTGAAAATAATATAAAAATTATTATTTATAAGGGCTTAACAACAATATTTACAAGCTTTTTAGGAACATAAAGCTCTTTTACAATAGATTTACCAGCTAATTCATTAGAAATTACACCCTGTTCTTTTGCAATTGCAATTGCATCAGCCGAAGAAATATCTGTTGGAACATTAAGACGCGCCTTAATTTTTCCATTTATCTGAACAACTATTTCAACTGTAGAGTCAACACATTTTGCTTCATCAAATAGGGGCCATTTAGCCTCGTTAAGCATACCATCAAAGCCTGCATTCTCCCAAAGTTCCTCGGTAATGTGAGGTGCAAAAGGATTAAGAAGAATAATAAAGGTCTTGAATTCATCCTTAGTAATCTTGCCTGTAGACTGAACCGAATTGAGAAGAGACATTAGTGCAGCAATAGCTGTGTTCATCTTAAGACCTTCAATATCCTCAGTAACCTTTTTAATTGTACGATGGAATTCAGCTTCAATTTCCTTACGATAACCTGTTTCATCGGTCATAACTTCAATCAATGACCAAACCTTATCAAGGAAACGCTTACTTCCCTTTATAGAAGACTGACTCCAAGGAGCAGCTTTTTCAAAGTCGCCAATAAACATTTCGTATACACGCATTGTATCGGCACCGTAGTTTTCAATTATTTCATCGGGATTTACGACATTACCGCGTGATTTAGACATCTTCTCGCCATTTTCACCCAAAATCATACCGTGACTTGTTCTCTTGGAATAAGGCTCAGCATTGGGTACAACACCGATATCATAAAGAAACTTATGCCAGAAACGGCTATAAAGAAGATGGAGTGTAGTATGCTCCATACCGCCGTTATACCAATCAACAGGGCACCAATACTCTAAAGCTTCCTTAGATGCTAGCTCTTTATCATTATGCGGGTCGCAATAACGCAAGAAATACCAAGAAGAGCCTGCCCACTGAGGCATTGTATCGGTCTCACGTTTTGCAGGAGCACCACAGCAAGGACAAGTAGTATTAACCCAATCAGTCATTGTTGCAAGCGGAGATTCGCCGTTATCGGTTGGTTCATATGAATCCACATTAGGAAGAACTAATGGTAGCTCGCTTTCAGGAAGCGGAACATAACCACATTTTTCACAGTAAACAACTGGAATAGGCTCACCCCAATATCTTTGACGTGAAAATACCCAGTCACGAAGCTTATAATTTGTTTTAACAGTTCCTAAGCCCTTTTCGGTAAGCCATTCCTGAATTTTAAGCTTTGCATCTTCAACAGACAAGCCGTTAAGGAAATCGGAATTAACAAGAACACCTGTTTCACAATCGGTGAATGCTTCTTTTTGAACATCCTCTCCGCCTGCAACAACCTCGATAATCGGCAAACCGAATTTCTTTGCAAAATCCCAGTCACGGGTATCGTGAGCAGGAACAGCCATAATGGCACCTGTACCATACGAAATAAGAACATAATCCGAAATAAAGATAGGAATTTCAACATTATTAACAGGATTAATAGCTTTTACGCCCTCAAGCATAACTCCTGTCTTATCCTTTGCAAGCTCTGTACGTTCAAAATCAGATTTCTTTGACGCCTCTGTCTGATAAGCCTTAACTGCATCAATATTGTTTATTTGGTCTGCCCACTTTTCAAGTAACGGATGCTCAGGAGACATAACCATATATGTTGCACCGAATAAAGTATCCGCACGGGTGGTGAAAATATCAAGTTTATCGCCAATTGTGGTACTAAAAGTAACCTGAGTTCCGTATGAACGGCCAATCCAATTGCGTTGCTGAGTTTTAACCCTTTCGATAAAGTCAACATCATTAAGACCGTCAAGCAGTTTTTCAGCATACTCGGTAATTTTAAGCATCCACTGGCTTTTTTCCTTATGTATAACCTCGCTTCCGCAACGTTCACATACACCGTTAACAACTTCTTCGTTTGCAAGAACGCACTTACAGGAAGTACACCAGTTTACAGACATTTCCTTTTTATAAGCAAGACCTTTTTTGAAAAGCTGTAAGAAAATCCACTGTGTCCACTTATAGTACGAGGGATCAGTAGTGTTCACTTCCCTGCTCCAGTCAAATGAAAAACCTAATGACTTAAGCTGTCTTTTAAAGTTGGCAATATTATTCTCAGTTACAATTGAAGGATGAATATGATTTTTTATCGCAAAATTTTCAGTTGGGAGACCAAATGCATCCCAACCCATAGGATAAAGAACATTATAGCCCTCAAGTCTTTTTTTACGGCTTACAATATCAATAGCAGTATAAGAACGCGGATGACCAACATGTAGACCCTGTCCCGAAGGATAAGGGAATTCTACAAGACCGAAAAATTTCGGTAATGTATAGTCATTCTTAGCAGCAAAGGTTTGCTTTTCGTCCCATATATCCTGCCACTTTTTTTCAATAAAAGAATAATCGTAATTTTTCATAATATAATTAATCCTCCTGAGAATTTGTGAGTATATTATCTAAATTAACAAGCTCGCCGTCGCTCCACATTTTATCAAGACCGTAAAACTCGCGTTGATCTTTTGTAAAAATGTGAACGATTACAGAACCGTAATCAAGGCAAACCCAACCTGTTGTTCTTCCCTCAATATGATGAGCCTTTATGCCTGCTTCTTCAAGTTTTTCTTCAACCTCATCGCAAAGAGCTCGAACCTGTGTGGATGAGTTAGCAGTACAAATTAAAAAATATTCTGTGAGAACAGTAAGATTATCAATTTTAACGCCAAAAAGCTCTCGTCCTTTTTTCTCATTAATAGCATTTGCGGCAATTTTTAGAATTTCTAAGGATTCCAAATTATAAACCTCCTAAAACAGCCTGATTATAGGCAGAAATTGTATCTTCGTGAACAGCCTTTCCTTGCGAAACGAGGTCTGTAATCGAATATTGTAATGCATAAATTAAGGCAGAATCCAACGATTCATCAACCAAACCGCGAATTACATCAACATCATCATAATCGCGGTCTTTTGAAGTGAAATCTGCAAGATATAAAATTTTAGCGGTTAGTGACATATCAGCTTTAGCAGTTGTATGGAAACGTACTGCATCTAAAAGCTCAGGATCATCAATATTTAAAATATATCGAATATACGCCTCGCCCGAAATTGCGTGCCAAAGCTTTTTTGCATTTTTTTCAATAGTACATAGCATTATATCAAAGGTTTCAAAAATTTTCAAGTGTTCTTCATTGGGAGAATTTTTTGTTATATCGTGAAGAAGTCCTGCAAGATAGCATTTTTCAATATTACCGCAGTATTTAATTGCTAAACGTTCAGCTTCTTCAGCAACACATAATGAATGGAAAAATCTCTTTTCGTTAAGCCTTATTTTTAAAACTTCTTTATACTTTTCGAAAATTTCGCTATCCATTATATTCTCCCCTTTCTGATAGGTATTTATAAATTTTAGTGGGCAAAAGATGTTTTTCATCTTCAAAACTCTTTCTTATTTCAGTAGACGATACAGACGAAATAACCTTGTCCATTAAAATGATTTTCATACCCATACAGGAAAATCTCTCAATACATCTATTAAACTCATCTTCATCTGTGTCTCCCCTTTTAAAAACAATAAAGGGAAGCTCAGCCATAAGCTCGCGGTACTTATACCATTTATCAAAATATACAAGCATATCTCCACCGCAAACAAAAGCAAAGTTCTTTTCAGGATAAAGCTCCTTTAAGTGAACGACTGTATCATAAGAATAGCTTTTACCCTCACGTTCAAACTCAGTAAGACAAAGTTCAGCTTTACTGAAATCCTCAGCAGTTAAGCGACACATTTCTATTCTTACAGAATCATTAGGCATATATTCACACTTCTTGTGCGGTGGGATTTTATCAGGCATAAGGAATATTTTCTCAATTCTTGAATCTTCCTCTAAGGCAGAAAGCATTTCATAATGACCTATATGCAACGGGTTAAAAGTGCCACCGAAAATTGCTGTATAAGACATTATTTCACCAGCCTGATAGTCTTATTATTTTTGCTTTCTTTATATAAAATAAATCTTGTCCCGATAACCTGTACGACGTCGCTTTCTGTTTTGTTTGCAAGCTCGTCTGCGGTTTCTCTGACAGTTGTAGGACAGGTTTCGAGGATACGTAGCTTTATAAGCTCTCGCGCTTCCAATGCGTCCTTAACCTGTTTAATTGTATTATCATTAATTCCGCCTTTTCCAACCTGTAAAATCGTTTCCATATCGTTTGCCATTGCACGAAGCTGTGCACGCTGTCTACTATTTAACATAATAATTTCCTTTGTAAATAAATTAAATATATTTTAATAATTCTTCTTTAAACAATCTTAATGCTTTACCTCTGTGGCTTATACTGTCTTTTTCTTCAGCAGATAAATAACCGAATCGTCCCTTTTCGCTAATGAACATTGGGTCATAACCAAAACCACAGTTACCCTCCTCTTCAAAGGCAATATAACCGTGACATTCACCTCTTACAGTAAACTGCCTTCCGTCTGGGAAAACACAGGCAATAGCGGCAACATAGTATGCAGTTCTCTGCTCATAAGGGACACCATCAAGCTCTTTAAGGAGTTTTTTATTATTATCGTCGTCGCTTCCACCGGAATAACGAGCAGAGAAAATACCGGGAGCACCGTCTAAATAATCAACACATATACCCGAATCGTCAGCGACACTTATATATCCTGTAGCTTCAAGACCTGCTTTGGCTTTAAGTATAGCGTTTTCTTCAAAGGTAGTTCCTGTTTCCTCTATTTCGTCAAGCGGCTTGTCCAAATCCTTTTCTGAAAGAACATCAAAGCCCATAGGTTCTAAAATTCTACTTAATTCAACAAGCTTTTTTTGATTTTTTGTAGCAATAAAAACCTTCATAATCTATTCCTCACCATCAAATATTCCGTCTGCAAACTCAATTGCATTAAAGGACTGTAAATCTTCTATTCCCTCGCCAACACCTATAAATTTAACAGGAATATTAAGCTCATATCTTATAGGAATTATAATACCACCCTTTGCAGTACCATCAAGCTTTGTTAAAACAATTCCTGTAATATTAGTTACATTTTTAAATTCTCTTGCCTGATTTACAGCATTCTGACCTGTAGCGGCATCAAGAACAAGCAGAGTTTCTACCGATGAATCAGGTAGCTCACGGGCAATAACTCTATTGATTTTAGCAAGCTCATCCATAAGATTTTTCTTATTATGAAGTCTACCCGCTGTATCGCAAATAATAACATCAGCATTTTTAGCTTTTGCGGAAGCGATAGTGTCAAATACAACAGATGCGGGGTCTGTACCCTCAACACTTTTAACCATAGTAACGCCTGCACGCTCAGCCCAAATTCCAAGCTGATCTATTGCAGCCGCACGGAAAGTATCAGCAGCACCAAGTACTACATTCATTCCCCCGTTTTTAAGCTGTGAAGCTATTTTACCAATAGAAGTTGTCTTTCCAACTCCATTAACACCGATAACAAGAATTACAGATGGCTTAGTTTCAAGCTTTAGGCCTTCATCAACCCCCAACATTTCAACAATAATTTCCTTTATCATACCCTTGATTAGCGATGGGTCAGTAGTGCCTGTTTGCTTAATTTTTTTCTTAAGAATATTGCAAATTTCACCCGATGTACAAACACCGATATCCGACATAATAAGTGCTTCCTCTAACTCTTCAAAAAGCTCATCATCTATTTTGGTAAAGCTATTAACAATACCTGTGATGCCGTCTGCAATAGAATTACGAGTTTTTTTCAAACCCTCTTTAATTTTGCTGAAAAATCCCATTAAATACTCCTATTAGTAATATTATTTATGCAGTCTGATTACCTTCAAGCAGTTTCTTTTCAAGCTCTGCAACATTAAGCTCAAGAAGCTTTGTAACACCTTTTTCCTGCATAGTAACTCCGTAAAGCATATCAGCAGCTTCCATTGTACCGCGTCTATGTGTTACACAAATAAACTGTGTGGCAAATTCAGATTGCTTCATATAATCGGCAAAGCGGTCAACATTTATGTCATCAAGCGCAGTGTCAACCTCATCAAGGAAGCAGAAAGGCGGAGAGTTAACACGCATAATTGCAAAATATATAGAAAGAGCAATTAATGCCTTTTCGCCACCTGATAATCCGTCAAGACTCGGAACATTTTTACCGGGTAACTTTGCATTTATATCAATTCCGCTTTCAAGAATGTTATCAGGGTCGCTGAGAGATAGACTTGCCGTTCCACCTCCGAAAAGCTCTGTAAAGGTGCGTGAGAAATTCTCATTAATTTTAGCAAAGCCCTCGGTGAAAATTTCCTTCATTTGAGAGGTTAACTGATTGATAAGCTTATAAAGTTCAGCCCTTGTTTTCTCAACATCCTCAATTTGAGCGCTTAAGAAATCAAATCTTTCCTTAACCTCTTTGTACTCCTCGATTGCAGAAACATTTACATTGCCAAGTGAACGAATTTTACCCTTTATCTCAGCAAGATTGCGCTTAGCCTCGGCAGGATGCTCAGGCTCTGTTGCTATCTTTTCTGCTTCACTTCTTGTTAACTGATATTCATCATAAAGACGACGGATAACTTCATCGTATTCCTTAACCATAACTTCCTTACGTTCAGTAAGACGAGCAAGCTCACCGCCGATTTGTTCACGACGCATAGTTTTTTCACGCTCGCTCGTTCTAAGCTCAACGCCTGCTTTTTCAGTTTGATTACGCTTTTCGAGCATATCGCTGATGTTTAATTCACTCTGTGCGTTTTTATCCTTAAGATGCTTAATTGAAGCGTCAATATCGGATATAGATAGCTGAATTGAATTATTCTTTTCAGCTATGTTTTCAATTTCTGCATCTATTTGAGAAGCACGCTCACTCCGAGAAGAAATAAGATTTTCTAATGAAGAAGCAGAAATTTTAAGCTGTTCTATATCCTTTTCAGTTTCAATAACCGAAAGTTTAACAGATGTGATTTCCGATGTGATAGACTCTCTCTTTTCATTAAGATTATCTCTTCCGCCCGTCATTTCATCAATTTCTGCCTGAAGCTTTGTTTTTTGCTCATCAAAAACAAGAATCTGAGCCGAAGCGTAAGCCGATTGCTTTGATAAATCCAAAAGCTTTTCTTCACCTTGGTTTTGCTCATCTAAAAGCTGCTTTAGCGCTGAATTTAAATTATTTTTAATATCATCAATTCTCTTAAGTTCAGCTAAAGCACGAATCTTATCCTCATTAGCTGTAGTAAGCTCAGCTTTTGCGGCGGTAATATCAGCTTCAACTGCCGCTGCGGCTTCGTCAGCCTCAGCTAATCTGTTTTTAAGCTCTTCAGCCTTTACCTTTAAAGCCTCAACCTCTTTTTCAAGCTTTTCAATATCAGAAGCACGGCTGAGAAGTCCGGCATTCTTTATAAGCGAACCGCCTGTAAGCGAACCTCCAACATTAATTACCTGACCGTCAAGCGTAACTATTTTTATTCGGTAGCCTGTTTTTTTAGCAATAGTTGTTGCACAGTCAATATCCTCAGCAACTAATGTTCCGCCGAGTAAATGCTTAATAATTTCTCTGTATTTATCATCGCAATTAACAAGGTCGCTTGCAATTCCAATAAAACCAAACATACTATCAAAGCCCTGCTCGTTAAAATCACGCGATTTAATGGTTGAAACAGGCAAAAAAGTTGCTCTGCCGCCACCTGAAGATTTCAAAAAGTTAATTGCTCTTTTTGCATCTGCTTCGGATTCGGTAACTATATTCTGAATTGAAGCGGCAAGCGCCGTTTCAATTGCAATACTATATTCATTATCTACCTTTATAAGCTTTGATACAGGTCCGCAAATACCGCTAAGTATGCCCTTTTTAGCCTCGTACATAACAGTTTTAACAGAATGGCCGAAGCCCTCCATATTATTTTCAAGCTCTTTTAAAATTTGAGCTCTACGGTGTTTTGCCTCAATATCAAGCTTAATAGAATCAAGTTCATTTTTAAGCGTTTCAGCTGATTGTTTTCTTGACTGTAAACGAAGTTCATATCCCTTGATCGAGTTATTTGTACTGTTAATAATCTCCTCAAATTCAGACAAAAGTTTATCTGTTGCAGATAATTCCTCAGAAAGTGAAGTGATCTCATCATTATACTGATTAATCTGTAAATCGATAGAGCTTTTTCTAAGCTTAATTTCCTCAATCGCGGTATCGGCAGTAACCATTTGAACACGCATATCCGCGCTTTGAGAAGAAATTATATTAAGTGCCTTAATCTGGTTTTCAATTTTTCTTGAAATAGAATCACTGTTAGAGAGAAGGTCAGAAAGATCCTGTTCTAAGCTATGAAGCTTTATATCAAGCTCAGATTTTGAGTTAATTTTTTGAGAAATCAACTGTTTTTTTTCTTCGATTTCCGACAAAGCTTCACTATCCGAACGAGAAAGCGCCTCTTTTTCCTCGTTAAGACGGGATACAGTTTCGTTATTATGCTCTATATTATTATTTAAAACTGTAATCTGTCCCTCAAGCTTAACGATTTCTTCACTTGAAGAAGAAATATTCAGTCTTTCACCCTCGATTTCAGAGGTAAGACGGGCAAAATATGATGTATTCTGTTCTGTTTTACGGTCAAATTCCTCTAAGGCTTCTTCAATTTCGCGGTAAGAAAGCTGTGCGGCCGCAATTTTGCTTTCCTGCGCGCGAAGAGCTTCTTTAGAATTATTTAAGGTGTAAAGCCAAAGACCGATTTCAAGTTCTTTTTTTAGGTCTGATAGCTCTAAAAATTTATGTGCCTTTTTGCTTTGCTCCTCCAGAGGTCCTACTCGCGACTTAAGCTCATCAAGTATATCATGCAATCTTAAAAGATTGTCTTCCGCAGCCTGAAGCTTTCTTTCTGATTCAATTTTACGGTATCTATATTTAGAAATACCTGCCGCTTCTTCAAAAATATCGCGTCTTTCACCTGATTTTGAGCTAATAATATTGTCAATCTTACCTTGCCCAATCATTGAATAGCCGTCTCTACCGAGACCAGTATCCATGAATAGCTCGTGTATATCTTTTAATCGGACAGAAACGCCGTTAATTGCATATTCACTTTCGTGGGAACGATAATATCTACGGGTTATTGCGACAAAATCATTATCAAAATTAAGACTCCTGTCTGTATTGTTTATATTAAGGGTTACCTCGCAAAATCCGTGAGGACGGCGAGTTTCGGTACCGCCGAAAATAACATCCTCCATGGACTGACCGCGAAGACTTTTAGTTGACTGCTCACCTAAAACCCAACGAACAGCGTCAGAAATATTACTTTTACCGCTACCGTTAGGCCCAACAACAGCGGTAATACCCTTACCAAATTTTAAAACTGTTTTATCTGCAAAGGATTTGAAGCCCTGAATTTCAATTGAACTTAACAGCATATATTTCACGCATCCCTTTCTATTATTAATTCAAGATTTGATAAACCTTCTTTTTCTTTTACCTTACAGTAAAAACCATGTGATTCTAAAAAAACAATATTACATCTTTTTTGACCAATCATTTTAGAAACATCGGATTTACCGACATAAATTATATATTTACCTTTTTCAACAAGTGTAGATAAGGCTTTTTTAAGCATTATACCCGACTGACAAAGTTCACTGAATGCAGGATGCCATGGTCCTGCAATATATGCTTCATTTTCAATTGAGTGAAGCCCCAATCTTATAACCCTTATATTAGCCTCAGTAAACATAAGATATAGCTTACTTGCAAGAGAAATTGCTTCATTGAGAGTTTGTGGCTTATATATATTGTCAGCATAAAGCGCTGATAGATAGGTGTCCTTTAAAACAATTGTAGGATATATCCTAACCGTATCGGGTTTTATTTCTATAATCTTTTTTGCTGTTTTAATGGTTATATCATCATTATCAGCATAAAGACCTGTCATCATTTGAATGCCAAGCTCAAATCCGTATGACTTTATAAGCTCAGCCGCATTTTTAACATCAGCCGCAGTATGACCGCGGTTATTCATTCTAAGAACCTTATTGTCAAGACTTTGCGCTCCAAGCTCAATAGCCGTTACATGGTATTTTTTTAAAAGCTTTAAAATATCATCATTTATGGCATCCGGTCTTGTGGAAATTCTTATACCGCAAGCATCTCCGTTTTTAACCGCCTCAGACGCTGTAATTAATAAATCCTCCATATATGTTGGATTAATAGCAGTAAAACTACCGCCAAAGAAAGCGATTTCCGTGGTATTCGGATTATAGATTGGGCTATTTTTAGCATTAGAAATTGCTTTTCTTACATCCTTTTGACGAGGTGCCTTAAAGGTACCCGTAATGTAGCGTTGATTACAAAAGCTACATTTATTCGTACAACCGATATGCGGAACAAAAATTGAAATATTTGAATGAATTTTACTCATATCTCAGCACCCATTAATTGTAGTGCCTGTTTTGCAGCCATTTGCTCTGCCTGTTTTTTAGATTTACCCTTACCCTTACCAATAGTATTAGAATTAAGCCTTACCTCAACCTCAAAAATCTTGTTGTGGTCAGGTCCCTCTTCTCCTACTAAAGTGTACGACACTGATTCCTCAGGATTACGCTGAATAATCTCCTGTAAAGCAGTTTTATAATCCTTAAATACTTCATCATCCTTATGGGATAGTTCAGGAAGAATAAAACGCATAACATGATTTCTTGCAATATCCATACCACCGTCAAGATACATTGCGGCAAGAACCGCCTCAAATGCATCAGCAAGAATAGAGTCTCTTTCCCTGCCGCCGCCTTTATCTTCGCCTTTACCGAGTAAAAGATATTTTCCTATTTCTAATTCTCTTGAAAAACCGCATAAGGATTTTTCACAAACAAGTGACGCTCTTAGCTTTGTAAGCTCACCCTCAGGATTATTGGGTAATTTTTTGTAAAGATAGTCTGCAACAATAATTGATAAAACAGAATCGCCCAAAAATTCAAGTCTTTCATTTGAATTAATCCCGTTTCTCATTTCATTGGCATATGAGGAATGTGTAAGCGCATTTGTTAGCAAAGACTTATTTTTAAAAGAATATTTTAAATTATTTTCTAAAGCCTTCATTTATAAATTCCTTTTAAGTTTATTGAGAAAGTGCATTTTCTATGGTGTCAATTACACCCTTTTCTGTAAAGGCAACAGCTTGCCTTATAGCGTTTTTAATAGCCTTAGCATCTGAACTGCCGTGAGCCTTTATAACAGTTTTTCTAACACCCAAAAGCGGAGCTCCGCCAACCTCTGAGCTATCCATCATACTCTTTAATGAGTATAAATCCTTTTTAAGTACCAAAGCCGAAAGCTTATTTTTAATGTTCTTATAGAGGATACCTTTAATCATTTTGAAAAAGGTTGTTACGGTTCCCTCAATAAGTTTTAACGCAATATTGCCTGTAAAGCCATCTGTAATTACAGCATCGCATACACCTTTAGGCATTTCGCGTGATTCAATATTACCAACAAAATTAATCGGTGCATCATTTAAAAGCTTATAGGCTTCTTTGTGGAGCTCATCACCTTTGGTATCTTCTGTGCCAATATTAAGTAAACCGATTTTAGGTTTTTCCATTCCCTCAACATTGCATAGATATGCATTTGCCATAATTCCAAACTGTAAAAGCATTTCAGGTCTGCATTCAGCATTAGCACCCATATCAAGGAGCATATAATGTCCTGTAGGCGAAGGAATAAATCCAGCCAAAGCCGGTCTTTTAATTCCCTTAATGCGCTTAATTATAAGTGTACCGCCGACAACAACAGCGCCTGTAGAGCCAGCCGAAACAAATGCATCTGCATTGCCGTTATTAAGCTCCTTAAATGCAAGTGCCATTGAGCTTTCACTATGTGCCTTAAGCAGTGTAGTAGGGTCATCATGCATAGAAATAACATCTTCGGTATGAACTATTTTTAGATCTCCCGAAAAATCAATAGAATTTTCATTTATAATTTTATTTATAACTTCCCTATTGCCTGTAAGGGTAATATCAATTCCATATTCCTTTGAAGCTAACGCCGCGCCTTTTACTATTTCAAGCGGTGCATTATCTCCGCCAAACGCATCAACAACAACTCTCATAAACTTACTCCTATGTATTAAAATTCCTTAGAAATATTTGAATCAAACCAATCTAATGACCGCTTAGAAAGCGCGGTATATCTTTCCTTTTTGTCCTTAATTTTTTCGCTGAGAGGCGGTAATATACCGAAATTTGCGCCCATAGGCTGAAAATTAGTAATAGTTTCATCGCTAATGTAGTTAAGCAATGCACCAATCATTGAAAATTCAGGTAAAATAACAGTATTTCCGCCATTTATTCTTGATGACGCATTAATACCAGCAATTATCCCCGAAGCCGCCGACTCCATATAACCCTCAACCCCTGAAAGCTGACCAGCAAAGAAAACATTATTATTTTTCTTAAGTGAAAGGTCAGAATTCAAAAGCTTAGGTGAATTAATAAAGGTATTTCTGTGCATGACACCATAACGAACAAATTCCGCATTTTTAAGTGCCGGTATCATAGAAAATACTCTTTTTTGTTCACCAAACTTTAGATTAGTTTGAAATCCGACAAGATTATACAATGAACCGTCAGCATTTTCCCGCCTAAGTTGAACATTAGCCCACGGTCTGTGACCTGTTCGAGGGTCTGTTAGACCAACTGGCTTTAATGGCCCAAAACGAATTGAGTCCTCTCCCCTTTTAGCAAGAATTTCAATAGGCATACAACCCTCGTATACAGTAACAGGCTTGTCAAAATCCTTTAAAGGTGCAATTTCTGCATTAATAAGTTCGTTATGAAAAACTATATATTCATCCTTGTTCATAGGACAGTTTATATAATCGTCAGATCCTTTTCCGTATCTTGAGGCACAAAAAGCAATATTCATGTCAATGCTATCAGCGGTTACAATGGGGGCTGCCGCATCGAAGAAATTAAGGTTTTCCGAATTGGTAAGACTTGCAATTTTTTCAGCTAAACCGACATCTGTTAAAGGACCGGTAGCAACAACCGTTATACCGTCAGGTATATCATTTACGACCTGATTAATTATTTCAATATTAGGCTCTGATTTAATTGCCTCAGTAATAAGTGCAGAAAAAATATCTCTATCAACCGCCAAAGCTCCGCCTGCAGGTACAGTACATTTATCCGCCGCCCAAAGACATAAGGATCCAAATCGACGCATTTCCTCTTTCAGAAGACCTGCCGCTGAATCAACCCTTGAAGCCTTAAGAGAATTTGAACATACAAGCTCTGCAAAATTTTCACTATGATGAGCAGGGGTGTTTTTCAAAGGTTTCATTTCGATAAGTTTTACCTTGATACCCCTTTTTGCAATTTGCCACGCCGCTTCACATCCTGCAAGACCTGCGCCAATTACTGTAACCTTATCCATTTGTCTTTTTATCCTTTTTAGTGCCCTTATTCTGACGAGTAATACAATCTGAATTCATACAATAATTTCTTCCTCTAATTCCCGCTATAATGTACGAGCCGCATTCCTTACAAATTTCTCCGGTAGGAACACCGGGCGCGGCAAAATCGCACTCAGGATAATTAGAACATCCATAAAATTTATTACCTTTTTTTGAAAGCTTTTTAAGGAGCTTACTTCCACATTTAGGACAAGGCTGCTTAACCTCATCCTCAGGAACAGGTTTTGTATTCTTACAAGCAGGATAATTCGGACAAGCAAGGAACTTACCAAATCTACCGCTTTTTACAACCATTTTGCTTCCGCATTTTTCACATATGACATCGGATTCAACATCAGGAACCTTTACACGCTTACCGTCAAGCTCGCTTTCAGCATTTTTGTAAAGCTTGTCAAAATCCTTATAGAAATCATTTATTGTGTCAATCCAGAAAAGCTCGCCTGTGCTGATTTTATCAAGCTTATTTTCGAGTCCAGCAGTAAACTTAACATCAACAATTTTATTAAAATACTCTGTTAGTAAGTCAACAACCACTATACCAACATTTGTTGGTTTAAGAGATTTTTTCTCACGCTCAATATAATCTCGATTAAGAATATTTGCAATAATTGATGCATAGGTAGACGGTCTGCCAATGCCGTTTTCCTCAAGAGCTTTAATAAGTGTAGGCTCCATATATCTTGCAGGGGGTTGAGTAAAATGTTGGTTTGGAGAAAGCTCGCGAAGCTTAAGCACATCACCCTCATTCATTTCAGGAAGGCTGATTTCATTTTCTCCTTCCTCATCCTTACCCTCTTCGTAAAGAACCGTAAAACCGTCAAAACGTATAGAATAACCTGTAGCCTTAAAAAGATAATCACCTGCAGTAATACTTACATTAACAGTATCCTGTACACAAGCAGACATAAGTGACGCAATAAAACGCTCCCAAATAAGCTTATAAAGCTTATATTGCTCGGAAGTGAGAGAAGACTTAGCCTGCTCAGGCGTAAGGTCAATAACGGTAGGACGGATAGCCTCGTGCGCATCCTGAGCACCACTTTTTGACTTAAAGTATCTTGGATTCGTCGGAAGATATTTTTCACCATAATGTCCAACAATAAACTTATTAGCAATTGCTCTTGCCTCTTCAGATATACGCAATGAATCGGTACGCATATAGGTGATAAGACCTGTTGTACCCATTCCTTCAATGTCAATTCCCTCATAAAGCTGTTGAGCAATTCTCATTGTGCGTTGACCTGTGAAACCAAGTTTGCGCGAAGCCTCCTGTTGGAGAGTAGAGGTAATAAAGGGAGGTGCAGGCTGACGATTACGCTTTCCCTTTTTAATTTCACTGACAGAATATACTGCATCGTTAAGCGATTTAACTATTTTATTTGCTTCATCGCCATTTTGAATAACATCTATCTTATTGCCAAATTTATCACCGTAAAGCTTAGCAGTAAATGTTTTTCTTCCTGCTACAAGCTTTGCGTCAATAGACCAATATTCTTCACTAATAAACTTTTCTATTTCTCTTTCACGCTCAACAATAAGGCGAAGAGCAACAGTTTGAACTCTACCTGCAGAAAGACCGCTTTTTACCTTTTTCCAAAGAAACGGACTGAGCTTATAACCAACTATTCTATCAAGCACTCGTCTTGCCTGTTGTGCATCTACAAGACTTAAATCTATTTTCCTTGGAGCCTTAATTCCTGTAGTTACACCTGTTTTTGTTATTTCGTTAAAGGTTACTCGGTTTGCGCTTTCCATATCAAGAGCTAATATCTGAGCCAAATGCCAAGAAATAGCCTCACCCTCTCTATCAGGGTCGGTTGCGAGATATACTTCATCGCATTCGCTTGCGGCAAGCTTTAGAGATTTTATGAGTTCCTTTTTATCAGGAACATTTATATATTGGGGTTTGAAATTTTTTTCAATATCAATACCCATTTTAGATTTAGGTAGGTCACGAATATGACCGTTTGAAGCCATAACCCTATATTCACTACCTAAATACTTTTTAATACTTTTAACCTTTGTAGGAGACTCTACTATCAAAAGCTTTGACATATTTTTCCTCCGTTTCAAGATAATGGCACCTCTGCCCTCGCTATCAGCAAAGCTCGTACATACCTCCGGGCACTGCTTTAATCATAAATTCCATTTCAAGTTCTGTTAAAGCAGATATTATCTGCTGAGATGAAAGTCCGGTATCGCGAATATCCTCAGGCAGAAATTTTTGCTTATTTATACAATTATATACTATTTTTGCCTCTTTTGAAAGACTTTCATTAATTTTTTTTTGATTTTCTTTAATGTTTTCATATTTTTGAGATATTTTCTTTTCAATTATAGGTTTATTGTAAGCTCTTTCTATATTGATTTTATCAGGAAAAAGCGGAATATATTCATTAAAAATATCAGAAGCATCAAGTAAAGGTTTAGCACCGTCTCTCAAAAGCTTATTTGAACCAGTATATTCCTTTTTATCAGGAGAACCGGGAATTACAAAAACATCCCTACCCTGTTCATATGCATGCCTCGCCGTGATAAGTGAGCCGCTTTTTTCACCCGCTTCAATAACAACTGTTCCAAGTGATAAAGCTGAAATGATTCGATTTCTTATAGGAAAAGCGTATTTTGTAGTATTTGTTTCAGGCGGATATTCACTTATAAGACAACCCTTTTGTGAAACAGCTTTTCTAAGCTCAGCATTTTCGGGTAGATATCTACTTAAGATTCCACATGCCATTACAAGAACGGTTGCACCTCCCGCTTTAAGTGCACCGGCATGTGCATAATAATCAGCCCCAATTGCACCTCCGCTAACAACGGTAAAGCCAGCGCGAGCAAGTCTAAATCCAAGTGAATAAGCAGATTTTTTACCAAAATCACTAACTGCTCGAGGACCAACAATGCTTATTGATGGTGTAGATGAAAAATCAGGTAAAACACCTTTAGAATATAAAACTAATGGAGGATTATCAATTACAGAAAGGCAATAAGGATAATTTTTTGAGCCTAAAACAATAATGTCAATTCCCTCATTTTTACAACATTGAATTATATTTTCTGATTTTTTAAAATCTATATTCTCAATCTTTTTGAGTTCGGATTTAGAAAAAAATCCACATTGCAACAACTCGTTTTTATTGGCAGAAAAAACGGCTTTTGCATTTCCAAAATATGATATTATATTATTTACGCGTGCATTTCCTGCACCAAGTACCAACTGCAATGCAATATAATATTTCATTTTTTCATCATTTCCCACATTGAAATTGATGCAGCTACTGCAGCATTCAAGGACTCTGCTCTGCCGCGCATAGGAATAGTAATAAGATAATCTGCTGATTTTTTGGATTCTTCCGTAATTCCGTTAGCTTCATTACCAATAATCACAATACTACCGTCACCTAACTCAATATCGCAAATTGATTGGGCAGTTTTGTCTACCACACAAGCATAGGTTTTTAAAGTACAAGCAGAGATTTCCTCAGCAAAATTTTCAAAAATAATTAAAGGAATTCTAAGTAAGGTCCCCATAGATGCTCTCAGTGATTTAGGTGAATAAGGGTCACAACCGCCACTTGAAAGAATAATTCCGCTAACACCTAACGCCTCTGCTGTTCGCGCAATTGCTCCCAAGTTTGAAGGGTCAGATATATTTTCAAGCGCAATATATCTTCCATATTTTTCAAGATTTATTTTATTGTTTTCGGGAATCTTGCTAACCGCAATAATTCCCTGAGGAGAGGTTGTATCACTTATTTTTTTAAAAAGATTGTCTGGGATTTTTACACATTCATTAGAATTTAAAGAAAACTTTGATATTTCAGCACAATATTTTTCTAATGCAGAATCTGAGACAATTAGTTTATCAAATCGAATTCCGTTATCATATGCGTCGTTACAAATGCGTAAACCTTCAAGCACAAAAAGACCATTTTCTTTTCGAGCTGAGCTATGAGATTGTAAACGCGAAACAAGTTTGATAAGCGAATTATCCTTACTTGTAATTTTACAGAATTCCATAAAAGCAATCCTTTCAAAAACAATTTTAACCTTAAAAACTCAGGAAAACGTCATAAAATTATAAAAATTTACAGCATTTTAAAACGAAAAGTCGCCCGAGTTCAACTCGGGCGAAATATATTACTTTGCAAGAGCCTTAGTTGCAGCCTTAACGAGGGTTGCAAAACCATCAGCATCATTAACAGCTAAATCAGCAAGCATTTTACGGTTTATTGAAATGCCAGCCTTATTAAGACCATTCATAAAGGTTGAATAGTTCATACCGTTAATCTTGCAAGCAGCAGATATACGGGTAATCCAAAGACGACGGAAATCGCGTTTCTTAAGTCTACGACCGATATATGCATAGTTGCCTGATTTCATAACGGCTTCTTTAGCGGTTTTAAAAAGCTTAGACTTAGCACCAAAATAACCCTTAGCAAGCTTTAAAATCTTTTTTCTTCTTTTGCGTGTTGCTAACGCACCCTTAATACGTGCCATTTGTATTTACCTCCACTTTCGAGCTTCTCTTATTTGTAAGGAATCATTTTCTTAACCTTAGCTACATTTGTTACATCTGCAGTAACAGTCTTGCGAAGGTTTCTCTTACGCTTGGTTGTTTTCTTGTTAAGAATGTGCGACTTAAATGCATGAGCACGCTTAACCTTACCGGTTTTTGTGAGCTTAAAGCGTTTTTTAGCGCCGCTGTGTGTTTTGATTTTAGGCATTATAATTCCTCCTTGAATTTTTTACTACTACAATTATTTGCTGGACTTTGGAGTAAGGAACATAATCATATTACGACCTTCCATTTTAGCAGCCTTCTCAACATTGGCAAACTCTGCACAAAACTCAGCAAAACGGTTCATATTTTCAATTCCTAACTCGGGATGACCAAGCTCACGGCCTCTGAAACGGATGGAAACCTTAACCTTATTACCATCCTGCAAGAAACGCATGGCATGTCTGCCCTTGGTTTCAAAATCATGAACATCAATACTAAGACCCAAACGGATTTCCTTAACTTCCATAACCTTTTGATTCTTCTTGGCTTCCTTTTCGCGCTTAGCCTGTTCAAAACGGTATTTACCGTAATCCATTATTTTACAAACGGGCGGCTGAGCATTTGGCGATATGCAAACCAAATCAAGGTCTTGTGCATATGCTGCCTCTAAAGCCTTTGCAACAGGAATAATTCCCAACTGAGAACCATCTGATGAAATTGTACGGACTTCCTTGAATTTAATATTTTCGTTGATTGCGAGCTCCTTGCTGCTAATATTGACGCACCTCCAAAATCAAAAAGCGTGGACGCAATAACGCCCACGCATAAGAATACCGTAAAAAACGAAATCTTATAAACCCTTTAGCTCGGTCGCTTTGAGGGTGAGGACGCAATGCGTTCTTCTTCTTTTTCTTAAATTATTATACACTTTTTTCCGTAAATGTCAAGTTTTTTTTATTTTTTATTTTAAAACTAACATTTTTTACTTTGTTTTTAAATATTCATCAATAGCTTTTGCAGCTTTCTTTCCCGCACCCATTGCAAGTATTACGGTTGCGGCGCCTGTTACAGCATCACCGCCTGCATATACGCTGTCTTTAGTTGTTTTCATATTTTCGTCAACAACAAAGCAACCTCTTCTATTTGTTTCTAACCCATCGGTTGTAGAGCGAATAAGCGGATTAGGTGTTGTTCCTAAAGCCATAATTACTGACTGAACAGGAATTTCAAACTCAGAGCCATCTATTTCTTTAGGTCTTCTTCTGCCACTTTCATCAGGCTCGCCAAGCTCCATTTTAATGCAGCTAATAGAAGATACCATACCGTTATCATCACAGTTAATCCTTATTGGATTACAAAGAAGCTTGAAATCAATTCCCTCTTCCTTTGCGTGATGAACCTCTTCCTTTCTTGCCGGCATTTCTGACTCGCTTCTACGATAAATAATATAAACATTCTCTGCACCGAGTCGTTTAGCGCAACGAGCGGCATCCATTGCAACATTACCGCCGCCAACCACAGCAATTGAATTACACTTCTTTATAGGAGTATCGTAATCTTCAAGATAGGCTTTCATAAGATTTACGCGAGTCAAGAATTCGTTGGCTGAATAAACACCGACACCGTCTTCACCGTCTATTCCCATAAACATTGGTAGTCCTGCGCCTGAACCTATAAATACAGCCTCATAACCCATATCAATAATTTCGTCAACAGATAAAACCTTACCTACAACCATATCAGTCATTATTTTGACACCCATGTTTTGGAGTTGTTCAATCTCTCGTGAAACAATCGATTTAGGCAATCTGAATTCGGGTATACCGTAAACAAGCACACCACCCGCGGTATGAAATGCCTCAAAAATTGTAACCTTATACCCTAATTTTGCAAGGTCTCCTGCGCAAGAAAGACCGGCAGGTCCCGCACCGATAATAGCAACCTTTTTACTGTTCAGTTCAATTTTTTTCTCAGATAAATTGGAATTACTCATATGCCAATCTGCAACAAAGCGCTCAAGTCTGCCGATAGCCACACTTTCTCCCTTAATTGCTCGAACACATTTGCCCTCGCACTGATTTTCCTGAGGGCAAACTCTACCGCAAACAGCAGGAAAAGAATTAGTATCTGTTATAATATTGTACGCCTCTTCAAACCTTCCGTTTGCCACAGATGAAATAAATTCAGGGATTTTCACATTAACAGGACAACCCGAAACACATGGCTTATTTTTGCAGTTTAAACATCTCTTAGCCTCTACCATAGCCATTTCCTCGGTATAACCGAGCGCAACCTCGGAAAAGTTATTACACCTAATTTGAGGTTCCTGCACAGGCATTTCTACTTTAAAGGGTGACATATCAGCCATTGATTGATGCCTCCATTCTGCAGCTATGCTCTTCCTCACGGTAAAAAGCGTTTCTTCTTGATAATGAATCAAAATCTACAAGGTGACCATCAAAATCAGGTCCGTCAACACAAGCGAATTTTATTTCTCCGCCAACATTTACACGGCACCCACCGCACATACCTGTTCCGTCTATCATAATTGGATTTAAGCTTACAATTGTCTTAACTCCATATTCCTTTGTAACGCTTGAAACAAACTTCATCATAGGAATAGGTCCAATTGCAATTACAAGATCATAACTGTCCTTTTCAAGAAGTCTTTTAAGTACATCAGTTACAAAGCCTTTTTCACCATAACTGCCATCATCAGTAGTTACATAAAGGCTATTAGAAACCTTTTTCATTTCATTTTCAAGAATTACAATATCCTTATTTCTAAAGCCTGCGATAACCGTTGTATCAACATCCATATTATATAGTGTTTTTGCTTGTGGATATGCAATAGCGCAACCAACACCGCCGCCAATTACTATTGCTTTGTTGGGATTTCCAAATTCTGTAGGCATACCTAATGGACCTACACAGTCAAGAATTGAATCACCAACACTAAGCGATGCCAACCTTTGGGTTGTTTTTCCTACAGCTTGAACAACGAGTGTAATTGTGCCATTTTCAGCAGAGAAGTCCGAAACAGTAAGAGGAATTCGTTCCCCTTTTTCATCTATTCGTATAATAACAAACTGTCCTGCTTTTACCTTTTTAGCAATAAACGGCGCTTCAATCGTAATTGATGTAACAATCTCATTAAGCGCTTTTTTATCTATAATTTTGAACAATTAAGTACACCCTCTTAATTAACAAAAGACTTTAATTCTTCAATTTTATCAATTTTTTCCCAAGGAAGGTCAATGTCAGTTCTGCCCATATGACCATATGCTGAGGTCTGACTATAAATTGGTTTGCGAAGTTGTAGCTTATCAATTATAGCGGCAGGTCTAAGGTCAAATACTGCGTTAACAGCTTCTGCTATTTTTTCATCATTTACAACCCCTGTTCCAAAGGTATCAACCATTACAGATACAGGTTTTGCAACCCCTATAGCATATGCAAGCTGAATTTCACACTTATCAGCTAATCCTGCGGCAACAATATTTTTTGCAACATAACGGGCAGCATATGCAGCGCTTCTGTCAACCTTTGTCGGGTCCTTACCAGAGAAAGCACCGCCACCATGACGAGCATAACCGCCATAGGTATCTACAATAATCTTTCTGCCGGTAAGACCAGTATCTCCCTGAGGACCACCTACAACAAAACGACCTGTGGGATTAATATAAATCTTTGTATTTTCATCAAATAGCTTAACAGGAATAATAGGTTTAATTACCTTTTTAAGAATGTAATCTCTTAAGGTTTCAAGTGAAACACTTGCGCTATGCTGACTTGATACAACAACTGCATCAACTCTTACAGGTTTACCGTCGTCATATTCAACAGTAACCTGAGTCTTACCGTCAGGTTGAAGATATGAAAGTTCGCCCGATTTTCTAACATCGGTAAGCTTTTTTGCCATTTTGTGGGCAAGAGAAATTGCAAGAGGCATAAGTTCTTCGGTTTCATTACAAGCGTAACCGAACATCATTCCTTGGTCCCCTGCGCCGTGAAGATTGTATGCATCATCCTCACCGTCCTTGTACTCAAGGGAATTATCAACACCCATTGCAATATCAGGTGACTGCTTATCAATTGAGGTCATTACAGCACAGGTGTTTCCGTCAAAGCCCGCTTCAGGGTTATTATAGCCAATTTCACATACCGCATCGCGCACAATCTGCGGAATATCTATCTGAGCAGTAGTTGTTATTTCGCCCATAACATTTACAACACCTGTGGTACAAAAGGTTTCGCAGGCAACGCGTGCAGTTTTATCCTGTGCAAGAATAGCGTCAAGAATAGAATCAGATATTTTATCACACACCTTATCGGGATGTCCCTCTGTTACAGATTCCGATGTGAATAGTAATTTAGCCATTTTTTACTTCCTCCAATTTTTATTTCATTAAAAAACCGCCTCAAAAGAAGCGGTTATAAAAACCTCATCTTTCGGATAATCCGCCGGATTTGGCACCTTAAGTATAACTCAGGTTGTCGGGTATCACAGGGCCGGTTCCCTCCACCACTCTTGATAAGGAAAATATTAAATTTAATAATTTACTTATGGTATTTTATACCCTATATGTATTTTTGTCAAGAGTTAAATTTTAACTTTACTTTTTAACAAGTTCAAAAGTTCCGTCAAAAATATAGAATATTACAAGTAATGAAACAACAATCAATACAACAGAAATAACTGTAATAACTATAAATCGTTTTTTGTCTGTAGCATTATTGTTTGAACTTATAAATCCTGTCTTTTTAAATACTGTTGTAATCGGCTTATAAATTATAAGAGTAATTGCCATATTTACAATACCCTTTATGAGATTAAACGGCAAAAGCAAGGTTGGAATCATTGCCACAACCTGACTTCTTTCTACTCCCATATAAAAAGGAGTTATTAGCCAGTTAGCCAAAAGCATTATAGCAGTCATAAAGAAAACTGCAATAGTAGCGCCTAAAACAGCTCCGTTAAATGTATGCTTATATTTATATAAAAGACCGCAGGTAGACGCAAAAGCAACGCTCGATAGTGCGTTCATTATAAAACCGTATATACCGGTATCACTTACCGATAAAAACTCCAAAAATGCCACAAGAACTGCCGATACAACACTATAAATCGGACCATACATAAATGAAATAGTTGCAAGAAATGCATCCTTAAAATCAAAGGTTAAAAAGCTAACCTTAAATTTAAAAATAAACATACATAAATATGCAACCGCACAAAGCATACCCACAACTGTAATTTTCTTTAATTCATTTTTTCGATTCATAAAAGCCTCCAAAAAAAGCCCCGTTGATAATACAACGGGGCAAAATAACAGATATATCATCTTTTATCATCCGGACTATAACCGTCGGCTTTGGAATTTCACCAAATCAACTGCAAAGGCAGGTCGCGGGCTTTACCGCCGGTGAGGAATTACACCTCGCCCCAAAGATTATATACTACATTTTATTATTAAACATATAATTTGTCAACCATTATTTGAGCATTTCCTTAAATTCTTCTTCACTAATAACAGCAACACCGAGCATATTTGCTTTGTCAAGCTTACTTCCGGCTTCCTCGCCTGCCAATACATAGTCAGTTTTCTTAGAAACTGAAGAGGATGTTTTGCCGCCAAATTCTTCAATAATAGCTGATGCTTCGCTTCTTGTCATAGTTGGAAGAGTACCAGTTAGCACAAAGGTTTTTCCTGCAAAGCGATTATCCTTAACCTCTTTTAGCGAATCCATATTAACATCCTGCGCTTTTAAATGCTCTATTAACTGTTTAGTATCTTCAAGGGAAAAGAATTCTGCAGCCGAGCTTGCAAGTATATGACCAAATCCTTCAATCGCTTCAAAATCCTCTAAAGAAGCAGAAAGAACGGCATCAATAGTGCCGAAGCTTTCAGAAATAAGCTTAGCCGCTTTTGAACCGATATGTCTAATTCCTAATGCAAAAATCAAACGAGACAAATCATTTTCTTTTGAGGCATCAATCGCTTTTTTTAGATTATTTACGCTTTTTTTACCTGTTCTTTCAAGCTTTACAACCTCATCATAATCTAAGGTATATAAATCACCAATGTTTTTAATTAAACCAGATTTTAAAAGCTGTTCAAGAACGGCAGGACCTAATCCCTCAATGTCCATTGCATCTCTTGAAGTAAAATGAATCAAGTGTCTTAATAGCTGTTCAGGACATTCAGCATTTGTGCATCTTATAACCGCCTCGCCCTCTTCTCTAAAAACAGGCGCTCCGCAGGAGGGACAGGTTTTTGGCATCTTGAAAATCACCGAATTATCGCAATGCTTAGAAACAGAAAGAACCTCAGGAATTATATCACCCGCTTTTCTTACAACGATTGTATCACCTATGCCAATATTTTTAGATGAAATAAAATCCTCGTTATGAAGCGTAGCGCGGCTTACCGATGTTCCTGCAAGCATTATAGGGTCAAATATAGCGGTAGGAGTAAGCGCACCCGTTCTGCCAACACCTATTTCAATTTCCTTTAAAACAGTTTCCTTTTCTTCGGGCGGATATTTAAATGCAACTGCCCATTTTGGGAATTTAGAGGTGCTTCCAAGCTCGTCACGATAGCTTAAATTATCAACCTTTACAACAGCGCCGTCAATATCGTATGATAACTCTCCTCTGCTTTCGCCAATTCTAACAATTTCGTTTATAACATTTTCAATGTTAATGCATCTTTTAAATGAAGGCAAAGTATGAAACCCTAAATCTTGTAAAAATTCAAGACTTTCTATATGGGAAGAAAATGTTTTACCGTCAATTTTTTGGATATTAAAGATAAAAATATCAAGCTCGCGCTCAGCAGTAATTTTTGAATTTTTTTGTCTTAATGAGCCCGCTGCGGCATTACGAGGGTTTTTAGCAGGATTTTCACCCATAAGCTCCTGTCTTTCGCGAAGCTTAATAAAGCTTTCTCGAGGCATATATACCTCGCCTCTGACCTCTAAGTCTCGGTCAAATTTTATAGCCTTAGGAATACTTTTAATCTGCATAAGATTAGCGGTTACATCCTCGCCTGTTTCTCCGTCACCCCTTGTAGAACCACGAAAAAATAAACCTTCTCGGTATTCAAGAGAAACTGAGAGACCGTCGATTTTAGGCTCAACAGAAAATTCGGTTTTAGAAATATCAATTTTTTCACAAAAAGCGCGAAGCTCATCAAAATTAAAAACATCCTGAAGACTTTCCATTTTAACTGAATGTGTTACAGGGGTAAAAAGACGCATAGCCGCTCCGCCTACAGTTTGCGTAGGCGAATCTTCTTTTAAAAACTGTGGAAACTGAGCCTCGAGTTCCTCGAGTTCACGAAGCATAGCATCATACTCAAAATCTTCAATTTCTGGTGAATCCTCGATATAATACTTTTTATTATGATATTTTAAGCTTTCGCTAAGCTCGTAAATTCGTTTTTCTGCTTCCTTAAAATCCATTGTATTTCTCCTTAATATTCAATTATTGCACCATAATCGTTTATAAGACCGCCTATATTATCTGCTGGGCTTTCAACGACATTTGTATATGCATCAGGCGATTTACCTACAATCACAGTCTGTGCGGCAATTGCCGAGGTTGAAGCCTTAATTTCTTTATTAAATCCAGCTATTATAAGGCTTCCCCGAATATCAATATCTATCATTATAATATGTAATACCTGATTGATTCCCGCGGATTTGAATTCGTGTCTAAAATTTACAAAGGCAGTTGATGTTAGTTGCATATTAAATTTTATTTTAGGTCCAAGACCCGCAGTATATGTATTTCCTAAAAAAGTACCGACAGGAATTTTTACATCATAGTATTCCTTACTGTCAACTATGCGAGAAACCTCGTTCGAAACACGGCTTTTAAGACCATTTACCTCAAAAACATCTATTTCTAGGCTTGTTACATACCCATCATCATTATTTGAAAGGCTTACAATATCCTCGTAGGTGACATTCTCGCCATCTAAAATATTTAATACAGCTTGATTTGCAGAGTTTAACATTATGGTTTCTGCAACACTTACAGCATACCTCATAATTACAGGTTGCATTTTATAATATACAAAGGTAAACAAAATAGAAAAAATCAACATAATGGAAATTATTAAAACAAAACGATTGTTTTTGCCGTTACTAAGCCGTCTTTTTCTTAACATATAATCCACCCGCCCTCTCCGATTATATTCTATATTACGGAAAAAGCGGGTAAAATGTTAAAAAATCAAATTAAATTAAATAATTAAAGATAGTTTCTTTATCTGCAAGTCCGCTAAGTGAGGCTGTGGCCGCCCCTGCTGCTGAACCTAATTTAAGTGCATACTCGTAAGAAATATCACATCCCGAAATAAAACCTGCAATCATAGAATCCCCTGCTCCGACACTGTTTACGAAATCAATATTATGTGCAAAGGCTTTATGAATAACATCATTTTCATCCAAAAGTATAGCACCGTCAGAGCCCATAGAAACCAATACATTTAAAGCGCCCATTTTTTTAAGCTTTTTAGCCGCCGAAATAATTTTATCTTCAGAGTTCAATTCTTCACCGACTATTTCAGAAAGCTCAAATACATTCGGTTTAATAAGAAAAGGACGAAATTTTAGAGTATTCACAAGCAAATCACCTGTAGCATCAACTACAAACCTGACTCCTCTGCCTGAAAGCATAGCAAGTATACACTCATATATATTTTTAGAAAGATTATTCGGAACACTCCCCGCTAATATAAGTGTATCATTTTGTTCTAATTTGTCAAGTTTTTTTAGAAGTTCAGACACATCCTCTTCACTGATTTCAGGCCCCTGTGCGTTAAGCTCTGTTTCTAAATTGTTTTTTATCTTTACATTAATACGAGTAAAACCTCTTTTAAGTTTCACAAAATCACAAAAAACATCATTATCTCGCAAATATTTTTCTAAAGCATCACCTGTAAATCCTGCAACAAAACCGAGCGCAATATTTTTTACTCCAAGCTGAGATAAAACATATGAAATATTTACGCCCTTTCCGCCAAAAAAGATTTCTTCACCCTTTGTGCGGTTAGTCACACCTTCTTTAATTTCATCGGTTAAAACCAAATAATCAATTGCAGGATTAAAGGTAACAGTATAAATCATATAGAAACCCACTTATTAATAAATTTAAAGACTTAGTCATCTCTACTTAGGAAGTTTTTGGTTTTTATTGATTGCGGATTATCAAACACCTCTTGTGGTGTGCCGAATTCTTCAATTACACCATCAGACATAAACATAACCTTATCTGAAACATTTTTAGCAAATTTCATTTCATGTGTAACAACTATCATTGTGCTATCACCGCATTTAAGGTCTCTAATAACACGTAAAACCTCACCTGTAAGCTCAGGATCAAGTGCGGATGTAGGCTCATCAAAGCATAATATATCAGGCTTTAAGGCAAGTGCTCTCGCTATTGCAACTCTCTGTTGCTGACCGCCCGAAAGCTGACACGGATAATTCTTTATTTTATCACTAAGACCAACCCTTTTAATAAGAGAGAGGGCGTTTTCTTTTATTTCTTCATCACTGCCCCTTTTAAGAAGCGTTGGAGCAAGAATAATATTTTCTAAAACATTATACTGCGGAAATAAATCAAAGGATTGAAAAACCATACCAAAATGCAAGCGATTTTCTCTTATTTCATTATCACTGAGTTTTTTTACCGAATTACCATTAAAAATTTGTTTACCATTTACAGAAATAATACCCTCATCAGCAAATTCAAGAAAATTAAGGCAACGCAAAAGTGTTGTTTTACCGCTTCCTGAGGAACCGATAATAGACAAAACCTCACCCTTTTCAAGCGAAAAGCTTATATCCTTTAAAACCTCGGTTTTACCGAAGTTTTTCTTTATATTACTAACCTCTAAAACAGACATAACCTTCCCCCTTAATTAAAATACTTAAGTTTCTTTTCGATGTAGCCGAATAAAAGAGTCAATACACCGTTAAAGGCAAGATAGTATATACCTGTAAAGAATAACGGCCAGAGTAAACCGGCGTATCCGTGTGAACCCTTAAGGAATGCATAACCAGCCCAAATAACCTCTTGCATAGATATAATTCTCGCAATTGAAGTGTCCTTAACAAGGGTGATTATTTCATTAGACATTGGCGGAATAATGCGCTTAATCATCTGCAAAAGAGTAATCTTAAAGAAAATCTGAGACTTAGTCATACCCAAAACCTGACCAGCCTCCTGCTGACCTTTAGGAACACCCTGTATACCGCCACGATAAATCTCAGAAAAATAACAGGCATAATTAAGAATAAATGCAACAGCAGATGCCATAAATCGTCCCGACTCACCGCTTGGCCACGGGCTTCTATCAAGCATATAACCAGGTATGTAGAAAATAATTAAAAGCTGAAGCATAAGAGGTGTCCCGCGAACAACCCAAACAACAGTTTTGGTAAGATATTTTAAAGGGGTAAATTTACTCATTGAACCGAAAGAAACAATAAGTCCTAACGGAATAGCACCTATAAGCGTAACGGCAAAAAGCTTTAATGTTTGCAAAAAGCCTACATTCAAAGCGTTTATTACAGTAATAAACATAAAACTACTCCCAACAAAAAACAATCCTTATACTTTAAAAAGCAGAGGACTTAAATGTCCTCTGCTAGAAATAACAAAGCTAAAGAAACAAGTAATTAGTTCTGAGCTACAAGATAGTCCTGAATACCGTATTTCTCAGCAGCCTTCTTCATTTCACCGTTTTCATAGGTTTTCTTGAAGAAATCATTAAGCTCGTCAACAAGATCAGAGCCTTTGCGGAAGCCAACACCGTACTTTTCTTCGTTAAGACCAACAGTATATGTAAGCTTGTCATAACTTGTGCCATCGCCTACCATTGAAAGAGCCATAAGGAAATCGATAACAGCAGCATCAGCTGTACCAGACATAACCTCAGTAAGAGCTGTAGCTTGATCCTGAACTGGTGTATAATCAGCGCCTAAAGCAGCAACCTCTTTAGCACCTGCAGAACCGTTTTCTACTGCAAAAGAAAGACCCTTTACGCTTTCAACAGTCTTGTATTTCTCAGCATCCTCTTTCTTAACTATTACTACCTGAGCATTGTTGAAATAAGGATTTGAGCAATCCATAAGAGCCTTAACCTCATCAGTAAGTGTCATACCGTTCCAAACAACGTCAATTGTCTTTCCTTTAAGCTCCATATGCTTGCTGTCCCAGTCAATAATCTGAAACTCAACATCAACACCGAGCTCCTTAGCAAATGCAGCAGCCATATCAGCATCAAAGCCAACCCATTTATCGTCTGAATCCTTGTAATCCATAGGCTCAAATACTGTAACACCAACAACAAGCTTACCTTTATTTTTTACATACTCAAGGTCACTTTTAACATCAGCGTCACTGCCGGTATTAGCCGAACCGCAAGCGGCAAGACATAAAATCATACAAAGACATAAGATTATTGCAAATAATTTTTTCATAAAAATATACCCCTTTATATTTGTTATAATGGTATTATACTTTATCGTGATAAAGAAGTAAAGTGTTTTTTCAAACATTATCCTTTTTCGGCAATTTAAACAAAAAATCAAAACACTTTTAATACTATTGTTTGAACATTGCGTTAATTGTTAAGTGAGCCGTGGCGAAAATTCGGTCCTGTTGAGGTAGTTGTTAAAGCTTCAAATCTATATCCCTTAGCAGCCAGTCCTTCTATAATATAAGGGAGTGCTGTAACGGTTGTCCCCTTAGCAGAAGAATCATGCATAAGAACACAAATTGATTGTTTATTTCCTGAACCACCAATTACACTATCCTTAATTCTTGTGTAACTTACATTATTGCCTGATGCATCTTGAGAATCGACATTCCAATCAAAATAAGAATATCCCCTTTTAACAACCTCACCAACAAGAGTTGTCATTACTCCGTTACAGTATTTTTTACTAACTTGGTTGCTGCTCCCACCGGGAAAGCGAATTATAGTTGATTTAACTCCCGTAATAGCCTCAACCTTATTCATAATCTTCTGTAAATCATCAAAAAAAGCTGTTGGACTCGAATAAATCTGAGAATAATTATGGGAAAAGGTATGAAGGCCAATGGTATGCCCTTCCTCGTGAATTTTCTTAAGATAATCAATCTTATCGGTATTCATAACGAAAAAGGTTGCCTTAATATTATAGCGTTTAAGTATATCAAGAATCTTTAGTGTGTTATTTGATGGACCATCATCAAAAGTTAGATAACACACCTTAGACCCATCATTGTTTATAAAACCTTTAGGCGCAGTTGCGTTAATTGCCACCTGCGCCTCTACTTTTCTTTGAGCCTTTAACTTTTCAATACTGCTTTTTAGCTGGCTGTTTTCTTTTGAAAGCCTATCCTTTTCTGCTTTTGCAGCTTCAAGCTGAGACTTTAACGCGCTATTTTCCTCTGTGCTTTTATCAAGTTTTTCTTGAAGTTCACTTGAAAGTTTTTCTTGGTCAGTAATTTCATTTTCGTTTTTTTCAATTTGGGCTTTAATATCAGCTATATACTGATTTTTTTCATAAAGCTTATATCCAAAAAAAACCGAAAGAGAAGAAAATACAACTACAAAAACTATTAAAAAAGCGAAAGCAATTTTAAACGCCTTTTTCATTCTGAATCACCTCTTTTGGCGCATAAAATAATTATTTTTATTATAACACATAAAGAATGAAAAAGACATTACAAATTATTACAAATTTAAACAAAATTATTTTCGGAATGTTTTTACGAAGCTTCATTAAATTTGTTGTTTTCCGCTACACTCTGTGATGTTTCGAGCATATTTTCAGCGAAGATGGCGTAGCCTTTTGTCGGGTCGTCGACAAGGACATGGGTTACTGCGCCGATTAGCTTTCCGTTTTGAAGAATTGGGCTGCCCGACACGTGTGTGTCAAGGATAGACCAACACTTTTGAGGCTATTTTTATGCAAAAAAGGAGACAAGAGAACCGTCCCCTTGTCTCCCCCTTGTCTCCACAATTCTGTTAAACGCCTGCAGAGAATCTCGCACATCCGAATACAAAAGGAATAACATAAACATTGTTGGAATTAAGCGAAGCAGTGTAAAATCTGTATATTTAATAAATTTGTTCATATAACTTAACCTCTGCGTTTATTGCAAATAAAATACGTTGCATAGAAGAGTACTGTAATGATAGCAAAAATGATAAAAAATTCATAGTCGCTGGATATATGTATTTTTAAAACTTCAAGCAAATCTATTATTGCAAAGCTGAAATGTTGAACAGCTATCCCAAACGATAAAGGAATTAATGAAAAAAGCAAAGTTAAAATAGAAAAATTGAAGCCATCAAGAATTATTGCTACAGTAGTAACTGCAAAAACGCAAGCAAAATATATTGAAACTATTATCAAAAACTTTTTACTTTTGGCATAGACTGCTGTAACGAAAAGAAATGATATAATAGTAAGCAAAGAAAATACAAAGCTCAAAATAGGATTTGGTGCATATTCGGGATATGGAAAATTAGCTGTGTAAATGCTTAAAATATAGAAGGCAGCAAAAACAATTAATGATATTATTTTTTTCATTTTATCTCTTCCTTTCGCTTTTGCACCGCCGATTTGCGAAACTCGGCAGGGGTTGTACCATTTATTCCTTTAAAAATACGATTGAAATGTTGCACTGTTTTAAATCCAACCATATTTGTAATATCTTTAATCGGAACATCCGTAAAAGCAAGTTGCTTTTTTGCAATAGTAATTCGGTACTGCATCAAATATTCAATTGCCGTACAGCCAAGCTCCTCTTTCATAAGTGCAGTAAGGGTTGTGTGGTTTATTCCGGCATTGGCTGATATATCGGACAGGGTTATGCTGTCGCCATAATGTCCCTCTATGTAAAGCACAGCATCACGAAGCTTTGGATTTTTAATAATTGGTGCGTTATCCGATTTTTGATGGGTTAAGCCATAGCCTATAAGACCATACATACGCTCCAAGGCAATAATAATCTCCATAAAGTAGGAACGACCTCTACAAGACCAATACCAATCTCTTTGCTCGGTTAGTTCCTCTAACATATAATCGGCGGATTGTTCGATTTTTTCCACCTGTGTCTCGGCGATAGGAATTACATACGCTTTATCAATAAACGGTTTTAACATAAACATATCGTGAGTGGTGGCGATATCACCGTAGCTTTTAGAACGCAATAATTCAAAAGTCATATTTATGTTTAAGAATTTTGGATGGAAGTACACACAAGTGTAGCGTGCTTTCGATTTTGAAATGATAACGGGATTTTCTAATTCATCAAAGCATAAAAAAGATGGAGCGTTAGCAGTAACTTTCTCACCGCCAACTTTAAATTCTAACTTTCCTTTAGTGAGAACAATGAGCAAAAAACACTTGTCTTTAATATTGATATCATCAAGCGATCCGTTCTTAACGCACTCAACAAAAGCAACTTTTCCTTCGTTATACTTTCCGCCAACCGTAATATGTTCCATATTTACACCACCTTAAACTACATTCATTTTACCATAATATGTAGATCCATACAACTATTAAACTTTATCTATTCTCAAATTTGTTTTATCTAAAATTAAAAGTATACACAAAAACCGCTGCAGAAAATCTGCAACGGTTTCAATATTATGATGCATCTTTAAGTTTATTACTTTCTGCAACACCTTGCGCTGTTTCCAACATATTCTCTGCAAATATAGCGTATCCCTTTGTCGGGTCGTCAACTAATACGTGAGTAACTGCTCCAATTAACTTACCATTCTGAATTAAAGGACTACCGGACACGAGTGTGTCAAGTAGGATACAACCGCTTTTTTTGAGGTATTTCTTGCCGTATTTTACCTAAAATACTGATTTTGGCCCTCAAATACGAACGATTTAACCTTTTTAAGTGCATTTCGCCTTTTCGCTGTAGAATTGGCGAGCCAGTATATGTCTTTTTTTGCGATTTTCAGGAAAAACACCTGAGATACAATTCTACATGATATTTTAGAATATATAGAAAAGTTTTTTATCCCCACGTAAAGCAAAAACACAAGAAAAGTGCAAGATATAAACACTTCTCAAAATATGGTTTAAAAACTTTGATAAAACCACTTTTTTAAATGCAAATAGCAGCAAGCTCTCGCCTACTGCTATTTGTGTGTTTCTATTCCTTCGGCTCTCCTGTTCATTCTTTTTAACATCACGTGTAATTTAGGCGTATTGTATCGAAGCGCAAGTGTTGGCAAAATGTTTAGAAACAAATTAACCATTGCCACAGGAAA
This sequence comes from Acutalibacteraceae bacterium, assembly GCA_045658105.1. GTDB lineage: Bacteria > Bacillota > Clostridia > Oscillospirales > Acutalibacteraceae > UBA737. The sequence goes on from JAZOUK010000021.1 coordinate 40,014, forward strand.
AGCAATCGAAAATGCACATATATTCGGTATAAATAGCATTGGAAGAAAGCCAATTGGATAGGACAGCCGATGAGTAAGCACACCTTTGTTACATTCAATGATAAACTTTTCTATGTACTCCGGGCTATTAGGGTTTGCTAAATTTTTCTTACTGAAGCCACCAAGACCGCCAAGCTCCCAGACCTTATCCTTCCAATTGCGCACTTTTACCTTTTTATAAAGATTCTTTTCTGCTTCTGATACATTGTATAGCGGATTATTTACACTGAAAAATTTGTCCGGCAGTTTGTTGATAATGATTGCAATAAGTCCATCAAGAGCAAATTGCAATGCCGCACATACAATGACTAATCACTTTCCAACGTATCTTCCTTACCACGATATACTGCAAATTTACAGAAAAGGAATTCTAACGCAAAATTTGCTAACATCGTTACAAATAGGATAATAAAATCATTTATACCTAAACTTTCAGCAAAATTCCCAAGATATGTAGACAGTGGCGTAAACACCAAGTAAAATCCAAACACCTTTGTCATTGCTACTGGTATATTTGCCGCAGACTTAAAAGTATATCTGCGATTTAGTGTGAAATTCCATAGAATTGACAGCACAAGAGAAATCAAGTAGGGAATCCAATAGACTTTTATAAAAATTTCAAGCAAAGCAAAGGAGCCGATTTGAATCACACCGGCAGAAATAGAAAACAGAGTAAATTTTACTGCTTGCCATAATTGTTTTTTATTAACGCTCATATTCTTTGTCCTCACTTATATTTGCTTTATAAAACAACGGCGGCGCTTATGCTGCTTCTTATCAAAATGCCGCCACATACTATGTACTGCTGAATTAGTTTCAAGCATAGGACCGGTTTCACAATATTTCACACCGTTTGCAATTATATTTTTTAGAAGAGTGGTTATTATAATTGCCGGTACACCTTGTGACTGATACTGAGGATCAACCGCTACAAAGTACATTTCTAACGTATCGTTTTTACCTTTTAATGCGCGAAGCATTCTCACTATACCAAGCGGAAACAATTTGCCGTCGGATTTTTTCAGTGCCTTTGCAATTGACGGAACCATAACACCAAAGCCAATAATTCTATCCTCTTTATCTTTGATAGAGCAAATATAATCCAGATTCACAAGTGGAATATATCCGTCAATAACATTCTTTATTACTTCCGGTGTCAGAGGTACCGTACCATACAATTTTGAGAACGCAACATCAATTAAGTTGAACGCTTCAAACGCTTCTTTATAAAGCACCTTTCGGTCAGTATATGTAACTGCTTTATAATTTCCCTTTTTAATCAAATGGTTAGAGATTCTTTCAAATCGAGGATCTATCTCTTTTGGAACGCTTAGTTTATATTCAATCCAGTCAATATCCTTTGACAAACCAAGTTGTTCCATATGTGTAAGATAGTACGGGTGATTATAGAAAGTGATGGACATATTAAATTCATCGAAACCTTCAACCAGCATGCCTTCGTGATCCATATCGGTAAAACCGATGGGGCCCATTATTTCTGCACACTTTCTCTCTTTGCCCCAGTGTACGACTGCATCAAACAAAGCCCGAGATACTTCATAATCATCGATGAAATCAAATCTTGTAAAACGAATAGCGTTCTTATCCCATTTCTTATTGTATGCGTGATTGATAAGCCCTGCAATTCTACCTACAAGCTTTCCGTCTTTGTATGCTAAAAACAATCTTGTTTCGCAAAAAGCATACGCCGGATTTTTATTCTTTGAAAAGGTTTCAAATTCATCATTTTCCAAGAAAGGAACAAAGAAATCATTGTTCTTATACAATCTATTTGGAAAACGTACCCACATCCATAATTCCTTTTTAGTAAGGACTTCTTTTATTTCAATTCCCATATTTTCAACCCATCTTTATCTGTTAAAAAAACAGCTTTCTTTCTATCATTTCACGAGCTGCACTGTTTATGGCGAAGTAAATAAGTAAACCACCAACCAAGAATAGCACAACCAACGGATAAATTGACCAACCGATAAAGTGTAGGTCAAATGTCATCTTCATCAAAAACTCGACGAGCAACATAAAGGCACCCAAAGCCATAAATGCGCCGCCGAGGATATATAACTTTCCTCTGCGCAGATAGTACATCAGCGTAACAACCGTGCAGGTAATGAGACAGATGCCTCCCACTACAGGAAATGCGAAACTCAAAAACCAACTGCCGCCTGTGACTAAGTTAATGTACAGCAGATAAAGGGCTGTAGTGGCAAAATTGCACGGCACAAATATCACAGGGTTTGGTTTCTTAAACCATAATGGCAATGCAAATGCAACATAAGAAAGCACCAATGCACCTGCAACGTAGCCAAACCATTCGATTCTTCCATCCAAAAACCAATCTGCAAAAAAGCAGACGAGCATCGGGATCAAGAATAAAATAATAACCGCACCGTTTAATGCCTTTGAGCTAGAATTGCTCTTAGGCATTTTATCACTTGGATACAACGGATGTTCTGCTGTTTGCTCAAAATCGGGATGGCAAACCACAGTATTACAAAGAGGACATTTCTTTTCGGTGTCGCTGAGTTTCACACCGCATTTTATACAATACATACGCTTACCTCCCATTTTGATTACTTTCCACCGTAGCGGAAAGACCTAATTCCTGCAGAACTTCAAAAAAGTGTCGTTCCAGCTCTGCTTCTTTAATATTACGAATAAAATTTATGTAAATAGTATCACCGAAAGACAACATACCGCAGTTGTACGGAGCCGCCGCCTGAACACCGAGAATAAAATCAAAGCGTTTAATATATTTTGCCATAACTTCGGGTACTTTCACTTGACCAATATTTGAAAGAGTCAAGCAAGATTTCTTTTCACCAACGCTATCAAAGATAGCTTTCATAACAGCGTTCTTTATTGGCAACGGAATAAGGCGCACCAACGGATTTTTCTCATCATTTACATTAGTGGCAATAACACAGCTCATGTGCTTTGCCGTAAATTCCGAACCCATCTTGTGATGAACAACCTTGCAAATTTCATCCAATGTGTACTCACCAAGTCGAGGATCTATTTCCGGAACGGTGTACATCGCAAAATTTCTGAGTGTACTACTTGGAAATAGTTGACGCAAATTAACAGGTATCAGCAGTTTGATTCGTTTTTGACGTCTAATATTAGGTTGCTTCTCATTTTGAAGATTAAGGAGTGCCTTCATCATTACAGCACTCATAAACACCGTTAAAGTTACATTATACTTATGCGCCATATCCAACGCTTCTTTAACCGGTATATTGAAGCAAGTTAAATTTAAAAAGCCATCTCTTTGTGGCTCACCATACATATGCCACGCATTTGTATCCTTGCGACTTGCAGATACAGCACCGGCATTCTTCGGAAAACAGTCTTCCAATTCTTCTTCTGTAGGCATAGCCCTACGATCTACGATTCCATTTTCACAAGGAATTTCAATGTTATATTTCTGTTCAAGGTACTCTGCAACCAAACTTTTAAGGAAAATCAAAGCGCCTGTACCATCTGTCAGAGAATGGAAGAACTCAACAGCTATACGGCTTTGAAAAACAATTACACGAAATGCACATCTACGCATTTCATCCTTACTCATATAGGTGAGTGGATAACTGTATTCTTCTCTGATTTCCGGTGCAGACTCGACCTGTTGCAAATAGTACCAAAATACACCTTTACGCAAACGAGCTGCAATGGACGGAAAACGCTTGACGGTAATATCTAAGGCCGACTTTAATACACCCGTATCCACATCATCAAATA
>JAZOUK010000022.1:0-115896 GCA_045658105.1 Acutalibacteraceae bacterium
CCGATGAGATTGACGAGCTAATCAAATTACTAAAGAAAGCGAAAAAGGAGGTCATATAAATGGCAAGAAAATCTGACTTTACTCTGCCGCCCATACCTGTTGATGCCATCTTTTCAACGCAGGCGGAAAGAGACGATGCGCTCTTGGAGCGAGTACACAATATTCCTCTTGAGCAATTGCACCCATTCAGGGATCATCCATTCAAAATTCAGTCAGGAGAGGAAATGGATAAAATGATAGAGAGTATCCGCAAGGTCGGGGCGATAACCCCCGCCCTTGCACGCCCGCTTGAGGATGGCGGATTTGAGTTGATATCGGGACACCGCAGACTTGCGGCGTGTCAAGTATTGGGACTTAAAACGATGCCCGTAATCGTTCGGGAAATGACAGATGATGAGGCGGTGATCGCAATGGTAGATGCAAACCTACAGAGAGAAACCATACTCCCAAGCGAAAAGGCATTTGCTTATCGGATGAAAATGGATGCGCTAAAACACCAAGGTAGGAGTACTTTGGGACAAGTTGGCCCAAACTGGTCAGCCAGTACAATTGCAGAACAATCTGATGATAGCGAACGACAAGTCAAAAGGTATATCCGCCTAACATACCTCATCCCCGAATTACTCACCAAGGTAGACGAAGGCAAAATTGCTTTCAGTCCGGCGGTGGAAATCTCATTCTTGACAGAGGATGAGCAAATAATCCTGCTCGATGCCATCGAGCTCAATGACTGCACCCCATCTCACGCACAGAGCATACGGCTCAAAAAGCTATCGCAGGACTGCGTGCTGACCAAAGATCAAATATACGAACTGATGGCAGAGGAAAAACCGAACCAACAGGAACATTTGCGGTTTCGCAGAGAGGATTTCAACGGATATTTCCCCAAATCCTACACCGAACAGCAGATCAAAAAGGATATCCTAAAAGGTTTAGAGCTTTTGCACCGCCACCGACAGCGGAATAAAGATGCGAGATAAAAATCGCACATTTGTAAAGGAGGAGCACTATGATTACAATTATAAAGGATAAAAATCCTAACCATATTTTCGCCGCCTTAAAACTTTGCGAACAGCTTTATCACGACGGCAAAATTCCGTTATATATGTTTCGGAATATGGTAAACAAGCACGCTGACGTGGTGGATGCCTCAAAATTCAATTTCACCATTCAGCAGGAAGGAGAAAAAGCCGGATGATGTATCGATACAATGAATTTGACGAACGAAGGGTGGTGATTTATGCCCGTGTTTCCACCGAGCACGAAGCGCAGATATCCGCACTCAGCAATCAGCTTGAGTGGTATCAGCAATACCTCGATCACCACCCCGAATGGAACCTGATTGACCGCTATATTGATGAGGGTATCACGGGAACCTCGGCGGAAAAGCGACCGGGTTTTACGCAGATGATTGCCGATGCAAAAGCGCATAAATTTGACCTAATCATCACCCGTGAGGTGTCCCGATTTGCCCGAAATACCGAGGAAACCCTGCACTTTACAAAGATGCTTCTCCGCATCGGCGTTGAGGTATTCTTTATCAATGATAATATCAAGACCTTTGACGGCGACGGTGAGCTAAGACTCACCATTATGGCAAGTCTTGCACAAGATGAAAGCCGCAAAACTTCCATCCGAGTGAAAAGCGGTCAGCAGATCTCAATGGAAAAGGGCGTGTTCTACGGCAACGGCAATATCCTCGGCTATGACCGAGTGGAGAAAATCGTGGAGGGCAACAAAAAGCAGGTGGATTTTAATATAAATCCCGTACAAGCCGAAACGGTACGTCGGATATTCGATATGTACCTTGCGGGACACGGACTGATGGCAATAAAAAATGAAATGGAGCGCACGGGGCGAAGGACCGCAACGGGGCTGCCTAACTGGCATTGCACGGGAATTTCCCAAACGCTGAAAAATTCCTTCTATTGTGGCATCATAACCTACCACAAGGAATACACTCCCGACTTTTTAGTGCAGAAAAAGGTAAAAAATTACGGTGAAATGGCGCTGACTCAGGTTAAGGGCAGGCACGAGCCGATTATTACCGTTGAAGAATACGAAAGGGTGCAAAAAATTATGAAAAGCAAAACGGGTAAACTAATCAATCCCACAACAGGACGAAAGCTGACGGGCGTAACACCGCCTAAAACCGTATGGGGCAGACTGATGATCTGCTCCTGCGGCAGACGGTTTAACCGCCGCAAATGGAGAACCAACGCTAACGGCGAAAAGTTCTTCGGATACCAATGCTATGGCACAACGCAGACAGGCACTATCAAAAGTCGACTAAAACGTGGACTACCAATTGACGGAATCTGTCAGTCGCCGATGATTGCCGAGTGGAAGCTGCAGATGATGGCAAACTATATCTTCCGTCACTTCCTTACCAACAAACAAAAGGTATTGGAGATTGCAAACTCCTTGCTGGAGGAACATATCGGCAACACCGAGGTGCAGGCGCAGGATAATTCAAAGCTGATTGAGCAAAAGCAACGTGAGCTTGACAGAGCCAACACCAAGCGCAGAAATCTTGTAGATTTGCTCAGCAATTGTGATATCACCCGTGAGGACTATCAAGAAGCCCGTGCCGAGGTGGACAGGCAGATTGATAAGCTCAAGGCGGAAATTGAGGCACTGACACCCGTAGTTGAAGAAACCGAAGAGGAAGAAATCGACTACGAAAGCAAGATAACCGTTCTCCGATATGCCTTGGAACAATACACAAATTTCGATACCGACGGTGATATCCCCGAAAGTGTCATTGAAGCCTTTGTAGAGAAAATCGAGGTTTCAAAGGACTGCTTCAGGTGGCATCTTCGTGGTGACTTCGGCGGCGACTCTCCCATTCCCATGAATGTGGAGGGTAACCGCAAAAAAGGGGCGACAATTTCGCCCCAGTACATAATTCCCCCTGCAAACTTTGGCGACTCAGGCTGCAATCCGCGATCAGAAATAAGAAAAAAATCGCATAAAATTAGGTTATTAAACTAACCAAAACCCGCTTGCTAGTATGGCTTAGTAAGCGGGTTTCTTGCATTTTTGACGCTAAAAATTTCAAGAAATCAAAATTAGCACTTGATGACGAGTTCGTCATCATTTATAATAAAAATTATGGAGGTGAACCGATGAAAAAAATGACTACAACAGATATTTGCACTGAACTGGGCGTTTCCAGAAGCACTTTTAAGGGCTGGGTATACGATATTTTAGACCGAACTCAAGAGCAAAATGACAAAACCGAGTTAGAGTTCACTGAAGATGAAATCGCTAAACTTTGGCTGATTCGTTTTTATAAGCAGCTAAAATATAGCAATAGCCAAATTAAAGAGATTTTAAATAATCCCGACTTTGATATAACAAAAACTCTATTGCACCAAATCGAAGAATTGAATAGTCAAAAGAATGAAATTGACAACCTTATAAAAGTTGCAGCAATAATGAAGAATACAGGCCATCCTCCCGTTTCAATACGATTTGGTTTTGATAATACAGGCAAACCCAAATATGAATGGCTGCTCACATTTCTTGAAAATGTATTCGAAAACTCGATTTTGATTTCGCAAGAAAATGTAAACATATATAATACTATCGCCGAAGAAGATGCTAAATTATTAAGCGACAACTTTAAAAAATTGATGCGCATAGCAGAAACAAAATTTGGCCCAGGATATTCTCGTGACCAAACAATTGCCAAAGAAATACACAAAATCGTAAGCAAATATATTACGGAATCAACTGTTGTACTTCTTTGGAATCTGATATCTTTTGTATCTAGAACTGATTATCCTATAAAAATAAATAATAAATTGGGCGAAGGTTGCGCCGAATATTTATATAAGGTAATGCATCTATATTGTAAGCAAAATTCTAATAACGGTCTTGATAGACTTTACTCAAGCGCTATGAAAATACTTGAAAGTTTAGAGCTTCACCATTTCAAAGAAAACTCTAACGAAGTGCAAGATGAAGTAAATAAACTTTTTCGTTTCGTAAAGAAGGTAAATAAACGACCAAATGAAGAATGTGTTTCGATTTTACGCAAATTTGGTGAAATTTTAAAAAATGACGAAATGCGAAATTTATTTGATAATAATTCCAAAAGATATTATACCTGGTTTATACCAAGAGCTATAGAAATTTATTGCAACAACGCGAAACAAAAATAAAAGATCAACATTTTACATTTGTCGAATGACACAATAAAGAATATGGAGCGTTAATATGCGAAGCACTGATGAAATAAATAAAGAATGGGAAGAATATAAAAAACCATAGAAAAAAATGAAGTATTACTTCAAAAGTACCCGTTAGATGTTCCAAATAAAGCAAGTAATAAAGCGATTATTACAGGTATTTTTATTGAAAATAGCTTCAAACCCAATGTTGGAGATTATATTGAATTCTTTGAAGTTGAAAATGAAAAAGTTTATATATGGACCCACAAAAAGGACGAAAATTCAGTGCTTATTATAGAAGTTAACGAGAATATCAAGAACAACAAATGTTGGGTTACACTCGCTTCAATAATAGAGTTATCGCATTGCTTATGGAATTCTTTTGAGAGGAATACCTCAGATAATGAGTTCTCGTATAAATGGGTATACCATTTCGAGCCACACACCAATATTGAAGATTCTACGTTTTATGGAATGACAATTGGAGGTCCAAATCTACTCGAATTAATGGTTTTTTATTCTGGAACAGTTTTAAAAGCAACAGACATCGCTGAAATGGCCTATATAATAGAACTGTTACAAAGGGATGAAAAAGCATATACTGCAACCGCAGCATTGAAATCATCTTTTTTGTCACATTATTGTTGCCTTATCTGCGAAACGAGCAAAAATCCTTATCACGATCACCTCTCAGAAGAACCGGAATTTTGGGAACATGTAACTATAATTCCCGAAATGGAAATGGCGGTTATTCAAGCTTGTCGTTCTGTAGAAGCTATATTGGGAGAACCCCCAAGCAGAAAATCCACAAAGATATATTCCTTTAAGAATAGATGGAAACAGATTGTTGGCTTTGATCCAGATTTATTATTTGAAAAAGGTGGAATAAGTTATTTAGAGTTTTATTATAAGTTGTTTGATGAACTTAGAAATCCATCTGCTCATAGTTATGGGAATATACATTATGATTTACTCAAAAAAAGTACGGTTGAAGCACAATGTTTTGCTGCAAAGATATTATTTGAATACATAAAAACACATGCGCTCGAAAATGCTATTGCGCGCGAAAAATTATTATTTAATAATGAATTATTGTCGCGTGTTTCATTAGAAATAAGTACAAAATTAACCAATGACTAACAGAAGCCGCTGCGGAATCAATCGGGATCGCAGCGGCTTTCTCTTATTTTTATATGCACTAACAATCTTACTTATATAGAAATTAAAACACACAATCACAAAATAAAACACTAAAAATGCTGCAAACGCAAGATTTTTGCTGAAAACTGTTGAGATATGTTATAATGCGTGATATAATAAAAATTAATGATAATATGCAAAAATTATAATTATTTTGAGGTGTATTATGGCTGCAAGTTATAAGAAGTTATTTAAACTCTTAATTGACCGTGACATGAAGAAAAAAGAACTCGCCGAAAAGGCCGGCATCAGTATTGCCACAATTACTAAAATGGGTAAAGATGGCGCCGTTGTCTCAAGCGATGTTCTTGTTAAAATCTGTTCTGCATTAAATTGCACAATGGATGATATCGTTGAGATTGTTTTGGATAGTAAGGAGGTATAATATGGACCTTTTAACAATGATTGCAAGCGAATTCGATATTCCTATGATTTACAGTAAACACAAAGTGTGGTTTTTCCGAACAAAAGCTGGTAAATACTATAATGATTTTTTACATAATAATTTTATTGCGTTGGGTTGGGATTTAATCTCTCCAAAATTAATCACAGATTTAGGCATATCTAAAGACAGCAAAAAGGAACAGATTGAACTTTTGTATCCTGACGAAAAAAGACCAGGTTTAATACTGGGACAAATGGAGGTATTCTACAACGAAATGAAGACTGGAGATTATATTGTTATTCCTTCAGAAGGAAGCAAAGAAATCACTGTTGGAAAAATCGGGAATCTGATTGATAATATTTCCCGAATTTCGGATGAAGAGTATCCAATTTGTTCGTTCCATCATAAAAGAAGTGTTGAATGGCTAGAAACTGTCGATTCCTGGCAGGACGTTTATTTATTCAAGGCATTGAGAGCACAGCAAACAATATCAGATATTACAACTGAAGCCAAGCTGGTTTTAAGAAATCTTTATCCTATATATATTTCTGGTGAGGAAATTCATTTAACATTTCAAAAGCCTTCAAATCAGGAAATGAATCTTGCCTGTAACGTAGACTTATTACATAGTATTTTAAATATAGCTGACACAACTGCAAGCATGTATGGGAAAGAGTCCTTTCGCAAAGAAATGTCACTGAAAACAGCGGTGGGTTCACCGGGCTTTTTTGAAATAATTTTACCAGGTATTCCCGCAGCGGCACTAGTTGTAGCATTAATAAAATACATTATAGGTAAAACGAAAAACTCCGATGGTTCTGTGGAAACTGGAATACTCGGAATTATTACAAAAGTGAATGCTCTTATTAATGATTACCATGCGCGCAAAAAGATAGACGCAGAAACCATGTTAATTGAAGCAGATGTTTTAAAAAGGTATGTGGAAACAGATTTGATAAAGGCACAAACAGCAAAAACAAACGCAGAAGTACGTGCATTAGAAAGACGAAATTCTCAAATACAAATTTTACTTTCTGGGAAAAATACAGAAGAACTTCTCATAGAAAGTGAAAAAATGATTATTCCAAACGCTGTGAAAATCAAAGAATCCACCGATTGCATTCTTGAAAATGCTAACAATCTTTGTGATGCTGCTGAAGCTGCTGGATTAAATTATGCTGGAGATAAAATTGAAAGAATCGGCTGACTTAATGCAAAATTTCATTTACGCATATATCAAAAAGGATTTGAACTCATGGACAAACATACTTCTGAGCAGCGTCGCAAGAATATGCAAGCTGTTAAAAACAAAGATTCAAAAATAGAGTTATTGTCACGCAAAGAACTTTGGAAACGTGGTATTCACTACAGGAAAAATGCCACCCAAATTTTCGGAAAACCCGATATAGTTTTTTTAGGCAAAAAAATAGCGATTTTCTGTGACAGCGAGTTTTGGCACGGATATAACTGGGAAGAACGCACAAAAGATTTTAAGTCACATCAAGGTTTTTGGATTCCGAAGATTGAACGCAATATAGAACGAGATAAAGAAGTAACCGCAAAACTTGAATCCGAAGGTTGGATAGTTCTCCGTTTTTGGGGAAATGAAATCAAAAAGAATACGGTGTACTGTGCGGATGTAATAGAAAATGTATTTAAGGAGAAAGATTAACAATGCCGTTAAGAACAATAGACTTATGTGCTGGCATAGGCGGTATAAGAAAGGGCTTTGAAATGACAGGCCATTACGAAAATGTCTTGTCAGCAGAAATAGACAAATATGCGTGTATGACTTATGAACACCTGTACAATGAGAATCCTCAAAACGATTTAACTTCTGAACACTTCAAAATCCAAGCTGCTGAAATTGGATACGATGTTTTGTTGGCGGGTTTTCCTTGTCAGACGTTTAGTCGAGCAGGCCTTGAAGAAGGTTTTAACGATGAAACTAAAGGTATAATTTTTAACCATATAGCTGAAATTATAGAACAAACCAGGCCAAAGGGAGTTTTCCTAGAAAATGTTGATAATCTCATACGACATGATAATGGAAATACAATGCGAACCATTATAAACAGATTAGAGTTGGATCTTAATTATAAAGTTATCGGGGTGTCTTTCGATGAAAATGGACTTCCCATCTATGATGGTCGTGATTTTGTGAGAAATTCAAAAAAATTTGGCGTTCCTCAAAATAGACCTCGCACATATATAATGGCTTTTGATAGAGCATATTACGGAGCCCAATTGGTGAATACACTTCCAAATTTACTCCCTGACCATAATGATTTACAAATCTACAATGATTTAAATGACCTTTTAGAATTTGGTGCCGAACCGAGGCATTATATGTCATCAGGTTATCTGGAAACATTAGAGCGACACCGCGAACGACAAAAGGCCAATGGCAATGGCTTTGGTTATATAGTAGTCAATAGACCTGGTATTGAACATCCAATCGCGAATACAATACTCGCAACTGGAGGCTCTGGAAAAGAGCGTAATCTTGTTTTTGATCCTCAAGAAGGTATTTCAGGCATGAAAATCTCGACAAAAACAACACCACTTAATTCTAAAGGTATTCGTGTGATGACTCCAAGAGAATGGGGCAAATTACAAGGCTTTATAGGATATGCTTTTATGGAGAATGATATTGACACTTTTGAATTCCCAGAAAGCATATCTGATTGTCAAAAATACAAACAATTTGGTAATTCTGTTACAATCCCTGTAATTGAAACGATGGCAAATTTTATGACTGATTGCTTTGAATTATTAGGCGAGGATAATCTTTAAAATAAAATAATAAATAAAAATGTAGCAAGAGTTTTCTTGCTACATTTTTTGTTAAACCAAGTCAAAACGCCTCGATTTTCAGCACTATATTTCTCGTATAAATCGCTATATTTTGAATTTATAGTAAAATACTATTGACAAATATATTGATACATGGTAAAATAATGTCGAAAAATACAATTGGAGGTCGAATAACATGGCAACAGAAACAAAGAGAGAGAGATTCGTGAGAATTGCAGAAGCAAGAACAAATAAGATTCTTGAAATGATGCGATTACTTGGCAATTGTTCAAGCAAAGGCAACTATGACTACTCCGAAGAAGATATTAAGAAGATTTTTGGTGCCCTTGAAAAAGAATTGAAAAACACTAAAAACAAATTCTTAGGTATCGATGCAAAAGAAGAAAAGTTTACTTTAGATTAAGGAGAACGGATATGGGAAAGGTTTGTTGGGATTTTCCTTTGCTTGGCACTGGCAATCAAAGCGGTAACAATATTGCTGCTATAACTATGTTTAAAGGAACCGGTATAATGGACGGTTTAGCACGTGAAGTATGTCAGAACTCACTCGATGCGAGAAATAAAGATCTCCCTGCGGATATCCCCGTAAAAGTGAAGTTTGAATTAGTCGAAATCGAGAAAAGTAAGTATCCGATGTTTGAAGGATATAAAGAGGCATTAGATAGCAGTATTGATTATTGGACCACAAGTCCTCTTAGTACACCTAAAATTATGGAGTTCCTTTTCAATGTTAAGAAAGCGCTCGAAAACGATACTATACCTATGCTTGTTATGAGTGACTATAATACTGTTGGTCTTAATGGTGTTAACGCTACAGATGATGAAAAATCTTTTTGGGATTTGCTTGTCAACACAGAAGGTATCTCAATAAAGCAAGATGACAACAGCGCAGGCAGCTTTGGTATCGGAAAAAATGCACCGTTTGCTTATTCGGCGTTAAATCTTGTTTTTTATAACACTCTCGCCGAAGATGGTGGGCGTGCATTCGAGGGCGTTGCACGACTCGTAACCACGCAAAGAGAATACAATGGCTCTATGCGTAAAACTCAGCCCATTGGAAAATATTTGTATCTCCAGGACGAATATACTGGTCGCCCTATACTCCCCACTGATGATTGCGATTTGGCAAGGATTGATATCTTCAACCGAACAGAGATTGGTACCGATGTCGCCGTGGTTGGTTTCAAAAAAGATGATTATGATGATTGGGAGGAAAAAACAGCTGTAGCAATCATCAAAAACTTTATTCTGTCGATTATTAATGGAAAAATTGATGTAACTATTAAATCACCAAAAGCTCTTTATGAGATTCGTAAGGATAAAGTAGAAGATTTGCTCTTTAAAACATTTGCAGAAGAACCTCAGCTTAAGTTTACTCGCCAAATTTTTGAGACAATAACCAAAACTCAGCCGCGAAAGGTAAGAATCGCGGAAAAAGATGACTTGAGCATCTATGTGCGTTACGATGACGGATATTCCCAATCTCTTTCCCGTTTCAGATCTACTGGTATGCTTATCAACACAACCACAGGCGATGTTTTGCCTCATTTTTCTGTGGTTATTGTTGTAAATGATGTTGGTGAGATGGATTTAAGCAAAACCCTTAGGGAAGCAGAACCACCGCAGCATACTGAATGGAAAGCTAAAAATATAACTGATAACCGCGAACTTCACAACAAGGCTGCTCGTTATATAAGAAATATCGGAAAAGAAATTCAAAAAGCATTAGATGAATTTGAAAAAGCAGAAATTACCGATAGAATGGATGGTGGGGTCGGAAGTTATTTACCAGACGCTTCTGACAACAGCGCTACAAACGAAGGTACCGATGGTTTAAAAACTGATGTTAAGATTTCCGAAATTGCATCGTATGATGGCAGAGTATTTTATAATAGCCAGTATGAGAGCGCTGAAAGTAGCGCGGGCAAAAACGCTCCTAAATCAGGTATAAAGACTGGTAAGAAAAAGCGCAAAAAGAAGACCAACGTTAAAATCCCGGTTGTCACTCCAGGCAAAGGTTCAGAAAAAGGCGTTTCCAGCGGTTCTGGAAAGGTAAAAATTGCTACTGTTAATATCAGTGATCACCGCACTTATTATATGGCTGGAAATAAGTATAGAGCCTACATAAATTCTCCCGCAGACTATGAAAATGTGTATATTCAGTATTTTGCAGGTCGAGAAGACGATAAACAAGACCATTTGGTTATAAAAAACGTCAAGCTTGAAGACCTTCCCAGAATGGATATTCACGGAGAAAAAATAGGTCCTATTTCGCTAAAAGCCGGCAAAAACGTAATGTATGTAGAATTTGAAAGCAACGAAGTAATGGCGGTCATTCCCGTGTTTACTATGGAGGTATCAAATGAGAAATAAGGCAATAGAATATCCGCATCCAGTGTTAAATGAATATACTAACGATTTTGCGGAATGCAATTTTTCAATAGAAATAGTTTCCCATGGAGATACTGGAAAGAATCTTGAATTTGAAATTCAGCATACTCTTGATTGCTCTGGAATGTTACAACTCGTTCGCGATGGCATCGCAAAGATGTATTTGCGTGTTGTATGTTACAGAACATCGTATCGTACGGTTGAAGAGTTGAATGTGGACGGAAATACCATCATTACTCTTCCAAAGAAGATGGTTACAGATGTTGTTGATTTTCAAGCAATGATAGTTGCAACGCAGGATTTTGACAACTATAAACTAGATGAGTTTAATAACGATTATTTTGAAGGTGCTTCTTTCAGAATAAGAAAAGGCGCTGTTATAGCTAATGAGCCTGGATTAAAAATCAAGCTAAGCACGATTTTAGAGAAGAATGTTTCTGGCATTGTTCAGGTTACAGGTAGTCCCTCTATCACTGAAATGAAAGTCAATTATGCTTCCGTAGAAGAAGAGGACCCCGCATTAACAAATTATATCGTAATAACCTTACCTGATAACGAATATAAAAACTATGCGAAATTACGCACAAAAAAACATCTAAAAAATGGTGTTGAGCGGTTTCTTCAATCTTCCATTATCCTCCCTGCAGTAACAGAAGCAATCGCACTTCTTCGTAAAGAAGAACTCATTGATATTGATGAGGACGAACCTCATTACAAGGGAACTGTCTGGGCAGATTCTATTATGCAAGCTCTTGTAAACCTTGGAGTTGAAGAATTGGCAACGTGTAATCGTTCCGATTTCGAATTGGCGAATTTGTTGCTTGGCAATGTGGTTGGCGATTCTATAAGCAATCTTATGCAAAAACTGACAGATTGGTCTACTATTAGACAGGAGGACGAATCTTTATGAACTTAATCTATTTCACAAAAGATGCATATAAACTGTTGAAAAAAGATTTAAACCTCAACAAGGACAATTATTATAGCGAAGATCCTTGGTTAGATGAATATTTTGCAACTGCGGGTCTCGATGAGTTTTATAAAACATCGTCTATTGCTGTACCTAACATAGAACTTGTATGTACTGGCGATGATACAGAAACGAAAAATAGCGATGATCTTATTAACATTAAGTCTTTTTACACTGAGTATAAAGACAAAATAACTCCGTTACAAGCATCTGATCCGCTGCTGTGGTCGGCTCTGTGCCACATAACATTTAAAGAATATATTCTCAAGCGTTGGAAAAAAGCGGATGATACGGTAAGTATCGACAAACGCTTTTTCGCTACCGAAGGAAGAGGATCATTACTGTACTATAATGCTATCTCTCGTTTGTGGTGGTCTGGTTATTTAACCTATGACGAAGAAAGAAAAAACTCTAACCCTTGGTATTTGACAGAAACATTATTTTCCGCACAGCAAATTCAAAAGGATTTGTTTGACCAACCTTTCAGTATGAACAAAACTATAGTTAAGGGTTTACTTTCCGCACTAAAGCGTATTCAGGATGAACAAGGCAATGCTTGTACAACAATTTTCAGAAAATGTTGCGATTCTTATCTTAATCATTATGGAGCTGTCTCTATCCTTGATACACTTTCGGCAGATGAAGTGGAAGATATAGCATATTCATATATGAAAGCACTTTGCTAGTGTATAAATCAAAGTCGTATTAAAGCGGTTTTTATAATTAAAATATTTTATAGAGAAGAGGATTTCCTGTGAGCTTTATTGTTTTAACTCAAAAAAAGGATTTTAAATCTGAATATCAAGATAAATTGTTTGAACTTTATCATTTCCCTGCTAAATATCTTAACAAGATTAATACTGGTGATACATTTATTTATCATCAAGGAGACAACAAACAGCCAGTAACTAAAAAAATTCGATATTATTACGGTTGTGGTGTTATCGGTAATATTTATACGTTAGATAATGGTGAAACATATTTTGCAGAACTAAAACAATGTAAATCATTTTATAATAACGTTTCTATTAAATTTGAAGACAGTGGCGAATATATCGAACAATTAGGCTATGAAGATAAACGTAAAAAGCCCAGTTGGCAGTGGTCTATTCGTGACATTTCACCCGAAGCTTATAAAACCATTATCAATATGTCCGGTGGGTTAATAGATGTTTCTGCAGATATCGATATAGAAGCTATTAAATCAGATTTAAAATTAAGCATCGATAATTTCTACTTAGAGGACAATCATCAATCTCTTGTGGATGTAATTTCACTCTCCATGAGCCTTATGCAAAAATATGGTGTTATGGTAAAATAATTATACCTGTAACTATATGAATAGCAAATGTGCTATATAAATAAATGAGGTTTACGAATGGTTAAAGAAGTAATACATGACCCGATATTTCTTGCGGGAAAGTCGGAGGTGGCGACAAAAGAAGATTTACAGGTGGCTCAGGATTTGTTGGACACGCTTATTGCCAACAAAGACGGTTGCGTTGGTATGGCGGCGAATATGATTGGTGTGCGAAAGCGCATTATTGTATTTGATAACGAAGGTACATATATGACGATGTTTAACCCTGAGATCATCAAAAAGTCAGAGTCTTATAATACTGAGGAAGGTTGTCTTTCCCTTCTCGGTGGTCCCCGTCCGTGCAAACGTTACAAAACAATCAAAGGTCAGTGGCAAACCGCTGAATTTCACACACGCATTAAAACCTTTACCGGCTGGCCCGCACAAATAATTCAACATGAGATTGACCATTGTAATGGGATTTTAATATAAAGAGGAGATTTATGAAAAAAATATATTTTAGCGATTTTTTTAATGTTGACCGTAAAACAATTGAGGAAGAAGGATTTTTCGATATATCATTGTTAAATGACTTACCACTATTCATCGACCCATTTTTGATTTTCTGTAGCGAAAAAGAAGAATATCAAAATTTACACCAAGCCATAATTAGATATATGGTATATCTTCGAGACTTTTCTTTGAAAAATCCTATTCCCACAAAGCCTATGCTTAAAGCATTATATAGATTTCCTGAAGTAAAACAAAACTACCTTGGATTCTGTAAAAGTGGAAATGGAGGAAGTGCGTTAGGAAATGATTTTGCGAAGGCACTACATAGTGGTTTGCAAGAAATCTTTTCTGATTTTGGCGAGGAAAAGATAACAAAAAGTCCGCACCTTGAAAAATTGTGCTTAATTAAAGAGCGTGTAGGTAAAGATAGTATTAGTGATTTTACTACAAATCTTATAAAAGGATTTTTGTTAGAACAAACTGAAAAATTCGCAAAAAAATATATCGACCCTTCATTATGTAAAACTTTTTATAATATTCAACATGTTAATTTTGATTACAATCTTGGAGTATGGAAAGCGAAATCTTTTTTCCTTCCCTGTTTCAACGGAGATTTTGTAATTTTAACTCCAATAGATTTACTAGTAAAAACAGAGACATGGATAAACAAACATGATTTGTATAACCGCGTTGAAATGTTGAGCGAATCTTTAGAGGATAGTGTGCTACGCTTTCAAGTGAATCAATACTTTATGAGTTTTCTATCTGAAAAACCGACGGAAGAAGAAAAAACAAAAGCAGCAACCGAAACGCTAATAAAATATCCTCAATTAATCGATATGTACATAAAGAGTAAAGAGGATGATGAGCAAGGCGCTATTAATGAAAGTGTACAAGCGGTTGACGTTGTAAAAAAGGTCTTTGTAGACCAAATCCAAGAGCTAGTCGAATTGTTGCGCCAAAAGACAGATTTTTATAAAAAAGCTCCCACATCTTACGAGGAAGCAATGCAACGCGTTTTGCATTTAAAGCAAGTAATCGAAGATGGCGATGGTTATCGATTGTTTTATGATGGCGATAAACCTATTCGTAGAGAAGAAGATATACATCTTATGTACAAATTGGCTTGTTATGATACGATTTCTGATGTAAATAGTGAAGTTAACAACGGACGAGGTCCAGTTGATTTTAAAGTTTCAAATTCTAGGAAAGATAAAACAATAGTAGAATTTAAACTAACGCGTACATTGAAAAAGAACTTAGAAAAACAGGTTGAAGTATATAAAAATGCAAACCAAACAAATTTGGCTATTAAAGTAATTATATTTTTCACCGATGAAGAGGAAGCAAAAACATATAAAATATTGAATGAATTAAAGCTAACAAATAATCCTCATATTGTACTTATAGATGCTCGTTCAAATAAAATACAGGCATCAAAAGCAAAATAATGTTATAGGGGCTATGCATATTTAAATATACATAGCCTCTGTTGTTATAAAACGAATTCCGAGTCCGTTTTATTGGACAGTGGGTGGTGTATAATTGGAGTATAAATAAAGGAGTATAAATAAGATGGCAAAAACATTACTTGATATGGACAGGTTGCCGACGATGGAGGAGCTCAAAGAATTAGTTGAAAAAACAGTCAATTTTACAAAAGAGAATAATTAAACCTAAAAAGCAACCGCAGGCACAATTATAAGGGCTTGCGGTTGCTTTTTAGTGCTGGTCGATAGTAGCGGTATGGTTGCTATTAGGCTGAGCAATCGGGCGTTGTTTGAGCAAAAAATATGGCAAAAAATGTATGAATTTTTAGTTTTTGTCTGATTTTTGATACAGCAGTTAGGGCGGAAAGGCGTAAAAATGGCCTTGGAAAGAGTGTCAGTTTTAGTGTGCGAATACTCGCAAAGCCTTTGTTTATGCGGGCTAGAGGGCTTAGTGCGTCTCGGCGTAAGCAATACAGGCTGCTATAAAGGAAGGCAAGTAATTCCTTGCTACTGTTATGGGACAAAGTGTTTTAGCGTGAAAACACATAAAAAGGACAAAACTTTTTAGCGTGAACACTTAAAATAAAACAATTTTTATTCCCCACAAAAAATAAAACTATCCGCCCGAAGAAATTCGGGCGGATAGTTTTTTTGTTGCACATCATGTGATATTATCAAATAATCCAAAAATTTAGGCTTATAGGGAAAGTCATCCCATTAGCACTCAATCTACATTTACACCCCTTTTGAAAAGACGGATATTTATAAAGCAAATAAGCAAGGATAGCAAGGTGTAGCAGGAAATTGCTATATAAATCATAGCTTTTAGCGTTTGAACGTCCGGAATATTATCAGTTATAAAAAGATTCATAAAATCTTTATTAAAGATTGCTATTCCAAATAATATCATTAGTATTATAATCTGGCTTACCGAAAAAGTCATTGCGCCAAACAATACCGAAAATCCTGTTTTAGCATTATTCTGCTTGTGTCCTAAAATTATTCCTGTAAAACCGCACTGTAAAATATTTAAAAATTCTAAAAAAAGCACCAACACAAATAAGGCAAAAATTTCTAATATTGTGCTATCGTAAATTTCTGCTAATGGCAACAAAAGGTTTTTAAGATTCAGCAAGGTTTCTTTTGAATAATAAGCCGTAAAGAGTACCGAACAAATTAACAAAAAGCTCACAAAAAGAGATATTATTGTTGTTATAATTATTGATAAATAATGTGTTCTTTTTTCTATGGGCAAAGTGTGAGTCAGATAAGATTCATCTCCGTAAAAATGGCCTTTAAATCTCACCCACATACGCATTATATTATTTATTAGTGTACTACACATCATAGAAATTGCTGCGCCTTGAGAAATTCCTCCTAAAATTTTCAACACTAAAGAATTTTCGAAACTAAAAAAAATTCTTGTTAGTAAGCCGAAAAGCATGGCTAATATATAAAAAATTATCAGAAACTTAAAAATATTTTTAAGGTCATATTTAAGCAATTTTCTTAACATTTGAACATCCTCCTGAAAATATCATCAATAGAAGCGTTTTCGCAGTTTCTAAGCTCGTCAGCTTCGGCAGTCAATACAATTTCACCGTTGTCAATGAAAATAATATTATCCAATATCCGTTCAATATCACTAATTAGATGGGTAGAGATTATTACACTTGCGCCGTCATTAAAATTTGTAAGGATTGTATCTAAAATATAATCTCGTGTGGCAGGGTCCACACCGCCTAATGGCTCATCGAGAATATATAGCTCTGCTTTACGGCTCATAACTAATACTAATTGTACCTTTTCTTGCATACCCTTACTCATTTTTCCAATTTTTTGACTGATATCTAGTCCTAAATCCTCTAAAAGCTTACAAGCCTTTTTACTATCAAAATCTTCGTAAAATTCTGCAAAATACTTTATGGTTTTTTCAACTGTCATACCCTTGTCAAGATAGGTGCGTTCAGGGAGATAAGAGATAATTTTTTTACTATCCACACCTATTGGTTTCCCGTTTACAAGAATTTGTCCGGAGCTTATGGTTAAAAGGTCATTTATAAGCTTTATAAGTGTAGATTTACCCATACCGTTTTTGCCCAAAAGACCTATTATTTTACCGCGCGGTATGGTTAAGTTTATATTTTTTAGTATTTGCTTTTTGCCAAAGCTTTTATTTAAATCGATACATTGCAATAATTCCATTATTTATTTCCTCCTAAACCTTTAATAAGCAATAATAACTCGTCTTTATGAAAACCGATTTTTTCCATATTATCAATATATTTTTGTGTGATTATATCGGCATATTCTTTTTTGTTCTTTTCAATAAGTAGGTTATCCTCTGTTACAAATTTGCCGTTAGTACGTTCTGTAAATATAAGCCCAATATCTTCAAGCTCTGCAAGCGCTTTTTGCACAGTGTTAGGGTTAACCTTTAACTGTAATGCTAAATCTCTTACAGAAGGCAATCGTTCTCCCGCAGAAATCTTGCCGGATATTATATAGACGGTAAGCTGTTCTACTAACTGAAGATAAATTGGAATATTATTATCAAAATTTGAGTTCATTTTTTCACCACACTGTATTAATGACATAATACAATAATACAATCTATTTGTAATTTTGTCAAGCTTTTTTGTATACTGATATAAATCTCACCCAAAACAAAATTATATAAATTCAGTATGCAAAAAAATATAAAATCAGATATTTAAATTGATCCGGATACATTTATATACTATTCTAAAAGTAAAAAACTTTATGTTATACAAAAAAAGACCTTGTAAAAATACAAGGCCTTTTTGGCACCGCTTGGGGGAATCGAACCCTCAACTAGCCCTTAGGAGGGGCTTGTTATATCCATTTAACTAAAGCGGCATAAAACTGATTTTAAGAATTACAATAATGTTCTTTGAATTGAAGACCAACATATTTTACTATATTTCAGTGTTAAAGTCAATAATAACTTGCCTGCAGGGTTAACTAAAATTAAATAAAACGGATAAATCGTTTTTAAATGGGTTTTTTAGTTGACAAGAAACTTTTTTTTAGCTATAATAATAAAAATATATTTTGAAATTATTCTAATGAAAAGGGAGTATAAAAAATGGCATATTATTTTAAAGAAATGTCTCATACCTTCAACGAATATTTGTTGGTGCCAGGTTATTCTTCTTCAGAGTGTATTCCGGCAAATGTTAGCCTCAAGACACCTCTTGTAAAGTTTAAAAAGGGTGAAGAACCGGAAATATCTATGAATATACCAATGACCTCTGCTATTATGCAGTCGGTTTCGGGCGACCGCTTGGCAGTTGCATTGGCGCGCGAGGGTGGAGTTTCTTTTATATATGGCTCCCAGTCTATTGAGGATGAGGCGGCTATGGTCGCAAAGGCAAAATCATATAAGGCAGGCTTTGTTGTTAGTGACTCGAATGTTACGCCTGATAGTACCCTTGCCGACATTCTTGAGCTTAAAGCTAAAAACGGATATTCAACAGTTGCAGTCACAGTAGACGGCAGCTCAAACGGTAAGCTTTTAGGCATTGTTACAGGTCGCGATTACCGAGTAAGCCGTATGTCTACTGATACTAAGGTTAGCGAATTTATGACCCCTTTTGAGGATTTGATTGTTGGTGATGAAAACACAACCCTCAAAAAGGCAAATGATATTATTTGGGATAATAAGCTTAATTCTCTGCCTATTATTGATAAGAATCAGAATCTTAAGTATTTTGTTTTCCGTAAGGATTACGATGCTCATAAGGAAAATCCCAACGAGCTTCTTGATAAGGACAAACGCTATATCGTTGGTGCAGGAATAAATACCCGTGACTACGAGCAGAGAGTTCCTGCTCTTGTTGAGGCGGGTGCTGATGTTCTTTGTATAGACTCTTCTGAGGGCTTTAGCGAGTGGCAGTCAAGAACAATTGCTTTTATTCGTGAGAAGTATGGCGATTCCGTTAAGGTTGGTGCCGGAAATGTTGTTGACCGTGAGGGTTTTCTGTTCTTGGCTGAGGCAGGAGCTGACTTTATCAAGGTTGGTATCGGCGGCGGTTCAATTTGTATTACCCGTGAAACAAAGGGTATTGGACGCGGTCAGGCAACAGCTCTTATTGAGGTTTGCGAGGCAAGAAACGAATATTTTGAAAAGACAGGTGTTTATATTCCTGTTTGCTCGGACGGCGGCATTGTACACGATCATCACATTACATTGGCGCTTGCTATGGGCGCAGACTTTATGATGCTTGGCCGTTATTTTGCCCGTTTTGATGAAAGCCCGACAAATAAGATTGCAATAAACGGTAACTATTATAAGGAGTATTGGGGCGAGGGTTCTAATAGGGCTCGTAACTGGCAACGCTACGACCTCGGCGGTGATAAAAAGCTTTCATTTGAAGAGGGTGTAGATTCTTATGTACCATATGCCGGCTCACTTAAGGATAACGTAAATCTTTCACTCAGCAAGGTTAAATCCACAATGTGTAACTGCGGTGCGCTTACAATTGCAGAACTTCAGCAGAAAGCAAAGCTTACCCTTGTTTCTTCCACAAGCATTATTGAGGGCGGGGCCCACGATGTTATTCAAAAAGAAACCACAACTACAGCTAAGCTTTAATTTGGTATAAAATTTTAGCGGTAATTCCATTTTGGAATTACCGCTAATTTTTTTGAGTTTTTATTTGTCTATGCTAAGGGAATCTCAAACCAAAAGCATACTCCATCTGTGGTGTTGTAAACTCCACAGCGCTTTTCGTGAAGTTTCATTATGGCGGCGACTATGGAAAGACCCAATCCAAAACGGCTTTTTTCACGCTTGCGGGATTTGTCGCCACGATAAAAGCTTTGCCAAATTTCAGGCATAAGCGTTTCATCAATATGGCTTCCTGTGTTGTAAACCGTTATTTTTACAGTGTTATTAGTTTGTTCTGCAAAAACTGTTACCTTACCGTATTCAGGTGTATGGACAAGTGCGTTTTCAAGATATGATTTAAGTACCTGCTCTATTTGTAGTTCGTCTGCAAAAACAAGAGTATTTTCGGGTATCTTACAAACAACTTCAATATTTTTTGTTTTGAAAATTCGTTTTAGCATATCGGATGTGATAACCGAAATATCAAATACCTTTTTGTTGAGCGGTATTTGACCCGATTCGTATCTTGAAAGCTCCAATATGCTAAGAACAAGGCGGTTCATACGCTGACTTTCTTCTATTATTGTATCGCAGTATTCATCTTTTGAAGCAGAGTTAATATTGAGTTTTAGTCCCTCTGCATAACCGCTTATTATAGAAATAGGTGTTTTAAGCTCGTGCGAAACATTAGCAACAAATCCGCGACGCATAACATCAAGCTGATGCTCAAGTTCGATTTCGTCACGGAGCTTTTCGTTTGTAGCCTTAAGACTGCTTAATGCCTCAGATAAAGTATCAGATAGATTATTTACCGAAACTGCAAGCTGACCGATTTCGTCTTTGCGGTCTATGGTGAGTTTGCGTTCAAAGTTGAGCTCTGACATATTCTTTGTGATTTCATTCATTTGCATAATTGGTTGAGAAAACTGGCGAGCAAATATAAAAACCCAAAGGATAGCCACAATTAGAAAAATAACCGATATTATAATTATAAATTCGTTTGCAATTGCGGCGGAGTTGGCTATTAATTGCTTTTGAATCCTTACCTCGGCAAGCATTGAGCTATTTATTTCCTTACTGCAAAGCAGATACTCGTTTCCGTCAAAGGCGCGGATTACCTCCTCATAAATAACTCCGTTGCTCAAGATTTCGCGCTTTTGAGTTATTAATTTTTCGTGAGACATTGCAAATTTATCGCTATTTTGGTGAAAGAAATCCATCATTTGACTACCGTGAGTGGTATAAAGAATATCACCCTTTTGATTATAAATTTCTACATCAAAATTATATTTTTCGTTTATTTTAGAGAGTTCGCTTACAATTTTGTTTGAGTCAGAAAAATCGAGCTGACTCACAATAATAACCTGTTCTTTAAGTGCTAACTTTTCTTTGTAGCCAAAGAAATCAATAAGAAAGCTTATATTTGAAAGAGCAATAACAAGTGTAAAAACAACAAAAATTACAGCAACTCTTATGAAAATATTAAACCAAAGCTTTGTTTTTAAAAGGTTAAACCTCAATTTTATACCCCATTCCGTATATGGTTTTTAAATGCGATACACCGTAATCCCCAAGCTTGGTTCTAAGTCTTGCAATATGTGAGTCTACGGTTCTTGTATCACCTACATAATCATAACCCCAGATTGCATTTAAAAGCTGGTCGCGCGACAAAACTCTGCCTGCATTTTCATATAGATAAGACAATAATTCAAATTCCTTTAAGGTTAGTTCAAGCGGATTGCCGTCCACGAAAGCTAAAAATGCATCAGCATCAATATAAATACCTTTTTGAGAATTGTTTTCATTTTTCTCAAGCTTGCCTGACCGCTTGAGTAATGCTTCAACTCTTTTAACAAGTACGGCAGGGGAGAATGGCTTTGTAACATACTCGTCAATGCCTGATTCAAACCCTTCGAGCAGGTCGAACTCTTCGGCGCGTGCGGATAGCATAATTATCGGCACATCAGAAATTTTTCTTATTTCACGGGTAAGTGCCCATCCATCAATTTCAGGCATCATTATGTCGATAATAGCAAGGGATACGGAATCCTTGTTTAGATTAAAAAGCTCTAAAGCTTGCTTGCCGTCGAGAGCGATTACAGTAGAAAAGCCTGCATTTTTTAAAAAGTCACTTACAAGCTTTACTATGCGTTCCTCGTCATCTGCAATGAGTATTTTTTTGTCATTCATAATGACACCCTCTTTCTGAATTCAAATATACATTTAATATTTTATGATATTATTAATAATTTGTAAATACAAAATTTTTATTTATAAAAAATATAAGTTTACTATTTACTTTATAAGGTGTTTTGTGGTATGATAGATTTGTATTTTTGTATGTTATAAAGGAGTAGTATATGTCCTTCCCACTTGATAGAATAAGAAATTTTTGTATTGTGGCACATATTGACCACGGTAAATCTACACTTGCAGACCGTTTGCTTGAATTAACGCAGTCTGTAGCGCAACGCGATATGGAGGAGCAGATACTTGATAGTATGGACCTCGAAAGAGAGCGCGGTATTACAATTAAGGCGCACGCGGTAACCCTTTATTATAAGGCGAGTGACGGTCTTGAGTATGAGCTTAATCTTATAGACACCCCAGGACATGTTGACTTTAACTATGAGGTTTCACGCTCGCTTGCTGCCTGTGAGGGTGCAGTGCTTATAGTTGATGCATCGCAGGGAATTGAGGCGCAGACCTTGGCAAATACCTATCTTGCGGTAGACCACGGTCTTGAAATACTGCCTGTTATAAATAAGATAGACCTGCCATCTGCCGAGCCTGAGCGAATAAAGGCTGAAATCGAGGATATTATTGGAATCCCTGCTGATAATGCCCCGCTTATTTCGGCAAAAACAGGTATTAATATCGAAGAGGTGCTTGAGCGAATTGTTACCGATATTCCTGCACCTAAGGGAGATAGAAACGAGCCTCTTTCTGCACTTATTTTTGATTCCTACTATGACCCTTATAAAGGTGTTGTTGTGTATTTTCGTGTTATGAGCGGTAAAATCAAGAGTGGAGACACCATTAAAATGATGGCTACGGGCGCTACCTTTGATATAGTTGAAATTGGTAGAAAGCGCGCTACTTCACTTGAGCCGTGTGATGTGCTTGAGGCAGGCGAAGTAGGATACCTTTCAGCTTCGATTAAGACTGTAAGCGAGGCAAGAGTTGGTGATACAATTACCTTGGTTGACCGTCCTGTTTCGGCTCCGCTTGAGGGATACCGTAAGGTTAATCCTGTTGTGTTCTGTGGTATTTATCCGGCTGACGGTGCAAAGTATCCTGATTTGCGTGATGCGTTGGACAAGCTCCAGCTTAACGATGCTTCTTTGCTTTTTGAGCCTGAAAGCTCTAATGCGTTGGGCTTTGGCTTCCGTTGTGGATTCTTGGGACTTCTCCATATGGAAATTATTCAAGAGCGCCTTGAAAGAGAGTATAATCTTGACCTTGTTACTACGGCGCCGAGCGTTGAGTATAAATTTGTGCTTACAAGCGGTGAGGAAATAACGGTTGACAATCCAACTAACTATCCCGATCCGACCTATATTTCAGAGGCTTTAGAACCGGTTGCAGATGTGCATATTTACAGTCCGAGCGATTATGTGGGCACTATTATGCAGCTTTGCGAGGAAAGACGAGGTTTTTATACCGATATGAAGTATATGGGTGACCGCGTGGATATTCATTATGTAATGCCAATGGGTGAAATTGTTTACGATTTCTTTGATGCATTAAAGTCAAGAACCAAGGGCTATGCAAGCTACGATTATGAAACAAAGGGTTATGAAAAATCAAAGCTTGTTAAGCTTGATGTTATGCTTGCGGGTGATGTTGTAGATGCTCTTTCCTTTATCGTTCATACCGATAATGCATATGCCCGTGCAAGAAGAATTGCCGAAAAACTTAAGGATTACATACCCCGTCAGCTTTTCGAGGTTCCGATTCAGGTTGCAATTTCAGGTAAGATAATCGCAAGAGAAACGGTTAAAGCGTTGCGTAAGGATGTGCTTGCAAAGTGCTATGGCGGTGATATTACCCGTAAGAAGAAGCTTCTTGAAAAGCAAAAGGAAGGTAAAAAACGAATGAGAAAGTTAGGTTCTGTTGAGGTGCCGCAGGAGGCATTTATGGCAGTGCTTAAGCTTGATGAATAGAGTGATAAAAATGACAAACAGACAAAAAGCGATATTAAGAAGAAATATTATTGTGGGTTTTTTTGCTGCTGTTGTAGCTACCATTATAATTTTAGTGATTTTTTTGACAGTTTCATTAATTTCGGGAAAAATAATAGATATCAATGGAGCTACAAGCTCTGAAATTGAATCGGAGTCTTCAATAAGTTCGGTTAATTCCGAATCAAGTGAGACTTCGTCACAGGTACAGTCGGCAACACAATCTTCTAACCAAAGCAATGAAGTAGTATCAAATGTAAGTGTTAATTTAGATGATGATTTCGGTATGCTTTTACTTGTAAATGCGGACAATCCTCTGCCAGATAATTATGATACTGAAGTAAGAGCTAATCTTGTGGAGATTGATGCAAAATACCGCAATAACAATTATGTCACACAAATTCACAAGGATGTTTATCCGTACATTACCGCAATGGTTGCCGCTGCTCAAAAGGACGGAGTAAATCTTAAGGTTTGGTCTCCCTTTAGAAGCTATGCTATTCAAAAGGATTTATTCCAAAAGCAGGTGAACCGCGTGGGCGGCGACGAAGCAAAGGCGGCTACCGTTGTTGCTCGTCCCGGCACTAGTGAGCATAATACCGGTCTTTGCGCAGATTTTAATATGGCAAGCGATGCTTTCGAAAATACTGAAATGTATAGATGGATGACTGAAAATGCCGAGGATTATGGCTTTGTTATGCGTTACCGTAAGGACAAACAGCCGATAACAGGCGTTATTCACGAATCTTGGCATTGGCGCTTTGTGGGAATTAATCACGCAAAGCAGATGAATAAGCTTGATATGTGCCTTGAGGAATATGTTGAGTGGTTAGAAAACGAAAAAAACAATTAAAACAGGAATAAAAAAACAGTTGATTAATTGGGGTTAAGTTTATGAAAAAAGGGTTTGACAATAATAAATATATAGAGCTACAGTCTCAAAATATCAGGGACAGGATAGCAATGTTCGGAGGTAAGCTGTATCTTGAGTTTGGCGGCAAGCTTTTTGACGATTTCCATGCTGCAAGGGTTCTCCCGGGGTTCGAGCCTGATGCTAAGGTCAAAATGCTTTTATCACTTAAAGATGATGCAGAGATTGTAATTGTAATAAATGCAGATGCAATAGAAAAAAACAAGCGTCGCGGGGACTTGGGTATCACATACGACCTTGACACCTTGCGTCTTATTGATGCTTTTCGTGAGATAGGTCTTTATGTTGGAAGTGTGGTTATAACCCGATTTATGGGTCAACCCTCTGCCATTGCCTTTGAAAAGAGACTTACAAGCCTTGGTATAAAGGTGTATCGCCATTATCAGATAGAGGATTATCCCTCAAACATTCCCCATATTATCAGCGAAAACGGTTTTGGTAAAAATGATTACATAGAAACCACCCGAAAGCTTGTTGTAATTACTGCACCAGGTCCCGGAAGCGGAAAAATGGCGACCTGTCTTTCACAGCTTTATCACGAGCATAAAAGGGGTATTAGTGCAGGCTATGCTAAGTTTGAAACCTTCCCTATATGGAGTATTCCGCTTAAGCACCCTGTGAATATTGCTTATGAGGCGGCAACTGCTGACCTTAACGATGTTAATATGATAGACCCATTCCATCTTGAGGCTTACAATAAAACAGCGGTAAACTATAACCGTGATATAGAAATTTTCCCTGTACTTAATGCTATGCTTGAGGGTATTTTAGGTGAATCGCCGTACAAGAGTCCTACCGATATGGGTGTTAATATGGCAGGCTTTGCTATTTGTGACGAGGAGACTGTAAACGCGGCTGCCCGTCAAGAAATATTGCGTAGATATTATGCGGCGATGGTGTCTGCCCGTCAGGGAATGGGAGAGAGTGCAGATGTCTCAAAAATAGAGCTTCTTATGAAGCAAGCAAAGGTTACTGTTGATGCGCGTCCCGTTGTTTCTGCGGCTCTCAGTAAGGCAGATGATACAGGTGCCCCCGCTGTAGCGCTTCAGCTTGAAAACGGTCAGATTATAACAGGTAAAACTTCAAGCCTTTTGGGCGCTTCGTCCTCTTTGCTGCTTAACTGTCTTAAGGTTTTGGCAGATATTCCGGATGAAATTGACCTGATTTCTCCCACCATTATCGAGCCTATACAGAAGCTTAAAACCGATGTGATGGGTAATCACAATCCGAGGCTTCATACCGATGAAATTCTGATTGCGCTTTCAATTTGCGCAGCTACAAGTGACATAGCCAAAAAAGCGCTTGACCAAGCCGTGCGTCTTAAGGGGACAGAAGCACATTCAAGTGTAATTCTTTCAAGGGTAGACGAAAATGTGTTTAGAAAATTGGGCGTAAATATAACCTTTGAACCAAAGTATCAAACAAAAAAACTGTATCACAATTAAAAAGAGATAAGCTTATATATTCCAATCTTCAAAACATTAAAAACAGACTGAGTGATGACCAAAGGGATTCCTTGAGGCGTATTTATGAGCCTACTGTAACCGAAATTCCTTTGTCGAATGCATGCAGGGATATTTGAATTTTTACAAAAAAATAAATTTTATAAAAAATGCTTGACAAATATTAAAGTTTGTATTATAATCACAGTGTTGCAATCCAAAGACAGCAGGTGGCATTATGCCGTAAGCTTTTCGCCTGCCGAGGTACGCGCTTAAATTTAGAATATTTTTATGTCTATATTTATGCCTGTCCTCAGTCTTGGACAGGCATTTACTGTTTCTGTGGAGGTGAATCGAATTGCCAAACGCATCAGTTTTAGAAAAGAAACAACAGCAGGTTGCTGAGCTTTCTGAGAAGATATCTGCAGCTGTTACCGGTGTTTTAGTTGACTACAAGGGTATAACAGTTTCTGACGATACAGCTCTCCGTAAGGAACTTCGCGAAAACGGAGTTGAGTATTTCGTTGTTAAGAATACCATTCTCGGCAGAGCTATCGCAGGTACCGATCTTGATGAGATGAAGTCTGTTCTTGAGGGAACAACTGCTATCGCTCTTTCAAATGAGGATTACACTGCAGCAGCAAGAATTCTCTGCAAGTATGCAGAATCTCACGAAAATTTCAAGGTTAAGTCTGGTTTCCTTGATGGCAAGGTTGTAGATGTTGCTACTATCAACTCTCTTGCTAAGCTTCCCACAAAGGAAGTTCTGCTTGCAACAGTTTGCAGCGCATTCCAGGCACCTATTGCAGCATTTGCACGTGCTGTACAGGCTATCGTTGATAAAAACGGCGAAGCCGCAGAATAATTTAAAAATTTTAAAAACATATTATGGAGGAAAATAAAATGGCATCAGAGAAAATTACAGCTATGATTGAAGAGTTAAAGACTCTTACCGTTCTTGAGCTTTCCGAGCTCGTTAAAGCAGTAGAAGAGGAGTTCGGCGTATCTGCAGCAGCAGCTGTAGCAGTAGCAGCTCCCGCAGCAGGCGGCGCAGCAGCAGCTGAGGAGAAGACCGAGTTTGACGTTATTCTTAAGGAAGCTGGCGCAGAGAAGATTAAGGTTATTAAGGTTGTTCGTGAGATTACCGGTCTTGGTCTTGCTGAGGCTAAGGCTCTCGTTGACGGCGCTCCTAAGACCCTTAAAGAGGCTGCTTCTAAGGAAGATGCTGAGGCTATCAAGGCTAAGCTCGCTGAGGTTGGCGCAACTGTTGAGCTTCAGTAATTCATGTTACTATTTGACCGAAGGGTTCTTCCTTCGGTCTTTATTTTTTTTGTAAAATAAATGGTTGTATTTATTACTTTAATGTGTTAAAATACCATTATATTATATTTTTTTAGAGGGGTTAGAAAATGAGCGAAAATAAGAGCTATTTTACCGGAAAAATAGGGTTTGTTCTTGCGGCGGCAGGCTCGGCGGTAGGTCTTGGAAATATATGGCGTTTTCCTTATCTTGCCGCTAAATACGGCGGAGGCATATTCCTGCTTATTTACATAATTTTATCTCTTACATTCGGTTTTGCCCTTATGACAGCTGAAATTGCAATAGGCAGAAAAACAGGTCAAAGTGCTATAGGAGCATTTAAAACGCTTAATAAAAAATATTCATTTATCGGTGTTATTGCGTCGGTAATTCCTGCAATTATTTTGCCGTATTATTCGGTAATAGGCGGTTGGGTTACAAAGTATTTTTGTGTATTTATTTCTGGTGGAGCAAAGTTGAGCGCACAGGATGACTATTTTGGAGACTTTATTTCAAAGCCTTTTGAACCGCTTTTTTGGTTCCTTATCTTTATTGGAATTACCGCACTTGTTGTTTTGCTTGGTGTAGAAAAGGGTATTGAAAAAATAAGTAAGTTTATGATGCCGGTTCTCGTGTGTTTAACTTTATTTGTTGCAATATATGCAATGTTTATGCCAGGGGCTATGAAGGGTGTTGCTTATTATCTTACACCTGATTTTTCAAAATTCTCTTTCACTACCGTTCTTGCGGCAATGGGTCAGCTTTTTTATTCAATGTCGCTTGCAATGGGCATTATGATAACCTACGGCTCGTATATGAAAAAGGATGTTAATCTTGAATCCTCTGTTCATCAGATTGAGATTTTTGATACAGGTATTGCTTTCCTTGCTGGTCTTATGGTTATTCCTGCAGTTTTTGCTTTCTCAGGCGGTGACCAAGCGGCTCTCAACAAAGGTCCGGGACTTATGTTCGTTACACTTCCCAAGGTTTTTGAAAGTATGACAGGCGGCACAGTAATAGGCGCTATATTCTTTATACTTGTCTTCTTTGCGGCGCTTACATCCTCTATTTCTCTTATGGAAACAGTGGTTTCAATTGTTATGGAAAAAACCGGTTTGGGAAGAAAGGGTGCTTGTGCCATAGTTATTATAGGCTCAATTGTTTTAGGCGCACTTTCTTCTTTAGGCTTTGGTGTGTTAGGCGATATATCGGTTGCAGGACTTAGTATTCTTGATATATTTGACTTTATAAGCAACAGTGTTCTTATGCCTATAGTAGCTTTCCTTACCTGTATATTTATAGGATATATTATTAAGCCTCAGATACTTATTGATGAGGTTGAATCTTCTGCTAAATTCAAGTCTAAAAAGCTGTTTGTGGTTGTTATAAAGTATATTGCTCCCGTTTGTATAGTTCTAATTCTTATTTCTTCTGTGCTTGATGTATTGGGTATTGTGAAGATTTAGATTGGGCGACAATAATGATAAAAATGCAAAAACATTTTTGATGCGAAAGACATTGTTTTATTATTTATTTTACCTACAGTATTAGTTTAGTTGGAATTTCCCGACAGATTATTGGCTTAATCTGTCGGGATTTTTTATGGGTTCTTTACCCCAACTATTCATAAAGGCCAATATTAATAATCTTGCAATAAATATAGTGTTGTTTTTTTTGAAAAATATGGTATAATAACTTAGTATATAAATGTAATTTGAGCTTCTCGAAAGGGATGTACCATATGATATTAAATAGAGTTAGGAATGTGTTGATCAATTTTTTTACCAAGATTTTGCCTGCGTTTATACGAGACACTTTTGAGGTTAGTTCAACAAAACGGTCAAAAATAATAGGCTCTGCTGTGGGTGGAGTCTGCCTTTTTGCAGTTATTCTTAATAATAAGGCATATACCGAGCAGGAGTTTGCTTCAAAATGGCTGTTACTCGCCGTTACGCTGATTGCTCCTTTTATTATTGGCGTATGCATAGCATATACTGTTAAAATCAAAAAGGATTTATTAAATAAAATATGGCATTTTACGTTTCTGTTTTTAATGCCTATTGTTACTATCACAATGACCGAGTGTCTTAATGATATTTTTATATATAATATGACCTATCTCGGTTTTTTTGCAAACTATATGGTAGTAATAATAATGTACTTTATTGTTTTTGCAATTTCAGGTAGCCTGAGGCTTGCATATCTTATTATTAATCCGATTCTGTTCATATTGGCAACGGCACACAGTTATGTTATGGATTTTCGCGGAACTCCCTTTATTCCAATGGATTTTTTCAGCATTACAACCGCGGCGGGCGTTGCAAACACCTATGATTATACTCCTACCTACAAGGTGACAACTGCGGCACTTATTTTTATTTTCATAATTGTTATAGGTATAAAAACAAAAACACCTAAGTATAATTTAATTACTAAGGTGATTTCAAGAACCTTTACAGCTACATTTAGTGCGGTTCTTATTATGCTTTTCTTTGGAACAAGTTTTTTTGCGGATATGGGTGTTAAGCCTGATTTCTGGAATCAAACAAGAGGTTACAGGAATTACGGTTTTGTTTGGAATTTCTTTTGCAACACAAAGTATTTATATATGTCTGAGCCGGATAACTACAACGCGGGTGAGATTGGTGACTATGTAAGCAGTGTTGTAGAAAAGGATGAAACTTCGAAACCGGAAACAGATGATAGTTATACTAAGCCTAATATAATTTGTATAATGAACGAGTCGCTTAGTGATTTAAGAGTGTTGGGTAATCTAACCACCAATGCTCCGTTTATGCCTTTTATGGATAGCCTTACGGAAAACACGATTAGAGGAAATTTATATGTGCCGGTAATAGGAGCAGGAACCTCTAATACAGAGTTTGAATTCCTTACCGGTCATACTACTGCATTTTTGCCGTCAGGTAGTAATGCGTATATGCTTTATGTTGATAATCCCATTGCTTCTTTGGTTTCCACAATGGAGGCGCAGGGCTATTCCTCCTATGCGCTTCATCCGTACTATGCATCAGGTTGGGAACGCACAAAGGTTTACAATAATTTTGGCTTTAACAGGTTTACAAGTCTTGAAAATATAATGGACATTAGCCTTATGAGGATGTATCAGGATAACGGTAGCGATGCTAACTATCTGCAAAGTCTTATTGAGCAGTATTATCCCGGCACTAATATGCTTATCCGCCAATATGTAAGTGATTCTTATAACTATAAACTTATAATTGATGACTATAAGAATAGGGATAAATCGGTTCCGTATTTTACTTTTAATGTCACAATGCAGAATCACGGCGGCTATACTACAAGTTGTGTTAATTTTGATGAGAGTATTTTTGCAACCTCTGTATCACAAAGCTACAATAAGGCAAATAAGTATCTTTCTCTTGTTAAGGCGAGTGATGATGCCTTTAAAGAACTTATAGAATATTTCTCTAATGTGGATGAACCCACTATTATATGTATGTTTGGCGACCATCAGCCGTCCATTGAAACCGCTTTCATTGCCGAGGTTATGGGTGTAAGCAACCTTTCGAATCTTACTGCCGAGCAACAGCAGGCGAGACATTGTACCCCCTTCTTTATCTGGGCCAACTATGATATAGAGGAAAAGCAGATTGATAAGCTTAGCGCTAATTATCTTTCGTCCTTGATGCTTGAGACCGCAGGAATTAAGCTTACTGAGTATAACAAGTATCTGCTTGAGCTTGCAAAAACCTTGCCCGTTATTGATACTGTGGGTTATATTGATAATAAAGGCACTTACTATAAGTGGAGCGATGCTTCACCTTACAAGAATTTGTTGGACGATTACGAAAAAGTGCAGTATAATAACATTTTCGACCAACAGAATGTTAATTCAGATATATTCTATATTAATGGTTTTAAGCCCCAGGTGAATATGTCGGAAAGCGATGAGGACAGAAGCTAAAATGAGGAATACAACCCTTTGCCACATTGAAAAGGACGGCAAGTATCTTATGCTTCACCGCGTAAAGAAGGAAAACGACCTTAACAAGGATAAGTGGGTTGGAATAGGCGGTAAGTTTGAGGATAAGGAAAGTCCTGAGGAATGTAATGCGCGTGAAGTTTTCGAAGAAACAGGACTTACTATAGGTAAAAGTAGATATTGTGGTGTTGTTACCTTTGTGTCAGACAAGTGGGAAACCGAATATATGCATATATTTCACACTACCGATTTCAGCGGTGAGCTAAAGGAGTGCGATGAGGGAAAACTTGAATGGGTAGATATAGAGGCGCTTTATAATCTTCCAATTTGGGAGGGTGACAAGATTTTCTTTCGTCTTATAGAGCAAAATGCGCCCTTTTTCTCTTTGAAATTGGTTTACGAGGGCGATAAATTGGTTGAAGCTATTTTGAACGGAGAGAAATTATGAATATTTGTCTTTATGGAGCATCGAGCTCGGAAATTGATAAGGAATATATAACTGCAACGGAGATTCTCGGAAAAGAGATGGGAAAGAACGGTCATACCTTGGTTTACGGCGGCGGCGCAAACGGTCTTATGGGCGCGGCAGCAAGAGGTACAGTAGAAGCAGGGGGTAAGGTTATTGGTGTTGCTCCGTCCTTTTTTAAGGTGGACGGTGTGCTTTTTGAAAGGTGCTCCGAGCTTATTTACACTGAAACAATGCGCGAAAGAAAGCAGATTATGGAGGAGCGTGCAGATGCCTTTGTAATGGTTCCCGGTGGTATTGGAACATTTGACGAGTTCTTTGAAATTTTAACTCTTCGGCAATTAGGCAGGCATTTTAAGCCAATAGCGGTTTTTAATATTAACGGATATTACAATGCGTTTGTGAGCTTACTTGAAACAGCGGTTAAGGGTAAATTTATGACCGAGCAAAGTAAAGATTTGGCGCCTGTTTTTAATGACCCTGTTTCACTTATTAAGTATCTTGAAGAATACAAGCCTGAAGAATATGATTTCACTGAATATAAAAAGGTTACTAAATAAAATAAAATTATAAAATTACTGTCGTTTTGAAAAGAACGGCAGTTTTTTCTGTTTCCTATTGAAAAATCAGAGGTGATATGATAAAATCATTTATGCCGTAACGGGGAAACAGGTGAGAAGCCTGTACGAGCCCGTCGCCGTGAAGTACATTATACTGTTCACCTTACCCGATGCCGCAAATCGGGGACAAGCCATTGGGTGTTAAGCCTGAGAAGGTGGAGAATAGGTACTGAGTCGAAATATCCGTGCGGCAAAGCCTCTTTTATAACTGCGAGTGCCGGTTTTGAGGAAATAAAATTTAAGGAGAAAAACTTATGAAAATGACAGGATTTAAAAAACTGCTGTCGTTTACGGTTTGTCTTGTGCTTATTGCGGCTATAGCGCTTAGTATGACCGGATGTGACGGCAAGGCTGACACTATTTCTTCCGAGGTGTCATCTGGAGGGGAAGCTTCACAAACAGAAGTCACCGAAATTGGTCAGGGAGAAAAAAGCTTTAATTTTACTGTAACCAATGTTGCTGGTAAAACAACAAACTTTAAGGTGAGTACCGACAAGAAAACAGTAGGCGAGGCACTGATTGAGCTTGAGCTTATAGCGGGTGAAGACAGTTCATACGGTCTTTATGTAAAAACAGTAAACGGTATTACGCTTGACTATGACAAGGACGGCAAGTATTGGGCGTTTTATGAAAACGGAAGCTATGCTCAAAAGGGTGTTGACCTTACGGAAATTGTTGACGGTACTTCTTATGGCTTCAAAGCAGAGTAATTTTAAGCTTAATATTAAGGAAATTGCTGTTTTAAGTATGCTTGGAGCGTTAATGTTCGCTTCAAAACGATTTATGGAAGTGTTTCCAAACATTCATCTGCTTGGTACTTTTATTGTGGCGGAAACGGTTGTATATCGTTCAAAAGCGCTCTATCCGTTATATTTATATGTATTTTTGGACGGCCTTTTCTCGGGCTTTAGCGCTTGGTGGGTTCCGTATTTATATGTTTGGACTGTGCTTTGGGCGGTTGTTATGCTTTTGCCTCGTAAAATGCCTAAAAAGGTGAAGCCTATATTTTACTGTATTGTGTGCGCGCTTCACGGGTTTCTATTCGGTGTTATATATGCGCCGTCACAAATGCTTTTAATGGGTCTTGATTTTAAGGGTATGATAGCGTGGATTATAACAGGAATTCCTTTTGATATTACCCACGGTATAAGCAATTTTGTGTGCGGATTACTTATATGCCCAATTATCAATGTTTTACAGCACGCAGATAAATATGAAAAAAATTAAAAGATCACCCGATATCTTTTGGATATTGGGTGATCTTTGTTCTATTTAACAAATTATTAATATTATGGTTGTTGACAAAATAATAATTAGTGATATAATAGTTAGCAGGCTAACAATATGAAGGGCGGTGCTTTATGGAGCATAGCAACGAAATAGGCTTTACTGTGAGAAGATTGTCTAACGCAATAAGGCGTGATGTGGAAAAAGCGCAAGAAAGTATGGGTATTAAAAAACTCAAGGGTATAAACGGTTGGGCAATTGGTTTTTTCTATGAAAATAGGGATAAGGATGTATTTCAGCGCGACTTCGAGGAGAGATTTTCAATTCGTCGCTCAACGGCAAGTAAAATGTTAAAAGCGATGGAGCAAAAGGGTTTTATTGAAAGAAAAAGTGTAGAATACGATGCACGTCTTAAAAAGATTGTTTTAACTAAGCAAGCTATAGAAAATCATAAAAAAATAATGAATAACATAAAAGAACGCGAAAAGCGTTTGAAAAACGGTATCTCTGAAGCTGAGCTTCAGGTGTTTTTTAGTGTTATGGATAAACTAATAGCAAATATGGAGGGTCAAAATGATTAAAACATTGGCAAAAAGTATCAGGGAATACAAGCTTCCGTCTATTCTCACCCTGATTTTTATTATTGGTGAGGTTGTAATTGAGGTACTTATTCCTTTTATTACAGCCGACCTTGTGAACGATATAAAGGCAGGTGCTCCTATACAGTCTGTTCTAAAAACAGGAGGGTTGCTTATTTTATTAGCGCTCGTATCGCTTTGCTGCGGAGGAATCGCGGCTATAACCTGTGCAAAGGCTTCCTCAGGCTTTGCGAAAAATCTCAGGCGTGATATGTTTACAAAGATACAGGGCTTTTCTTTTTCAAATATAGATAAGTTTTCCGCTACCTCTCTGGTTACAAGACTTACTACTGACATCACCCATGTGCAGATGTCTTATATGATGATTATAAGAATCGCTATTAGAAGTCCTATGATGTTTATTTTTTCGGTTTTCATGGCTTATACTATGGGCGGTGCACTTGCAACCTCCTTTGTTGTTGTAATACCCGTACTGATTTTCGGTTTGCTGCTTATAAGCCGTAAGGCTATGCCAGCTTTCAGAAGGGTGTTCAAAAAGTATGACCTGTTAAATGAGTCAATAGAGGAAAATGTGCGCGGTATGCGCGTTGTTAAAGGTTTTTCAAGAGAAGAATACGAGAAGCAGAAGTTTGCAAAGGCATCTGACGGAATTGCAGACGATTTTACAAAGGCAGAGCGTATTGTTGCGCTTAACACTCCGATAATGCAGTTCTGTATGTATTTTAACACGGTTATGATTCTCTTTTTGGGTTCATTGCTCACAATTAAAAGCGGTGGAACAACGGTCGATGTAGGACAGATTTCTGCTATGCTTACCTATGGTGTGCAGATTTTAATGTCGCTTATGATGCTTTCGATGATTTATGTTATGATTACTATGTCGCTTGAATCGATGAAGCGTATTTGTGAGGTTTTAAAGGAGGAACCTTCAATTGTTAATCCTGAAAATCCGATTACAAATGTGGCTGACGGTTCGATTGAATTTAAAAATGTAAGCTTTAAATACGCAAAAAGCGCAAAGCTTTATTCGCTCGAAAATGTTAATTTGAGCATAAAGTCGGGTATGACGGTTGGTGTTATAGGCGGTACAGGTTCGGGTAAAAGCTCGTTGGTTCAGCTGATTCCGCGTCTTTACGATGCAACCGAGGGCGAGGTGCTTGTAGGCGGGGAAGATGTTAGAAAATATGACCTTAACACCTTGAGAGACAGTGTTGCTATGGTTCTTCAGAAGAATCAGCTCTTTTCGGGAACTATAAAGGAAAATCTTCGTTGGGGCAATGAAAATGCTACTGATGAAGAAATTAAAGAGGTTTGCAGGTTGGCTCAGGCTGATGAGTTTATTGACACATTCCCTGACGGTTATGACACCTATATTGAGCAGGGTGGTACTAATGTTTCGGGCGGACAAAAGCAGAGACTATGTATTGCGCGCGCGCTTTTGAAGCAACCGAAAATTTTGATTCTTGACGATTCTACAAGTGCGGTTGACACTAAGACCGATGCATTTATAAGAAAGGGATTTAAGGAATTAATTCCTGAGACAACTAAGATTATAATTGCTCAGAGAATATCATCGGTTGAACAGGCTGATATGATTATTGTTATGAATAACGGTAAAATTTCTGATGTGGGTACTCACAGCGAACTACTATTAAACAGTGAAATTTACCGTGAGGTTTACGAACAACAGATACAGGGAGGTGCAGAGGATGAAAACTCCTGATAAATCAAATAACGATATGCCGAGAAGTTTACCAAAGGGTGTCCCGGCTGTAAGAAAATTTAATTCGGCAGTTTTTAAAAGGGTTATAAAGACTTTGTTCGGTTTTTATCCTGTTTTGGTACCGCTTACACTTTTGTGTATAGTTTTCTCTGCTATTGTTGCAACGCTGCCTGCAATTTTTAATCAGCAGATAATTGCGGCAATTGAGGAATGGTATATAAGTCGTGACTGGAACGGCGCAAAAGAGGTTATTATCCCTAAAATTATAGTTTTGGCTACTTTTTATGCCGTTTCATTGCTATCGGTTTTTGCCCATACACAACTTATGGCTTATATAACCCAAGGCTTTCTCGGCAAAATGCGTAAACAGCTTTTTAGTGGAATGCAGAATCTTCCAATAAGGTATTTTGATACTAATAAGCACGGAGATATAATGAGTCATTATACCAACGATATTGATACTCTCCGTCAGCTTGTATCGCAATCTCTACCTACACTTTTACAGGCGGGAATTATAGTTATAAGCGTGTTTGCAATTATGCTGTGGTACAGTATTTGGATAACCCTTGTAGTTGTTGTAGGTGTATTATTGCTTTTTGCTATTACAAAAACTGTTGGTGGAGGAAGTGCTAAATACTTTATCCGTCAGCAAAAGTCTATCGGTAAGACCGAGGGCTTTATTCAGGAAATGATGAACGGACAAAAGGTTATAAAGGTTTTTTGTCACGAAAAACAGGCTAAAAACGACTTTGACAAGGTAAATAACGAACTGTTCGAGGATGCTAATCGTGCTCACGCATATGCTAATCTTCTCGGACCCATTAATATGAATATAGGCAATATTCTTTATGTTGTTATTGCAACTGTCGGCGGTATATTTCTATTATCTGACGGCTTT
The DNA here is from genome assembly GCA_045658105.1 of Acutalibacteraceae bacterium. Lineage (GTDB taxonomy): Bacteria > Bacillota > Clostridia > Oscillospirales > Acutalibacteraceae > UBA737. The sequence goes on from JAZOUK010000022.1 coordinate 37,231, forward strand.
GTGAATATAAGCCTTTCTAAGCTGTTCGGTCACGAAATTATTTTCGGAATTAGTGTTGTAATTCCTTTCCTTAATATGACAAAGCAGTTTACAGGTAATGTGAATCAGCTGTCTCAGCAAATAAATTCGGTTGTAATGGGTCTTGCAGGTGCAGAAAGGGTATTTGCGCTTATGGATGCTGAGCCTGAGGCGGACGATGGCTATGTAACACTTGTTAATGCTGAGCTTGATGAGAACGGTAATATTTCGGAAACCGAAAATAGAACAGGTATTTGGGCGTGGAAGCATCCCCATAGCGATGGAACGGTCACCTATACTCTTCTTAAGGGTGATGTGCGTTTATATGATGTGGATTTTGGATATACTCCCGAAAAAACTGTGCTACACAACATAGATATCTATGCTGAACCGGGTCAAAAAATTGCATTTGTGGGTGCAACAGGTGCGGGTAAAACCACAATAACAAATCTGCTTAACAGATTTTACGATATTGCTGACGGTAAAATCCGTTATGACGGTATAAATATTAATAAAATTAATAAAAATGATTTGCGACGCTCTTTAGGTATTGTATTACAGGAAACAAATCTGTTTACAGGTACTGTTATGGAGAATATACGTTACGGCAGACTTGATGCTACTGACGAGGAGTGTATAGAGGCGGCGCGTCTTGCAGGGGCAGACGATTTTATTACCCGTATGCCTCAGGGATATGAAACCGAGCTTACAAATAACGGTTCTAACCTTTCTCAGGGACAGCGTCAGCTAATTGCGATTGCACGTGCGGCAGTTGCCGACCCACCTGTTATGATTCTTGATGAGGCCACATCCTCTATCGATACAAGAACCGAGGCTATTGTTCAGCGCGGTATGGATCGATTGATGCAGGGAAGAACGGTATTTGTTATTGCACACCGTCTTTCTACTATTAAGAATTCTGATGTTATTATGGTGCTTGATAAGGGTAGAATAATAGAACGCGGAAATCACGACAGTCTTATAGAACAAAAGGGCAAGTATTACCAGCTTTACACCGGCGCCTTTGAATTAGAATAAAAAGTAAAAGCGGAGTGGAATTCCACTCCGCTTTAAAATCGGTAAAATCATTTTCGTATAAATAACCCTTTATAACCAAAATGTCCGGAGTGGTTTTCAAAGGGCAGTATACTTGTTGGGCTATATCGAGACAAGATGAAACATATTGCGGATTTACCGTAAAATCTATTTGTTTTCATCTATATAAACATCATTACCATTATCGCCGATATTAAAACGAATAGCAATTTTTGAATTATATAAAAGAGGATGGGTTAAGTTTTGAATTCCAAAAGATTTAATTACTGTTTCAAAAAACATCATAAAGACTCATCAAATCATTGCCTTTAATTTATTATAGCACATTTTATTTCAAAAGTAAATGTTACGGTATATTTCTCCGCAAGTTACAGATAATAACAACACAATTTGTAATTTAAGGAGAAATGTATATATGAAAGCCACTGGAATAGTTAGAAGAATTGAGGCTCGTGTTATAATAACACAAAAGTGCGATAAAGCCTTATAAACACTAGGCTTTTGGACGATTTTAGAGCAAAAATTTTTGACAAAAAACTACATATTTTGATCTATACATAGCAAAAGCGAGGTAGATTCCACCTCGCTTTTATTATACTTATTTGTCTGCATCCAGCAGAAAACCCGCCAGGATCTTTGCGCGCAGCGGAATGGATGCCATATTAAGGAATTCTTTCGGCGAATGCTGCAGACCGCCGCTGGCGCCAAAACCGCAGATGGAGGTAATACCTGCTGCCTGGGTATAGCAGGAATCGGAGCCGCCACCGCTTTCTACAGGAGTCAAGGTGCCCAGGTCGTATTTGCGGCATACCTGCAGGAATTTATCTAGCAAGGCCAACGTCTCCTCTCGCTTTTCCATAGGCGGACGATAGCCCAGTATCACCGCCTGGCAGCTTGTGCCGGGAACAAAAGCTGTTCGGGCAACGGATTCCACTTCCAACTTGGCCTGCTCCATATCCTTAACTCTGCAGGCGCGAATGTTTATCGAAACGCTGCATCTGTCTGGGATCACATTCAGCACCGTGCCGCCTTGAACAATATTGCAGCTGTAGGTCGTGCCGCCGGGGACACTTTTTTCGCTGAGCGCGACGATCTTATGGGCAGCTTCTACCACGGCATTTTTGGCGGTAAACACATGCTTGCCGGCATGTCCGCTGACACCCTGGATGTCCAGCCGATACGATAAGATACCCTTTCTGGCGATTACGACCTCGTCCCGCTCAGCGGTCTCGCAGTTGATGGCGCAGGGAAAGCCTGCCACCTGCTCCCGGAAAAACTGCTGCTCCTTTTCACCGCCCAGGGTGTTGGAAATTTCCTCGTCGGAGGTGAGGATCAGCCGAACATGCTTGTCGAAGCCATTGTCCAACAGGGTTTTCATAGTCAGCAAAGCGATGGCAATACCACCCTTGCAGTCGATAACACCGGGGCCAAACATCTGATCCCCCTCCCGGCACACCGGAGGCTCCCCGAACACACCTTTGTCGAACACGGTGTCCATATGCGCCATAAAAAGGCCGGCCTTTTCTGCGCCGGGATTGATTTCTACAGTGAGAAAATCGCCGCATTTTTCCATAGGTGTCCGCATAACCTGTAAACCTTCGTCCCGGGCAAATGCTGCGATGTGATCAGCCATACGGTCAATGGTTTGCTTATCATAGGCTCTGGCTTCGTAGGAGCAGATCCGGAAAAGAAAATCCAAATATTTTTCTGTGTTGTTCTCAATAAATGCAAATACTTTCTGGGTATTTTGCATACAATCACCACCTTTTTGTTTATCATAACACAGCAAACGCAAAAAGTAAAGCACATGTTGATTTGTATAGTAGAATTATGATAGAATTGTCACATAAGGAGGATAAATAATGAAGATTTATTTGATTGAACGAGATTATCACAAGTTCGTGTTCTTAAAAGCTTATTTCGACCACGAAGATGTAGAACTTGTAAATGACACTTTCGAAAATTTTATGAAACAAAACAAAGTTCAGTGTGTAGTGTCTCCTGCTAATTCTTTTGGACTTATGGATGGCGGTTATGACTTAGCTATTACAGAGTGGTTAGTTACAAGAAAGAGTGCAACAATACATCATAGAACATTTTTATGGTGAGCAACCTGTTGGTACGAGTTTTATAATCAAGACAAATAAAGACGACCAATATCTTATACATACCCCAACAATGCAAACTCCCCAATTGATAGAAGACCCGAGAGTAATCTATCAATGTATGAGAACTACTTTAATAGAAGCGAGAAAAAACAACATTGAAAGCATTTTGATTCCGATGTTCGGTGGTTCTTGTGGAGGTGTCAAGCCGCAAATAGTTGCTAAAATGATGTGGGCAGCATATACACAACTGAAAAATCCTCCTTCGAAAATAGACTGGGATTATGCAACCGAAATTGAATTGTTGCCCGAATCCGATTTTAGAATAGAAAGCGAATTTTGAAACGACAGTATAAATCTCCTTGTTTTACAGATAATAAGAACCACACGGCGTTTCCAAATTTGGAAAATTTGACGCCTGAGTGAACCTTGTTACTCGCTTATCGCTCGTAATAACAGTAACAAATTTGTAAAGCAAGGAGATTTTGTATAAATTATGAAAGCAACAGGAATAGTTCGTAGAATCGACGATTTGGGAAGGGTTGTTATCCCGAAAGAAATCCGCCGCACTATGCGGATTCGTGAGGGAGATCCATTGGAAATATATACCAGCTCAAGTGGTGAAGTTATTTTTAAAAAATATTCGCCTATGGGTGAGATGTCGGATTTTGCGGCACAGTATGCCGAAGCATTGGCGCAGGCAACAAATTTTCCCGTATTAATTTGCGACCGTGACCATTGTGTTGCGGCAGCAGGAATCTCAAAGAAAGAGGTTCTTGAACGGAGAGTAACCCCTACACTTGAGGACATTATGGAACAACGCAGAAGCGTCAGCTTTAAAGAAAATGAATCTGTACAGGCATTAGAGGGTGTTAAGCGCGAAATTAAGGTGGGTGTTCCAATCCTTAATGCTGGCGATGTAAGTGGTGCTGTTGTCCTTGTGTCAGACGAAAAGGGCAAGACTGCAGATGAATCGGATATTAAGCTTGCTAATGTTGCGGCTGATTTCCTCGGCAAGCAAATGGAGTGTTAATTACACTATAGCCCACAATAGAAAAACCTTGGAGTGTTCGCGTTTTGCGGCACTCCAAGGTTTTATTTTTATAGCCTTAGATTAAATAATCTCAGCAATATCGAAAAGCTTCTTCGGAAGCTCTTCCTTGTCAGCAGAAACGGTGAAGATAAATTCAACATCATTTATTTTGTTTACTCTCTCTAAAAATGCAATAAGCTCATCGTAATCTCTTGTACCTATACGGAGGGTTGCATCACCAAAAATATGTGTCACATCGTGGTTTCCTGCTTTGATTCCAGATACAAAACCATAATACTCTCCATAGCCTGAAATTCCGTAATTGTCTGCGTCAATAAGACGAGCTTTATGTGTAACAGAATAGGTTAAAGTGTCGCCCTTTTCAATACAAACGACATTGCCAAGACTTGTTGCCGTAGCCTCATTGACTAAGTCAACCAATCTTTTTGTTTTTCCTGAACCTTTTTTTCCGATAATGAGTTTAATCATTAAAATCACTCCTTTTATATTTCACTGCTTTAAAGCAGTGATTTCTGAACATTATTTTCCGAGTCTTGCCTCAAGTTCAGCTTTTTGAGCTTCGAATCCGGGTTTGCCTAATAGAGCAAACATATTTTTCTTATAGCTTTCAACACCGGGTTGGTCAAACGGATTAACACCTAACATATAACCCGAAATAGCGCAAGCCTTTTCGAAGAAATAAATAAGCTCACCTAAGTTTTCTTCATCAGGACGGTCAATGTTAATTACAAAATTTGGAACACCGCCGTCTGTATGAGCAAGAACGGTTCCCTCAAATGCCTTTGAATTAACAAATGACAAGGTTTTTCCGGCAAGGAAATTAAGACCGTCACCGTCATTATCCTCTTTTTCAATTACGATATCCTTATCGCTTTCGCTAAAGGTAACAACAGTTTCAAACATTAAACGGGCACCGTCCTGCACGAACTGACCCATAGAATGAAGGTCGGTAGAGAAAATAACCGAAGCAGGGAAGAGACCCTTATTGTCCTTACCCTCGCTTTCGCCAAAGAGCTGCTTAAACCATTCAGCCATCATTGTGAAACGAGGCTCATAGGAAACAAGAAGCTCAACCGACTTGCCTTTGTTATAAAAAGCATTACGAAGAGCAGCATAAGTGTAGCAATCGTTCTTATACATATTGCTTTCGTTAAACTTTTCAGCACCGATAGCAGCGCCCTGCATAAGCTTATCAATATCTGCACCTGCAGCTGCAATGGGGAGAAGACCTACTGCGGTAAGAACCGAGTATCTTCCGCCTACATCGTCCGGAACTACAAAGCACTCATAACCCTTTTCATCAGCCAAAGCCTTTAAGGTTCCGCGAGCCTTATCGGTAGTACAATAAATACGCTTTGCAGCCTCTTCCTCACCGTAGGTTTCTTCCAAATATTTACGGAAAACTCTGAAAGCTACAGCCGGCTCTGTTGTTGTACCTGATTTTGATATAATATTTACCGATACGCGCTTTCCCTCGCAAAGCTTAAGGGTATCAGCCAAAGCGGCACCGCTTATGCTATTACCTGCGAAATAAATTTCGGGTGCGCCATCGCGTAATGAGTTGTAATATGGACCCTTTAAGAATTCAATAGCAGCTCTTGCTCCTAAATAAGAACCGCCAATGCCGATTACAACGAGAATATCTGTATCATTTCTGATCTTTTCGGCAGCTTTTTTAATTCTTGTAAATTCTTCCTTGTCGTAATCAAAGGGCAGGGTTACCCAACCAAGGAAATCATTGCCGAGACCGGTTTTATTATTAACCATCTCGTGAGCAGCAGAAACCTGTTTTTCAAGACCCTTAAGGTCGTTTTCGCGAATAAAATCTGTTGCATAGGAATAGTTGAAACTAACTGACATTTTTGAACCTCCGATTTGCCGTAAAAGCCTTCGCATAAGCATTAGCTTTTTTTATAATTCTATTCTACAATATTATCTTTAATTTTGCAAGATAAAATATGAAAAATTCATTAAAAGTTTCTATATTTGTTATAATTTAAATATTGATTTGGACTTTTTCTACAAAAAAATACAGTTTTAACGCATTACAAGCTGAAAAGTCCTTGCATAATCCATTCTAATGTTACCTTTACAGAAAGTTTTTCTATACTTTCTTTAGAGATTATATTTAGTTTTCCTATTTGTTCTTTGCCATTAAAAACATTTATATAGCCTAAAATGTCACCTTTTTTTAAGGGGGCGGAAATGTTTTTATTCCATTGAATTGTTCGGCTGATTTCGGATTTTGTACCTTTGGGTTGAAGAACATTTACAGTATCTATACATTCAATTTTTACGGTTTTTTTAGTTCCTCTTTTTACCGATGCTTCCTTTTCTTTAAGATTTCCGTCAAGAACGGAAAAGCTATAATTTGCAAAGCCGTAATCAAGAAGCTTTTTTGCGCCGTTAAATCGGTCATTGCTTGTATCTCCTGACATTACAACCGCTACAAGTGATAACCCGTTACGCTCAGCGGTGGCAGATAAACAGTAGCCCGCATTACTTGTAGTTCCTGTTTTTAGACCTGTTGTACCTTGATAAAACCGCACAAGTTTATTTGTATTTACAAGCTCTGAGCTTCCGTCTCTGAGACTATCCATCCAAATGGTAGAGTATTTTTTTATAAGAGCAAACTTTATAAGCTCGCAGGACATTATTGCTACATCGTGTGCCGTAGTAATGTGTCCCTCTGCATCGAGTCCTGTACAGTTTACAAAGCTTGTATTTTCCATTCCGAGCTCTTTTGCTCGCTGATTCATCAATGCGACAAATCCCTCCTCACTGCCTGCAATATGTTCTCCGAGTGCTACACAAGCATCGTTAGCAGATGCAATAACAGTGGCTTTCAAAAGTTCATCTACCGTCATACTCTCACCCGGCTCTAACCAGATTTGCGAGCCGCCCATACTACAGGCGTGTTCGCTCGCGGTAATAACAGTTTCTACTGACATATCGCCGCGCTCTATAGCCTCCATTACAAGAAGCAGAGACATAATTTTTGTGATTGAGGCAGGAGAGCTTTTAATATCTGAATCAGCTTCATATAGAATTTGACCTGTATACGGTTCCATAAGTATAACGGATTTTGCTTTGATATCTAATTTTTGACCGATTACTGCAGTAGAGGATGCTTCTAAAGGTGTGTCAATATCTGATAAATCGCATTCGCTCGAAACAGTTTTGCTTTTTTGAGCAGCTGAAACAATGCTACAGCTTGATAGAATTAATAGAGAAAGTAGAATTGAGAGTATTTTTTTCATTTTTTTGCACCCCTAAAATTGTTATACAGTTAATAATATGACAATGTGTAAAGGTTAATTACCTATATAGATTTTAAGCATTGTAGCAACCAAAACTATACTCTTACAAAAAGTGAGTATTCGCGAGTATTTAAGAGTATTTAAGAGTATTTGTGAGTTTTCTAAAAAATAGCCCTAATTTTTCACGAAAAATGTAGAAAAAAAGCAAAATATACTTGACATTTTAAAGTTTAAGATGTATAGTTTTAAATTGGTTAGTTATGTTGCTAATCAAAGCATCTGTGACGAGAGTAATATCAAGTTTTGTGCCGTAGTTTCCGAAATCGAGAAAACTATGAAAAACCCTTTGTTCAGGGCGCAAGGCGAGGATATTGCGGGTATCGCGCAGGGTAGATTCTTGAAGGTGTGAGTTTTAAACTCTTACCGGAGATTATCAAAAATTTATTCTTGTGTCGGCACTTAAGTGTTGAACAAAGGGGGATGCTTTATATGAATAATATTGTAGAGCTTAAAGACATATCGGTCGCTTTTGACGGAGAGCAGATTTTAAACGGACTTAATCTTGATATTAAGGATAAGGAGTTTATTACTCTGCTTGGACCTTCGGGTTGCGGTAAGACCACAACCTTGCGCCTTATTGCAGGTTTTTTAGAGCCTGATTCGGGTGAAATTGTATTTGAGGGGAAAAAAATAAATGATGTTCCTGCGCACAAGCGTCAGGTAAACACCATTTTTCAGCGGTATGCGCTTTTCCCACATCTAAATGTTTATGAAAATGTGGCTTTTGGTTTGCGAGTTAAAAAGCTACCTAAAAATGAAATTAAGGAAAAGGTTGAAGAAATGCTGAGACTTGTTAATTTAACAGGTCTTGAAAAGAGAAACATAGGTACGCTGTCAGGCGGTCAGCAACAGCGTGTCGCAATTGCGCGCGCTATAGCAAACCGTCCGAGAGTATTGTTACTTGACGAGCCTTTGGCAGCGCTTGACCTGAAGCTCCGTAAGGATATGCAAAAGGAGCTTAAAAACATTCAGCAAACCTTAGGGATAACCTTTATATTTGTTACTCACGACCAAGAGGAAGCCCTTACTATGTCTGATAGAGTAGTTGTTATGGACGGCGGTGTAATTCAGCAGGTTGGAACTCCGCAGGATATTTATAATGAGCCTAAAAATGCTTTTGTCGCAGATTTTATCGGTGAATCAAATATTCTTGACGGTAAAATGCTTAAGGATTACAGCGTTGAGTTTTCGGGTCAGGTATTTGAGTGTCTTGATAAAGGATTTGCAGAAAACGAGCAGGTTGATGTTGTTGTACGACCTGAGGATGTTGATATTGTTCCTGCAGAAAAAGGAATGCTTAAGGGTGTAGTAACCTCTGTTTCTTTCTTGGGCGTTCATTATGAGATAATCGTAGATATTGGCGGATTTAAGTGGATGATTCAGACTACGGATGAGCATTTGGTAGATGAAAAGGTAGGACTTTTTATTGAGCCTGATGCTATACATATAATGAAAAAGTCGGAATATTCAGGTCTTTACGGCGATTATTCTACCTATAGTGAGGAAATGGAGCACCTTTCCGATATAACTTATGAGGAGGAATAGGGAATTGAAGACTAAATCCTTGGGCAGTCGTTTGATTGCCGCTCCTTATATTGTTTGGTCTGCTATTTTTATAATAGTACCGCTTGTAATAATGGTGTATTTTGCTTTGACAGATATTGACGGTATATTTACACTTGCTAACTTAGCAGATATTGGAAAATACAAAAAAGCATTTGGTCTCTCGGTTATGTATGCCGCAGTTGCAACCGTCATTACGCTTCTGTTAGCTTATCCTATGGCTTATTTTATGACAAAACTCAAGGTAAGCTCTCAGCGTATGCTTATGCTTATCGTAATGCTTCCTATGTGGATGAATTTTCTTATCCGCACCTATTCCTGGATATCTATTCTTGCTAATACAGGTCTTATTAACACCTTTCTTTCAAAGATTGGAATAGGTCCATTAAAGCTTATCAATACACCGGGAGCGGTTATTCTCGGTATGGTGTACGATTTTATTCCTTATATGATATTGCCTATATACTCGGTTATGTCAAAGCTTGATAACTCTCTGCTTGAGGCGGCTGAGGACTTAGGCTCAAATGCATTTACTAAGTTTAAAAGGGTAATACTCCCTCTTTCGAGACCTGGTATAATTTCGGGTATTACAATGGTATTTGTTCCTTCGGTAAGTACATTCTATATTTCTCAAAAACTTGGCGGCAACAAGACAATGCTTGTTGGTGATACTATAGAGTATTTCTTTAATTTGGGACCTGATTATTACAATGTAGCATCGGCTATTTCATTTGTGCTGATGGTGCTGATATTGGTTTGTATGTTTGTTATGAACCGCTTCAGTGATGATGAGGACGGGGGTATTATCATATGAAAGCATTATCCCGGTTGTATGTATCATTAATAATTTTGTTTCTATATGCACCTGTGCTTGTTATGATTTTCTTCTCTTTTAATGAATCGGGGAGCGTATGGGTTTTTTCTGAATTTTCTGTTAAGTGGTATGTCGGTCTTTTAGGAGATAAAACGATGCTTAATGCTTTATGGCATACACTTGTTATTGCGGTTTCGTCAGCTGTTATTTCAACTGTAATCGGCACAGCGGCATCTGTTGGTATTATGTCCCTTAGAAACAAGCTCGCTAAAAAGCTTATTATGTCGGTAACTAATATTCCTATGATGAATGCAGATATAGTTACGGGTATATCGCTTATGCTTTTGTTTGTATTCGTGGGTAAACTTATCGGTTTACACGAATCCTTGGGACTTGTTACGGTGCTTATAGCACATATAACATTCAATCTACCTTATGTAATTCTTTCGGTTTTACCTAAGCTTAAGCAGACCGACCCGAATCTTAGGGAGGCGGCGCTTGACCTTGGATGTACTCCTTTTAAAGCTTTCTTTAAGGTGGTAATGCCTTCGATTTCTACAGGTATAGCAACAGGCTTTATAATGGCTTTTACTCTTTCGCTTGATGATTTTGTTATAAGCTATTTCACTTGCGGACATTATCAGACCTTGCCGATAATTATTTATAATATGACTAAGAAATCGGTAACACCTGATACTTACGCACTTTCTACCATTATATTTATTGCGGTTTTTGTTTTGCTTGTGCTTTATAATACCTTGCAGACAAAGAGTGAACGTAAGCACACCGCTGTAAAGCAGTTTTAGGGGAGGTAGGCTTATGAAAAAAATTATCTCTTTTATTGTGGCGGTATGTATTCCTGTGTTGTTTTTTTCGGGATGTGAGATAGGATATATCTATAAGGATTTCGAGCTTCGTGGTAGTTATAATAAGGATTTAGCCGGTACTACTCTTACCATTTATAATTGGGGAGAGTATATTTCGGATGGTTTGGATGACACGATAGATGTTAACCGCGAGTTTGAAAAATTGACCGGTATTAAGGTTAATTATATGACCTTTGAAAGCAACGAGACAATGTATTCTCAGGTTAAAAACGGAGGAGTTAATTATGATATTGTAATTCCCTCGGATTATATGATTGAGCGTCTTTTGAATGAGGATATGCTTGCAAAAATAGACACAGCTTCCTTGAGTAATTACGACCTTATTGACGAGCAGTATAAAGGCATATATTTTGACCCTGATAATTGTTATAGTGTTCCATATAGCGTAGGTATGGTTGGAATAATATATAATAGTGCGCATATAAAGAATATTGAGCATTCGTGGAATGTATTGTGGGATGAAAAATATAAGGATATGGCACTTAATTTTAATAATCCCCGAGATGCTTTTATGACAGCACAAATACTTCTTGGACAGGACTTAAACTCAACTAATAAGTCGGATTGGCACGCCGCTGCAAAGCTTCTTAAAAAAGGCAAGGCTAATCTTCAGTCGTATGTAATGGACGAAATATACGGTAAGATGGAAACAGGCGAGGCATCGATTGCACCCTATTATGCAGGTGACTATCTTACTATGTACGAAAACAATGAGGACCTTAGATTTTTCTATCCTAAAGAGGGTACAAACATTTTTATTGATTCGGCTTGTATTCTTAAAAATGCTGAAAATTATGAGGCTGCAAAGCTTTATATAAACTTTCTTTTAGAGCCTGCAATCGCTACTGCAAATGCAGATTATATAGGCTACGCATCGCCTAATACGGCGGTTGTAAATAACCCTGATTACTATTATTATCAGAATGAAATTCTGTATCCTAAAAAAGAGGATATGCCAAAGGTTCAGTATTACCACGATATTGATAAGGAAATTAGAATGTTATATGAAACCTTATGGTGTGAGGTAAAGCTGTATTAAGCATTTAGAATCGATATAGCTTTAACCTAAAAATCAGTTTTATAGCAAATGTGCGGTCGGCGAAAGCCGACCGCGTTTTCGTTTATAGTATTAATTCAGGGATTCTTTTTGTATTTATGCGGAGATATTGATTTTTTTGGCAGGGTATGGTATAATATGTAAGCCAAACTAGGTGAAAATAATAATAAAAGAATTATTACAAGGGAAACGGAATTTGCGTTTTTTGTGCGGTTACTTCGATAGCCACATTTTTTATTTTTGGAGGAATAATATGAAAAGTAAGCTTGTAACTAAAGATAATATCTTTTGTGATAAAATGAAAGAGCTCGTTCCAATACAATTATATAAACTAATGATTGTTATTTTTGCAATTTTTTTAGCCTTGACAACCTTTATCAGTAACTATAATACTGCTTCAATACTGGTTTACGCAATGTTAGCCTCATTTGTGGTTGTGAAATTTTCAAAAAAATATAACTCTTTTTTTGATACAGCATCTGATATTAAAGTGTTAATTGTTTTATCCCTATTTTGTTTTCTTGTTAAATTTTTATGGATTTATTATATGAGGATGGAACCAAAGGTGGATTATGCAACATTTTATAATTCAGCAGTAAATTTGTCAAAATCGTGGTTTTATCCTAATCGATATATTGCTCTATTTCCTCACATATTTGGATATTCTACATTTTTAAGTTTATTTTTTAAATTATTTGGCGAAAGTGTGTTTTTAGCAACGCTATTAAATGTTATTTTGTCGGTCGTTTCCGGTATACTAATATATAAAATTGTTAGGAACATGATTTCTGCAACTGCTGCAGTATGCGCATATGTTTTATGGATAATCTGTCCTTCTCAAACAATTTACAACAGTTTGGTGCTTTCAGATCCTCTGTATACTACTTTCATTCTTGCTTTTGTATACTTTGTTATAGTTATTGCAAAAAAGGAAAAATCATTAAAATGGACTCAAATGTTGTTTTATGGATTTGTTGCGGCAATAATTTTACAATGCATTAATGTAAATCGACCTATTGCAATGGTGCTGATTATAGCAATGTTTATTTGGGTTTTTGTGTTGAGATTCAAAGAACTATTTAAAAGAGGTTTTTTGGTTAAATGGTTGTCATTTTTTGCTGTAACGCTGGCGGTGTATTTTTCTTTAGGAGGATTATGGAATATATACTTTACATCACGAATTGGAGAAGCCCCTGCATCTATACCGGGTTACAATATTTATGTAGGTTTTAATGTGAAATCAAATGGAAGATGGAGCGCTGAAGATTCAGAATTGCTTTATTCGTATAGTGACCAAGAGGGAGCGACAGCAGAATGGGCTCAAAAACAGATGTTTAACGAGTCCATAAGAAGAATCACATCTGGCAATATTGACTTTACAAGACTTTTTAAGAATAAATTATCTGTTTTTTTGGGAAAAGATTCGGCTTGTGTTGCATATTGTAGTGATATTATTCAAGAAAATGAATATATGTGTATGATTTGCGATGTGTTTTATTATTGTATGATATTATTGAGCATTTGCGGTGCATATGAAATGTTAAAAACATCCCATCGGTCATCGGTTTTTATTTTACCTTTATATGTGATTGGTATTACCTGCGCACAAATGTTAGTAGAAGTCGCTCCAAGATACCATTATAGCGTTATTCCTTTTCTGATAATGATACCTCAATTTTATTTGTTTAAAAAAAGAAACGATAGCAAAGCTAAGGAGATATGATAAATGAAACCAATTTTATACATAGTTATTCCGTGTTACAATGAAGAAAAAGTTTTACCAATTACAGCACCACTGTTTTTGGAGCAATTGCAGTCTATGCAATCACAAGATTTAATATCTACTGAAAGCAAAATAATGTTTGTGAATGACGGAAGCAAGGATAGCACTTGGGAGATAATTAAACGATTGGCTACAGAAAATGAGTCATATATTGGTATTTCTCAGAGTCGCAATCGCGGACATCAAAATGCTGTTCTTGCTGGTCTTATGGAAGCTATGGATAAATCCGATATAACAATTTCAATTGACTGTGACGGACAAGATGATATTTCGGTTATGACAGAGATGGTTAAAGAATATTTATCGGGGTCCGAGGTGGTTTATGGCGTTCGAAAAAGCCGAAAAACCGATACCTTTTTCAAAAGAGTCACGGCAGAAGGTTTTTATAAATTTTTGAATCTTATGGGTGCCGAAGTGGTGTTTAACCATGCAGATTATCGTTTAATTTCTGCAAGAGTTTTAAAAGAATTTGCAAACTTTAAAGAAGTTAATTTGTTTTTACGCGGAATGGTGCCGTTAGTTGGGTTTAAGTATAGCTCTGTTTATTATGAAAGAAAAGAACGATTTGCAGGGGAAACTCATTATCCGTTAAGCAAAATGATAGCTTTGGCTATAGATGGCATTACAAGTCTTTCGGTTAAACCGCTAAGATTAATTTCTACTATTGGTTTTATTATGTCAGTTGTAAGTATTATTGGTTTGATATGGGCGGTTGTTAACAAGTTTTTAGGCTTTACAACTTCGGGTTGGGCAAGTATAGTGGCTTCTATTTGTTTGCTTTCTTCTATACAACTAATTTGCGTCGGCATTATAGGTGAATATGTTGGAAAAATATATTTGGAAGTAAAAAAAAGACCCCGATATATAATAAGCGAACGTACGGAAGATAATAAGACAAAGTGATATACAATTTATTATAATAGTTAGTTAAAATCAATGCTTATAACCAATTAAAGATTATTAAGAATAACTTGTATTTTTTTCTCATACAATTAAACAGTATATTAGGAGTTGATTGTATGAGAGAGGATAGTGTAGGCAGAGCAGTGCTGCTTGGTGAATATATACTTGAAACAGGCGCTACGGTTCGCGCGGCGGCAAAGGTTTTTAAAATCAGCAAATCTACCGTACATAAGGATGTAACTGAACGGTTATATTATGAAAATCCGCAATTATACCGTCAGGTAAAGGCGGTGCTTGCCAAAAACAAACAGGAGCGTCATATACGAGGCGGAATGGCAACTCGTTTGAAATATAAGAAATTGTAAAATACTATATAAAAGAAGTGGATTTATTTAAATATATTAAGGGACTGTCTTGCTTTACTTAGCGAGGCAGTCTCTTAATATTTATACTATAAGTAATGTTTTCAAAAGGCTCTTTATCCCAACTGTTGATAAATAGCCACAAAAATCCGTTCTCAAAAGAGAACGGATTTTTGTATGGAGCTGCTAACCAGAGTCGAACTGGTGACCTCATCCTTACCAAGGATGCGCTCTACCTCCTGAGCCATAGCAGCATATATTAACTTGACGACTTTGTTATTATACGATAACATATTCACAAAGTCAAGCAAAACTTTTAAAAAAGTATATTTTTACAAATTTATGAAAATTTTTAATTTATTGAAAAAACACTTGACAAATGCTGGTAAAGGGTGTATTATATCGACAGTTAGCAAAGGCTAACTCAATTTAGTCTAAAGGATTAATGGTTTTCCTTTTATTGAGAGAGGGTTAAAATGAAAAGCTTAAAGGATGTTAAGGTAGGCAAAAGCGTTAAGGTGGTTAAGCTTCACGGGGAGGGAGCATTGAAACGCCGCATTATGGATATGGGTATCACTAAGGGTGTAGAAATATATGTTAGAAAGGTAGCTCCCTTAGGAGATCCTATTGAAATAAATTTGCGTGGATATGAGCTATCTATTCGTAAGGCAGATGCTGATAATATTGAGGTTGAATAAACCATATAAGAGGGAAAATTTTTTATAATTCAGTTAGCAATTGCTAACAATAGATTTTAAACTAAAGTGAGGAAAAAACAAAAAATGAGCCTAAAGATTGCACTTGCAGGTAATCCTAATTGCGGAAAAACAACATTGTTCAATGTAGCGACCGGTTCGAATCAGTATGTAGGAAATTGGCCGGGCGTTACGGTTGAGAAAAAAGAGGGTAATGTTAAAAAGCAAAATGATGTGATATTAACTGACCTACCGGGTATTTATTCGCTTTCTCCATATACTCTTGAAGAGGTCGTTGCTCGTAATTATCTTATTGGTGAGTGCCCCGACGCTATTTTGAATATTATTGATGGTACAAATCTTGAAAGAAACCTATATCTCACAACTCAGCTTACCGAAATAGGAATACCCATTGTTGTAGCAATTAATATGATGGATATTGTGAAGAAAAACGGTGATAAGATTAATATTGAGCAATTAAGTTCTGAGCTTGGCTGTGCAGTCATTGAAATCTCTGCGCTTAAGGGACAGGGAATAGATGAGGCAATTGAAAAAGCCATTGAAGCGGCAAAAGAAAGAAAGTTGGCTTTTACACCTATGTTTTCGGGAAAGGCTGAGCACGCTATAGCTCACATTGAGGAGGCAGCAGTTCACAATATGCCAGAGGAACAACAACGCTGGTATGCTATTAAATTGTTTGAGCGCGACCAAAGGGTTATAGAGCAGCTTGGGCTTGACGCTTCGGTTGTTGAGCACATAGAAAAGGATATCGCAAAAGCAGAACACGATATGGATGATGATGCTGAGAGCATTATTGCAAATGAGCGTTATACATATATTGAAAGCCTTGTAAAAAGATGTTATAAAAAGAAAAATGCAGGTAGATTATCCACCTCTGACAAAATTGACCGTATAGCTACAAACCGTATCCTTGCTATTCCGATATTTATTTTAATTATGTGGTTTGTATATTATATTTCTATCGGTTCAATAGGTGATTGGACAGTAGGCTTTATGAACGATACGCTTTTCGGTGGAATTATAGTTCCTGCTGTTGCGGGAGGTCTTGAGGCTATAGGCTGTGCACCTTGGCTTGTGGGATTGGTTTCTGATGGAATCGTAGGTGGCGTAGGCTCGGTACTCGGTTTTGTCCCTCAAATGATGATTCTATTTCTCTTGCTTTCAATTTTAGAGGATTGCGGTTATATGGCTCGAATTGCTTTTATAATGGACAAAATCTTTCGAAAGTTCGGTCTTTCGGGAAAGAGCTTTATTCCTTTGCTTGTGGCAACGGGATGTGGAGTTCCCGGCATAATGGCAAGCCGTACAATCGAGCAGGACAGAGACCGCAAAATGACCATTATGACAACAGGTTTCATCCCTTGCGGTGCTAAGATGCCTATAGTGGGTATGATAGCCGGCGCATTGTTTTCGGGAAGTGCTTGGGTTGCAACTGCCGCATATTTTATAGGTATTGGCGCGGTTATAATATCAGGCTTGATTTTAAAGAAAACAAAGCCATTTGCAGGAAATCCTGCTCCCTTTGTAATGGAGCTTCCCGCTTACCACGCACCTGTTGCAAATAACATTTTCAGAGCTACTTGGGAGCGTGGTTGGTCGTTTATTAAGAGAGCGGGCACGGTAATTCTTGCGGCAAGCATTATTATTTGGGTGCTTAACTCGCTTTCATTCGATGGTGGTTTCCATTTTATTTCGGGTAACGGAGGCGGAAAATCTATTCTCGAATATATAGGTAGCGCAATTGCTTGGATTTTTGTTCCATTAGGATTTGGAAATTGGCAGTCGGCTGTTGCTACCCTTCTTGGCCTTATGGCTAAGGAGCAGGTTGTGGGAACCTTTGGTACACTTTCTTCTATGGTGAATGCTGACCTTGCAATTGAGGGTGATAAGCTTATGTATGCCACAATTGCAAAGGAATTTTTCGGTAATAACAGTGTTGCCGGCTTATCCTTTATGATTTTTAATCTGCTATGTGCGCCTTGCTTTGCCGCAATGGGTGCAATCAGACGCGAGATGAACAACTGGAAATGGTCGGTTGGAACTATTGCTTATATGTGTATCTTTGCATATGCGATTTCACTTATGGTATATCAGTTTGGATTGTGGTTTGTAGGCGGTGGCAATATTGTAGGAACTGTTGCTGCATCTATTGTTTTGATAGTAATGTTTTATATGCTTTTAAGAAAAAATAAATATATGGAAGCAAAATAGGCAAAAATCTTTTATTGAATTGCTTTCCCTTAAAGGAGAAAATATATGAACTGGCCGACAATAATTATTACCCTTCTAATTGCAGTTGTTTTTGTTGCAATAATCGTCAATGAAATACGTAAAAAGAAAAACGGTAAGGGTGGCTGCTCTTGCGGCGGCTCATGCGGTTCTTGCGGTATAAATTGTAACAACAGGAGCAATGATTAATAGCTTTTTAGTGATTAATAAAGCTATTGTTAACTAAATGTAAACTTTGCACTAAAATATCTGGTTTAATGTGAGAATACTTGAAAAAACAATGTAAATATGATATTATTTTAACAATAAATAGTTTGAAAATAGGTGTTTTTAAATGGCAGATAAAAACGATATTTTAGAAGAGCAACGAAGAGCAAGAGAGGAATTTTTGAAGCTGAAAAAAATGCAGAAAGGTGAATTGGATGCAGGTCCTAAACCAAGTGAGGTTGCAATTGTTCCAAAAACCTTTAAGGAAAAGTTGGATAATTTTTGGTTTCAGTATAAATGGCATACAATCGGTATTGTAGCCACTCTAATTGTACTTACTGTTCTTGTCGCGCAATGTACTACTAAGCCTAAATACGATTTGTCTGTTGTTTATTTTTCATATACTCCTGTTATGGATAATCAGCTCACTTCGGTTGCGGATTATATTGGGAAATTTGCTTCTGATTTAGACGGTAACGGCGAAGTGAATATTTCTATTGTAAATTGCAGTCTTTCAAATAAATCGGGTGATTTTCAATACAGAAATACTGTTCTCACAAAGATGCAGGCATTAATTGCGACTGATGAAAAAACGCTTATTTTCATAACCGATAATGAATCTATAAAATATTTTGAAAATATTTTTCCTGATGGTGGATTCTTTGAAGCTGAGACAATTGAATTGGGTGATAATTTTTATAATGCAACAACCGATAGCAAGCTTGGCAAGTTGCCTGACGGACTGCAGATTTCCTGTCGTAAGATTTCAAATACAATATTGGCAGAGAAAAAGGATGTAAAAAGGTATTTTGACGAATCCAACAAGGTTCTTGAGGGTATTAAGAAAGATAATAATTCATCTTCAAAATAGTAGCTTTATTTAAAATACTCTTGTGAATTTTTGGTTATAATAAAATTTAAGTAGAATTAAAAAGATTTTAATTGAGACGGAGGTTATACTAATGTTTATTTCAAATGATATTAAATATATTGGCGTTAATGACCATAAAATAGATTTGTTTGAGGGACAGTATGATGTGCCTAACGGAATGTCATATAATTCTTATGCGCTTATCGACCGCAAAATCGCGATTTTTGATACGGTTGATGTTAATTTTACACACGAATGGCTTGATAACATTCAGAATGTTCTTGGCAACAGAAAGCCTGATTATTTAATAATTCAGCATATGGAGCCTGACCATTCTGCTAATATAATGAATTTTGTTAAGAATTATCCTGAAGTTACTGTTGTGTCTTCTCAAAAGGCTTTTCAGATGATGAATCAGTTTTTTGGCACAGATTTTACCGATAACCGTTTGGTTGTAGGGGAGGGTGATACCCTTTCTTTAGGCGAACATACACTAACTTTTGTAACTGCTCCCATGGTTCATTGGCCTGAGGTAATTGTTACTTATGATAGTAAAGATAAGGTGCTTTTCTCTGCTGACGGTTTTGGTAAATTTGGAGCATTAGATGTAGAGGAAGATTGGGCTTGTGAGGCAAGAAGATACTATATTGGAATTGTTGGTAAGTACGGCGCACAGGTGCAAAATCTGCTTAAAAAGGCATCGGCACTTGATATACAAACAATTTGTCCTCTGCATGGACCTGTTTTAAATGAGAATCTTGGTTATTATCTTGGTCTTTATAATACTTGGTCAAGTTATCAGACCGAGTCGGATGGAATTGTAATTGCATATACTTCAGTTTATGGTAACACTAAAAAGGCGGTTATGCTTCTTGCCGATAAACTAAAGGAAAACGGATGCCCTAAGGTTGTGGTTAATGACCTTGCCCGTTGCGATATGGCAGAGGCGGTTGAGGATGCTTTCAGATACGGTAAGATAGTTCTTGCTACTACTACCTATAATGCCGAGATTTTCCCCTTTATGCGTGAGTTTATTTCTCATCTTACAGAGCGAAATTTCCAAAATAAGACTGTTGGATTCATTGAAAACGGAAGCTGGGCACCTCTTGCTACAAAGGTTATGAAGGAGCTTCTTTCAAACAGTAAGAACCTTAAATATACTGAAAATAATGTGAGAATTTTGTCCGCACTTAATGAGGAAAGCACAACTCAGCTAAACTCTTTGGCGGGTGAGCTCTGTAAGGAATATCTTGCGTTGCAGGACACTACCGCAAATAAAAACGACCTTACAGCACTTTTTAATATCGGTTACGGATTATATGTTATTACCTCTAATGATGGTAAACGCGATAACGGATTAATTGTTAATACAGTAACTCAAGTTACTAATACTCCCAATAAAATTGCGGTTACTATTAATAAAGAAAACTATTCGCATCATATCATTAAACAGAGCGGTATTATGAATATTAACTGTCTTACTGTTGATGCACCGTTTTCAGTGTTTGAAAAATTTGGCTTTACAAGCGGAAGAAATACCGATAAGTTTGCTGATTGTGAGCCATTGCGTTCGGATAACGGTCTAGCATTCTTGCCGAGATATATCAATTCGTTTATGTCGCTTAAGGTTGAACAGTATGTTGACCTTGATACTCATGGGATGTTTATTTGTACTGTGACAGAGGCAAGGGTAATTTCTGATGTTGAAACAATGACCTATACTTATTATTATAATAATGTTAAGCCAAAACCTGAAACAGAGGGTAAAAAAGGATTTGTTTGTAAGATTTGCGGCTATGTTTATGAGGGTGATACCCTTCCGGAAGATATTATTTGTCCATTGTGTAAACACGGAGCGGCAGATTTTGAGCCTATAGAGTAAATATTAATTTTGGAGGTGAATAGAATGAAATATGTATGCAATGTATGTGGTTGGGTATACGATGAGGCTGTAGGCGATGTTGATAACGGTATCGCAGCAGGAACAAAGTTCCAAGACCTTCCTGATGATTTTGCTTGTCCTCTTTGCGGTGTTGGCAAGGACGATTTTAGTGCTGAAGAATAATAAATCACGGCAGAGCTTCTGCTCTGCCGTATTTTTATATAATTTCTAAGTTAATTATCTAATTGGAAAATGCCATCTGCAAGTTGTGCAAAAATCTCACTACAGGATTTTTCTTGTGAATTAATGTTTTCGCTGAAAATAACGGCAACATATTTTGGATTTTCAGCAGGGAAGAAACCACAAAACCAACCTTGACAAATTTCGACCCCATTTTCATAGCGTCCTGTTTGCGCGGTTGCGGTTTTTCCGGCTGCAGTGGTTTTTAGGGGGCTTGCAGATTCGCCTGTACCCTCCGTTAAAACAGAAGTAAGGTATTGCCTCATAATGTTTGCAGTTTCTTTAGACATAACCCTTGTAGGGCTTTCTGATTCGTATTTATTAAAGTGCCCGTTTTGGAGAGTTCCCTCAACAATTGACGGTATTGTATAGGTGCCGTCTCCCGCTATTGCGCAGTAAAGGGTAAGAATATTAATGGGGGAGAGTAAAAGCTCGCCTTGACCAATACTGAAATTGGCAAGCTGTGCTATATTTTCAAGTGTCTGTTTGGTAGGTAGCTTTCCCTTTGATGTGCTTATTCCATTGCATATCTTAAGACTTTTTCCAAACCTTAAAGCAGATGCAGTATTATAAATTGAGTTGCCACCTAAAATAAAGGCGAGATTGTAAAAATATGTGTTGCAGGAGTTGGCAATTGCGGTTTTAAGATTCATAATTCCGTGACCGTCATATTTGTGGCAACGGAAAAAACGCTCTGCAATTTCACAACTGCCTTTACATATATAACAAA
Source organism: Acutalibacteraceae bacterium (assembly GCA_045658105.1). GTDB lineage: Bacteria > Bacillota > Clostridia > Oscillospirales > Acutalibacteraceae > UBA737. The sequence continues at coordinate 59,028 of JAZOUK010000022.1, forward strand.
ATCCTGATTTTTTATTTTCTATACTGCAAATTGCAACACAAGGCTTGAATACAGAGCCTACATTGTATGAGTTAATCGCTCTGTTTAATAACGGTGAATCACTTTGATTTAAATAATTTGATATATTTTCAAGGTTAAAGTAAGGTTTGCTAACACTTGCTCTTATTTTTGCGTTTTTTGCATCGGCAACAATTATTGCGCCCTTTGATAAATAATCAGAAACTTTTTCTGCAATGTTTTGAATATTTATATCAAGTGTGGAAATGACTCCATTAGCCTCAATTGAGGAATCGTTTTTAACCGTTGGCTCAATACCCTCTAAAATTTTACCTTTACCGTCACACTCGTAAGATATACATATGTCGATTTCGCTCTTTAATAGGTCGTTATATGCCAATTGAAGTCCTGAGACTCCGTTGTTGTCTGAATCTGTATACCCGATAAGATGAATTGCAGGGATGCTACTGTCGGAATTAATATATACCTTTGTGCAAACTATGCCGTCACATTTAATTTCCTTTGGCACCTCGCAAAGAACAGGCTTGTTGTTTTTAAGCTCTTCCAAAACATTTAATAGTTTTTCGTCCGAAAGCACACTGCTTATTGCCGTTATCGCCCTCGGCGTAGGGGAAACACAGGCAATAATTTTATATTTACTGTTTGTAATCGGTATTCTGTTGCAATCAAAAATAGTTCCTCTTTTAGTTGCTACCTTAATTTTGAGCGAATTCTGTTGGCTTCTTACCTCAGAATAATCAGAAACAACTATTGCCGCAACCCTTAAAATACAACTAAAAAGTAGAAAAATTATAAGGAAAAAACAAAAAACACTTCGTCTTGTAAAGCTTTTACTATAATTATTTTTGTACATAAAAACACCTCAGTCAATTTTATTATTGACAAGAGGTGTTTTTTTGATACTATTCTGTTTTCATTCTTAATAAAGAGCCTACCTTAATTGGACGGCGGAACGGAATTTTAATTGTCATCATAGGATGAGGTGCTGAATCGATTTCCTCATTTTTATCGTTGTAAATAGTTGTTGCTACCACTTCAACAGGTGCAGACTTCGGTTCGAGACAATCAAAAACCTGACCCTTTAAAAATTTATTTTTAAGAGTGGCAATAATCATACCTTCTTCATAACCGTCTACAATAGCGGCAACCGAGTAATCCCTCACATATCCTGCGTTTTCATAGGTTTGTGCGTTTTCGGGTCTGCCAAAATAAAAACCCGTAGAATAGGTTCGGTGACTTATTTTGTTAAGCTCCTCAGTAACCCAATCAGGACATTGCCATTCGTCTTTGCAATCTTTAAAGCTATCAAGCGCACCGCGGTAGGCGTTTGTAACAACGGCAGTATAATAGTGAGATTTGGCTCTACCCTCAAGCTTTATACTGTCAATCCCCGCGGCGATAACCTTATCAAGATGCTCTGCCATACACATATCGTTGGCGTTTAAAATGTAGGTACCCTTATCTGTTTCGGTAATGTCAAAAAACTGCCCCGGACGCTTTTCCTCCATAAGCGAATAGCTCCATCTGCAGGACTGAGCACAATCACCTCGGTTGGAATCTCTTCCTGTCATATAGCTCGAAAGCAAGCATCTTGCAGAGAAGGATACACACATTGCTCCGTGAGCGAAAGCTTCAAGCTCTAAATCCATAGGAGTTTTTGCGCGTATTTCAGCAATTTCTTGTAGTGATAATTCTCTTGCGAGCACAACCCGTTTAGCACCTAAATCATAAAAAGCTCTTGCGGTTTCATAGTTGCATATTCCCGATTGCACCGAAATATGAAGGTCGCACTTAGGAGCATATTTTTTAACCATACCAATTGTTCCTAAGTCGGCGGCTATTACAGCATCGGCACCAATGTCATTAATATATTCCAAAAATGCAGGTAAACGCGGAATTTCTGAATTGTGCGGTATGGTGTTACAGGTTATATGAACCTTTACCCCATGGTCGTGTGCGTATTTTATGCCCTTTGCTAAGTCTTCTTCACCAAAATTTGTCGCGGCGGTTCTCATTCCGAATTCTTCTCCCGCAAGATATACAGCATCAGCACCGTAATCAACAGCGGCAATAAGTCGGGTCAAATCACCTGCGGGACTTAAGAGCTCAGGCAATTTAATAAAATTATTCAAAGTATTCATAAACCCAGTTGTTTCCTTGTTGAAGCTTGTTTATTGTTTTTTGTTGCTCAGATAAAGTTTTGTGGTAATAGAATTTACCGGTACTATCTGTAACGAAATAATAGTATTCTGTATTTTCAGTGGGATATAACGCCGCTTTTATTGCTTCGATACCCGGAGAACAGAGAGGACCGGGGGGCAAACCTTTAGCAGTATAGGTGTTATATCTGCCGTCATCCTTTTTAAACGAGTTACCGTAATAACAGGTGGGTGATGAGCCAAGAGTTGCAAAGCTATCACTCTTTAGTCTGTTATAGAAAACAGCAGCAACATTTGGCATTTCGGTGGAATTTTGACCCGCTTCCATTTGAATTATAGATGCCATAGTCAAAATTTCGTTCATAGAGTAACCCATTTCCTTTGCCCTGTCATACATTGCACTTGTAATGCGTTTATCGGTTTCTCTAATCATCTTATCCACTACAAGACGGGCACTTTCGGCAGAATCAAATGCAAAAAATTCATATGTTTCAGGGAAAAGGTATCCCTCAAGCTCGTGATAAGTTTTACCTACATTAACATTCTTTAAAAGAGTTGTTTTATAATCAACATCATCAAGTGCTATAAGGAAATCAGATTTAGTACAAACACCTGCTTTTTCAAGCAATGTTGCAATTCCCGGTACGGTTACATTCTCTCCGTTGACATTCTTAGTGTAATCGTTAATTCCTGTACCCTCAGGAATAGTAACCTTAATACTTTCAGCCTTAGCACCCTCGTTTATAAGCATTTGTGCTAAGGTTTCATAACCCGATTCGGTGTTAAAGGAATAAAATCCGTACTTAAACTGACTGTCATACCCATTAAGCTTAGCATAAAGTCTAAAAAGAGCAGGAATTTTAACCGCACCACTCTCCTTAAGTTGTTCTGCAATCTTTGAGGCAGGGGTACCCATTTCAATATTCATTTCGGTATTTTCGCCTCTGCCAAAGCCTATACCCATAAAATCTGCACCGGCATATATTATTCCAAAGGCAAGTCCCAACGAAACAACTACAATCGATAGAATCCATATTATGCTTTTGATTACGGAATTCTTTTTTTTCTTCTTTCCGCTTGAAGAAATATCGTCATTCGAAGCAATTGTAAAGCCGTTGTCTATTACAAAATCGTCATCCGAATTATAATTAAAACTCTCAGCCATTTTTAAACCTCCAAAAAATATTAGACATTATAACGCATTTGCTTTTTTAAAATATCAGCTTCTTCCTTGCATTTTATGGCTTCAAGTAGCAGAAATCCAAAATCAAATGCCGCACCTGCGCCATATGCGGTTATAATGTTACCGTCACGAACGGCAGGCTCTTGAGTAACAACAGCACCGTACAGTTCTTTTTCAAATCCAGTAAAACAGGTTGCCTTTTTGCCAATCAAAATATTTTTATGTCCCAAAATTGAGGGTGCAGCGCATATTGCACCGATTATCAATTGGTTAGAACAAGCAAAATCAATTGTTTTTTGCACTGTGTCACTTTTTTCAAGATTAATAGTTCCTGGCATACCGCCTGGAAGAATGATTCCTGAAAGATTATCTGTTGAAACCTCGTTTTCGGTAATATCACAAACAACAGGTATTCCGTGAGAACCTACCACAGTTTTACTGCCTATTCCTACCGTTTTAATCTCAATCTGTGAGCGACGCAGAATGTCAATAGGCGCTAATGCCTCACATTCCTCAAAACCGTCACTTAGGAAAATATATATCATTTTTTATCCTCGCTATATAGTTTTAAAACACTTTTCAATACATCAAAAGCTATGCTCTCAACACTTCTAGGTTCACCCTCAAAGGAACAGGGAATAATTTCCCAACCCGAATAGTCAGCTGTAAATACAGCAGCTTTTCTGCAACGGTCTAGATACTCTGTGTCGCACTCGTGAATGTCTTTCTTAGAAGCATCTCCCTCATAACGCTTTATTAAAAGCTTTTGAGATACCTCAACAGGCATATCAAGAAAAATTACCTTATCAGGCTTTGGAATTCCAATTTTGTTATATTCAAAATCGTAAAGCCAATTTAGAAAATCTTCCCACATGTCCTCAGGAAGCTTTGATGCCTGATGAACTGCATTTGAGGTGGTGTATCTTCCCGAAACAACTGTACCGCCGTTATTGTAGTATTCTCCCCAATTGGATTTATAGGATGCAAAGCGGTCGACAGTATAAAAGACCGATGAGGCATAAGCGTTTACATCATCAGGTTTTTTGCCGAATTCGCCGCCTAAATACATTTTTATAAGTGTACTTGACGGATTTGCATAATCAGGAAAAGATACTGCTTTGCAATCTATACCGCAGTTAATGAGATTTTGATTAAGAAGTTCAAGTTGAGTGGATTTTCCACTACCGTCAAGCCCCTCTATTACTATAAGCTTACCCATTATTTTTTAGTCTCCTGTAAAATTCTCTAACCTCTTGTGCTTTTCCGCAAGACATTTTACCCTCGGAGCATTTACCTCCAAGGCATGAGGGACCAGCATTTTTAAATATGTGCGGAGCAACCTCACTTACGAGAGCTAACATTTGATTTGCAATATCCTGAATTTCCCACTGTGCACGCTTACAGCATCGTATTTTAAAGAAATTCATAAGTGAACGCGCATTCATTGTCATAACCATTTGGGTTTCGCATGCGTTAGGAAGCACAAAACGAGCATCCTCAATAGCCTTTTTTTCAGCAAGTCTTTCTGCTGTTTTTTGGTCTTTTCCATCATTCAAAAAAGCTTTTATATGCTTTTCTTTTAAAATTTCAGCAATTCTGTCGTATTTCTTTTGGTCCTCGGACATTATTTCCTCGTATAGCTCAAGCGCCTCGGGAGAGTCAGCAATTTCGGGAGGGGTTACATATTCGAAGCTGCCCTCTCTTACATAACGCTGACTTTTGACCGAGAATGAAGCCATTCTGTGTCGTGTAATCTGTGCTAAAAGCGAGCGAGAAACACCCTCAATACCAAACGTAAAGCTTGCGTGCTCTATAGGACTTTCGTGACCAATTTCTGATAGCATATCAACAAATGAGGCGGCTTTTTCTTCTGTGAGTGCTTCGGTTAATTCCGAAACTTTAGAGCTACTGTAGCATAGCTTAGCGGCAGAAGCGACAGTATGCTCAGGGCAGGGAGTATGCGCCAATAAATATACCTTAGCCATATATAAAACTCCTTTCAATTATAGACCACTATATTATACCAAAAAATAATGCTTTATTCAACAACAAAATACATTTTTTACGCTTATGTCATATTAATAGTTTAAAATGCATATTATAATTAGAAAATTTGTAAAATATATTGCTTTTTATGATGAGATTTTGTTATAATAAAAACATAAATTGTAATGGGGTATTTTATGGTTAAGAATGAAAAGCTTGGAATAATTGGCATTGACCCATTCCTTGAACCATACGAAAAAGATTTGGATTTGAGAATGGAGCTTTACAATAAGAAAAAGCTTGAACTGACTCAAGGGAAAAGCGGACTTTGCGATTTTGCCAACGGATACGAGTATTTTGGTCTTCATCGTACGGATGAAGGATGGGTTTACCGCGAGTGGGCACCTGCTGCTGAGAAGATGTTTTTAACAGGCGATTTCAACGGTTGGGAAACGGAATCAGTACCGATGAAAAGGCTTGAAAATGGTGTTTTTGAGGTTAAACTCAATGGCAAAAATGCTCTTAAAATTGGTCAGCATATACAGGCTATAGTTGTACATAACGGTCAATATTTAAGACGAATTCCTCTATATGCAACAAGGGTTGTTCAGGACACTGATACATATTTATGGTGCGCTGAAATTGAGGATACCCTAGCTCCCTTTAATTGGACTGACAGTGATTTTATTCCTGATAAAACACCATTTATTTATGAATGTCATATCGGTATGGCGCAGGAAAAGGGTGAGGTTGGTTCGTATAGGGATTTCCGTAAAAATGTTCTTCCGAGAATAAAAAAGCTTGGCTATAACACTATTCAGATTATGGCAATTATGGAGCATCCGTATTACGGCTCATTCGGCTATCAGGTTTCTAATTTTTTTGCTGCCTCATCTCGCTACGGGATAAGCAAAGAGCTTAAAAGGCTTATAAATACCGCCCACAAAATGGGTATAGCGGTGCTTCTTGATGTTGTGCACTCTCATGCCGTAAAGAACACTAATGAGGGCCCTAATGAGTTTGACGGTACAGAGTATCAGTTCTTCCACGAGGGGGAAAAGGGCAATCATTCCGCTTGGGGAACAAAGCTTTTCAACTACGGAAAAAACGAAGTAATCCATTTTCTGCTTTCAAATTTGAAATATTGGATAGAGGTTTTTCATTTTGACGGTTTCCGTTTTGACGGTGTAACCTCAATGCTTTATCACGACCACGGATTAGGAAGTGCTTTTACAGATTACAGTATGTATTTTTCGCTTAACACCGATACCGATGCAATTACATATTTACAGCTTGCTAATGAGCTTATACATAGTCTTAATCCAAATGCAATTACAGTTGCTGAGGATATGTCGGGTATGCCGGGAATGTGTCTGCCCATAAAGGACGGCGGAATAGGATTTGATTTCCGTCTGTCAATGGGTGTTCCCGATTTATGGATTAAAACAATAAAGGAATATAAGGACGAGGAGTGGGATATTGCAAAGCTTTGGTATGAGCTTACCGGCAGACGACCTTTTGAAAAAAATATAGGCTACTGTGAATCGCACGACCAAGCGCTTGTAGGAGACAAAACAATAATGTTCCGTCTTTGCGATGCTGAGATGTATACCCATATGGTAAAATTCTCGGAGAGTCTTATTATAGACCGTGGAATTGCTTTACATAAAATGATTCGTTTGCTTACCGCATCGCTTGCGGGTGAGGGCTATCTCAATTTTATGGGTAATGAATTCGGTCATCCTGAATGGATAGATTTTCCGCGCGAGGGCAACGGTTGGAGCTATCACTATTGTCGCAGGCAATGGAGCCTTGTAGATGACGAAAGGCTACGCTATCGAGAACTAAACAACTTTGACAGGGCAATGATAAAGCTTCTCAAAAAGGATGTGCTTTTGTCAACTGTTGCAGTTAATCGTTGGATGCATCAGGATGATAAAGTTTTAATTTACAGTAAGAACGATACTGTATTTGTGTTTAATTTTAATCCTGATACTTCTTTTGACGGATATTTTATTCCTGTGCAAAAAGAGGGTAACTACAAGGTGGAGCTTTGCTCTGATGACGGTATCTTTGGCGGTTTTTCGAGGGTGGACAATAAGCAAAAATATAAAGCCTTCCGCACACCAGACGATTGGTTTGGCTTTAAATGCTATTTACCAAGCAGATGTGCAATTGTTTTTAAAAAAATATAAAACGAAAAATGCGAAAGAAGTGAAATTTTGAACTTCTTCCGCATTTTTTTATAGATTATATGGAGTAATAAGGCGGTAATTACCTTTTTTAATCTCGTTTACAAAGTCTTTATTTGTTTTAATTGGGTTATCGAAATCAAGACCTGCAGAACCAAAATGAGTAGCACCATGAATATCTGTTCCTGAAAATTTAAATTTACCTGTATTTTCAGCATATATAAAGGCTTTTAAGTTTTCCTCAACGGCATTAAAAAAGTTATAACACTCCACACCGTCAAGACAGTCAGGGTCGGGTGGGACAAAGGGGTTGGGGATGTAATCTCTTACCCTAAATGGATGTGAATGAACAACTATACCGCCGTGTGAATGGATAAATTCGCTTTTTTGCGATAAATCCATATCATTAAATTCGGGATGCGCAGATATTGTCTCGGGTGATAAACCATAAATTAAAATTTCTTTGCCTGCGGTATAACCCTCCTCTAAACCGAAAAGGACGGTAATGCCTTTTTCTTCACCATATTTTTTGGTTTCATAATAATCGTTTGCATATGCCCCTACAAAATCTCTCCACGGAAGTTTACGGTCAATACAAGTGTTTCCGTGAAAAAAATGATTTGTGATAACGATTCCGGAATAGCCTTTTTCTATTGCAGCATCAACCATTTCTTTTCCTGTTGAATTTGCGCATCCGCTGCAAGCAGAGGTGTGTAAATGAACTTCAAACTTATACATTTTTTCCTCCAATGTTTTTTCGATAGTTTAAATAATCTTCAAGAATAATAACAGCCGCAACGGCATCAACAATATTTTTACGCTTTTTACCTCTTGTATCAGTAAAGTTAAGTGCTGTATGCGCCGATACTGTGGTACATCGCTCGTCCCAAAGAATAACCTCTTTGCCACATTGTTCTCTCAGCTTTTCAGCAATTTCAGAGCATTCCTTAGCGCGAAAGCCAATGCTACCGTCCATATTTTTAGGAAAGCCCACAACAATTATATCGGCGCCGTATTTATTTATTTCTTCACAAAGCCTTATTATCAACCTATCGGTATTATATTCTGTTATAACACCCTTTGGAAAGGCAAAGCTTTCACTATTGTCAGAAACGGCTATACCTGTCCTCGCTTTTCCGAGGTCAACCGACATTATTATCATTTTCTGTTTAGCTCCTTTATATAAGAAGTGACTTTACTTTTCTTATTTTGAAGTTCTTCGGGCAGATGACTTGAATCGTTTATATATGCAACATTTATATTCATATCATCATCAAATTTAAGTAGAGTAACATCGGTATTACCAGACCATGGAGTATTGGCAAGTTGATTTATGTCATTATAAAGCAAGCGGCAGTTAAGACATCGAATTACACCGCCGTGTGATGCGCAAGCAACAGATTTACCCTTGTTTTCGTTTGCAATTGATATTATGGTATCCCATATTCTTTGATACGCAATTGTCATTGCTTCACCGCCCTCAGGGTTGAAATCCTGGGGATGATTAAGCCATATATCAAGCAAATAGGGCATAACACCAAAGGTTTCAGTAAAGGGACGCCCCTCAAGAAAACCGCCGTTTATTTCTATAAGACCATCGTGTATCTCTAAAAGAATATTTTTTTCCCCAATAAGCGCTTGGGCAGTCTTTTTTGCTCTAATAAGCGGACTTGAAAATACACGGTCAATATTCACATTACTAAATCTTTGGGATAGTCTTTCAAGCTGCTTTTCGCCTAATGGAGTTATATCAAGGTCAGTATGCCCCTGAAAAATATGCTCAATATTTCCAAGTGCTTCACAGTGCCTGACCAAATATATCTTAGTCATTAAAATCACCTTACAAAGTATATCACTTTATGATATAAATTGCAAGGTGATAAATTTTATATTACAATTTCATTTACTAATTCTTTGCCGTCAAAAAAGTCTTTTAAATTTTTGACTGTGGTTTCGGCAATGGAATTTAATGCTTCTCTGGTTAAAAAAGCCTGATGTGAGGTTACAATAACATTGGGCATTGAGATAAGGGTAGAAAGTGTATCGTCGTGTATTATTTCATCCGAATAATCCTCAAAGAAAACGGTTGTTTCCTCCTCGTAAACATCAAGTCCAGACGCCGCAATTTTACCTGATTTCATACCTGTTATTAATGCTTGCGTATCAATAAGCTTCCCGCGAGAGGTGTTTATAATGTATACACCGTCTTTCATTTTATTTATGGTTTCTTCATTAATTAAATGTCTGTTTTCCTTGGTTAGAGGGCAATGCAAGGAAATGATGTCACTACTCTTAAGCAACTCATCAAGGGTAGAGTATTCACCGCAAAATTCGTCCGACTGATATGGGTCAAAGCCTAAAATTTTCATTCCAAATCCTTTACAAATATCTGCAAAGCTTCGACCTATCTTTCCTGTGCCTATAATTCCTACAGTTTTTCCGTGGAGGTCATATCCTGTGAGTCCCTCAAGTGAAAAGTTGTGGTCACGGGTACGGATATATGCTCGGTGAAGCTTTCTGTTGAGCAAAAGAATCATACCTATCGCGTGCTCGGCTACAGCGTAAGGCGAATATGCAGGCACACGCGCCACCTTTATTCTTCCTCTTGCATATTTAAGGTCAACATTATTGTAGCCTGCGCAACGAAGCGCAATTAAACCTACCCCAAAGCTTTCGAGACGGTCAATAACGGCTTTGTCGATTGTATCGTTTACAAAGGCGCATACCGCATCACAGCAAGCTGCCATACTTACTGTATCGGAATTAAGCTTGTTTTCAAAAAAACGAATATTTATATTTTCGTCAGAATATTTTAAAAAGCTTGCTTTATCGTAAGATTTTGTATCAAAAAATGCAACTGTTTTCAAAACTATACCCCCAAAAATAAATTAATATTAGTATTTTCTAAAAAAAATGACATATGCACTATTGTATTATTTTTATAAATGCGTTATAATATTAAAAAAATTTTGGGGGATTTAAAATGATAAAGAAGTATCTTAACCGTTTGTTTATTGACGGTCTTTCAGGAATGTCATACGGTCTGTTTTCGACACTGATAATAGGTACGATAATTTGTCAGTTAGCAAAACTTGTAGGTGGAAATGTAATTGGTGATTATCTAAACTCAATCGGTAGCGTAGCAAAAACACTTACAGGTGCCGGAATTGGTGTTGGTGTAGCCTGTAAGCTTAAGTCGTCGCCGCTTACAACTGTTTCTGCTGCGGTTTGCGGTATGATCGGTGCATTTCCTAAGCTTGCGGTTGAGGCTTTTTCTGTGGGAGCGCCGGGTGAGCCATTGGGGGCTTTTATTGCGGCTTATGTTGCAATAGAAATCGGGGGAATCGTATCCGGCAAGACAAAGGTAGATATAATTGTGACGCCAATTTCCTGTATTATTACAGGTGCGGCGGCCGCATACTTTGTTGGTCCGTATATCTCAATGGCTATGATGTGGCTTGGAAATCTTGTCAATGTAAATGTTGAAAAATTCCCGATTCTTGGAGGAATGGCAATTTCTGTACTTATGGGTATGATTTTAACCTTACCTATTTCTTCGGCGGCAATCGGTGTTTCAATGGGAATAACAGGGCTTGCTGCAGGCGCGGCAACAATTGGCTGTTGTTGTAATATGGTTGGCTTTGCAATTATAAGCTATAGAGAAAACAAATTTGGGGGTCTTATAGCGCAGGGCTTAGGCACCTCAATGCTTCAGGTTCCTAATATTGTGAGAAAGCCTTTAATATGGCTTCCCTCAATAATTTCGAGCGCTATTTTAGGTCCTGTTTCTTCTGCTCTTCTTAAAATGGTTAGCAACCCTGTAGGCTCAGGAATGGGCTCGGCAGGACTTGTAGGTCAGTTTATGGCGTATGACAGTATGGTGGCTTCGGGTGTTTCTTCTGTTGTTACACTTCTTGAGATTCTTGTTATGCATTTCGTTTTGCCTGCGGTTGTTACTTTGGGAATAGCTGAGGGTATGAGAAAGCTTGGATTGATAAAGTCTGGCGATATGAAGTTAGAGTCTGCCAATGCGTAAAAAAGAACTTGTCTGTGAAGCGGTTCAACGGTTGGAAACGCTGTACCCTGATGCCATATGCTCTTTAGAGTATGAAAATGCTTTTCAGCTACTTATTGCAACACGCCTTTCGGCACAATGCACCGATAAACGTGTGAATATGGTTACGCCCGATTTGTTTAAGGAATTTCCAACTGCTAAGGCTATGTCAGAAGCGCCTACCAAAAGGGTAGAGGAGCTTATTAAAACCTGTGGCCTTTATAAAACAAAGGCTAAGGATTTAATTGGAATCGGGAAAATGATAACCGAAAAATATGGAGGAACCGTTCCTGATACTATTGAGGAGCTCACAACGCTTCCGGGTGTTGGTAGAAAAACAGCCAACCTTGTTTGCGGAGATGTTTATAAAAAACCTGCGGTTGTTACAGATACCCATTTTATAAGAATTTGCAATCGTTTGGGATTGGTTCAAACAACAAATCCTTTGTCGGTAGAAAAAGCAATGCGTAAGCTTCTTCCACCTGAAAAATCTAACGATTTTTGCCATAGAACGGTTCTTTTCGGTAGAGATGTATGCACCGCAAGAAAGCCTTTTTGTGATAAATGCATTTTAACCGATATTTGTCCTAAAAAAATTGCGAGAAATAATTAAATGAAAATTAAAATGGTCAGACAGTATGGGTATGCTGTCTGACTTAATATTTTTATATGTACCTAAAATAGCAAAGTATTATCTTGACTTTTCATTATTTTATGATATAATATCCCTTGCGGAAAATGTGTATTTTATTAGTTATACATTTTATAAAGCTAAAATAAGTTTTTAACTAAAAAAAAGCTCCGCCTCGGTTAAACCTACCGCGTAAAAATAGGGGAGTGGATTAAGCAAAATGCTCCACCTCGGACGATCTCGCCGTGTAAAATGTAGAGGTCAATAACTTAATATGCACCTGTGGCGGAACTGGCAGACGCGTATGGTTCAGGTCCATATTTTCGCAAGGAAGTGCAGGTTCGATTCCTGTCAGGTGCACCACTTTTGAGCCTTGACATGCTTTTTTGCGTGCTGAGGTTTCTCTTTTTTTATAGTTTTTACCTTTTTATAAATATAAATAATAATCGGGTTTAAAAATTTTGTATTAGTTATGGTGATAGTTTGAAAGCATTAAAATTTGTAAAGAAAAATGCGGTTCTGTGTATAGCGGCTTTGGTGGCTACGATTACCTGCTTTTTTGTGCCGCCGGATATGGAATATCTTGATTATTTTGATTGGAAAACCCTTTCATGTTTATTTTTAACATTAGCAGTTGTTTGCGCGCTGAGAAATATTAAGTTTTTTACTATCCTTGCACGAAAGCTTGTAAATATGGCAGGTAATTTGCGTTCACTTTTCTTGTTGCTTATAATCATTACTTTTATAGGTTCAATGATTATCGCTAATGATATGGCTTTAATAACCTTTTTGCCGTTGGGATATTTTGCGCTTTCAGTTACAAAGCAAGAAAAATATATGGCATATCTTTTTGTATTGCAGAATATATCTGCAAATTTAGGCGGTATGCTTACACCCTTTGGGAATCCCCAAAATCTTTATCTTTACTCTTATTTTGATATTCCTACAGGCGAGTTTTGTAAAATTATGCTTCCCGTTTTTTTACTTGCTGTTTCGCTTTTGGTGGTTGCGTGTATTCCGATAAAGTCAATAAAGTTTTCTTTGGACGAGGAGTTCGGTGAAAAGCTTAATAAGAAAAAGGCTATACTTTATATCGCGTTGTTTGTTTTGTCTATTCTTATTGTTTTCAGAATTATTCCATTTTTATTAGGCTTAGTTATTATACCGTTTATTCTTTTCTTTGCTGAACGCGAGTCGCTTAAAATGGTGGATTATTCATTATTAGGGACTTTCTTCTTTTTCTTTATATTTGCGGGAAATCTTGCAAGATTGGATTTGGTGAACGATGTTGTTTCTTCCTTGCTTCTAAAGGACACCTTGATTGTATCGGTGCTCACCTGTCAATTTATAAGCAATGTTCCGTCTGCTATTTTGCTTTCAAGATTTACGCAAGATTATGCTTCATTGCTTTTAGGAGTGAACATAGGCGGAACGGGAACCCTTATAGCTTCGTTAGCGAGTCTAATAACCTTTAATGAATTTAGACTTTTGCATCCCGAACAAACAAAAAAATATTTTTTAATTTTTTCAGTAGCAAACATTGCGTTTTTAGTTATTCTAACCCTTTTTGCAAAATTCTTTCTTTAAAATATAAAATTTGAGTGATATTGTTTTGAAATAAGAATATTCTTTTTTTATGTTGAATAGAATTTAGTAGTAAATTCATTTAAAAGAGAGGATATTTTTATGGAACAAAAGGAATTAAAGACAAACATTTTTTCAAATGAAATTATTTTCAGTGAGTCAGTGGAGCAACCTATCGATGTAGATTTTTCTTTACCTGATTATTGTCCTGACATATCTAAGATATTTAAGTGCAGAGCTGTGCCAAGAATTTCCTCTAAGGGTATAAACGGCAGAACGCTTACAGTTGAGGGGGTTGTTTGTATAACCCTTATTTATGCTGACCGCACAGGCGAGCTTTGCTCCTTTGAGTATCAGTATCCGTTTGCGAAGAATCTTGAAATGAATAATGAGTGTGCCAACCCTAATATTTGTTGTAAAATTAGGTGTGAATACATTAACTGTCGCGCTGTTACAGGCAGGAAGGTTGACGTTCACGGCGCAGTTGGTATTTTTGTTAAGGTTTTTAAGAAAAAAAGCTGTGACATTATTTCCGATTATGACGATTGTACGGTTGAGCTTAAAAGGGGAGTAACACCTGCTACCGTACCTATGGGATATGCCGAGAAGTATATAATGATTGAGGAAGATTTGCATTTGGGTCAGGGTCAGCCTGCTATAAGAAGTATTCTCCGCTGTGACAGTAATTCCTGTATTAAGGAAACTAAAATTATTAATGGCAAAGCTGTGGTCAAGGGAGAAATGTCGGTTGCGTTACTTTACTGTCCAGATGGGGGCGGTGCGCCACAAAGTCTTAAAAGCAATATTCCGTTTAGTCAGATAATTGATGTTGAGGGTATGACCGAGGCTTGCCGATGTGATACAAAATCTGAGATTGCATTTTTTGAAGCAAAGCCACGTGTCAACACGTCAGGAGAACTTAAATGCTTTACTGTAACGGCAAAGCTATTACTTAGCTGTGAGGCTTATTGCAGTAACGACTTAGCTGTAATTTTTGATGCTTATTCAAGAAAATACGAGGCAGAAATAAAGAAGAATAAGGTTTTAATTGACACGATAACATCAAACATAGGCGAAAATTACAGTTGTAAAAAAAGCATTGAGCTTGAGGATGATATAACATCGGTAATTGATTTATGGTGTAATGTTCAGTCAGCAGTTACAAAATTTGAAAATTGCAATATGGTAGTATACGGTACGCTTGTTATTGGTATGATTGTAGTAAACAAGGAGGAAAATTCGCTCTATGTTGAAAAACCAATTGAGTTTGAATATAAGCATCCTGTTGACTGCAATATCGGAACTCCGCATTCAGAACCTCAGATAGAAATAATTAGTTGCTCTTATACAATAACAGCCTCAAACCGAATGGAGACAAATATTCAGCTGAGTATTAACGCGGCAATTTATGAAAAGAAAGAAATAAATTTGATATCGGATATTACGGTTGACAGTACAAAACAAATTCAGAGAAAAAATAAAAATGCTATGACTGTGTATTTCCCAAACGAGGGTGAAACAGTATGGGATATTGCCAGAAATTACAACGCGAGCGTAGAAGAAATAATGAGAATTAATGCGCTTGACAGTCAAAACCTTTGCAGTGGCAAAATGCTTCTTGTACCGATGTTATAATTTTAAAGTATTTAAAAAAATTATTATAAATATAAAAAAGATAATAAAATAAAAGAACCTATCCTTGCGGATAAGTTCTTTTATTTTTGGTGACCCGGACGGGATTCGACTCTCGCGCTGCGGTGCTCAGTCATTCGCGGCTCTGACAGTCCACCGGACTGTCATTCACTACCGCTCCTACTTCGAATCCCTTAGTAAAAAGAAAAACCCGAAACACTCAAAAGAGTGTTTCAGGTTTTTGGTGACCCGGACGGGATTCGAACCCGTGTTACCGCCGTGAAAGGGCGGTGTCTTAGGCCTCTTGACCACCGGGCCATTGGTGGCTGTAACTGGATTCGAACCGGTGACACTGCGGGTATGAACCGCATGCTCTAGCCAACTGAGCTATACAGCCATCTCAAGGCGACTTGTATATTATATCTATGAAACATCATTTTGTCAATAGTAAATTTTAAAAAAGTTTATTTTTTTTGAAAAATTTATAGATATTCTTTTTATGTCGGTGAATGTCCATCCAAAAGGGTGGTATTTTTTTTTTGCCGGGAGGAATGTTTATGAAAGAGAACGACAAGCTACTTTATAAAACCTTGAAGTCACTTCTTAATGAAAGGCTTTCAGACGCTGAGGTTGAAGCACTTAAAGCAGAAGGGTATGAAATTAAAAATCCCACAAGAAAAACAGCTGTTATGATTGCGCTTTACAAGAAGGCATCATCAGGGGATCTTTCGGCTATAAAGGAGCTTCGTTCCATTGTAAGCGAAAAAATTGAAGAAAGGCCGCAAGGCGGCAAGGCGGTGATGATTATTGACGACATCAGAGATTAAGATGTCGGAAATTGTTGGCGGAGGATATGATGAATTCTGGAGCTGCAAGAAACGCTACAGGGTGCTTAAGGGCGGAAAGGGCTCTAAAAAATCAGCTACTACTGCGCTTAATTTTATATTCAGGCTTATGAAGGAAAAGGAAAGCAATCTTTTGGTTGTAAGACAGGTAATGAACACACACAGAGATTCCACCTTTGCTCAGCTTAAATGGGCACAGGAAAGGCTTGGTGTGAGTGATTACTGGTACAATACAGTTTCGCCTCTTGAAATGGTATACAAACCAACGGGCCAAAAAATCCTTTTCCGAGGCTTTGACGATGTTTTAAAGCTTGCCTCAACCACTGTGCCCAAGGGGTATCTTAACTATGTGTGGATTGAGGAGGCATTTGAAATTAATGATGAAGCCGATTTTGATAAGCTTGACCTTTCGGTTCCCAGAGGAAAGCTTCCGTCACCGCTTTACAAACAAACAACCATTACCTTTAACCCTTGGAGCGAGGGGCATTGGCTGAAAAAACGATTTTTTGATACAAAACAAAAAAATGTTGCTGTTTTTTCTACTAACTATCTAATAAACGAGTTTCTTGACGAGACGGACCGAGCCATTTTTGAGAGGATGAAGAAATCTAATCCGAGGAAATATCAGGTGGCAGGTCTTGGAGATTGGGGGATTTCCGAGGGACTTGTTTATGAGAATTGGACGGTAGGGAAAATAGAAATCGCAAAAAATGAACGGTATAAATGGAAAAGCTTTTTTGGGCTTGACTACGGTTACACCAACGACCCTACGGCATTTGTTGCATTTTCGGCTAATCCAATCGACCACGAGCTATATATTCACGGTGAATTCTATGAAAAACGCATGCTAAACTGTGATATTGCTCAGCGTATAAAGGGAATGGGGTATGCAAAGGAGCGCATACGCGCCGATTGTGCTGAGCCAAAATCAAATGACGATTTGAAAAGGCTTGGTATTTGCAGAATTACCCCTTCGGTTAAAGGTAGAGACAGCATTCTCAATGGTATAGCAAAAATAAGTGAATACCGTATTACGGTGGACCCCTCATGTATAAATATGATACGTGAGCTCTCCACCTACACATACGACCAAAGACGCAACGACCGAGGGCAGAGGATGCCTAAGGACACAGACAACCACCTGTGCGATGCTCTTCGATATGCATTTGAGGATGTAAAATTCTTCAAGCCTAAAGAGGACGATGAAGAAAGACTATCAGAAAGCGACATAACTGTTGCTGATTTTAACGGAGGATGGGATTTATAATGGTTATAGTATTTGTTTTAACGGCAGTTCTTGCGTTATTCTGCGGTTTTGTTTTGGGTACTAACACAGAGCCAGTAATACGAAACAAGGCTTTAATTAGCAAAAAGGACCGCGAGTTTGCACAAATAAGGCAGGAATATGAAAATTTTTTAAATTATGACGGAACAGAGCAACCTTAGGAGGTGCAACTTTAATGGAAAAATCAAAAAATAATGCCCAACCACAGGCAGAAAACAGTGTTGATGCTTATTATGATGAGCAGACGGATGAGATATTAATTCCAATAAAGTTTAACAAGGAAGAAAAAATGCTTTCTGTATCTCAGGCAGCAGAGCTTGCGCAAAAGGGTATGAAATTTGATATCCTTAGCGATACCTTAAACGAGCTTAAAGCTATGAGCAAGGAAAGAGGGAAAAGTGTTACACAGTTCATTAAGGACATTAAAAGCGGTCTTTCACAAAAAAGACTTGCAGAGTTGTCCGAGCAGTGCGGTGGCAACGCTGAAATGGCAGAGCATATATTAAAGCTTGAAGCCAAAGATGAAACCGCTGATTTACTCGGATTCGATGAACTTAAGCAAAGCTTCCCCGAAATTAAAACCCCCGAACAGCTACCCGACAGGGTTTTAGAAGCCGCTCAGCTTAAAGGCACACTTCTGCTTGATGAATATTTAAGATATCTTCTTTCAGAAAAGCAAAGAGCTGATGAGGCGGTTAAGCAGGAGCGTCAGAATAAGCTTTTAAGCACAGGCTCTCAGCTTAACAAAAAAGGAAGAATTAGCCCCGTAACGGCAGAATTCCTTAAAGGTTTATGGAAATAAATTAATACAAAAGGAGAAAAAATATGTCTATCAATTCACTTGAGAATGTAACAAGATATTCCGACGAGCTGGACAAGGTGTTTCAGCAGAAGAGTGCAGTAGGATTCTTTGCCGACAATGCGCTCTCAACAAAGTTTGTAGGTGCAAAAACTGTTATTATCCCTGATATTGATTTTCAGGGTCTTGCCGACTATGACCGTGACAGCGGATTCTCTCGCGGTGCAATTACAGTTTCAAACACCTCTTATACAATGAAAATGGACCGTGCTCGCTCTTTGCAGATTGACAGAGAGGATATGTCTGAAACAGGCATTGCTAATCTTGCCGGCAAGATTTTGGGCGAATATGTACGCACAAAGGTTGTACCTGAGTGTGATGCTTATGTACTTTCTAAGCTTTCAGGTCTTGCTGCAACACGCGGAAACACTGTTGAGGGCGACCTTACTAAGCCTTTTGAGGCTCTTTGCAGACTTATCAATGAGGTACAGTCGGTTGTAGGCTACGATGAAGAGCTTGTGGCATTTATAGACAGCTATCTTTATGCCGCACTTCAGAATTCACCTGAAATCTCAAGACTTATCACCATTTCTGATTTTAAGCAGGGTGATGTAAATCTTAAGGTTAAGTCTATAAACGGTGTGACCATTATCCCCGTTGTAGCAGAGCGTATGAAGACTGCATATGAATTTGGATCTGATGGTGTTGGCGGTTTTGCACCTGCTGATGTTTGCAGTGAAACATATATGCTTGTTTGTCCCAAGAGTGGCGCACATCTCGTAAAGAAAACCGAGAAAATGCGTATTTTCACCCCTGAGCAGAATCTTGATGCAGATGCTTACAAGTTTGACTACCGTATCTATTACGATGTATTTGTAAAAACAAGCGGTCTTGATGCTGTTTGGGCTTGGATTTCACCCACAATTTCACTCTCGGTATCAAATACTCAGTATGAAGTTGAAGTTGGCGATGTTGTTAATATGGGTGTAAATGCCGAATGTGAAGGTCAGCTAAGCTACCAGTGGTATTCTTGCACAGATGCTTCAGGTAACGGTGCGGTTAAGATAAAGGGCGCAAATCAAGCTAATTATGCAACCGGTGATTTTGAATCAGGTTGCGAATACTTCTATTTCGCTAAGGTAACCGTAGACGGAGCAGCAACAGCAATTTCACCAATTATTAAGATAACAGTAGCTTAAATAATCAATGTAAAGCCCGACCTTGCGGTTCGGGCTTTACGAAAATTAAAGGAGGTTAATTATGCAATATTTACCTAAACAGATTTTTAACGAATACCGAGAGGGTACAGATTTCAAATCCGCCTTAGGAGGCAGAGGGCTTTACGAGCAAAGCCGTATAAATGAGAGATTTTATGTAGGTGACCAATGGCACGGTGCTAAATGCGGAAACGACCGTCCTCTTGTGAGGCATAATGTTATTAAGAGGATAGGCAGTTATAAAATGTCGCAAATACTTAATACTCCGCTCTCGGTAAGCTATTCAGCAGAGGGAATACCCACAGCAGAATCAACTCCAACCGAATACATACCGAATCTCAATTCAGAGGTTGGCGAGGACGAAATCAACTATGTGCTTAATGCATTCGGAAACTATTATAATGTAACCGCAGAAAGAGTTCGTCTTAATGACCTTAACGAAAGAATATTGAGAAATGCGTATATTTCAGGCACATCGGTGCTTTATACATATTGGGATTCTTCGGTAACTACAGGGCTATATGCCGATAGCGGAAAGAAGATTCCATTAAGCGGTGACCTTTTGTGTGAGGTACTCGATATAGAAGATGTCGTGTTTGGCGACCCTTATGTTGAGGAGTTACAGAATCAGCCATATATTATTATTTCAAGCCGTAGGGAGCTAGAGTCAGTATTAAGAGAAGCAAGACTTGCAGGTGCAGACAACCATACACTTAACCGTATTGCAGAGGACGCCGAGGAGGGCAAGGTAACACTTTTAACCAAGCTTTATAAGCAGTACAGTAAGGAAATGGGCTATACAGTTAAAAGCGTAAAGGTAACTGAAAAGGCAGTTGTAAGAACTGAATATGATACAGGCTTAAGACTTTATCCATTGGCAATTTTTAATTGGGAGAGAAAATCTAACTGTATTTACGGTGAAAGTGAAATCACATATCTCATTCCTAACCAAATTGCAATAAACCGTATGATAACGGCGAATGTTTGGTCGGCAATGACTACGGGAATGCCTATTATGGTTGTAAACGGGGATACAGTGAGTGAAAAAATAACAAATGACCCTGGTCAAATTATAAAGGTATTCGGAAGCAATGAGGATGTTGCAGGCGCGGTTAAATATGTAACCCCGCCCTCATTCACAAAGGATTTTGATGACAGCATAAACGCTCTTATTGCTAATACCCTTACACAAAGCGGCGCTAATGAAGTGGCTTTAGGTGACAGTAGGGCAGACAATGCTACAGCACTTAATGAAATGCGTAATGCTGCACTTATGCCATTGCAGATTATAAAAAATCGCTTTTATGTTTTCACAGAGGATGTTGCAAGAATTTGGGCAGACTTCTGGGTTAGCTATTACGGAAGAAGAAGTCTTAAGCTTAAAATCAAGGGCAAAAGCAGTTATATTCCATTTGACGGAAAGCGCTATCGCGAGCTTGTAATCAATGCAGGAGTAGAGGTAAGCAATGCTGTATCTTATGGAGAAAAGGAGCAGACGGATATGCTTCTTACATTATATGAAAAAGGTGTTATAGACCGAAATGAACTGCTTTCTCGCCTGCCTAAGGGAATAATTAATGATATAGACGGTTTATTTCACAACCGCGAGGAGGGTTAATATGACTGGATTTGACCTATACAGAAAAGCTATGCTAAGGTTAGGCTTTGTAAATAATATAAACGAATCTTTTTCAGAGGGACAGCGATTAGATTCGGCTAAGGAGCATATAAATCAAATTGCTTCTGACCTTAAAATCGATGCTATTTCTCAATTGGGCGATGAAATAAAATGCTCGGGTATAAAGAGCGAGGCGCTTTGCTGCGGTGTATCAATGCTTATTGCATTTGATGAGGGTGATACAATAAAAAATAAGCTTTTTACAGATATTTACAATGCTAAAAGAGCAACAGCGCTTTCGGCAACCGATAAGGTTTTGGATAGATTGCCGATTGCCGAAAGCGAGGTATAAGCTATGAAGTTTGGTTCGCTAAGGACTGGTTCTTCCAAGATATTAAGTATACCTGTTCTAAATGGCGGCATAGATATGTCCCGTTCTGCAGATAGCATTGATAACAAGTGTTTAGCTTATGCCGATAATGTATGGTATGATAACGGCAGGCTCAGAACAAGACCTGCGTTAAACTGTGAACAAGAAAATATTGTAAAACCTTCTGTTACAGGAGGCGTGGGAAGATACAACTACAAGCTAACAGAAAGCGTT
Organism: Acutalibacteraceae bacterium; assembly: GCA_045658105.1. GTDB lineage: Bacteria > Bacillota > Clostridia > Oscillospirales > Acutalibacteraceae > UBA737. Next base: position 80,835 of record JAZOUK010000022.1, read on the forward strand.
ATAACGGTTGAAGGAAAGCAGTACCGTGTTGTAACATCTGATGCTTATTACGATTTATCAGTCCGTATTGTCTCTGTTAATCTTATAGGCGACTGCAATGATATAAAGAGCTTAGGATTTTTGCATTTCGGCAGGGTAGATGATACAACCTTTTTTGTGCCTGAAAGCATAACATTTTTTAGTGGAAAACCTAAAGAAGGCGGTGGAATATTTGCATTTGTTAAGCTTAAAAATGATGAAAATACTTCTCAAAAGGACTACAGAATTTATGAAATAAAAAGCAGTATGGACTCTTGGCAGTTCTTAGGTTCATTTTATATTCCTACGGTTTATATCAACGGCAGAGGTAATGCGTATGCTACTGCAAAAGCAGATAACCAAGCCTTTTTAGCCTCACCTACAGAGCTTGAAACACCTAATCTACTTAACGGAACATTTTACGCATATTATTCCTCTGACGGATATTCTCACAGCTTCAGGTTGCCTTATACAAACCTTTCTGAAAACACTGTAATATGCCGAGTAAACGAAAGTCTCGATTCATATACAGAATGGGTTATTTACGAAGGGAAAAACAGTGCAGTAAACACATTTATGGGCAACGAGGTCACAGCTAATGTAGATCGCGAAAAGGGTGTTATTTATTTCACAGTCAAGGCAGGAGCTTATCCCATTCCGAAGATGGACGTATACAGCGAAAACAACATAAGGATTTTAGCGGCTAAGGACGATTATATGAGTTTTGAAAAGGTTGTTTCATCAACACAAACGGCGGTTTTAGGCGACAGAACAATTTTTTCGAGCGGTAACAGAATTTATTACTGCAAATTCGATAATCCGCTTTATTTTCCAATGAATACAACAGGGATAGTAGGCACAGATAATGAGGTTATAACTGCAATAAAAACTGTAGAGGATAAAGTTACGGTTTTTAAAGAATCTGAAATATACAGCCTCTCGCTAAATGCCGGACGCACAATTAACACAACAGCACTTCTTACCGACAATAGCAGTATTTTCTCTAAAACAGATGAGTTTTTAATAAAACAGATAAGCAACACAATAGGTTGTTCTTTACCTGAAACTGTTCAAAGTGATAAGGGATGTGTTGTATGGCTTTGTACCGATGGTATGATATATTCGCTTACACCATCAGGGGAAATAAACTGCTTATCTCAAAAGCTCGGTAATATGCTACCTGACTGTTATAAAAAAGTGGCTAACGGATGTACTTCAGTTATTACAGGTAAGCATTACATCTTGTCTTATTTTAATAAATCTATTATAATGGAGTACAATGCCTCAGGTTTAAGGGGTAATTCGAATAATATTTCGTTTTATATTTGGAGCTTTCCAGAAAGTATTGAGCTTTGCGGTTCGGTTTTCAGAAATGGAAAATTAACTCTTTTATGCCATAACACTGAGGATAATCTGCTCTTTACGGCAGAGCTTTCAGGTGTTGTGGACAGAGTGCTTTTTTCTGATTCTGTAAATGAGCAGAGCGTTAATGCAGTTATCAAAACAAAGGAATTTGTGTTATCGCGTAGGTTCAAAAAGGTTAAAGTTAATCTTATAAAGCTGTCAGCATTCGCTTTAGGAAGACTTAATATAAGTCTTGATAACGGTAAAAGCTATTCGGAGCACTGTCTGCAAAGTTCTGAGCTTGCATCAAACAAGGAACATACGCTTAGTCTTTTTGCAGGACTTCCAAATAGCGAAAAAATTGGAATGGAAATAAAAACAAGTAAAGATTTCTCACTTGGGGACATAAACATATACTATACAGAATAAAAAGGTATGGAGAAAAATGAAAAAGCTTTTAATAACGGTTTTAATCATAGCGTTGCTTCTTTCGGGATGTGGCTCAGTTAATGAAAATAGTGATGAGAAAGAAGCTGATAGTGGAAAAAGCGGTATTGCCGAATCGGGTATGTGGTTTTCCTATAACGACATAAACACAATGCTTACATCCGAAAAAGGTTTTTCTGCTGAACTTCTAAATGCGGTTGAAAATTGCAAAAGCGCGCAAATTAAAAATGTATACATACATGTGCGCGCATTCTGTGATTCACTTTATAAATCAGAGCTTTTTCCGTTGGTGAGACAAGCAGAAAGCTATGAGCAGGATGTTTTTAGGGAAATGCTTACTGCATTTAAAAATGAGGGAATAAAGGTACACGCGTGGATAAACCCTTACCGTGTGCAGACCTCGTCTGAGGATGTGGAGAACCTTCCAAAGCTTAGCCCTGCATATAAATGGCTCTGCGATGATAACAGCAGTAACGACAGTAATGTTTGCTTTTATAATGGGATTTATCTTAATCCTGCGTCAAATGAGGTTCAGAAGCTTGTGCTTGACGGCATACGGGAAATACTTGATGGTTACAGTGTTGACGGAATTCATTTTGATGATTATTTCTATCCTACCACTGAGCAAGAGTTCGATGCTGCAAGGTATGAGCTTTATAAGGCAGAGAGCAAAAATCCTATGTCACTTGATGATTGGCGAAGAGCAAATGTAAATGCGCTTATAAGCGGAGCATATACGCTTATTAAAGGAATTAATCCTGATGTTGTTTTCTCGGTTAGTCCTGCTGCAGACATAGAGGATAATTATGTATCGCTCTTTGCGGATGTGGGGTATTGGATAGAAAATGGATATGTTGATTACATTATGCCTCAGCTTTATTTTGGATTTGAATATCCAAATAATAGCTATAAGTTTGGTACATTACTCAGAAACTGGAAAAAACTTATTGCGCGTAACCGCAAAGTAGAACTATTTATAGGTCTTGCAAGCTATAAAACAGGAACCGAGCTTTCACCCGATTGTGACGAATGGGGAAGCGATGAGGATATTTTAGCACGCCAGGCAGAGCTTTGCTATCAAGATGGTGATGTTTCAGGGTATGTATTCTTCTCCTATAACTCATTTTTCTCCTTAGAATCGCTTAATATTAAACAACGCGAAAATTATATGAAATTTTTAAGCAAATAATATGGAGTAAATTATGGACAGTACGGTAATTGTTGCGGCAATTTCCTTTGCAGGTACGCTTATAGGTACTGCCGGTGGAATTATAGCCTCGGGCAAGCTTACCGAATACAGGTTGGCTCAGCTCGAAAAAAAGGTTGATGCACAAAGCAAAGCTACTGCACGCGTACCGGTTCTTGAAGAAAAAATTAACAGTATAAATTACAGGGTAAAAGAGCTTGAGGGCACAACGACTGACTTTGTGTTTTTTGATGGCTGTTAAACCTTTGCCGCGCAAAAAGGGACTGTATCACAAATGGAAAATCCTTAGTGATACAGTCCCTCTATTGTTTATTTAATAATTATAAAATACAAGGGTCCCACACTGCCGTAATGTGCTTAAGATAACCTAGCTGAAAGCCAGGTGGGTGCCGGCCGCGTGGCTTCGCGCTCCCTTCTTCCGAACTCGGCACAGCCGCGGGAGGTCTGCAATCCCGCCGCGCGAGCGTAAGGCCCCTTTAAAAAGTTTGTAGGGTTATATAAGTCACGGTCCGCGAACAGCGCAGGACATATTTATTTTTATTGCTTGTTATTTGTTATCTATCTCAAAGAAATCTTCAAGACGGTCAACAAAAGCATCGGCTACGGTTTCGTACTCGTCATCGTCCTCGATTTCGTAGTAATATTCCTCACCGTCTTCCTCTCCAACCTTTACGATTACCAGCTCACCGCTGTCATCAAGCATTTTTTGAGGGTCATCATATGTGGGAAGTAACGCGAGGTATCTTCCCATATCGGTTTCTATGGCATCCAACACCTCAAAACTGTACTCCTTACCGTCATCATCTGCAAGGGTTACAATATCGGGGTTATATTCAAGCTCGTTTTTAATATTGTCACTCATTATAATTTACTCCTTAAAAATTTCTGTATTTAATTTTAATACTTAAATCCCTCTAAGTCAATGGGTAATAGGATTTTTCTTATAATTTTTTACTGTTTTCGTAATCTATAACCCGTCTAAACTGTGTTTCGTAAAGCAAACGGTAGCCCTCGCTTATTTCAAGTAATTGGTCGTGGGTGCCTGTTTGTGTAATAAGACCGTTTTCCAAAAGCATTATTTTATCTGCTGCCATAACGGTTGAAAGACGGTGGGCTATAACTATACTTGTTCTGCCTTGCATAACTCGGTTTAATGCCGATTGAATAAGACATTCAGAAACCGAATCAAGCGAGGAGGTTGCTTCGTCAAGTATAAGTATGCGCGGATTTTTCAAAATTACACGGGCAATTGAAACCCTTTGCTTTTCACCGCCCGAAAGCTTGAGTCCTCGGTTGCCTACAATAGTATCAAAACGCTGTGGCAGACCGTTAATAAAATCGTAAATATTTGCAACCTTACAGGCTTCTTCAATCTCGTTGAGAGTTGCTTCGGGCTTTGCATAGAGCAGGTTTTCAAGTATGGTACCGTTGAAAAGATATGTATCCTGTGTTACTACACCTATATTTTTACGAAGATATGAAAGGTCAAAATTGCGGACATCCTCGTCTGATATTTTTACACAACCCTCCGACACATCGTAAAGGCGGGGAATAAGACCTATTACTGTAGATTTTCCTGCACCTGAGGTACCAACAATGGCGTACATTTTACCGTCAGGAACATTAAAGCTAATTCCTTTAAGTACCTCTTTTGAAGGCTCATATGAAAAACGCACATTAGAAAATTCAACATTGGTATTTGACAGGTCGGGGCAAATGGGATATTCAGGACTGCTTATTTCACAGCTTCGGTCGAGATAATCAAAAATTCTTGAGAAAAGGGCGAGAGACCGAACAAAATTAACTCCTACATCGAGTAGCATTCTTACAGGCTGATAAAGCCTATTTACCAATGTAACCACAATTGTGATATCGCCCACAGTAAGCTTAGTGTCCACATTTCCCATTATCAAAAATCCGCCTGCAAAATATATAAGCAGAGGAGCGGTTTGTATAAACATTCCAAGCATTACGTGAAACCAACTGCCTGCGCGCTGCTCTTTGATTGAGATTTTGGTAGCCTCATTATTAAGTGATTTGAATTTCTCGTACTCAACCTTTTCTTTTGTAAAAAGCTTTACAAGCATAGAACCGCTAACCGATAGGGTTTCGTTGACCTGTTGATTAAGCTCATCGTGCTTTTCCTGCGCTTCGCTTAAAAGCATCCATCTTTTTTTACCTACAGAACGGGTAGGTAAAATCATAAGCGGAAGTATTGCGAGACCTACAAGAGCGAGCCGCCAATCGGTATAAAAAAGATAAAAAACCGATATTCCAACAGTAAGAACATTACTAACAATTGAGGTTAGCATACCTGAAATTACAGAGCTTACTCCGTTAATATCGCTGTTCATACGCGTTATGATATCGCCCTGCTTTTCGTTTGTGAAAAAAGAGTGTGGCATATGCTGAAGATGGTCATACATTTCATTACGCATATCAAATATTATTTTTTGTGATATCCACGAATTTATGTATTGCTCTGAAACACTTATAATATTTGAAGCGGCAAGCACAACAAAGGCTAAAACCACAAGCCTTAAAAGTACTGCAAGCCCCTTATCGCTCGCTACAATTGTATCTACAATTGCGCCCGTTATTACAGACGGAAAAAGTCCAAGAATAGCAGAAAGTATCAAAGCGGCAAAAACGAGTAAAAAATACCATCTGTAAGGTTTTAGATATTTTAGTATTCTTATAAGTAAATCTTTTGTCAGTTTAGGTTTATTTTGTTTTTCGTCATCGGTGAGAAAACCACGCGGTCCCGGTCCTATACGCATAGGACCCCTCATACCGGCAGGCGGAGGCATCATTGGGCGCATATAATCACTCCTCTAACATTATGCTTAACAAATCTATTATATCACAAAGGAAATTAAATGTAAAGTTTATTAACAAATTGTAAATTTGCATAAAAGTTATAAACTTTTACTTGACAAACTATGCATATGTGTGTATAATAAAGACAGAAAAAGAAAGGAGGAAATAATCAAGATGAGAGATGAAACTCCGCCTGCAAGTTTTCTTAATAATGTGAAAGAGGTGATTCCGATGAAGTAAGATGTAGGGTTAACCAATAGGTGGTAGCCTTAAAGAGAAAAGATTAAAATTTGATATTATAAGGCTTCTTTAAGAAGTTTCATATAAAACCAAGATGGTGATTTTATGAAAGTGAGAATATTCGCTGAAAAATAAAATGCTTTAGGTGATTCCAATGTACTTATTAATTTAACTCAGTATCAAGTGTATTGGGTGAATAAATAAAAATTAAATTTTATAACGGCTGCGGAAATATTAATCTTCGCAGCCGTTTAGTGTATAATAAAAGTGCACCGTATCATATAGATATGGTGCACTTAAAATTTAAAGCATAAATTAACAGTTATACCTTTTCATCCTCAGTATCGATAAGCAGAGTTCTGTTGCCCGAGCGCAAGAAATCAGTTGCAGTCAGCATAGGCGATAGTTGAGCCTTATATTACATAAAAAAATGGCTAATCGCAACCGATAAATGAATTTAATATATTTAGAGTTTGTCTTAATTCATTAAACAAAGTAAAAAAGCATACATTTTATTAGTTGATAATGGGATGTGTGAATGGTGAAAAAAACAATTTTTATAAAAAACGCGGCGATACTTACTGTATCCTCTTTGATATTACGGTTTGCGGGTATAATATTTAAGGTTTTTATCGCTACTCAGATAGGCAGTGAAGGAATAGGACTCTATCAATTGATTTTTTCAGTTTATTTATTAGCTTCAACCTTTGCTGCGGCAGGTATAAGTACAGCAGTAACCCGTCTTGTAGCAGAGGAGTTAGCGCTTGGATGTAAAAAGGGAATTACAAAAATACTTAACCGCTCTTTGTTTGCAACCTTGATTGTGGCTGTCATTTCTTCTCTTGCAGTGTACTTTGGAGCAAATTTTATAGCAGCAACCTTTCTTGAGGATAGCCGCGCTACACTTGCACTTAGGATTGTGCCGTTTTCCTTGCCCTTTATAGGAATATCCTCTTGCCTAAGAGGATATTTTATAGCTCGAAGAAGTGTGACACCTAATGCCGCAACGCAGCTTTTTGAGCAGACTGTAAGAATCGGAGTAATTTTAATTTTGCTTAAAAATATGGATAACGCTTCTGCTGAGGGTTGTTGCGCGGCGGTAATTTTAGGTGATGTTATTGCCGAGATACTTGCTTGCTTGGTGTTATCTGCGGTTTACATTTTCGACCGCAAAAAGCTTAACTCACTTTCAGGAAGAAGCCGACCGCCATACAGGATATTTTCAATGCTTAATAATATCGCGCTTCCTATAACATCGGGAAGATATCTGAATACATTATTACGTACAGCAGAGAATATTCTTGTGCCTAAAAATCTTGCGAAATATCCCTTGTCGGGGGCTACGGCTCTGTCGCAGTTCGGTATGATTAAGGGTATGGCGTTGCCAATTCTGTTTTTTCCGTCAGCTGTACTCAATGCTATATCAACCTTACTTATTCCTGAAATGTCAGAGGCGGCAGCGCGAAAGAATATTCTTTTGGTAAGAAGTGCCACACGAAATATTATCAAGCTTACAGGTATAATCTCATTTATTTTTGGAGCTATCTTTTTTGTTGCAGGTGATAAAATAGGTAATTTAATCTATAAAGAGGAGCAGGTTGGATTTCTTTTAAAGGCGCTCTCTCCAATTGTACCACTTATGTATCTTGATAGCATTTCCGATGGCATTTTAAAGGGACTTGATCAACAGCTTTTTTCTTTCAAAACCGCAATATCTGACTCACTAATAAGAATAATTTTTATTCTTATTCTGTTGCCAGTAACAGGCTTGTGGGGATTTATAGGAATAATGTATTTTTCAAATCTTCTTACATGTCTTTTAAATGTGGGAAGACTAATTAAGGTTACTAATGCGCGAATTGATTACACAAAAGAAATTGCTTTGCCATTTATATCGGCGGTTTGCGTAGCGCTTGTTTCAAAATTTTTTGTGTCTGTTTTACCGCAAATGAGTAATTTATTTTATGTAATTGCCCTTTGTGCACTCTCGATTTCGCTTTATTTAATACTTCTTGTGAGCTTTGGTACAGTAAAAATTGAAGATTTTAAATCACTAATACAATAATGTGATATAACTTTTACTACTTTGAATAAAAAGCTATATATTTTAGATAATTTCATCTATTTACATCAAATATTTATTTTGTTATCATTATTGTATAATTATATTTGCAAGGAGTGGCAAAATTTGGATAGTAATATAAAGAAAAGAGCAAGTGAAATTTTAAACAAAATGACACTTTCTGATAAGCTTGGTCAGGTAACTCAAATGTTATTTAACGATTCGGATATTGAAAGATCCTGTGAGCTTGTAAGGAATATTAAACCGGGTTCATTAATTTTATGTTGGTCGGCAATGGGTGGAAACGAGGAACAGCGTTTGGTTTGTATTGACCGTCTTAACCGCTTGCAGAAAACAGCCGTTGAGGAGACCCCCTGCGGTGTGCCCCTGCTTTATGGCAGAGATGTTATTCACGGCCATAAGGTTGTTTTCCCCGTACCTCTTACGATGACACAGTCCTTTGATTTTGAGCTGATAGAGGAGTGCTATGATGCCGTTCGCCAAGAGGCTCTGGATGACGGTATAAGCTGGACCTTTGCGCCTATGCTTGACTTGTCGCGTGACCCTCGTTGGGGACGAATTGTTGAGGGAACAGGCGAGGACCCGTATCTCGGCGCCCTATTTGCAAGGGCTTCAATTAAAGGCTTTCAAACTGAAAACATATCTTCGCCTGAAAGTATTGTAGCCTGTGCAAAGCATTTTGTGGGCTACGGTGCGGCAGAAGGTGGAAGAGACTATAACCATGCTGAAATATCAGACTACTCCTTGCAGAATTATTATCTTCCTGCGTTTAGAGCAGCAGTAGAGGCTGGCGTAGGAACAGTAATGAGCTCATTTAACGATATTAATGCAGTTCCTGTACCGGGAAGCAGAAAAATTCTTACCAAAATACTAAGAGGTCAATTAGGCTTTGAGGGCTTTGTTATAAGCGATTGGGATGCTATAGTTCAGTTATATACCTTCTGCGGATATGCCGAGGACAGGGCAGATGCGGCAGCAAAGTCGCTTAATGCCGGTATTGATATGGATATGGTGTGTAACAGTTATATTGATAACCTTGAGCAGCTTATAAATGATGGCGTTGTCACTATGGACGAGCTTGATACTGCAGTTTTAAGAATTCTTGAAACAAAGCTTAGATTCGGAGTTTTTGAAAGTCCTTATGCTGAAATCAGAGGTTATGACCTTGAGAAGCATTTGTCACTTTCAAAGAAATTGGCTGAAGAATCAATAGTTTTGCTTAAGAATAAAAACGGAATATTACCTCTTAAAAAGGATGTAAAGCTTGGATTTGCAGGTAATTTCCGTGATGAATCAGTTGAGCTTATTGGTACATGGGCATCAAATTATGAAGCTTCACTTATTAAATCTGTACGCAACGCAATAACTGATGCGGCTGAGGAGTGTAAGCTTTTTGACTGTGATGATACAGATTCATACAGAATTTCCATGCATAATCAAACCGATTACACCCTTGTGGTTTTAGGTGAAAAGCGTAAGCTTACAGGTGAGGCAAATAATGTTGCTGAAGTAACACTTTCACCCACTCAAAAGGCGTTAATAGAGTCATTAAAGAGAGCGGGCAAGCCTCTTATTGGTGTTTTCTGCTTTGCAAGACCGATTGTTTTCGGTGACGAGGACGACCTTTTTGATGCTATCTTGTATTGCGGTCATGGCGGAACAAGGGCAGCAGATGCGATTGCAAGCGTGTTGTTCGGTTTTGCTGAGCCTCAGGGCAGATTGCCTTATACCTTGCCCTATAATATGGGACAGATGCCGATTTATTATAATGCATTACCGGGCTCGCGTGATATAAACGGATATTACGGGAAAATATCTGTTCCACACGCGGATTACCATAACTGCACCGGCAGACCAAATTATCCGTTTGGTTACGGACTTGCGTATACTGAGTTCCAAATAGACGGATTAACCTGTGATGTAAACGAAATTTCTGCCGACGAAATAATAGCAGGTGGTAAATTTAGAGTATCGGTAACAGTGAAAAATATCGGTAACCGTAAGGGTTTGGTGATTCCTCAGCTTTATGTCAGGGATATGTGTGGAAGCAGAATGCGTCCGCTTCGCGTGCTTAGAGGCTTTGAACGTGTATGGCTTGAAAAAGGTGAGGAAAAAACAGTTGAGTTTTCTGTAGGCTACGAGGATTTGGGCTTCTATCTCGAAGACGGTGAATTTATCTTAGAAAAGGGTAAATTCAACTTGTTTGTAGGAGAAAATAGTCTTGCAGAGAACTATGTAGAGATTGCTGTTTTATAAAAAATAAAAAAATGCTTTACTTTTTGGTAGAAGTGTGGTAAAATAATCAGGCTAGCGTGTTTTGTGCGCTTGACATATACCGATAACTCAGCTTCGGGCGTCTGCCCAAAAGGGAATCACCTGACCCGTTGCTTGGTTTGCGGAAGAAATTTTTAAAGAGGTGAAAGTAAATGACTAAAGAGAAAAAGCAGCAGATTATGCTCGAGTATGCTACTCATGAGGGTGATACAGGTTCTCCTGAGGTACAGATTGCTGTACTTACTAACAGAATCAACGAGCTTAACGCTCACCTTAAGGATCATCCGAAGGATAAGCACTCCTATCGTGGTCTTCTTAAGATGGTAGGTCACAGAAGAAACCTTCTCGCATATCTTCAGAAGGTTGACATTGAGAGATACCGTGCTCTTATTAAGAGACTTGGTATCCGTAAGTAATTGTCTTACAAAGGGGCAGGCTGCATTAAATATGCGGTCTGCCTATTGTAAATATAAGAGATTTTTGCGGTTAGCGATAAATCGGGTGTCCTATGCAAAAATATAGGCTGTCGGATTTATTGCTAAACAAAAATCTCTTAAGAAAAAAGTTTAAAGAGGAGATTTAAAATGTTTGAAAATTTCAAGGTTTATGAAACCGAACTTGCAGGCAGACCTTTAAGACTTGAAACAGGTATGATGGCAGGTCTTGCTAATGCAGCAGTTATGTCTTGCTATGGTGACACAAGAGTTCTTTGTACAGTTACCGCATCCGCAAAGCCACGCGAGGGTGTTGATTTCTTCCCCCTTTCTGTGGATTATGAAGAAAAAATGTATTCTGTAGGCAGATTACCTGGTTCTTTCACAAGAAGAGAGGGTAAGGCTACCGATAAGGCAGTTTTGGCATCTCGTTGTATTGACCGTCCTATCCGTCCCCTTTTCCCTAAGGATATGAGAAACGATTGCTCAGTTGTAGCTACAGTTATGTCGGTTGACCCTGATTGCTCACCCGAAATTGCAGCAGCTATCGGTGTTTCTTGTGCAATTGCTATATCTGATATCCCGTGGGCAGGTCCTATTTCAAGCGTAAACGTCGGACTTGTTGACGGCGAGATTGTCATCAATCCCAACTTAGAGCAGAGAGCAAAAACCGACCTTAATCTTACCGTTTCTTCTACCGAAGATTTGGTTGCTATGATTGAGGCAGGCGCTAACGAGATTGACGATGACCTTATGTTTGATTGCATTATGGCAGGTCACGAGGTTAATAAGGAAGTTGTTAAGTTTATAAATGGTATTGTTGCTGAAATCGGCAAGGCTAAGTTTGAGTTCCAGTCTAACGATCCTGATCCTGAAATCTTTGCTGAGATGGAGAATTTCTGCATTGAGGATGTTAAAAAGGCTCTTGATACAGACGATAAGCTTGTACGCGATGCGGCTTTACTTCCTATCAGCAATGCTCTTCACGAAAAGTATGATGCTCAGTTTGAGGGTAACGAGTCTAAAATTGACGAAATTCTTTACCTCATTCAGAAGCATGTTGTAAGAAGTTGGCTTAAGGATGAAAAGAAGCGTGTTGACGGTAGAGGTATTGATGAAATCCGTCCTCTTGACGCTAAGGTTGACCTTCTCCCAAGAGTTCACGGTTCAGGTATGTTTACCCGCGGTCAGACACAGGTTCTTTCAATTGCCACTTTAGCTCCTGTAAGCGAGGCTCAGAAACTTGATGGTCTCGATGAGGAAACCTCTAAGAGATATATCCATCACTATAATTTCCCCTCATATTCTGTTGGCGAAACTAAGCCTTCACGCGGTCCTGGTAGACGTGAAATTGGTCACGGCGCATTGGCAGAAAAGGCACTCGTTCCCGTAATTCCGAGTGTTGAAGAATTCCCTTATGCTATTCGTGTGGTTTCTGAGGTTCTTTCTTCAAACGGTTCAACATCACAGGGTTCAATATGTGGTTCTACCTTGGCTCTTATGGCTGCAGGTGTTCCAATTAAGGCTCCGGTTGCAGGTATTTCCTGCGGTCTTATCACAGGTGATGAGGGCGTTTACGGCGACTTTATGACTATGGTTGACATTCAGGGTCTTGAAGATTTCTATGGCGATATGGACTTTAAGGTAGCAGGTACTCATAAGGGTATTACCGCTATTCAGATGGACTTAAAGGTTCACGGTCTTACTCCTGCAATTATTAAGGAGGCATTTGCTAAGACTCATAAGGCAAGAATCCACATTCTTGATGAAGTAATGCTCAAATGTATCCCTGAATACAGAGCCGAGCTTTCACAGTACGCACCTAAGATGCTTACAACTGTTATCAGTCCCGATAAGATTGGTGATGTTATCGGTAAGCAGGGTAAGGTTATTCAGTCTATTCAAGAGCAATGCGATGTTACTATCAACATCGAGGAAGACGGTCACGTTTATGTTTCCGGCCTTGATACTGAAAAGGCTAAGCAGGCTATCGGAATAGTTGAGCTTATTGCAAACGACCCTGAGGTTGGTGCAGTTTACAGCGGTAAGGTTACAAGACTTATGACCTTTGGTGCTTTCGTTGAGATTGCTCCCGGAAAAGAGGGTCTTGTTCACATTTCAAAGCTTGACGTTAAGCGTGTTGAAAAGGTTGAGGATGTTGTAAATGTTGGCGATCAGGTACTTGTTAAGGTTACCGAGATTGACGAGCAGGGAAGAATCAATCTTTCGAGAAGAGACGCGTTGGTTGAGATAAACGGAGCCGTTGTTGAAGAGGGAGCAGACGAGGAAAAAGCTCCCCGCAAAGGTGGAAGAGACCGTCGCGGATTCAAAAAGCACAACTAAATAAAATAAATATTATAAAAAACGGACACCCTATCGGGTGCCCGTTTTTTGCGCTATGGATTTAGCAACAGCCACAGTTATTATCGCAACCGCAATTGTTGTTGCCGCAGTTACCGTTGAAGGTACTGTTACCGCCGCAGCAGCAGAGGATGAGGATAAGAATGATTATCCAAGAACAATTGTTACCACCAAAGTTACACATTTAAGAAAACCTCCTTTTCTGTTTTCATCACATACTATGCACAAAACAGGAGGTGTGTTACATCATTTGAGAATTTTATTTATTTTTTTAATACAGCTTTTAACGATAAAAATGCATACAGTTATTTGTATAAGTGCTGATGCAAAATAAATGAAATAAGAAAAACCGTCCATACGGGTAAAAAGTCTGCCTACAGTAACGGTGCTTATTGATGCGGCGTAAGGGAAATCAAGTGTTCCCGCAAAGTGAGGACCAAATAACAACACCGAGCTTAATATGCAAGCTCCTAAGGTTACAAATCCCAAGCCAAGACCTATAAAAGCCACTTTTTTTTTGCATTTTTTGAAAACAAGATTATTATAAATAGGTAGTAACAGAGATGGTATAACAGGATTTAGTAAATACGGTTTGCTCTGTTTAATAAGCTGAGGTACAGTTGGCAGTCTGAATATAAAAATATTTCTGAGATTATAATTGTGAAGTGTAAGAAGTATAAAAACTATTACAGCAACTGCGGTAAAGCAAAACGAAATAAGGGCAAATTTTAGAATGTGCTCCTGTTGGCGAAGGGAGAAAAATAGAACAGTTGACGCAAATATTACTACGGTAAAAAATGAACTTTGGTTGTAAAGAATTTCGCTATGTGCAAAGTTAGTGAAATCTATAAATGTGTCGGCGGCAAGAAATGAAGCGGCAACCGATATAGCTAAAAAAATTAAGCAAGAAAGACTTTTGGAGGGTAAAAAACTTTTATTTTCTGAAAAAATTCTATTAGCTATAGGTATAACTGCAAGATAAAGCAAAAATCCTGTTATGATAGTTACCAAATATCCCATAAATGTAAATTCGTCTGCCTTGGCGCTTGGCATTTGAATTACGGCACTTCCTAAAATATAAAGCGCGTACAGGGCTACGGAGTGGGTGAAATAGATAGTCTTTTTCATTTTAAAACCACCGTTAAAACTGAATTTTTGTAATGCTTAGGATAGACCTCCTTAAAGGTGTCCCAAGCAGTTTTTTGTTTGTGGTACAAAATATTTCCAAAACCGAAAATATCTGCGCTAAGCTCGGTTGAGTATTTAAAAAGATCTTCAATTTCTTGCTTTATAAGCACTTTGTACCCATTGTCATTTCCTGTAAGCCTTAAATCAAGCGTAAGAATGGTATTGAGTTGACTTCCTGATTTGAAATCACATACGGTATAGGACGATTCAACCGAAAGCTCCTTGCCGTCTATTAATATTTTTCCTTTTGTAAGCGAATCAGTCATAACGGAATATATTGCGGTGGCTTGATGATTAAGCTGTGTTATCTGTTCACCGTCATTATAAACCGATATTCCGTTGTAAAAATATTCTTGTTCGTTTACCTCAAAACGGGGGAGAGCAAAAACTTTAAACATCCGCTCATATGCTGATTTAATTTCGTAAAGTCGGTTTTTGAAAACTATTCCCGTTCGTTTACTTAATTGTTCGATCATGCTCATAATGTCATACCCCATAGCTACTGAGGATAGCGCCTTACATTCTAACAACGATTTCGCATTTTTAGAAGAAACAAGCATAACCGATAGGGTAAGACCATCTTTAGAACGGCAGAAATCCGTAATTTCTGATAACTGATTGCGGTTTACGGTATCCCCGATTACCACCGTTGCGCAATGACTTAGCAATAAAGGTTGAGAGGCGCCTTTTTGCGCGTCTGACATAGCCTCGGCTATAGTTCTCCCTTTTCCGTTAAGAAGCTTTAGTTCTCTTTCTGCGTCAGAATTTTCGCTATTTATAATTATAGCCTCAAGAGTTAAACTGAACTGTCCATCGTCGATGTCAAATCCGATTGCGGAAATGATATATTCCTGCTTTTGTGAGGATATAGTTTCCTTTGCGGAGCAACCGCTTAAAGTGAAAAGCATACAAATAATTAGCAGTATCAAAAAAGGTTTCTTCATTTTTTCTGCTCCTTTTTTCGTACTGCATTTTTATTGAAGGTTGGCCGTGTTAACATTTTAGTCCAAGAAACACGCCAAATCGTGTCCTTAAGGCTTTGAAAATCGGCTTGTCGTAGCGATACCGTATAGTCGATTCCAAATGATGACAACGAAATTATATACATAACTACTATACTAAGCATTGCTATAAAGCCGTATAAACCGAAAAGTGCGGCAGAAAAAAGAAATATTAATCTAAGGTAGAATACTGCCCCTTTAAGACGAGGAATCATAAGTCCGGAAATACCGCTTACGGCAATTACAATAAGCATAGGTGTGCTTATTATTCTTGCGTCTACTGCTGCTTGTCCCACAACAAGACCGCCCACAATACTCAGTGCGTGTCCGAGGCTTTGTGGCATACGCACACCTGTTTCCTTAAGGATTTCAAAAATAAATATCAGAATAAGACATTCGGTGAAAGGTGAAAAGGGGACACCGCCTCTAAGCTGTGCCACTGCAATTGCAAGGGTTGTGGGCAAAAGCTCCTTGTGAAAGGTGGAAAGCGCCACAAATATTGCGGGTATGCTAATTGAAAGAAAAAAGCAGATATATCTAAGTATTCTGCCCACACTGCTAACGAGAAAGTTAAGGTAATAATCCTCGTCAGATTGAAAGTTCTCTGAAAAAAGGTAAGGAATGGTAACAACCATAGGTGTTCCGTCTACCACTATTGCAATTCTGCCCTCTAAAAGCCTTGCGGCTACGGTATCAGGTCTTTCGGTAGTGCCGCAGGTCTTAAAAATTGAGTATTTATTATCTTTTATTTGCTCAGTAATATAGTTTGAGTCAAGAATACCGTCAATATCAATTTTCTGTATTCTCTTTTTAATTTCATTAACGGTTTTTTGGTCGGCAAGAGAGTCTAAATAACATATAAAAACGAGTGTTGAGCTGCGTCTGCCTACCCTTATCATTTCGGTGCAGAGGTCGGGAGTTTGGAGCTTGCGGCGTAGCATTGCGAGATTCAGAAGTGCTGCCTCGTCAAAGCCTTCACGTGGCCCCTGAAGTACGCGCTCATCTTGAGGCTCGGAAATTCCTCTTGTGCGCCAACCTTTAGCATCAATGTTAAGTGCCTCATTACTTCCGTTTATAAGTAAAAGAGCCTCGCCGTAGAGCACACCCTCAAGAATTTCTGCAACATTGTTTTTTCTCTTTATGTCACGGGCGAAAAGTACCTGACGCTCAATATATTCGGCAACGGTTTGACTGCTGTTTGTAACATTCATAACTAAAAGCGGACGGATTACCGCTTCGTGTAGCTGATTAGAATCAATCATACCGTCAAGATAAATAAGCGCGCAGTCGAGTGGGAGCTCCTTGCGTGCAGAGATTCTCTTAATTCTAAGCACCGAATCCTTTTTGAAAATTTCCTTAAATAGAGAAATATCCTGCTCCAATTCACCCGAAATATAAATACCGCTATAATCCGAGGTCTGACCTGACATAGTATCACCGCTTTAATTAATATATGATTTAGTATGCCATTAACCTTTTTATTAATACAATTTAAAGAAGATATTTTCCAAAAAAATCTATTTGCATTTAGGGGGAAAATGTGTTACAATCTAAAAGAACAAATGTTCTGGAGGGTATAATATGCGAGAGCAACAGATACTTTGTATTGATTTAAAATCCTTTTACGCTTCGGTAGAGTGTGTAGAGAGGGGACTTGATTCTATGAAGGCAAGGCTTGTGGTTGCTGACCCTGAGCGTACGGATAAAACTATATGTCTTGCGGTAAGCCCTGCATTAAAGGCTTTGGGGGTGAAAAACCGCTGCAGAGTGTTTGAAATCCCTGATGGGATTGATTATATAACTGCTCCGCCGAGGATGCAAAAATATATTGATTATGCCGCCGAAATTTATGGTATATATCTTGAGTTTGTTTCCAAGGACGACATACATACCTACTCTATTGATGAGGTGTTTATAGATGTTACGCATTATCTTCCCACATATAAGCTCACAGCGCGTGAACTTGCTCAAAAAATTATGGGCAGAGTATATGAGTGTGTCGGCATAAGAGCTACCTGTGGAATAGGAACTAACCTTTATCTTGCAAAAGTTGCGCTTGATATTACCGCAAAGAACGCAGATGATTTTATTGGTGAGCTTAACGAAGAAAGCTTTATTGAGCAGATGTGGCATCACAGACCGCTTACTGATTTTTGGCGTATAGGCAAGGGTACCGCCGAAAGGCTTGAAAGCAGAGGTATTTTCACTATGGAGGATATAGCAAAAGCACCTGAGGAGGTGCTTTATAAGTTATTTGGTATTGATGCTGAGCTTTTAATTGACCACGCGTGGGGCAGGGAACCTACTGCAATTGAGGATATAAAATCTTATAGCGCAAAAACCAACTGTATTACAAGCGGTCAGGTGCTTATGTGCGATTACAACTTTGAGGACGGCGAAATTATAGTACGCGAAATGATGGATGCATTATGTCTTGAGCTATTTGAAAGAGGAGTTGTTACCGATTCAATTACTATGTATGTGGGATATTCAAATAAGCTTGATATTAGTCCTGCAAGGGGAAGCGCATCGGTAGATATAAAAACCAATGCAGATTATCTGTTAATACCTGCGGCGGTTAATCTTTACAGGAGAATTGTAGATTCTAAATATCCCGTAAGAAGAATTAATATCACCTGTAACCGAGTGAGCGCGGATACAGGAACAGTTCAGCTTGATATGTTCAATTCCTTTACGCTTGCAGAAAATAATAAAGCAATTCAAACTACTATGCTTAAAATTAAAAAAAGGTTCGGTAAAAACGCTATAATTAAAGGCACAAGCTTAAAAGAAAATGCAACAGGAATGGAAAGGAACCGTCAGATTGGAGGTCACAAAAGTGGCGAAAACGAAACCTAAGAAAAAAATGCCCGTATCAGAACGGGCAAAAATTTTCGCTCCTTTTTCTGCGCTCAAGGGGCTCGATGAAGCTCTTGCACAAAAAGAAAGACTTAAAGAACCTAAAAGAGAGCTTTCGGAGGATAGCGCCACAGAGCTTGATTTAAAGCTACATTCTGTGTATAACGGGGCGGTCATAACAGTAATCTATTATGACCGCCTTGAGGAGCGCTATATTCAGCTTACGGGCAAGGTTGAAAAGCTTGACTGTGTGCATAAGCTTATTAATATGACCAAAAACGAAATTCCTTTCGAGGATTTATATGATATAAAATAAAAACGATTAAACAATGGGTTCATTTTGGTTTTAAGCGTCTTGTCACTTGACAGAAAAAGTATCAATGTGATAAACTTAATATATATTTTACCAAAGGGTTGAGATTAAATGATTAATCGGCAATTAATGCGAAGATTCAATTGTGCAAAGTTCGGGAAAATACTCTCGCTTATTGGCTTTGTTTGCAGTAAAAAAACTGATGTATAAAACAACGAATGAGTTTTATAAAGAAAAGTTCGGTTGTAAGGTATACAGACTGTCCTTAGACGGCGGATTTACCTGTCCAAATAGAGACGGAACATTAGGAACAGGCGGCTGCATATTCTGCTCTTCTTCAGGCAGCGGAGAGTTTGCAGAGAACGGAACAGATATTCTTTTACAGCTCGAAAATGCAAAGAAAAGGGTAGAGGCAAAGAATAAATCGGGAAAGTATATAGCATATTTTCAGTCTTTTACTGCAACCTATGCGCCGATAGAAAAGCTTAAAGATTTATACTATAAAGCAATAAGACCCGATTATATAGTGGGCTTAGCCATAGGCACAAGACCTGATTGTCTTCCCGATGAGGTTATAGAGCTTCTGAGGGAGATAAACGCAATTAAGCCTGTGAGCATTGAGCTTGGACTTCAAACTGTAAAGCCTGAAACAGTTGAATATATACGCAGAGGCTACAGTAATCATGCGTATTTTGATGCGGTTAAAAGGCTTAAATCATCCGGAATAGATGTTGTGACACATATTATCATAGGGCTACCTCACGAAACCGAAAATGATATTACTGAAACGGTGAGACAAGCGGTGTTGGCAGGGACAGACGGTGTTAAATTTCATATGCTGTATGTTTTAAAAAATACCGACCTTGAAAAGGATTATTCAAATGGCGATTTTGAATGTCTTTCCCTTGAGGAATATGCTAAAATCCTTAAAAGATGTATTGAGATTTTGCCTAGCGGTACGGTAGTGCACAGAATAACAGGTGACGGTGCCAAAAAAGAGCTTGTGGCACCGCTTTGGTCGGCAGATAAAAAACGGGTACTTAATTATCTAAATGAATATTTACGGAGTTTGTAATGACAGAGGTTTATTATTATATTTTGCCCCCAAAAGCAGAAGAATGGGAAGAAGATATGTTTGGGCGGTTATGCTATCAAGAAACAGAAAAATCATATCAGAAAAATCGTTGTTCAAATTATGGTAGGTTAATAGCGCGTAATATTTGTGTAAAATGGATTGGAATGGCTTCTAATTTGCCTGAAATAGCCGTTGACGACTTTGGAAAGCCTTATTTTAAGGATTTAAGTGGAGCTCATTTTAATATTACTCATTCAAATTTATTGGTAGCAGTAGCTATTTCTGATATGCCTGTTGGGATAGATGCAGAATATATAAGAAAATATAAAGATTCAGTAGCCAAACGATTTTTTACAACAGCCGAAAGGGAAAAAATAAAAACGAATCGTGATTTTTTTAGCATCTGGACAAAAAAGGAAGCTTTTATAAAGTGGCAGGGTAAGGGATTTCAAATCCCGCTTAATAGTTTTGATGTGACAAAGGCAGAACAATGTTCTAATTTTTCGGTTTTTGAAACAGAAAATTATATTATTTCGGTGTGTATAGAAAGAAAAAATGAAGAAATAAAGCTTATTAGGCTATCTGATGAGGAAATCAGGGAATATATGGTATAAATACTTGAAAAAATAACAATTATATGATAAACTAAATAAGTTATTTAATTTATAAAAGGGGCATATATTCGTGGCAAATTTAAAGCACGAGATTGAAAGACGGCGTACATTTGCGATTATTTCGCACCCTGACGCCGGTAAAACTACTCTTACAGAAAAATTTCTTCTATACGGCGGCGCAATTCAAACGGCGGGCTCGGTAAAGGGAAAAGCAACTGCAAAGCACGCGGTAAGTGACTGGATGGAACTTGAAAAACAGAGAGGTATTTCTATTACCTCTTCTGTAATGCAGTTTGAGTATGATGGTTACTGCATTAATATTCTTGATACACCGGGACATCAGGACTTCTCAGAGGACACATACCGTACTCTTATGGCGGCAGATAGCGTGGTAATGGTTATTGATGCGGCAAAGGGTATAGAAACCCAAACGAGAAAGCTATTTAAGGTTTGCGCTATGCGACATATACCGATTTTCACATTTATAAACAAGCTTGACCGTGAGGCGAGAGACCCATTTGAGCTTCTTGATGAACTTGAAAAGGAATTTGGTATAGGAACATATCCTGTAAACTGGCCAATTGGTTGCGGTGTGGATTTTAAGGGCGTTTTTGACCGTGACAAGAGGGAGATCTTAAGCTTCAGCGAGCTTCACAGAGGTCAGGAAAGAATTAAGCCTACACCCTGTGATATTACAGATATAGCTAAGCTTGACGAGCTTATTGGTGAGTATCAGCGCGCCGAGCTTGTTGATCAAATAGAGCTTCTTGACGGTGCAAGCTTTGAATTTGATATTGAAAAGGTTCGTTGCGGTGAGTTAACACCCGTTTTTTTTGGCTCAGCACTTACAAACTTTGGTATTGAGCCATTCCTTGAAAATTTCCTTAAAATGACTACCTCGCCGTTACCAAGAAGGTCTGGTGATGAGATTGTGAGTCCTTTTGACGAGGAATTTTCGGCCTTTGCTTTTAAAATTCAAGCCAATATGAATAAGAATCATAGAGACCGCATAACCTTTTTCCGTATTTGCTCGGGTAAATTTGAGAGAGGTGCTGATTATTTCCATGTTCAGGCAGGAAAACCAGTTCGTCTTTCACAGCCTCAGCAGATGATGGCAGAGGAGCGTCAGGTAATAAACGAGGCATATGCAGGCGATATAATCGGCGTTTTTGACCCTGGAATCTATTCAATAGGCGATACTGTCTGCTCGCAAAAAAGAAAGGTGGAATTTGAAGGCATACCGACCTTTGCACCTGAGCATTTTGCGGTTATTGAGCAAAAAGACAGTCTTAAGCGTAAGCAGTTTGTAAAGGGTGTTGAGCAGATTGCCCAAGAGGGTGCAATTCAGATTTTCCACGACCCGAACACAGGTATGGAGAGAGTTATAGTCGGTGTTGTAGGCGTGCTTCAGTTTGAAGTGTTGGAGCATCGTCTTAAAAATGAATACAATGTTGATGTTATAAGAAATAATCTCCCTTATCAGTTTATCCGTTGGGTGAAAAATAAGGATATTGATATTAAAAAGCTTAATCTTACCTCTGATACAAAGTGGGTACAGGATTTTAAAGGAAATGATTTGCTTATATTTACAAGCGAATGGAACATTAATTGGGCAATTGAAAGAAATGCAGGTTTAATACTTGAGGATTTCAGTAAGGATTAAATAATTTTTTGAAAAGAGGAAAAAGTATGATAATTTATGATTCAAAAGAGCAAGTTTTTTATCTTGAAACAAATAAAACAACATATGCTTTTGGCGTTTTTCAAGATAAGGTATTAATTCACCTTTATTGGGGAAAGAAGATTTCTCACAGTATTAAAAACGATTTTTGCAAGGCATTTTCTCATAGAACTCTTTCTGCTATTGACTTAGACGGTTACACTACCGACACTATGCCTTTAGAGTATTCAACCTTTGGCAGTGCTGATACCCGTTTGCCTGCTTTTGGTGCAATTTACAGTGACGGTAGCCGTATTACAAAGCTTTCTTATAAAGGTTATGAAATAACATCCGGTAAGGCACCGCTTGAAGGACTTCCTGCCACCTATTGTGAAGAAAATGATACGGTAGAAACCCTTACAATTCATCTTTTTGATGAGCTTAAGTCTTTAAATGTGTATTTAAGCTATACCGTTTTTGAGGATTTTGATGCTATTACCCGTAGCGTAAAGATAGTAAATAACGGTGAGCGCTTTGTTCTTAATACCGCACTTAGCGCATCGGTGGATTTTTATGGAAACGAAGGCTTAGATCTTATAACACTTGACGGAACATGGGCAAGAGAAAGATTTATAAACCGTAGGGGCATTGTGCACGGAAATCAAAATGTTGAAAGCCGTGTAGGTGTAAGTAGTGCAAGGCATAATCCTTTTATTGCAATTTGCAATAAAAATACAACCGAAAATTATGGTGATGCATATGGAATGAACCTTGTTTATAGCGGAAACTTTACGGCTGGAGCTGAAATGAACGCTTTTAATTGTACAAGAGCATATATTGGTATAAATCCATTTGGGTTTGAGTATATTTTAGAATCGGGTGAAAGCTTCCAAACCCCTGAAACGGTACTTGTTTATTCTCCTGAAGGCTTGGGCGGAATGTCAAGAATTTATCACAGACTTTACCGTTCGCGCCTTTGTAGAGGCAAGTATAGAGATACAGACCGTTTTGTTCTTATAAACAATTGGGAAGCTACATATTTTGATTTTAGTGTAGAAAAAATAGTTAATATAGCCAAAAAGGCATCTGAAATTGGTATTGATACAATGGTTTTGGATGATGGTTGGTTTGGAAAGCGTACTAACGATACAGCAGGTCTTGGTGACTGGGTTGAAAATCCCGACCGTTTACCGGAAGGAATAAATGGTTTGGCAGACAAGGTGAATTCTCTCGGTATGAGGTTTGGTCTTTGGTTTGAGCCTGAGATGGTTAATCCTGACAGCGACCTTTTTAGAGCACATCCCGATTGGATAATACATACTAAGGGTAGGGAAGGTTCTCAAACAAGAAATCAGTATACACTTGACCTTTCGCGCAAGGATGTGTGCGACTATATAATAAATGCAGTATCTTCTATTCTAAAAAAAGCGAATATTGAATATGTAAAATGGGATATGAATCGCTATATGACCGAAGTTGGATCTGCGTTACTACCAGCAGAAAAACAGGGTGAGGTTATGCACCGATATATGCTTGGACTATATTATGTGCTTGAAAGTATAACACAAAGCTTCCCCAATGTTCTATTTGAAGGTTGTGCAAGTGGCGGTGGCCGTTTTGATCCGGGAATCCTTTATTATATGCCTCAGACTTGGACAAGTGATAATAGCGATGCAATTGATAGACTTAAGATACAATACGGAACAAGTATAGTTTATCCATATTCTTCTATGGGTGCTCATGTCTCTGCTTGTCCTAATCATCAAGTAGCAAGAACTACACCGTTTTCTATGCGTTGTAATGTAGCTATGCCGGGTCAGTTTGGCTTTGAGCTTGACCTTAATACTTGTACTGATGCTGAGCTTAATATAGCCAAGGAAGCAGTGGTTAAGTACAGAGAACTTCAAAGTGTTTTCCATTTTGGTGACTGTTATAGACTTCGATCACCTTTCGAGTCAGATCTTTCGGTAATTCAGTTTATTTCTGCTGATAAGAACACGGTTGTGGTTTGTATTGATAGCCGCGTTGCTACTGCAAACTGTCAGGGAGAATATATTAAGCTAAGTGCACTTGAAAGCAATGCTATTTACCGTTCGGATGAGTTTGAGTATAGCGGTGATTGGCTTATGAACAAAGGACTGTTATTTGAAAATTCCAAACACTATAAGAGTGAAATCATTGTATTTAAAAAGCAGTAATATTTTAGAGTATAAAAATGAATGCGGAAGAAATTTCTTCCGCATTCATTTTTACTTAAATTAATTTTTTAATAATTTTTCATATCCTTTGCCGAACAGTTCTTCTGCAAACCACACTTTTTTTACGGTAAAACGCTTTCCGTTAAGATAATTTAGGATTCCGGCATCGGTCTTGAAATCAAAGGCAAGGCTATAGGAATATAACGCCTGTTTGTCAAAACCTGCTTTTTTATCGTTAGAACGTTGGTATTTTCCTTCACCTAAAAGCGGATGACCGATTGATGCCATATGGGCGCGTATTTGATGTGTTCTGCCCGTGAGCAATTCTATTTCTACAAGAGAAAGGCCGTTTTTGCTATCAAGAACATTGTACTTTGTTTTAACCGTTTTAGAATTATCTCCCTTGCGTTTGGTTGACATATAAACCCGATTTTTATCCTCATTCTTTTCGAGAAATCCCTCAAGAAGTGCTGATTTTTTCTTAGGAACACCGTGAATAACGGCAAGATAACGCTTGTCAAGCTCACGGTTTTTTATTTTGTCGCAAAGTATGCGTAGTGCTTCGGCATTTTTTGCAGCAATCACTATTCCTCCTGTGTTTCGGTCTATTCGGTTGGCAAGGGCGGGACGAAAGCTGTTTTCGTCCTCAGGGTCATACTCTCCCTTATCATACATATAATGCTGAATTCGTGCAATAAGGGTGTTGGTGTATTCATTTTTATCGGGATGAACAAGTAAGCCTTGCTTTTTGTCTGCAAGGATAATATTTTCGTCCTCGTATACTATGTCAAGCTTTGCGGGCGCTGAAATAAAATCGTATGTAGGCTTTAGTTTTACAAAGAATTCATCATTTATATAGGCGGAAACAACATCTCCTGCATTAAGCCTTGTACTAATCTCAGCACGCTTTCCATTTACCTTTATACGCTTGGTTCTTATATACTTGAACATAAGCGAAGAAGGTAACGTGGGGCAAACCTTAGTAATGAACTTATCAAGGCGGAGGTTTGCATCATTCTTTGTTACGGAAAATTCTTTCATATTTGGGGAGCTTCCTTTCTTAGTACTTGAAATTGTGAAAAAAATAGGATATAATAAAATGGATTATAATTTTTAGGAGACAACCTGATGGCTAAAGATATACATAAGAAGCATCGCGAGAGGGTACGAAACAGCTTTCTCTCGGACGGGTTTACCGAGCATACACCTGAACATAAGATTTTGGAAATGCTTTTGTTTTACAGTATACCCCGAAAGGATACTAACGAGATTGCACATATCTTACTTAACCGTTTTGGTACTCTTACTCAGGTTATTGATGCTAAACCGAGCGAGCTTAAAAAGATTGACGGTATAGGTGACAATTCTGTAGCACTTATAAAACTGATAAGCCATCTTGTAAGACATTACGGCAGTAGAAAGTTTTTAGAAAGAAACAATGGTGTTCTCAGTTCTGATACTAAAATTTTTAATTTTATACTAAATAAGCATATGAGTTATACCGAAGAGGTTTTTGCAGTAACATCGCTTAGTGCAAACGGAAAGTTTTTAGGCTTTGATGTTGTGAATCACGGTGATGTTTCATCGGTTGGAGTGTCAACGAGAGAAATACTCGAAATTGTTATGAAGCGTGACGCCGTAAATGTAGTAATATCGCATAATCACCCAAATGGTTCGGCTTTGCCAAGCAAAAGCGATATTGATATGACGGAAAAAATAAAAAGAGCACTTATGACGGTTGATATAAATCTGTACGACCATATTATAGTTGCAAACGGTGATGGAATTTCGTTTCGTCAATCTGCCAATTTAAAATATAATATAGAATAAAACTATAAACTGTTTTTTGATCCGCTTTCGTTTACTAAATAGCCAACACCATTTTCTGTGAGGATATATTGTGGGGAAAGCGGATCTTTTTCAATTTTTTTCCTTAGATTTGCAATATTAACACGCAAAATACCTGTGTTAGTACCTGTTCGCGGTCCCCATATCGATTTAATAATATATTCGTAGGTTAGAACCTTGCCCGAATGTCGGCACAGGAGAGAAAGTATTTTAAATTCATTTTTGGTGAGATGTATCGGTGTGCCGTCAACAGTAACTCTGCGGTTATCATATTGTAGCGAAAGTGATCCGAAAATATATAAAAGCTCTGCGCTTGCGCCTTTAGCTTCTTCAAGCGCAGTATGTCTTGCTGAGAGGACATCTACACGCGCTTTAAGCTCAGAGGAGAAAAAAGGCTTTCTAATAAAATCGTCTGCTCCCGCCCCAAAGGCATCAATAACGGCGCGCTCTGTGGTGTTTGAGGAAACAGCTATTATTTGACAGTCACTCCACTCACGCACCTTTTTTATTAGTTCAGCGCCTTCCTTTTCGGGGAAAAGGGGGTCGATTATTATTATGTCGGGATGATTTTCCACTATAACAGAATATCCCTCGCTAAAACTTTGCGTGGAATCTATTTCATAAAATTCCTTTAAGATTGAGCATATGAGCTTTCTGCTTCTGTGGTCAAAATCTATGACTGTTATTTTTGATTTCATAGGTATATCTCCAAAACGGTTTTGGTTTATTATATAATGTTGTTAAGAAACTGTCAAGAAAAACCGTGGGAATAAAAACTCAAAACAAACAAGTGATTATTAATATAAAATTGTGGGTATAATTTATTTAAAATTATTTTTTATTTACTTGACATAAAGACTTATAAATTGTAAAATATATACAATATGGGATATTGTTGCCAAACGGTCATATTATCTCTATTTAAAATAAAAATGTATATGTCTTGGGTGTGAGGCATATTTTTTAAAAATATATATCTGGAGGCAAAAAAATTAAATGAGTCAAACACCGAAAAATAAAAAATCTAATGAAAGGGAGGGTGGAAAACCGAAGAAAAATTATACTAAGAAAAAAAGATATGATAATTATAAGGGCGGATACGCAAAAAAATCTTATGACAGCGATTCGTTTAACTCTATCGATAATCAGGTTGCGAGACCGCAAAGGCGTAATTATAATCAACCAAAGCTACCTAAAAAGCCGGTAAAGATTATTCCCTTGGGCGGTTTGGGAGAGATAGGTAAAAACATAACTCTATATGAGTATGATGGGGATATGTTTATTGTTGACTGCGGAATGTCATTTCCTGACGAGGAAATGCCGGGTATAGATATAGTAATTCCTGATTTTACCTATATACTTGAAAATAAGGATAAAATAAAGGGACTTGTGGTAACTCACGGACACGAGGACCACATAGGCGCAATACCGTATTTATTGAGAAATTTTAATCTACCCATTTATGCTACAAGACTTACAGTGGGTCTAATAGAGGGTAAGCTTAAAGAGCATAAGCTCTTAGCAGATGCTAAACTTAATACAGTAAAACCGGGTGAAAAGGTTAAATTAGGTAAATTTACAATAGAATTTATACATGTAAACCACTCGATTCCCGATGCTGTGGGCTTTGCGATAACAAGTCCTGCCGGTACGGTTGTGCATACAGGAGATTTTAAGATTGATACAACACCGATAGACGATTATGTTATAGATATCGGAAGATTTGCTGAATACGGTAAAAATAGAGTTTTAGCGCTTCTTTCGGATTCAACAAATGCAGAAAGACCGGGCTATACACCGTCCGAAAAGGTTGTGGGCGATTCTCTTTCAAATCTCTTTAAAAAGGCAGACGGCAGAAGAATAATTGTAGCTACTTTCTCTTCAAACATTCACAGAATACAGCAGATAATAGATGAAGCGTCTAACTGCAATAGAAAGGTTGCGGTTTCAGGCAGAAGTATGCTTAATGTTGTAAATGTAGCATCTGATTTAGGTTATCTAAATGTACCTGATAATGTTCTTATTGATGTTGCCGATATAAGGAATTATGAGCCTGGCAATATTGTTGTTGTAACAACCGGAAGTCAGGGAGAGCCACTTTCAGCACTTCATCGAATAGCATTTTCTGAGCATCGTCAAATAGATATTATTCCGGGTGATATGATTATAATATCAGCCACACCTATCCCCGGTAATGAAAAACTTGTAAGTAAGGTTATTAACGAGCTTATGAAGAGTGGTGCTGATGTTGTGTATGAGCGTATGTATGATGTTCATGTTTCGGGTCACGCCTGTCAGGAAGAATTAAAGCTTATGATGAGCATTGTGAAGCCAAAATATATTATACCGCTTCACGGTGAGCAAAAGCACCTTATGAAACATTCAATGTTGGCTTCACAAATGGGTATCCCCGAAGATAATGTGTTGATTGCTACAAACGGCTCGGTAATTGAGGTAAGTGACGAAAAAATGGTATGCAACGAAACTGTTGCGGCAGGCAGAATCTTGGTTGATGGTCTTGGCGTAGGCGATGTGGGAAGCATTGTTTTAAGAGACCGTAAGCATTTGTCGGATGACGGTATAATTGTTGTTGCCGTTTCAATTGACCGAGTAACCCGTGAGGTTGTTTCAGGACCTGATGTGGTATCGAGAGGCTTTGTTTATGTAAAAGAGTCAGAGGAACTTATGCGAGAGATAACTGAGCTTGTGTGCGATGTGCTTGAGCGGTGCTATATGCAAAATATCAGGGATTGGAATACCACCAAAACTCGAATAAAGGATGCGGTTTCAAAGTTCCTATTCATAAAAACCAAACGCAGTCCTATGATACTTCCCGTAATAATGGAAGTTTAGATTCAAACGAGGAGAAATAATAAAATGAAGGTTGTATTATTAGCAGATGTTAAAGGTCACGGTAAAAAGGGTGAACTGTGTAATGTGTCGGATGGTTATGCCCGTAATTTTCTTTTTCCTAAAAAGTTTGCGATAGAGGCAGATAACGCTGCTTTAAATGAGCTTAAAAATAGGGAGGAAGCAAAGGCTCATCATAAACAAGAAGAAATTAATGCCGCCAAAAAGACTGCTGCGCTTCTTGAGGGAAAAACAGTTGTAATAAAGGCTAAGGCAGGCTCTGCAGGCAGACTTTTCGGTTCGGTTACATCTAAGGAAATTGCTGCAGAAATTCAGAAAAGTTTAGGTGTTGAAATAGACCGTAAGAAGATGAGCGTTGCAGATATAAAGAATTTCGGTGATTATACTGCTGAGATTAAGCTATATCAGGGTATTATCGCAAAGGTAACTGTAAGCGTTACAGAATAATTTGTGCGCCGATAGGTGTAAAAGGATTTGAAAAAGTATGAATGACGAAAAGCTTATTTATAACCTTGACGGAGTAAGACTGCCTTATTCTGTTGAGGCAGAGCAGTCGCTGTTGGGCGCGGTGCTTATTGACCCAAAGTGTCTGAATGAGATAGCTGTGCAGATGAAAACTGATTATTTTTATCTGCCTCAGCATAAAGAAATTTATGCGGCTATGTCATCTATGTATGAGCTTAGCCAGACTATTGATTTTGTAACATTGCTCGAAAAGCTTAAGAAGAACGGGGTTTATGATGAAGCAGGCGGTAAGGCTTACCTTACACAGCTTGTTCAAATAGTGCCCTCTGCCGCAAATGTGCTTACATATGTGGCGATTGTAAGGGAACGCTATTATGCCCGTTCGCTTATGACGGCGGCTCAGGATATTATAAAGGATGTAAACGAAAATACCCTTGATTCAGGACTCCTGCTTGACTCTGCAGAGCAAAGGATTTATGAAATTCGTCAGGGTAGGGAATTAAGCGGTCTTACTCATATTAAGTCGGTAATTGAAAACGAAACTTATGACCGCCTAACCAAAATGGCTGACCCTGAAACGAGAGCGGATTATGTTGGTATTCCTAGCGGGATTGGTGCGCTTGATAAGATGATAACAGGTCTTAATAAGTCGGATTTGATTATTTTGGGTGCCCGTCCGGGTATGGGTAAAACCTCGTTTGCGCTTAATATTGTAAGAAATGTTGCGGTTGACACAGGAAGAACAGTTTGCTTCTTCTCACTTGAGATGACTCGTGACCAGTTAGCTCAGCGTATGCTTTCGAGTGAAGCCGGTATAAAGAGCGAAAAGCTTCGTACAGGCGAGCTTGACGAGGGTGAGTGGGCGCGTCTTGCTCAGGCGGGAGAGAATCTTTCAAAGGCAAACATTTATTTCGACGAAACCTCTACAATAACTGTTCCCGAAATGAAGGCTAAGCTGAGAAGAATGAAGCCGGCTCCTGACCTTGTGGTTATCGACTACCTTGGTCTTATGAAATCGGCGAAGGCTACCGATAATAGGGTTCAAGAGGTTTCTGAGATTACCCGTAATCTTAAAATTATGGCAAAGGAGCTTAAGGTTCCTGTTATTGCCTGCGCACAGCTTTCGCGTGGCACTGAGGTTAAGGGTAAGTCGCATAAGCCTGCACTTTCTGACCTTAGAGATTCAGGTTCAATCGAGCAGGATGCTGACATAGTGCTATTCCTTTATAGAGAAAAGTATTATGATAGTGAAAAGGATGCAGACGAGGATAAGGGCGACCCGAATAAGGCAGAATGTATAGTAGCTAAGAACCGTCACGGTGATGTTGGAACGGTTAATTTGCATTGGGACGGTCAGTATACAAGATTTACCTCTGTGGATGTGTTTAGATGATGGAAAAGCTTATTATTGATGCTATTCAACAGTATTCAATGCTTCCGCAGGATGTTAAGTGTGTTACTGTAGCGTTGTCGGGCGGCGCAGACTCTATGGCTCTGCTATTCTCATTGCTTTCACTTAAGAAAAGATTAGGAATTACCGTCAAGGCGGCTCATTTTAACCATATGATTCGCGGCGCAGAGGCTGACAGTGACGAGCAATTTGTTAAAGAACAATGCGACAAGGCAGGTATTGAGCTTGCTGTTGGAAGGGCTGATGTACCTCTCTATGCTAGGAAAAACAGTATCAGTATAGAACTTGCCGCAAGAAAGCTCAGATATGAATTTTTTAGTAAAATAAATGAAGGTGTTATTGCTACGGCGCATACATCAAGCGATAATCTTGAAACAGTTATCTTTAATTTAAGCCGAGGCACAGGGCCAGATGGTCTTTGCGGTATTCCGCCTAAAAGAGATATCTTTATCCGTCCGCTTATTTTCTGTACGAGGGAAAATATTGAGGAATACTGTAGCAAAAAGGGAATCCCTTTTGTGACTGACAGTACAAATCTTTCGGATGACTATACAAGAAATAAAATAAGGCATAATATAATTCCTGTTTTAAAGACGCTGAATCCATCGGTTGAAAAGGCGGTGCAGAGAACTGCATCCTTGCTTAAAGAGGATAGCGAGTATATTTCGTCTATGGTAGAGGAATATTTAACTGAGAATACAGTGGAGAACCGTTTGAGGGTGGGTAGCCTTGGTGAGCTTTCGCCTGCAGTTGCAAAAAGGGTTGTAAAACGATTTATTGAAAATATGTTTCCGCAATGTGATACTGAGCTTGTTCATATTGAGTCGGTTTTAAAAATTGTCCATAAAGGCGGTCAAATCCACTTGCCCTCATTATGTACTGCGGTGATTGAAAACGGATACCTTAAAATTCTCCGGAACGGTGAGAATGAACAAAAACCAAAAGAATTTATTGTCGATATAACCGAAGTTGATATTTCTTTCATTGAGGAAAATAAAAAAATTAATAATTTGTTATTAAATAATTCTTTGGATTGTGATAAAATTATAGGAAAATCGGTTTTGAGAACTAAACAGAGCGGTGATAAAATCAGATTGAGAAACCGAGGTTGTACAAAGACATTAAACCGAATCTTTAGTGAAAATAAAATCCCTGTAAGGGATAGAGAAGTAATACCTGTTATTGCTGATGATAAGGGTGTAATCTGGATACACGGAATCGGTGTGGCAGAGCGTTGCAACGTATGCAATAAGAGTAAACGGATTTTAAAAATTTCGGTTGAGGAGAGATAAAAATGCAGGACGATATTGCAAAGGTTCTTATTTCAGAAGATGAACTTAAAGAAATATGTAAAAGATTGGGCGAACAGATTTCTAAAGATTATGAGGGTAGAAATCTGTTGCTTGTAAGTGTACTTAAAGGTGCGGTTGTATTTATGGCTGATCTTTTAAGAAATATTACCTGTGACTGTGAAATTGATTTTATGTCTGTTTCCTCTTACAGCGGTACAAAAACAACAGGCGTTGTTAAGTTTAAAAAGGACCTCGATATTAACCCTGAGGACTGTGATATTCTTTTGGTTGAGGATATTCTTGATTCGGGTATAACCCTTTCATATCTTAAAAAGGTTCTGCTTGATCGCCATGCAAGAAGTATCAAGGTTTGCACCTTGCTTGATAAGCCTGCAAACCGTCAGGCAGATATTGTTGCTGATTATGTAGGCAAGGTTGTTCCGGATGAATTTGTAGTCGGTTACGGACTTGACTACGATGAAAAATATAGAAATTTACCTTTTGTCGGTGTGCTTTCTCCTGAGGTTTACTCATAAATTGTGTATCACAAAAGAAAGGGAGTTATTAAGTTTTGAAGAAAAATTTAAAGAATATTTTACTGTATTTAGGAATTCCTATTGTGCTTATTATTTCAATGTTAGGGGTTTCCTATCTCACGAAAAATACCGCTGAAATGAAGTATTCCGAATTGGTTTCGATGATAAAAAACAATGAAATTTCGGAATTTGAGTTAAATCTTTACAGCGGTGAAATTACCTATGTAAAGCGTGATGACAAGGAAAAGGATAAGGATAAAGCAAAAAAATACCGCTATACTGTGGCAGATGCCTCTATTTTCTATAACGATGTGAATGAGGCGGTATGGAAAATAAAAGAGGAAAACAAGGGCACTGATAAGGATATAGAGTTTAACTATGTTGAGGGCGGTCAGGGCGCTTGGGTTATGAGTCTGCTTCCCACCTTGCTTATGGTAGGAATATTGGCGGTGTTCTGGATTTTCTTTATGAAACGAATGAACTCCACTATGGGCGCCGATAAAACAATGGGCTTCGGCAAATCAAAGGCACGCAAGGCAGATAATAAAAAGAAAACTACCTTTGCGGATGTTGCCGGTGCTGATGAAGAAAAAGAGGAAATGTCTGAGATTGTTGACTTCCTTAAAGACCAAAAAAAGTTTAACGATTTAGGTGCAAGAATTCCTAAGGGCGTGCTTCTTGTAGGCCCTCCCGGAACAGGTAAGACCTTGCTTGCCCGCGCTGTTGCAGGAGAGGCAGGGGTGCCGTTCTTCTCGATATCGGGTTCTGATTTCGTTGAAATGTTTGTTGGTGTGGGTGCTTCGCGTGTGCGTGACCTTTTCGGTGAAGCTAAAAAGGAATCGCCTGCAATTATATTTATTGACGAAATTGACGCTGTGGGAAGACAGAGGGGAGCAGGCCTTGGTGGCGGTCACGATGAGCGTGAACAGACACTTAATCAGCTTCTTGTTGAGATGGATGGCTTTGGCACTAACGAGGATGTTATTGTTATGGCGGCTACAAACCGTCCTGATATACTTGATAAAGCATTGCTTCGCCCCGGTAGATTTGACCGTCAGATTACGGTTAACTATCCCGATGTTAAGGGCAGGGAGGAAATTTTGAAGGTTCATTCACGCGGTAAGCCGTTAGGACCGGATGTGAACCTTGCTACAATTGCTAAGTCTACTTCGGGTTTTACAGGCGCCGACCTTGAAAATCTGCTTAATGAGTCGGCATTGCTTGCTGTTCGTCACGGCAAAAAGGCTATAACTCAGGAAGAAATTGAGGAAGCAACAATTAAGGTTGTTATGGGTGCTGAGAAGAAGTCGCATATAGTGAACGATAAGGATAAGATGGTAACATCGTACCATGAGGCAGGACACGCGGTTGTATCCTACTTCTTGCCAACTCAGGATCCTGTTCATCAGATTTCGATTATCCGTCGCGGAATGGCAGCGGGATATACTATGTACGTTCCTACTGAGGAAAAGGGACATACCTCTAAAAAGCAGATGACAGAGCAGATTTGCTCTTTGCTTGGTGGACGCGCTGCAGAACAACTAACACAGGACGATGTGTGCACAGGTGCATCTAATGATATTGACAGAGCTACTTCACTTGCCCGTCAAATGGTTACACGCTTTGGTATGAGTGACCGTTTGGGACTTGTGACCTATGGTAACGATAATAACGAGGTCTTCCTCGGTAGAGATTTCTCTTCTACACCAAACTATTCTGAAAAGACTGCATCGGTTATTGATGAAGAAATTGAGAATGTTGTAATGACTCAGTATGCTAAGGCGCTTGAATTGCTTAAAAACGCAATGCCTAAGCTTCACGAGGTTGCAAAGGTTTTGTTTGAAAAGGAAAAAATATCCGGTGAGGAATTCCGTGCTATAATGGAAGCCTGATAATAGAAAAAGCAAAAGCCTTTTTATGAGTTTTATGCTCATAAAAAGGCTTTTAAGTTGTCTGTGACAAAGTTAACCCCCTGTTCTACAGGGGGGAATAAAATAGCTTTTAGCGAGGAGTAGAGTAGACAAGTAATATACAGAGAAATTAAGGTTGACATAGGAAAAATTATAAGAAAATTGTGCGACCAAAAGGGTGTAGAGATAATAGAAGCAGAATTATGCCCAAACCACGTGAATATGCTCGTAAGTATACCACCGAAATACAGTGTATCACAAATAATGGGATACCTCAAAGGAAAAAGTAGTTTAATGATTTTCGACAGACATGCAAATTTGAAATACAAGTATGGAAATAGGCATTTCTGGGCAAGAGGGTATTATGTAGATACAGTAGGAAGAAATAAAAAGCAAATACAGGAATACATAAAGCATCAGTTAGACGAAGACCAAGTAGCAGACCAAATGAGCCAGAAAGAATATATCGACCCGTTTACGGGTAGCGAGAACAAGAAGGCATAAAAATAACCCCTTGAGGGGTAGCCCGAAAAAGTAATGCAGTCGGCAAACCTTTCGGCGCCCCTTTAGGGGTTTCGTCTGTAAAATGCCCT
>JAZOUK010000023.1:0-10028 GCA_045658105.1 Acutalibacteraceae bacterium
TTCATCAAACTTAGCAGTGCCGGTTTTAACAGCAACCTCAACTGCTTCGTTCACATCGTAAAGCTTACCGGTTTCAATAAGCTTTGCGCTTTCATTATACTTTTTTCCGTCTTTCATTGTTTACCTCCCAATAAGTGGTTAAAGCGGAATTTTCCTCCCACAAGAGAGAATTAATCGACTACTTCTACGCCCATGCTGCGAGCTGTACCTGCTATCATACTCATAGCAGTCTCAATGCTTGCTGCATTAAGGTCGGGCATTTTTGTTTCGGCAATCTTCTTTATCTGCTCTTTGGTGATTTTGGCAACCTTTGTTTTATTAGGTGTGCCGGAAGCACTCTCAATACCGCAAGCCTTCTTAATAAGAACTGCTGCGGGCGGAGTCTTTGTAATAAAACTGAACGAACGGTCTGCATAAACGGTGATTACAACCGGAATGATAAGACCTGCATCATTCTTTGTTCTTTCGTTAAACTCCTTTGTGAACGCCATGATGTTCACACCGTGCTGACCGAGAGCAGGTCCAACCGGGGGAGCCGGTGTTGCCTTACCTGCAGGGATCTGAAGCTTAATGTAACCTGTAATTTTCTGAGCCATTTATTTGCACCTCCATTATTCGTGGTAATAGCATTTTTACAATGCCTGGCGGAACGGTCATATTCCGTCCCTCCCACCGTGGCACTAAAAAAGCCCGTGCCTGAGGCTTTGGCAGAAATCTGCCTATAATACGCATTTGCGTACTAATCATACTTAATCGTCCGACAGAGCAATCTGGTCAAGTTCAAGCTCGACAGGTGTCTCTCTTCCGAACATCGAAAGAACCACACAGACATTGTTATTTGCGGTATCAACCGTTTTGACCTTGCCTGAATAGCCCTCAAGAGGACCGCTGATAATTTTAACATTATCACCCTCGCTATAACCCACTTCAACGCTGTGCTTTTCAACGCCTAAGGCAGCGACCTCCTCATCAGTAAGCGGAACAGGCTTAGAAGCCGGTCCCACAAAGCCGGTACATCCGCGTATATTTCTTACAACATACCAACTATCATCGGTTACTATCATCTTTATCATGACATAACCTGGGAAAATTTTGCGTTCTATTTCGCGCTTTTTGTCTTCTTTAATTTCGGTAACAATCTCGGTAGGAATCTTTATCTCCTGTATAAGATCCTGCATACCGCGGCTTTCAACCATAGTTGCAAGATCGCTTGCTACCTTGTTTTCATATCCTGAATAGGTATGAACCACATACCATCTTGCTTCATTTGTTTCAGCCATTATTTACCCTCCAAAGATTAAATACCCAAAACAAGCTCAAGTAGCTTACCTAGACCGAAGTCTACAGCCCAAATAAGTACGCCCACTACAAGACACATAATAAGAACTATAAGTGTGTTCTTAACAACATCTTTAAGTCCTGGCCATACAATTTTATGAACCTCACTCTTGTAATCCCTGAAGAAACGAACGATTCTCTTAGCAATAGTAAGCTTATCGCCCTTGGATGCCAAAACCTCAATATAATCGTCGATAAGAAGATATGCAACAGCTGCTACGGCGAAAAGGGCCAAAGCTATTGCTGTAATCAAAACGAATGGGGTGAATGACACCGAGGTTACGCCCTTAAGAGGACGGGTATCAACAAATTTCCAACCGCCCGAAATAGCGATAACGAGCATATAAATTGCTGCGCCGGCGCCAAATGCGGGTGCTGCATAACGAAGCTTCTTTGACTTAAATGAGAATATGCTCATTACAGCCGCAATAGCAGTAAGCCAGAAGCAAAGAAGGATATCTGCCGATCTTGCCATATCATATTTAGTGCCCTCAACATCAACCTTGCTACCAAAAGCAAGCTGAGCACCTACAGGATTGGCTGTTCCGGCAGTTGATACAATTTCAGCAAACTCGGTAAAGAAGAGCACGAGTGAGCCTACACCTAAAACAATTGCCAAGATTTGACAGATCTTATTTAATGTTTTCATTCGCCTTCCTCCCTACTTTGTTTCCTTGTGTAGGGTGTGCTTTTTGCAGAACCTACAATACTTGTTCATTTCAAGCCTGTCCGGATCGTTTTTCTTGTTTTTCATAGTGTTGTAATTGCGTTGTTTACACTCTGTGCAAGCAAGTGTAATTTTTACTCTCATAACGGCACCTCCCGCTTTACGGAAATATTTTTTGCTTTTACTCAAACATTTGTAAAAGTAAACGCCTCCCTCGGTCCGGCATCGGAAATCGTGCCATACACCACATATAGCAGTATACGAAAAGCAACGCACAACATAAGCCGTAACACCGAACAAAATGATTCTTTACAAAAAAAAAGAACCTTTCAGAGGTGATAGTATTATATCACACATCACCTCTAAGGTCAAGTATTTT
The DNA here is from genome assembly GCA_045658105.1 of Acutalibacteraceae bacterium. Classification (GTDB taxonomy): domain Bacteria; phylum Bacillota; class Clostridia; order Oscillospirales; family Acutalibacteraceae; genus UBA737. Next base: position 2,385 of record JAZOUK010000023.1, read on the forward strand.
TTTATTTTTCTTTACTTATTGAGCGCAAAATAAAGTATAACAATTACACCTAACACAATACGATAATAACCAAAAATCTTGAAATCGTGATTTCTGATATATGAAAGCAAGAATTTTATTGCCAAAACCGATACAACAAACGCTGTCACCATTCCAACAAGAAGTATTGCTACTTGATTGCCCGTGAATGTATTACCGTCAGAAATAAATTGAAGCACCTTTATTCCGCTTCCTCCAACCATTGCAGGAACTGACAGGAAGAATGAAAATTCTGCTGCTGCCGTACGGGAGAGCCCTAAGATTACCGCACCCAAAATGGTAGAGCCGCTTCTTGATGTGCCCGGAACCAGCGCCAAGCATTGGATAAGGCCGATAAGGAACGCTGTTCTATAGCTGAGAACACCTAAATCCTCAACCTTACCTTTTATGTGTAAGCTTTCTATTATTATAAAAAGTATACCATAAAGAATAAGTGTACCTGCTACAACAAAGGCTCTGCTATTTCCCGTAAGCATTGCGTCTATCTGGTCATCGAACAAAATGCCTAGAACCGCCGCAGGCAGACTCGCAAGCAGTATTTTAAACCAAAGGATAAATCGGTCAACAAAAACATAATTATTGCAAAAGCGGGCAAATCCGCCAAGTCTTCCTCCGTTCTCCTTAAAAAATGGTACAACCTCGGTTTTCTTCAAATGGAAAGGCCATAGCTTATTCCAGAAAAGCAGTATAACCGCAAAAATAGCACCCAACTGTATAACCACAAGAAACATATCCATAAATGCCTTTGACTGATTAAGATGTATCAGCTCGTCAACAAGTATCATATGTCCTGTACTGCTCACAGGAAGCCACTCTGTAATTCCCTCGATAATACCGAGCACAATGGATTTAATAATATCTAACATAAACATCCTCCAATAATAAACCGTACTATATAAACCTCTCGATGCGTTCCCTCAGCGCATCGAATTCTTTAAGTAATATATCATACTCCTTTAATTTTGTAAATATAATTATTTTTTGTTCAAATTTTATTATTGAATGCGTAATCTGTTTATGGTAAAATATACTTAAGCAAAGGTGGTATTAATAATGATAGATTACAGAAAATTACGACTAAATAATATATCTTCCCCGCAGTTCAGACATTTATTTCTTTTGATTTATTGGCCTTTATTCGGTATCATCTTTTTTCTGCTCGAAAGAGTATTGATTATGGATTATAAACCTATGGAAAGCTTTATAGATGCTTATATACCGTTTTGTGAGCTTTTTGTTTTTCCATATCTTTTATGGTTTTTGTTTTTATTTTTTATACATATATATACCTTACTTTTTGATATTGAAGCCTTTAAAAAGCTTATGTATTTCATCATTATAAGCTATTCACTTTCTTCGCTGATATTTATTCTATTTCCAAATATGCAGGCTCTGCGTCCAACCGAATTTGCGCGCGATAACTTCCTTGTTGACTTTATGAAAGGCTTTTACGAATTTGATACCAATACAAACGTCTGCCCCTCGCTGCATGTTGTAGGTTCATTTGCAGTATTGTTTGCATCTTGGAACTGTAAAGGATTAAGCTCACCGCTTTCAAGAATTATTTTCACTATACTTACAATTCTCATAAGCATTTCAACCGTTTTCTTAAAGCAACATTCTATTATCGATATTATAGTTGGAGTTATTCTTGTTTTTGCAGTTTTGCCGTTTGCTTTTGTGCTACCTGATGTTATAGCCAAAAAGAAAAAACGATTGAAAAGTATTCGGCCAATTTAACCACATAACTCAAGAAATTACATAACGCAGAGAACCGTCTTCTGTGTTTCCTTAATTTTTTCACATTAACTATTGACAAAGAGCTGATTAAAAATGCGACAGAAGCTTCAAATTTCCGCTTCTGTCGCATTTTATAATCTATAAACTAAATTCGTATCCTGATTCTAATTTAACACTGTTTCCTCAATATATTCTGCCAATACTTTAGCTGCAGCGGTGTGCCCCGCGGCAGTCGGGTGTGAGCCTCCGCCGTCGTTATTTCGGGGAAGACTACAGTAAAATGTGTTTTTATCAGTCAGGTTAAAGCTTTCAACAGCAGATTTTATAACAGACTCTTTAGTATACCACATCATACCGTAAACCCAAACAATTTTTGTGTTCGGATACTTTTGTCTTACAGTAGTAAGCATATCTGTCACATTTTCCGAAAGTACGGAATCATCTGTTCCGGAATCATTTGTTCCAAGCCCTATAACTGTTATATCAGGCTCGGAAGTAAGATATTTTGAATCGCTGCCGAAAATTTTTCCGGAGCTTTTTCCGTTTTTATACCCGAACAACCCGCTATTGAGGGATCTGCTCCGAGAAGCTTTGCAGATTTATACCCATAGCTTTCCAATACATCCTGAACGGCAAGCTGGTGTGCCTGATCCGACGGTGTTGCGTTGTCAAGATAATATCATAAGAAATCAATGCTTTTAAGCTGCATACTTCCGAACGGGCCCTCGCTCACCTTAATAACCTCAAAGGTATGTATACCGGCGCTCACGTTTGCAAGTATATATTGTTTAACAACTCCCGGGGTTATTTCTATAACTGTGCGGTTTTCGGTATCACCGTCCACAATGACCGCGAGCTTGGCATGATCAGCATAATTATTGACCAATCTCTGCAAGTAGCTTTTTTAATTTCACCAAATCACAAACATCAATTTTTCCGTCTTCATTCACATCAGCTGTTTTTTCGGACTGGGGTATATTTACATCAAGCATAATCTTTTTCAATGTCGCTAAATCGGTTGTGTTTATATATGTATCAACATCAACATCTCCTGCTATACCTGCTATATCGCCGAAATCAATCGTTATGGCATCTTCGGCAGAAACCGTAAACTGTGTGATACATAGAAAGACTACAATAAAAATAGATAATATTTTTTTCATGCCAAACACCCTCCTTAATTTTGTTAATTATACCATATATACATCCAGAAAACAACACATAATAGTGTGAAAAAAGTATATAATATTATTCTTGCGAAAATTAGGAATAAAATTACTGTTAGTCATAACAAATTTAAAAACGCTTATCAGTTACTTTTTTTTAACAAACATATTGACAAATAGATTTAAGTTATATATAATGTAATACAATTAAATTTAAAGTGTTTTTTACTTTTTTGGAAGTAATTAAAAACAGCAAGAAGTTATGACTTTAGCGCAAGTTCCCCCTGTGCTACATGGGGATGTTCTTAAGACTGCTGCCGCTGAAATGCTCGAGTTTGGTGATAGTGGTCAATCTGTAATGGAGATGTCTCACCATTTAAATGAATATCTTAAAAAAATAATTTCTGAGGCTTATAACTAGAGGTGTAAAATATGAAAAACATTACTATTGATTTTAACAAAAATTGCGGCAAGGTAAAACCTATGCACGCGGTTAATAACGGTCCGGTATATAAGTTTGTCGCTGACATGCGAATTACAAATATGCCTGCGTGGATTGAGGCGGGAATACCCTATGCCAGAACTCACGATTCTCCCTATTACTCTACATATGGCGGACCGCATATCATTGATGTAAACCTCATTTTTACAAACTTTGACGCAGACCCTTATGATGAGAATTCTTACGACTTTGCTTGTACAGATGAGTATCTTAAGGTTATAGATTATTCGGGAACAAAAATATTTTACCGTCTCGGAGCGAGTATTGAGCATTGGGTTAAAAAATATAATACCCTGCCACCAAAGGACTTTAAAAAGTGGGCTATTATTTGTGAGCACATTATAAAACATTATACAGCGGGCTGGGCAAACGGCTTTGAGTATGATATTGAGTATTGGGAAATCTGGAACGAGCCCGACCTTGACCCTGAGGATGCTACTAATAAGCGTACTTGGGGCGGTACTAAAGCGCAGTTTTTTGAATTTTACGCAACTGCCTCTAAACACCTAAAGGCTTGCTTCCCACATCTTAAAATTGGCGGACCTGCATTATGCCATGATTTGGAATACGCAAGAGAATTTCTTAAACATATGAAGGAATGCGGCGCGGTAGTTGACTTTTTCTCTTGGCATCGCTACGCATATGAACCTGTATTTATTGCAGAAACCGCTCAGGCAGTCCGTAATATTTTAGATGAAGAGGGCTTCGAAAAAACCGAAAGCATAAATAATGAATGGAACTATGTTAGAGGTTGGGAGGGTGACACATGGATTTACTCGCTCCGCACGGAAAAAAATCTTAAGGGTTCATCATTTATTCTCGGCACAATGTGTGCTTGTACATATGTTCCGATTGATATGCTTATGTATTATGACGCTCGTCCGGGACGTATGAATGGCTTGTTTAATTCGGATTTAGTATGTGACATTTTAAAGGGATATTACCCCTTTAAAATGTTTAATGAACTCTACAAATTGGATAATGCCGTTGCAGTAGAAAACGACGAAAATCTATTATCCGCTGCTGCCGTAAGCGAAAACAAGGCAGCAATAATCTTTACTCATTTTTGTGACGATGATGCAACACCAACCGAAACAGTTAAACTTAATATGAAAGGTTTTTGCAGCAAAAACGGCGTGAAAGCAAGCTATTATCTGCTTGATTGGAACAATGATTTGGAGCTTGTAAAAGAGGAAGTATTATCTGGCGAAGACTTTGCCACTGTGCTTAATAGCGAGCTTTACAGCAGTTATCTTGTGGTGCTTGAAAAAATTTAAGGTAATAATATAAAAACGTTTGAAACCACTAAAAAAGGACAATTTTTAACGTTTCAATAAAACGAAAATCGAACAAAATCATCTTTTAAAGTGGATTCCGAAACAAATTTAGAAAAACTGTTTAAAAAGGCGGTAATAGGCGAGGCTTTCTCACCTATTACCGTTGCATTTTTTATGCTCTTTATCAATAATTTGGTAAAGAGATAAAATCAAAAATCCGCCGATTTTTATCAGCGGATTTTTGATTTTGGTCGAGGTGACAGGGCTCGAACCTGCGGCATCTAGTTCCCAAAACTAGTGCGCTACCAACTGCGCCACACCTCGTTATTTAATATTGCTTCTCTTTGCGCTTAGAATAGTATACGCCTTTTATTCAGTTTTGTCAAGCATAAATAATATCTTTTTAAAATTAATACCTTTTTCCTTTAATCCGCCTACAAAAGGACAGGGCGGGGTGCTCTGTCCTTTTGTAAACTCTGCAAGTTGCACATGTAAGCACACAGTCTATTTTACATTTGTTCTATGTAGTCGCAGGCTGCAAGGGCGGCTATTGCTCCGTCTGATGCGGCAGTGGCAACCTGTCTTATTCGTTTTGAACGACAGTCGCCAGCTACGAAAATTCCATCAGTATTCGTAACACAGTTCTCCCCCGCCTCGACATATCCCCACGAATTAAGCTCAATAACATTCTTAAACGGCTCATTCTGTGGCACAAGTCCTATTGCGACAAACATTCCGTCAATTTCAATTGTTTTTTCTTCGCCGTTATTGTTTTTTACCACTATTCCTGTAAGCTCGGTTTCACCCAGAATCTCTTCAACCACAGTACCAAGAATAATTTCAACATTTTCCTTTTTGGAAAGTTGCTCAACAAGACGGCTTTCTCCCGTAAATACATCAAGATTCTGTATCACATACACCTTTTTCGCTAAATCAGAAAGCAAAATTGCCTCTTGCAAAGCCGAGTTTCCACCGCCGATTACTGCAACTGTTTTACCCTCGTAAAAAGCACCGTCGCATACAGCGCAGAAGGATATTCCCTCGCCGACAAACTCCTCTTCCCTGCCGAGCCCCAGCATACGGTGTTTTGCTCCTGTTGCGATTATAACCGCTTTTGCTTCAAAATCACCGCTATCGGTATGTACGGTCTTTGCTGCACCGTCGGTAATACCCGTTACCTCGGCACACTCCACATCAGCACCTTGCCCGAGCACCTGTTCAACCAATTTCTCGGCAAATTCATTTCCCGTTACCTCAGCAAAACCCGGAATATTCTCCACCTTAGGTGAATATGTTATCTGTCCGCCAAAGCTTCCCTTTTCAATAACCAAAACGCTTTTATTTGCCCTCTTAGCATAGAGGGGGGCGACGAGCCCCGCAGGACCGCCGCCGATAATTATAATATCATACATAATTATTTTCCCTTTTACGGATTATGCGTTAAGCATTTTCTTTATATCAGAAACTCCTGCATACTTTGAAACCTCGCCGTTCTCAACAACCACCAAGGTCGGTGCCTGTTTAACGCCGTAAGCGGTTGCCATATCGGCATACTCATTAGCAAGAAGCTTTTCGTAAGCCACGCCCGCCTTATCAAGCAAGGAGCAAGCTATTTTACAGTTGGGGCAGGTTGCGGTTGTGAAAAGATACACACCATCTTTAGAAGATGCAGACTCTGCTGAGCAGTTGCAAATTTCCTCAGATACTACACCCTCATGAGTAAGCTTAGAATTCTCAATATCATAAACCTTACGGTCCTTATACTCCTGTGATTTACCGTCATTCCAATTTTGTACCGGACGGTAATATCCTGTAATACGGCTATAAACCTCTGCCTTTTCGCCGCAATCAGGACAGGTGTACGCCTCGCCTGCAATATAACCGTGATTCTTACATACAGAATATGTTGGTGACATTGTATAGTAAGGCAACTTATAGTTTTCTGCTATCTTGCGTACAAGTGTTGCAGCAGCCTTCCAATCCGGCAGCTTTTCGCCAAGGAAAGCATGGAAAACAGTACCTGATGTATACAGGGTCTGAAGTTCATCCTGGACATCAAGAGCAGTAAAGATATCCTCTGTATAACCAACAGGAAGATGTGAAGAGTTGGTATAATAAGGTGTTTTACCCTCTTCCATACCTGCAGTAATAATATCAGGATAATGCTTAAGGTCATGCTTAGCAAGACGGAAAGCAGTAGACTCAGCCGGAGTAGCCTCCAGGTTATAAAGGTCACCGTATTCAACCTGATAGTCAGAAAGTCTCTCACGCATATGGTTGAGAACTGCCTTAGAGAATTCCTGAGTTTCCTTATTGGTAAGGTCCTTCTTAAGCCACTTAGCGTTAAGACCAACCTCGTTCATGCCTACAAGACCAATGGTTGAGAAGTGGTTATTAAATGTTCCGAGATATTTCTTTGTATATGGATACAAACCTTCCTCTAAAAGTTTTGTAATAATCTGACGCTTAATGCTAAGTGAACGAGCAGAAATATCCATTAAACGATCTAATTTTTTGTAGAATTCACTTTCGTCATTTGAAAGATATGCAATTCTTGGCATGTTGATTGTAACAACGCCCACAGAACCTGTGCTTTCACCACTACCGAAGAAACCACCTGATTTCTTGCGAAGCTCACGAAGGTCTAATCTCAGACGACAGCACATACTTCTGACATCACTTGGTTCCATATCACTATTGATGTAGTTTGAGAAATATGGTGTACCATATTTCGCTGTCATTTCAAATAAAAGTTTGTTGTTTTCTGTTTCTGACCAATCAAAATCTCTTGTGATTGAGTATGTTGGGATTGGATATTGGAAACCACGTCCGTTCGCATCACCTTCAATCATGATTTCAAGGAATGCTTTGTTTACCATATCCATTTCTTCTTTACAATCTTTATATTTGAAGTTTTGTT
>JAZOUK010000024.1:0-76028 GCA_045658105.1 Acutalibacteraceae bacterium
TCGGCAATATCACCTTTTAAAAACAATCAACACGAATCCTCTGTTTGATTATTATCCTTTTATAGCATTCACTATGGATGCAGCTTGCCATTTGACAATTTCTGTTGCATTATTTTTTACCGTGGTTGAAGTTCTTTCTGCCCCCCAAGGTTCTATTGCAATAATTTTTTTGCCCATTTCTTGTGCTAGTTCAATTTCTATATTTATCCACTTACTATATGTCGAATAAACTCCCGCTAGTATTAAAACACAACTGGCATATTTTATTTGATTACGTATAGCTTCCTTCAGTTGATAATCATACTTTGCATTGTGTATAGGGTCATTTTTAGGAACAGAATAGTTTTTATAAGAAAAATTATCCGTTGAATTTAAAAGATTGATTAGTTTTTCATATGAATCGGAGTAAGCCCACGAATGGCTAATAAAAATATTATATGTCATTAAATATTACCTCAACTTTTGTTTTAATTTTTGATAAAAAGCATGTGTATCAATTTTACATGCACTTGATAATCCGTAATGTTCTAATATACTGTTTTCAAAAGAGCGTCGCACATCAACATATGTAGCAACATCATTTAAATTTTTCAATCTTGGCCAATAACTCAAATAATCAGGAAGTTCTACATCTGATATTAAAAAAGTTGCAGTTGGCATATTTTTTTGAGCAGACATTCCTATTTCGAATGGAACCCACCAAGATTTTTTGGTCAACTCACTCATTACAACAATTACGTCTGTACAAGAATTTAAGTTTTCTTTTATATGCTCGGTAAGTGCTTTGCCGTCGTTTACCACTTCATTATCCAAGACATCAAGATATGATGAAATCCTTTTTTTGTCTAAGACATATTTTACTAAAACCGCAAAGTTCTTGTCTTCTTTTTTATGTGAAACAAAAACTTTTATTACACCCCACCGCCTTTAGATTGACAAAAAATTTCAAAAAGTTTTTTCACAACAGGAATAAAAATTGAAATGAAATATAATGCAATAAATAAAATCGGGATAACTTTTTCAATTGATGTCAATCTAATATATTTTTTATTTTTATTCAATTTTTTCCATTCGTGAGAAAAAGGTGATAGTGGTAATTGTTTTTCAATTTCGTTTATAATGTCATACTTTGCCTTACTTAGTTTACTATAACTATTAAGTGTATATATCCATAAAAAGCAAATACAAATGCCGGCCAATGACAACATTAAACTTTTGTATTCAATCGAAAAACCCAATACTGCTAATATTGCAACATTTATTGTTATAAATATATTATTAGAATTATTTCTTTTTTCGGAATTGCAATTTGCCATTTCCACACAAGTCTTCCATTGCTCTAAAACAACCGACTCGTATGTATCTCCATATTTTGTTTTATCAGTTGAATATAAAGCCATAAAATATTTGCTCCTTTGTTTTCCCTATTTTAAAATCTCAATAACTTCAGTTGTTTTTAAATTTTGTACTTTAAAACATCCAAAATATTTAATGTAATCTAACCTTGACTATATTTTGTTTTTTAAAAAATGTGGGGACTGTCTCAAAAAAGAGACAGTCCTGTTTTTTAATTTAGAAAGTATATGTTTTGCTTGTACAATCTACATTTTCGTAATTGCTTCCGGCATAAACCTTTGCTTCAACCTTAACACGGTGTGTACCGCTGTCAACTGCTACGGTTTTAACGAGTGTAGCATAGTAAGTATTTGCCGTTGTTGTCCATTCATCTACTTTGCTCCACCAAAGCAGAGTTTTTTTCTGCAATGTCATCGTTAAAACAATTTTAGTTGTAGTGCCATTATAACCGTTAACATTTCCGCCACACATTGCCTTACCGCTTGACTCTGTGAGTGTTGCACTAATTCCGCTTGTATAACTGTAACGCGGCTGAACCTGATTATCAACGGTTTCTGCGCTTGCTACTAATCCCGTGCCACACACAAGCACAAGACACATAACCAATGCCAAAATCTTTTTAAACATAAATGTCGCCCCCCTTTCTTAAATATAAATAGAGATATTGTTCTCTTAATTATATAAACGAAGGTTTGCGACATTTTGTGACAATTTTTTTATTCTGTTATAATTGATTCTGCCATCTTAATCAGTTCTTCAAAAGAAATTTGACCTTGAATAGTATACAAATAAGTTTCATCGGCAAAAACTACTGTGTTGATTCGATTTTTGACATATTTAATTCCTTCAAAATAATTAATATTTATTTTTTCATACTCATTATCTTCTGTATCAACATTATAAAATGTTCCAAAATTAATCTGTTGCACATAATCAATCGTATTTTTATCTTGGCTACTATATATAATTCTATAAAATATACCCGAATCAACTTCCGACTCTAAAGTATATCCTTCGGGGATATACTGCGGCACAGCCTTAACAATATCATTCTGCACAACAGGTTCTTCATCCTCCACCGATACCGCAGTGAATTTCTCAAATGTTTCGGTGATAAATTTGATAACAGATTCTCTGATAGCTTTTACACCAAAGGTGGTGGCGGTTAGGCTTATCATTATTGTTAATATGATAACTGCCACTCGCTTACCGACAGTATTAATCAAATAAAAATATGATTTCTTTTGTGCCCTAATCAGTTTTTGCATTTTATTTTCAAAAGTTTTTGAAAATGTAATATCTTTAAGTTCCTCATCAGTCGGCAAAGATTCACAAAGCTTTTTATTATAAATTTGAAACGCTTGTATTAACTTTTCATCAATGTCTTTAGACAGAAACATATTCTTCACCCCGTTCAGCAAGCTTATTCCTTAAAATTTCTCTTGCACGTTGCATTCTTTTCCTAACCGCCGCATTACTTATGCTGAGAACATCTGCAATTTCTTTATCTGATAAATTGTGAACCACCTTAAGTTCAATTATTTCTCTATATGTATCCGACAAAGACGCTATAACTGAATAAACATCCTCCACTTCAAGTGTTTTAAAAGAATCATCATTTACGTAACCCATACTATCTATTTCTTCCAAACTGAACGATTTATCCTTTTTATCTTTTCTAAGCATATCCAAGCAAACACTCTTAACAATTATAACGATAAACGCCTTAGTTTTGTGACGGTCATCTTCATTAACACCGCTAATATGACGTGTTAATTTGATAAATGCCTCGTGAACGGCATCTTCTGCCAAGAATTCATCGTGAAGCATATCTATGGCAATATGTTTCATTAATTTTCTGTAATCATAATACAGTCTTTCAAATTTTGATTTATCTTCTTCAGTTTCAATTAGACTTAAATAAAAAAGTAACAAATAAATCCCCTCCAAATCTTCTATTTAATTATATCACTTGCATTTTACAATTTCCAGCATTTAGTAAAAAATACTGAGTTTTTGTCACGAAAATTCGTTTTTTGTCGTTTAAATATGCGGTAAAGTATATGTTTTTCCTTTTAAAATATAAAAATGGGTAGGAACTATATTTTGAGAATTATAGTTCCTACCAAATTATTCCAAAATATTTTAATGTAAAACTTACCTTCGACATGAAGTGTGAGGTTTCTACAATGTTTTCAAATGAATTGGCAACCAAAATTTTAATGCTTATTGATGAAAGGAATATGACATTGGAAGCTTTATCCGAAGCATCAGGCCTTTCAAGAAGATTTATCAACAATGTCACAAGCGGTAAACAGGTTCCTACACTAAACAGCTTAGAAAAAATCTGCTCTGCTTTTGAAGTTGAACCTAACGACCTCTTAATCAATGACAAATCAAAGAATGAAGAACGGTCAATAGCAATGTGTGTTGATACTGTTTACTGTAAGAATCCAGAAAATCTTTCTACTTACATACCTATTTGTCCTTACTGTAACAAACTCTTACAAAACGATTGGCAAAGTTATTGTGACAACTGCGGTCAAAAACTAAGCTGGAAACATTTCATAAATTCAAAAGTAGTTATGCAGAAACCATCAAAAAAACTTAAGGGATGATGAACATTGCAAGTGAAATACATACTTAGAACTGATGTTGTAACAGATGAGGAAAACCAAAAATACACTGTATATGGTATCACCGCTCTTGATAGCTTTGGAAATGTATTAAATACCTTTGAAGATATATTTTTTAGCAAACGAAAAGCAGAAGAATTTGTTGAACTATGCAATGATGAAAAATTAGAATTGATTCATTTGCAAGATGTAGTAGAAGATGCTCTACCGTAGGAATTTTTTTACTTTAAATTTCATTGAATTTTTGTCTAGTTAGTATACATTCTACTACTCTATCTGCTATCAATCCCCTATCGCGCTCAGGATAATACTCAAGCACTGGTTCAAGTACTTCAATAATTTCTTTCGCTGTGAATTTTGGTATTCTAAGTGCACCACCATATAAGTTTCTTGCGGTATTTATCTGCCTTGTGAAACTCGTATTAAAGGGTCTTGCAACTAAATCTTTTATGAGGGCTTGCGGCGAGATATCCATTGGTGAAAACTGTACATTTGAAAGTAATCCCGCTCCGTTATCAAAAATCGGGCAGTATTTGAATTTTCCGTTTTCCTCAATTACCGCTATGTTGTTAAGATGGCGATCGTCATTTAGAAACAGTGCATCCACCTCAAAAAGCAATGTAAGATACTGCGGGAACTCTTTGAGTCCTGTATACTCAGCGGTCGCTTCAGCAAGATACCGAATACGCTTTTTGTCGCTACTAAGCTTTTCTAACTTATCTTTGAGCGAAGTGCCAAGCTGACGGGAGAACAAATGACTGAGCGTAATAATTGATTGGCCATCCTTCAAAAAGTTTTTGCTTGAGCAACCTGTTCTGTTTCTACCGTGAACATTCAACCGTTCCATTTCGTAACGTGCGAAAGAAAATGGTGTATAACTCTCGATATTGCTTTTTTCAAGCAATTTGGATATAACTGTTTCGGTAAGTGCTTCATAACCGAATTGATCAAGCTTATACCATTTATTCGTTTCTTTATCAAACCATTTTTCCTGATTGCCTTTAGAAGAAGTCTCGGCAACCTTTTTATTAGTTACAAGTTTAACTGTCATTGTATTACCTCCAGTTTAATCCACTGATTATCTTCGGCCATTCTGCCGCTTGTTTTTTTGATTATTTCGATCGGATTATATTCTTCTACACCGATTGTTTCCAAATACTCTCTGATACCGCTGCGGCTCCTTGGTACACAACGTTCCTCCAAAAAGTTTTGAAAATCCTCCCAAGTCGGTACTTCATTTTTTCCAAACGCAGTCTTCACTATGCGCTCGGTTGTGTTTTGTACAGACAAGGTTTTGTCAGTAAAATCGGCAACAATTCGAGTGCACAAAATCTCTCCGTCATAAAACTCAAGCTTCATCAGCTTATGGCCGAGCGATTTTTTGTTATCCAAAAATTTGTCCATAGACAAATACGGTGAAATAATAATCCTTTCACCGTCAAATGCAATTTCCATTTTAGAATCTGTAAGACCGAGTTCAGCGACCCATTTTGAAGGCAAAGACACTTTATAGGTTTTGGAATCCTTACTTGCGGTGCCGCCCGCCTTGCCTACAATTAATTTTGCTATTCGTCTATCCATAACAATCACCACGAAAATTATATCATATTCGTAACGAATAGTCAAGATTCTATATCAATTAAATTATTCCCCAGAGAGTGTTATTTTAGCGGTTCGATTAGCCTATGTATTTATTTTTTAATGGCATTTTAATAACACTCGGGAACATCAAGGGAGGTTGGTGTAAACCTTAAGCAGGGTTACAATGGCGACCTTACCTCTAAGCAGGCAGGCTCTATCGGCGGACAGATGGTTAAAAAGATGATTGAATCTTACGAAAACAGCATGAAATAAGGTTTTTATCATAAAAACCACTATTCTTTAAATTGATATGCACCGCAAAAGTATAATACTTTTGCGGTGCATATTATTGTTAAACCAAATTTTCTCTGGTTCTACTGGAAATTTCATAAAAGAGCGAATCTACAATAGAGAGGGCAAACTTAATACAAAACTGAAAAAGTAATAATCTGCTAAACATCAGCCCCTTTAGTCGCTTCAAAAGTAGTTATCCCTTCTAGGAATGGGGTAAACCACCGGTTGAACCAGTGGTTTTGATTGCATTATAATATTATTTAATTGTTATTCTTGTGACATGACCATTGTTGTAGAAATTACCTGTAGATGTATACTGAGGAATAAGATAATCTTCTCCGTTGTAAGATGCCGAAATTTCAGTATAGCAATCAACATGTCTATGTCCATTAAAAACTCCTTTAATAACATCAGGACTTGTCTTAATAAGGTTCATTATATTTATTGTTGCTTGTTCTGAACCTGTTCCACCCACTTGAGCATCATAGAAATTTATTGATTTCTTATTACTATCGTCTAATATGGGTACTACCGACTGATATGCAGCGTTACCAGTAGCAACAGGTTCATGCATAAATAATATAATTGAATATCCATTTTCTCTCGCTGTCTGTATATCTCTATCAAATGATTTGATTTGATCTTCGTAGAACTTATCTTCACCATTATTCATTTGGATAATCATAACTTTACCATCTATTACCTTAGAATAATAGTTAATATTGTGCTTCCAAACTTTCTTTAATATTTCAAATCTTTTTTCTAAAGAAAGAGACTCTGGCATAAGACCAAGCATTCTCTGTTGATACTCATGGTTTCCTAAAGCAATTATTGCATCGGGAATAACATCCCAAATTTCTTTATACATTAACTCGATATTACCCCATGAGAGATAGTCCATTACATCTCCTGTAACCACAACAGCATCAGATGTTCTTGCATAATCAACAACTTTCCGTGCGTTAATATGACCATTTTCCTTGCCTAATGTACGCCTATCGTAAGTAGATAATACTGTAGGATTCCACTCAAGATAATCTTTTTCATTTATATAATTAAAGTGCAAATCGGATAATTGTGTTATTACAATAGGTCTATCTAAACCTATATCAAATTCCGCATCGCGAACATATATTCCACCTTCGCCGAGTTGGTAAACATATGATGTCAAATTATTTGAATCGCCTGCTACGGTAATTTTATTTAACAAACTATATTTTTCTTCATTTTGATTATTAACAAACCAAACAATTTCTTCTGCTAATTGTTTGGTTTTTTCTGGTAGGCTATCTTTTTTCAGTTCTTCTTTTGCTGCTGCATACAGATTAGTAGAAACATATTTAGTATAAAGAACTCTCTCTATACCATTAATATCAACATATTTAATATATCCTCTTACAGTATACTGACAAGTATATTTACTATCTGAAATATCAGTTATACATACCCAATATCTTGCAGCATCATCTTTTGTTTCACATTGTTTATCTGCTTTAACTACTTCTGTATTAAACTCAATATTGTTATAATAATAAACACCATCTAAAGTAAGCTCAGCCCAACTATTAACATTGAGTATTTCAGAAGGTAGAACAATCAAACCATATTCATTAGCATTTGGTAAATTCTCATATAATGAATTACTTTGTTCTGCAACAAATCTCAAACTGGTTGATAAATCAGAAAGAATTCCAATCTCTACAACACCGAAATCCACATTGTTTTCTGCATTATAATCAATATATTCAGCGGTAAAAATTGTACCAGCTTCAAATGTCTTATTATTCTCAACTGGATTACCTTCAATATCTTTCCAACCGATAAATAACTTTCCTTCAACCTCTTTCGGCTTAACATCAGAAAAATCTATTATTGTATCTTCATTCACGGTGAGAGTATCTGTCTCAACTGTATAGGGTCCAGCTTCAGGCAAGGTTATTGTAAAATCGAATTGACTAATTATATGTAATTCCAAACCGCCATCAAAAACTATAAGTGTGTATTCGCCTGGCTCCCAATATTTTGGGTAGAATTTATACTCACTCTTTTTACCCCTAATATTAATGTGTATATTTGCCAAATAATCCTTATTGTATTCTGATATTGGTTTTTTGTAAATGCGAATGAATTCGTCACCATTTTCGCTCCAGTTTTGAGGAGTAACAATTATTGTATCATCTGTGGTATATGTATACTTATCTAAAGAAACTGTTTTTGCGCCTTCAAAAACAGCCATTCTCACACGGTCATTTTTTAATGACGAGGGATAGTTCCCTGTCTTCGTTAATGCTTTATCCATTTCCCCACCATACCTTTTTCACCGCATACTCTTACGATTTGTTGAATAGAAATTCCGTTTGTATGGAATTTTTTATGTGTTTTTCTTTTAAATCATTAGATAACTTTTAAAATTCCAAAACATTTTTACATTTAAAAATTATCCAATAATTTTCTGTTGATTAATTCTCCTGAGCATTGTACAACACAGAGAACCGTCCCCTGTCTTCTATTTGCTCAAGAGTTAAAACAGTAAGTATTTGTTTTTCAACCTTAAAGCTTACCGAAAATTCTGCATATTCAAAGCTATAAACGCGTTCTTCATCTTGTTGATATCCGGGACGCGGGTCATTTGTTAGTATCTGCAGTAGAGTATTTTTAACATTATCAGGTAAAATCTTAGCAAGCTCCTCAGGCAGATTAACCTCTAAACTGTTTTCAAAAACATCAGACGAAAATCCACCCAACGCTTCGGGGTGAGAGTCGGTATAGGCAATATACGGCTTTATGTCATAAATTGGCGTTCCGTCCATCAAATCCACACCCGAAACCTCAATCACAGTACCCTTCTCTGTATTAATAATCCCCTCAAGCTTTACAGAAGAAAGACCTATTGGGTTAGGTCTAAACGGAGAACGGGTTGCAAAAACACCAACCCTTTTATTCCCCCCCAAACGAGGTGGACGAACCGTTGGAGACCATTTTTCAGTAACATTTTCTGAAAACTTCCATATAAGCCATAGATGAGTATATCCCTCTATTCCCCTAAGCGCTGAAGCATCTCTGTATTCTGGCTCAAATACTATTCTTCCACGAAGATTTGAAACAAGTCCGCTTTGACGCGGTATACCGAATTTCGTAGGAAAATCGGTTTTTACGGTTGCAATTATATTTAACTTTATATCATCCTTCATACTTAGCCTCGTAAATTGCCCCACACCTTTTGGTGCAGGGCATATATTATTCTTCGATTGGTTGCGTTGTCTTTTTATTCTGTTTTTTTATGTGAGACGGAGTATATGTACTCAAAAACTCATCCCACTGCTCTTCCGACATATCCTGAGCGTCTTCTCCTACACTATATATGCTAAACAAATTTTCAGTAACCTTTTTATACTGACGATCGGTTTTAATATTTGCCCTTAACGCAATAACAGTAAGCCACACCATTAAAATTACCATCGCAACCAAAGGACCAAGGTGGCGCCAATAAAACGAAAGCTTAAAGCCTAAAAATCCTGAGCTATCCTTTAATATTCCGCCAAATAAAGGAATTAGAAAAACCGTAGGCACAACACTTAAAATACCGCCTGCAAGATATAGCTTAAAACAGTTCAAAACATATCCAAGAACCATAACACCTGTACAAACCGATACAGTAATAATAGAATTTTTAACCGAAGCAAAATTCTCTGTACCGCTATACATAAGTAAAAATCCAAGGACAAAAAACAGGTTCATAAAAAATGTCCAAACACCGATTGCGCTATAAATAAACTTAAGAGATATATAAAGCTTTCCGTCGGTTTTTGCATATTTTATACCGTGTTTTTCCTCAACTGCTCGGACTCTTTGCAAAACACCATCATACTTCTTCATATCTACACCCCAAAACAAGTATGCAAACATTATAACCGCAAATTCTCCGCTTGACAAGACTTTTTTTACATATATAATATATTTGGTGATTAAAATGAAATTAAATATTGTAATGGTAGAGCCTGAAATACCTCAAAACACAGGCAATGTTGCAAGAACCTGTGCAGCAACCGGAGCGAGATTGCATCTCGTTGGACCAATGGGCTTTACAATTGATGACAAAAAGCTTAAACGGGCAGGGCTTGACTATTGGCAGTATCTTGATATTACATATTATAAAAATCTTGATGACTTTTTCAGCAAAAATCAGGGTGTGTTTTTTTACTATACAACCAAAGCCCTTCACACCCATTCCGATGCTTCTTATCCTGATAACTGCTATCTTCTTTTTGGCAAAGAAACAAAAGGTCTGCCCGAAGAATTGTTGCTTAAAAATCCTGATAGCTGTGTAAGGATTCCTATGCAGGGTGAAATAAGAAGTCTTAACCTTTCTAACTCCGTTGCGATTGCTACTTACGAGGTTTTAAGGCAGTGGAACTATCCCGAACTTCAAAATTTCGGACAGTTGCATAATTATAAATGGGAAGAAGCCGAATAAATTTTACATTTATTTTCAAAAAATATGTTGAAAATCTTATAAAATGTGTTACAATATATATGTATGTTTTCTGAACTTGTATAACAGAAAATAATTGTTTTGAAAGGAAGTATACAAATGAACGCTCTCAACAAAAAAACAGTTGATGACATTAATGTAAAAGGTAAAAAGGTCCTTGTACGTTGTGACTTCAATGTGCCACTTAAAAATGGTGTAATTACTGATGAAAACCGCATTAATGCAGCTCTTCCCACAATCAAGAAGCTTATAGCTGACGGTGGTAAGGTTATTCTTTGCTCTCACCTCGGCAAGCCGAAGGGCGAGCCCAAGCCTGAGCTTTCCTTAGCTCCCGTAGCAAAGGCTCTCTCTGAGAAGCTCGGCAAAGAGGTTGTTTTTGCTGCTGATGATAATGTTGTTGGTGAAAACGCAAAGGCCGCCGTTGCCGCTATGAATGACGGTGATGTTGTTCTTCTGCAGAATACTCGTTATCGTGCAGAGGAAACCAAAAACGGTGAGACTTTCTCAGCAGAGCTTGGTTCCTTGGCAGATATATTTGTTAATGATGCTTTTGGTACTGCACACAGAGCTCACTGCTCAACCGTTGGTGTTGTATCTTATGTTAAAGAAGCTGTTGCCGGTTATCTTATTGGCAAAGAGCTTAAGTATCTTGGAAACGCTGTTGAAACCCCTGTTCGCCCCTTTGTTTGCATCTTAGGCGGCGCTAAGGTTGACAGTAAGCTTCCTGTAATTGAAAATCTTCTTACCAAGGCTGATACCCTTATCATCGGCGGCGGTATGGCATACACCTTCTTGGCTTCTAAGGGTTACTCTGTTGGTAAGTCTCTTATCGACGAAACCAAGATTGATTACTGCCGTGATATGATGACAAAAGCTGAGGAAAAAGGCGTTAAGATTCTTCTTCCTATCGATTGCACAACAGTTGAAAGCTTCCCTGACCCGATTGATGCACCTATCGATGTAGTAATCGTTGATGCTGACAAGATTCCGGCAGAGAGAGAAAGTCTTGATATTGGACCTAAGACTGCTGAGCTTTATGCAAACGAGGTTAAATCTGCTAAAACCGTTGTTTGGAACGGACCTATGGGCGTATTTGAGAACCCCACTCTTGCAAAGGGTACTTTAGCTGTTGCTAAGGCTCTTGCTGATACAGACGCTGTAACCGTTATCGGCGGTGGTGATTCTGCTGCAGCTGTAAACAACTTAGGCTATGGCGACAAAATGACCCACATTTCTACCGGTGGCGGTGCCTCACTCGAATTCTTAGAGGGTAAAGAACTTCCCGGTATTGCAGCACTTAACGATAAATAATTAGTTGAAATTTTGCGGGACGGCGCTTTTCTTCAGAATTGCTCCGCCCTGCATTTATGTGTTTAACAAAAATTAAAGGAGTAAATAATAATGAATAAAGCAACTCGTGCCGCTGTTATTGCAGGCAATTGGAAAATGAATAAAACCCCCGCAGAAACCACCGCACTTATCAATGAAATGAAGCCCCTCGTTGCAGAGGCCGACTGCAAGGTTGTACTTTGCGTTCCTTTTATTGATATCCCTGCTGCTATTGCTGCCGCTGAAGGAAGCAACATTGAAATCGGTGCTGAAAATGTGCACTTCAAGGATTCAGGCGCATATACCGGTGAGATTTCTGCACAGATGCTTGTTGAATCAGGCGTTAAGTATGTTGTAATCGGTCATAGCGAGAGAAGACAATATTTTGCTGAAACCGACCAGACTGTTAATCTTCGCACATTAGCTGCTGTAAATGCCGGTCTTACTGCTATTGTTTGTGTTGGTGAAACCCTTGAACAAAGAGAGCTCGGCTATACCGAAACCCTTCTTAAGTTCCAGACTAAGATGGCTCTTACAAATGTTTCTAAAGAGCAGCTTAAGAATATAATCATCGCTTACGAGCCTGTATGGGCTATTGGAACAGGTGTTACCGCTACTGCTGAGCAAGCTGATGAGGGAAATGGTTTTGTTCGCGAAGCTATTGCAGAGGTATACGGCAAGGATGCTGCTGAAACCGTTACAATTCAGTACGGCGGTTCTATGAACGCTAAAAACGCTGACGAATTGGTTGCTAAAATTAATGTTGACGGTGGTCTTATTGGTGGTGCTTCCCTTAAGGCTGAAGATTTCGCAATTATCGTAAAAGCAGCAAGCAAGTAATAGGAGATTTTATTTTATGAAAAAACCTATAGTTTTAACAATTATGGACGGCTTCGGCTTTAATGATGATAAAAATGGAAACGCTATTGAAGCCGCTGCCACACCATGTCTTGATAAAATTTTTGCCGAATGTCCCACAACCCAAATTGGTGCTTCAGGTATGGATGTTGGTCTGCCTGACGGTCAGATGGGTAACAGTGAAGTTGGTCACACTAATATTGGTGCCGGCAGAATTGTGTATCAAGAATTAACCCGTATTACAAAAGCAATTAAAGACGGTGATTTCTTTAATAATATCGCTTTCTTAAACGCTGTAGAAAACTGCAAAAAGAATAATAGTGCTCTTCATTTGATGGGCTTGCTTTCAGATGGCGGTGTTCATAGCCACAACGAGCATCTTTATGCACTTGTTGATCTTGCAAAGAAAAATGGACTTGAAAAGGTTTATATTCACGCTCTTCTTGATGGACGTGATGTTCCCCCCTCAAGTGCGGCTGATTTTATTGACCAGCTTAATGCAAAGCTTGCAGAAATAGGTTGCGGAAAGCTTGCTACCGTTATGGGCAGATTCTACGGAATGGACCGTGACAACCGTTGGGAGCGTGTAAGCAAAGCCTATGCCGCTCTTGTTTACGGCGAAGGTATTCAGACTACTGACGCCGCTGCCGCTGTTAGAGAGTCTTATACCCAAAAAGATGAGGAAGGCAAATTTATTACTGATGAGTTTATTCTCCCCACAGTTATTGCAAATACCGAAAGAATTAAAACTAATGATAGTGTAATATTCTTTAACTTCCGTCCTGATAGAGCAAGAGAAATCACCCGTACCTTTGTTGATGATGACTTTGCCGGATTCACACGCGTTGGTGGCAGACAAAAGGTTTACTATGTTTGCTTTACTCAGTATGATGCTTCTATGCCTAATGTTGAGGTTGCATTCAAGCCTCAAACACTTGAAAATACCTTGGGCGAGTATCTTTCTAAAAAGAATATGACTCAGCTAAGAATTGCTGAAACCGAAAAATACGCCCACGTGACATTTTTCTTCAACGGCGGACGTGAGGTTATGTTTGAGGGTGAGGACAGAATACTTGTAAATTCACCCAAGGTTGCAACCTACGATTTACAGCCCGAAATGAGCGCAGTTGAGGTTTGCGAAAAGGTATGCGAAGCTATTGAAACAGGAAAATACGATGTTGTTATTCTAAACTTTGCCAACTGTGATATGGTTGGACATACCGGTTTCTTTGATGCTGCTGTTAAGGCTGTTGAGACTGTTGATTCTTGTGTTGGAAAAGTAAAGGATTCTACACTAAAAATGGGCGGTGTAATGCTTCTTACTGCTGACCACGGAAATGCTGACCGTATGCTTGATGTTGACGGTTCCCCCTTCACAGCACACACTACCAATCCTGTTCCCTTTACCGTTATAGGTAAGGATTGCACCCTTCGTGAGGGTGGTAAGCTTTGCGATATCTCCCCCACTATAATCAAGCTTCTTGATCTTGAAATACCTGCTGAAATGAGCGGTGAATCAATAATTTTATAACATTTAATATAAAAAAGAAAGCTATTCTAAATTTTTCTTTTAGAATGGCTTTCTTTTTTTAACTCACTTTTTCATTGCGATAGCTTTTTTTGCTTTCTCAACAATATTTACTGCCCTAAGACCGAACTCATCAAGAAGCTTTGGCGCAGGACCAGAATGTCCAAACACGTCGTAAACACCAAGCTTTAGTACAGGAACAGGATATTCCTCTGCCAAAACCTCGCTTACAGCGCTTCCGAGACCGCCTATAACCGAATGCTCCTCAGCAGTAACAATAGCACCTGTTTCCTTTGCGGCTTTTAAGATTATTTCCTTATCTAAAGGTTTGATTGTGTGAATGTTAATGATGCGAGCGCTTATGCCCTCCTCTTTGAGCATTTCATACGCCTGCAAAGCCTCATTAACCATAAGACCGGTAGCAACTATTGTAACATCTATACCCTCTTTAAGCTCTACACCCTTGCCAATCTCAAACTTGTAATCATCGCCGAAAATAACCGGAACAGCAAGTCTACCGAATCTCATATAAACCGGACTGTCCTGATCTAAAGCCGCCTCAACCGCAAGCCTTGCTTCTGTTGCATCTGCAGGGTTGATAATTGTCATACCCGGAATAGTACGCATAAGCGCAATATCCTCACAGCACTGATGGGTAGCACCGTCCTCACCAACAGAAATACCTGCATGGGTAGCGCCTATAATAACATTAAGATGTGGATATCCTATAGAATTTCGTACCTGTTCAAAGGCTCTGCCTGCCGCAAACATTGCAAATGAACTGCAAACAACCTTTTTTCCTGTAGCAGCAATACCTGCGGCAATACCTACCATATTCTGCTCTGCTATACCGCAGTTATAGAATCTGTCAGGAAACTCTTTTTTGAAAACACCTGTCTGAGTAGCGGCGGCGAGGTCTGCATCAAGCACAACAAAATCGTCCCTCTTAGCGCCTAATTCCTTAAGAGTTGCGCCGAAGCTCGCTCTTGTTGCAACCATTTTTACATCTGACATAACACAATTCCCCCCTTACTGTAGCTCTGCGAGCTGTGACTTAAGCTCAGCCATTGCCTGCTCATACAACTCGTCGTTTGGTGCTGAACCGTGCCATCCAACCTGATTTTCCATATAAGAAACACCCTTGCCCTTAACCGTTTTTGCAATAATTGCAACCGGCTTATCTACATCAGCCGCCTCACTAAGAGCCGCTTCTATCTGTTCTAAATCGTTTCCGTCCTCAATAACGATTGTGTGCCAATTAAAGGCTTTAAACTTCTTATCAATAGGCCTTGCAGAATTTACCTCTTCAATTGTACCGTCTATCTGAAGATTGTTATAATCAACAAATGCTGTGAGATTAGAAAGTCCCTTATTAGCCGCAAACATTGCCGCCTCCCAAACCTGACCTTCTTCTATTTCACCGTCACCAAGAACGGTATATACATTAAAACCGGTTCCAAAATGCTTTGAAGAAAGCGCCATACCAACAGCAGCAGATATGCCCTGACCGAGCGAACCAGTAGACATATCCACACCGGGAATATGCTTCATATCAGGATGTCCCTGTAAAATGCATCCGGGCTGACGGAGGCTCTTTAAAAGCTCCGTATCGAAATAACCTCTCTCGGCTAATACAGCATAAAGAGCAGGAGCGGCATGACCCTTTGAAAGCACAAAGCGGTCTCTGTTCTCGATTTTAGGATTCTTAGGGTCAATATTCATATGCTTAAAATATAGATATGTTAAAATTTCTGCGCATGAAAGCGAGCCACCAGGATGTCCTGATTTAGCGGCGTGTACCCCCTCAATAATTCCCATTCTCACTTTACAGGCTGTGATTTGCAATTCTTTTTTGACTGCAGCGTCCATCTTTTCCATCCTTTCAAATTTTAAATGCTTACGCATTAAGTTTACATCTTAAATATTCTATAAAATCGGATACTGCTCCGTCTTTACAGCTACATGTTATATGATTAGCCAACGCCTTAATATCGTCAGGCGAATCGGCTGGAACAGCGCTTACATCTGCAAGCTTTAACATCTCAATATCGTTGTAATAATCCCCAATAGCAAAAAGACCGCCATCCTTTATACGAAAGCTTTCGCAAAGCTTTTTAAGTGAATATGCTTTTGATACACCCATTGGTACCTGCTCAAGATAATACTGAACCTCATTGTTTATTATTACTGATGTATCAATAAACACACTGTTTTTATCCATATTGGAAAGAATCTTTTTAACCTTTTCCCTGTCCTCTCCGCAATTAAAAATAAAAATCACTTTATGCCACTTAAAAAAATTAATATCGTCAAGTCCACGGTCAGGTGCTTGAAACTTTTCATACACCTGATGCAAGGTAGTGTTTTCATTTCTTTTAAGCGTATAAACTTCCGGACCACAATGTATTTCTATTCCAAGTTCAAAATCAAGGTCTTTAATAAATTTCGCAAAGCGGTGTTCACTCTGGGGCAAAACCGATTCAAAAACAATTTTTTTATTTTCAAAATCGTAAACCATACAGCCATTTGCCACTACCGACGGTGAAATCCCATCTATTGCCGCAAGTACATCGCTTATTGCACCGATTGAGCGCCCTGTTGAAATACTAAACCTTCCACCTTCAGACATAAATTCTTCTATTTTTTCAATATTTTTTGGATTAATATATCCGCTTTCCATAAGTGTTCCGTCAATATCGCAGGCTAACAGACAGCCATCAAAAATACCCATTAATTTCTACACCTTTTCAAAAAATCCTCAAAATAGCAGGGCAGATTAGAATCAAATTCTATATATTCCTTTGAAATTGGATGTATAAACCCAATTTTTTTTGCGTGGAGACACTGCCCATTCAAAGCAGTTATCACCTTTTTTGGACCGTAAACATCATCACCTGCAACAGGATGACCTATATAAGCCATATGCACTCTAATCTGATGTGTTCTGCCAGTTTCAAGCCTTAGCTTCATAAGACTAAAACCGTTAAGCCTCTCTATAACCTCATAATGGGTAACCGCTTTTCTACCCGTTACCGCAACTGCCATTTGCTTACGCTTTACAGGATGTCGATCAATAGGCGCATCAATTGTGCCTTTTTCCTGCTTAGGATATCCGTAAACTATTGCCGCATATTCCCTTGTAAAGCTATGCTCTTTTATCTGCTCTGCCAAAAAATTATGAGCCATATCGTTTTTTGCAACCATAAGCAAACCACTTGTATTTTTATCTATTCGGTGAACTATTCCAGGACGCATTACACCGTTTATTCCCGAAAGAGAATCACCGCAATGGAACATCAAAGCATTTACCAATGTGCCCTCATAGTTTCCTGCAGCGGGATGAACCACCATTCCCTTAGGTTTATTTACAACTAACAAGCAGTCATCCTCATACACCACATCTATAGGTATATTTTCAGGCTTTGCGGTATACTCCTGCGGTTTGGGAAGCCTTACAACCACCCTGTCACCATTATGAAGCTTGGTGTTTTTTGAGCATTCCTTTCCGTTTACCGAAACACAAGCCTCATCAATGAGATTTGCTGCTCGCGAACGCGAAACCTCTACTTCAGACGCAATAAAAACATCAAGCCTTACCGTCTGCTCACCTAAATAGACAACATCAACTGTTTCCATTATCTACCCGCTCTTCTGACGTAGCATTTTTCTTGAATTTATACTCATTTACGGTATCCAACACAAAATAAAGTATAAGCATTCCTGCGCCTACAACGATAGCACAGTCAGCAATATTAAAGACAGGAAAGGTAGGCCAAAACTCAAAATGAAGAAAATCAACAACATTTCCGTCTCTGAAAACGCGATCTATCATATTGCCAATTCCACCCGAAAGCACAAGTGTCATCGCCCAAAGCAGAAGCTTGTTTTTTGAGCCCTGCTTAACAATAACCACAACGCAAAAAATCATAACAGCTATTGTGAATGTCAATAAAATCCATGTTTTACCGTTAAGCATTCCCCAAGCCGCGCCTCTGTTGTGAATATATGTGAAATCAATTAATCCGTTAATAAACTCTCTTGTTTCACCAAGGTAGAAATCGGACATTACAAGATACTTAGTTAACTGGTCTAAGCCTATAACAGTAAGACCACAAGCTATACATAAAATTACTGAAATCAAGACTCTACTCCAAAACTATTCTTCTGTTTCTTCCATTTGTTCTTCAATACTGTTATTATCTATAACAAAGCCCTGCGATTTAGAAGAAACTACAGTTTCACTAACTTCAGGTTCTGTATTTTTTACAAAGCTCATAAGGTCAGGCTGTTTATCAATTATAGCCGAAACCGCCTCTGCCACCTGCTTAGGGTCCTGAGGAACTGTATCGGGGATTGTGCTCAAAACCTCTAAATGTTCCTTATATTTTGAGGTTATCGACGCCTTAAAAGCGGCAATTTCTATTTTAAGCTTATCAAACAGCATTTGCTGTCGTGCAACACTATTTTCAGCCGCGGCAGTAATGCTTTCTGCTTTGTGCTGAGCCTTTTCAATCATATCGCTAAGTTCTTTTTCAAGGTTAGCTTTACGCTCCTGAGCCTTAAACTCAAATGTTGTTGCAAGCTCCTTTTCATGCGCAGTGATAACCGATATATTCGATTCGGCGTTCTTAATGATTTCCTCGCTCTTTTCCTTTGCTTCACCTACAATTCGATCTGCCAAGCGTTGCGCGCTGAGTAAAACATTCTGTATGCTGTTTTTAGACTCCTTAAGCTCTGAGTTCTCTTTTGTAAGCTCCTCATTTTTAGTTTGAAGTTCCTTGATAACTCTTTCATACTGAGCAAGGTCTGCCTCGATTTTATCAAGAAAAACCTCAACCTCTTCCTGCTTAAAGCCACCCATAGCTTTAGAAAATTTAATTTTTTTAATTTCCGACGAGCTTAACACCATCGTATGCCTCCTCAAATATATTTTTTGTATTTCAAAACAATTCGGTTTTTTCGTGTCCTGTCATCCACTGCATCTATAATAAATTTGCCTTTCCCTCTAACCGAAAGAATATCGCCACTTTCTATACTTTTAGTCACCTTTTCGCATACAACCGAATTAACAGTAACTAATCCCTCGGATATTTTAAGCGCCGCTTCAGAGCGAGAAATATTGCAAATTGCCGCCACAATACAATCAAGTCTTTCGGAAGCGACGGTAGAACTACATTCCATAAGTTTATTTCTTTGCGGTAGCGGTAACGAAAACCCCATCTCCGCCTTGACGCCGATTCTACCTATCTTTTGAATTTGCTTTAATACATAATCTGAAATATCGGTAAATAAAAATACAACCGCCCTGCCGTCCTCAATAAGAATATCGCCAACCGACTCTCTTGTAATTCCCAATCCCATAAGACTTCCTAAAAAGTCCCTATGTGAGAGCTTATCCAACCGCCTATAGCTGAATGTGACTGCAGTTATGGGAAAATCCAATTCCTCTGCCCAATCGGGAAAGCAACCGAAAACCACCCTTTCGGCATCATCGTAACCTCCAAAAAGGCTATATCTCACATTTTTCACAGCAAGTGTTTTTTGAGCTAAAACCGATTGCTCACGCGAAAGAAAACCCAAAAACTTCGGCTTTTGAGTTTTCTCACATATATCGGCTGTATCTTCTATTCTTGCGACTAAAAGCGAGGTCTCCATTATTAAAGATACATTCTTCCGTCTTCAAAATCCTCGAGCATAAGATCACCCATCATATCAACACCGTTAGGAACAATAAGGAATGTACCCTTTGAAACCTTGCGTATATTTCCGTGGTTAGCATATGTAGCGCCGCTAAGGAAATCAACAATTCTTCTTGATAAATCCCTATCAGTCGCCTCTAGATTAAGCACAACGGTCTTTTTTTCATTCATATGGTCAGCAATAGAGGTTACATCCTCATATCTTTCCGGTTTCACAAGCACCACCTGCATCTGAGACTGTGGATTAAAGCTTACGGTCTTAGACTTTCCACCACCCACTACTCTTGGAGCGGACTCGGTACGCTTTTGTGTATAGGAAATTTCTGTTCTCTTAGGTTGCTCTGCTACCTCCTCAGTAGCTGTTACATCATCCTCATACTCATCCTCAGGGGGAATTGTAAGAATGTTTTTTATGCTTTCGATAAGTCCCATTGTAATACTCCTTTTCAAAATTTATTAATTATATATTCTTTTACCGAAGAGGGCTGTTCCAACCCTCACAAGGTTTGCGCCCTCCTCTATGGCAATGGCGAAATCGTCCGACATTCCCATAGACAGTATTTCCATACTACTATTATCTATTTTTTTACCCCATATGTCAATAAATAGTTTGTACATTTTTCTAAAATATTCACGGTTTTCTTCGTCAGAATCACATACAGGCGGAATTGTCATAAGTCCTTTAACCCTAATTCCTTCTAAAACTGCAATTTCCTTTATTGCTTTTTCGGTTTCCTCAGGCTTAAATCCCCACTTTGATTTCTCACCCCCGATATTAACTTCCAGCAAAATATCAACTGTTATATTTCTTTTGACCGCCTGCTTTGATATCTCTTTAGCAAGCTTTACGGAATCAACCGACTGTATAAGCGAAACTTTATCTATAATATCCTTAACCTTATTAGTCTGCAAATGCCCTATAAAGTGCTTTGTAACAGGAGAAATACCCTCTTTAGACAAAAGTTCCTGAACCTTATTTTCACCTATATAGGAGATTCCTTTCTCTATAGCGTAATTAATTGTGTCAACATCAACCGTTTTAGTAGCAGCAAGAAGTATTACATCGCCGTTATCAACCTTTCGGTTTTTGATAGCCTCTTGCATACGGCTATATACCGACACATAATTCAAATCGAATTCCTCAGCCGACAATTTTTCCATCATACAAATTCTTTCCTTTCACAATAACCCTATCGTATAGCTTAAGCACTTCGGGATGCTCACCGCTTTCGGTCTGCTTTTCGCAGATAAGGAAGCTATCGTTAGAATAGAGAATTTCTACAGGCACAAATTCAACCTGCATACCTGTAAGCACATAAACTCCCCTTACAGAGTCAACAACCCTGAGCGCCTTACGCGGAACCTTAAGACCACTGTATTCTGATTTTACCACCGTCATAGGTCCTGTACGCATCGACGCTAATTCACTATTCATCTGATTACAAGCAAAAATTATTACAGCTCCCTCTCCAGACTGTGAAATATTTATTTTCTTAACAGTAACAGGAAGTGTCGGCGAGGTTTTTACAGAGGTTTTAAGCTTAAGGATTTCACCCTCTTTAAACTTCATAGATTCACTTATGGAAACCTCAGCGGCAATATACCATTCGTAGTCTGAAACTATCTTTCCCATAACATTATTTTCTGTTTTTTGAGGCTTTATATTTGCAAGGAATTCTGGTGTTATAGTGTCTAAATCATTGAATGTAAGCCCCGCCTCATATCCGTCTGTCTGCGATACAAAATATCCCGATTCCTTAGCAAGAATCTGTCCCTTAGGATTGGTAAGTCCTTTCGGAAGTAGCGCTTTTAGGGCTTCAAGCTCTGCTGAAAGATTGCCTGTAACCCCCATAGCCGCCTGCTTTCGGTTTGTTGCGGAAATAAGTTCTGTAGAAGCCTGTTTAACATTCACAAAATTTCCCGTAGAAGCAGAGTAAATAAGCTCGTCCACACGTTCATTTACACGGGCATTAATTAAATCAAGGTTTGCCGCTTCAATGTCGTTATAGCTCAGAATATCCTCAATATCCTTAATTTTTTTCTTTATAAGCTGATACTCAGAAACCGCAACCGAAGCGCTTTCACTATCGTAAATATCAGCTATAACACCGTTTTTCGCAACACGATTTCCATCTGTCACAACGAAGTGCATTACACCCCCACCATCATAGCTTACAAGCAACTCGTTACGGATAATTACTCCTGTAATATTAAGTCCGTCCGTTGAGGTATGAAAAACCGCACTTTCGGTCTTAATGGGACTGTAAAGCGAAGAAATTAGCTGATGTATTATAAAAACCGCGGTTAATAAAACAACAAAGCCCTTTAAAACCGATGAACCCTTCACAGTTCTATACCTCCTTTAAAAATTTATCTGCAAGCGAAACCGCCTCATATATGGGATTTTCGCTTTTATCTACATATATCCAGTTAATTCTACTGTCCCGTCTGAACCAAGTAAGCTGACGCTTGGCATACTGACGCGTTCTTGTGCACAAAAGCTCCTTTGCTTCATCGAGCGAGCATTCGCCCTTTAAATATCCGTAAAGCTCCTTATGACCTATAGCCTGAAAAGCGCCTTTAGAATCAGTCGAAGCAAGGGTAGTCGACGCCTCGTCAACAAGACCGTTTTTACACATAATCTCTACCCTTTTGTTTATTCTCTCATACAAAAGCTCTCGGTCCTCAAAATTGATACCTATAACCAAAGACTCGAAATCAGCATCCTCAGTATGCGAAAGTAGGTTAAGCTCGGTAAAGGTTTTTCCCGTTGTTTCGAACACCTCAAAAGCTCTAATAATCCGTCTGCGATTGTTCGGATGAAGCCTTTCTGCAGATTCAGGGTCAAACCCTGATAACCTACGGAGCATTTCCCCTGCACCCACACAGTCAAATTCTTCCTCTAATCTTTGTCTTAATTCATAATCGGTCTGCTTGTCGGAATATTTGGTGTTATCAAGCAATGAGCTTATATAAAGCCCTGTGCCGCCTACCACAATAGGCAATTTACCTCTGCTGTATATATCGTCAATACATTCCCTTGCAAGCTTTACATATTCCGCCACCGAGAACTGACAGTCGGTACTGAGAAACTCCAAAAGATGATGCCTTATACCGCACATTTCATCCTCGTCAGGTGCAGCAGATGCAATATGAATTCCTTTATAAATCTGCATTGAATCGGCAGAGATAATCTCACCACCGAACCGCTTTGCAAGCTCTATACCCAAGGCTGTCTTACCCGAAGCGGTAGGTCCAACAACAAAAATCACCTTTTTACTCATTGAATTCTGCCAAACTGCCTTTCAAGCTCACGCTTTTTAATTTCAAATGCCACAGGTCTGCCGTGAGGGCAATACATTATCTCCTTATCCCTAAGCACTCTTTCGGCAAGCTGCTTCATTTCAGTCTGCGAGGTTTTCCAACCCGCCTTAATAGCCGCTTTACAGGCAACGGTATGGAAAATATGGTCTTCTTTATCTGTTTCAACCATACCTGTGAGGCATAGCTTTTCTGCAATTTCAGATAAAATCAACGAAACGTCTTCACTCACAAGTGAAGCAGGAACGGCTCTGACAACCACCGTAGAATTACCGAAATCCTCAACCTCAAAACCGCTTTTCTGTAGCAATTCTGTATTATTTATAACTGAATCGTATTCTTCTCTTGCGAGAACTACCGATATAGGAGTCAGCAAGGACTGAATCTCTATACTTTGCTCTGATTTAAGCTTATTGTAAAGCAGACGCTCGTGTGCGGCGTGCTTATCAATCATAAATACACTTTCGCCCATCTGAGCGATAATATAGGTAGAAAATGCCTCACCGATTACGGTAATAGCAACCTCTTCTTCATCCTCCTCGCTAGTTATGTCAACCGACACAAACGAGCTTTCCACATTCTTCTGCATCGGTTTATCGTAAGCCTCGCGTATAGAAATATCCACTTTATCTACAGGCTTTTCGACTTTTTCAGGCTTTTGCACCGCTATATCAATGCTTGGTTTAAAGTATTCTTCAGCCTCAAGCTTGGTCATAGGCTCGGTTTTTTCGCCTGATTTTGAAACATAAGAATAAGTATCCTCAAAGGGGAGTTTTGTTTCCTGACGCAGAAAGCTAATATGTTCGTTTTTATGTAAACCTAATGGTTTTTTGTTATATATCTGCTCTGCCACAGTTTTTTCACCGTCATTTAGCCTTTGCTGACGGTATTCAGCCGTAGTCATATGCTCAAAGCGGTTAAAAGCAGGTGTGTTTAATTTAACCTCAGGTCTTGTATCGCCCGAAGCAATTGCGGTTTTAACCGCAGCGTAAACCGCATCAAAAATACGCTTTTCGTCTGAGAATCTCACCTCAGTTTTTGCGGGGTGAACATTCACATCAACCGTATCAAAGGGCACACTAAGATAGAGCACAAATCCTGGGAATTTACCAATCATTGCGCTGTTTTTATATGCCTGTTCAACCGCGGCAACCACAGTACCTGAACGGACAAGTCTGCCGTTTAGGAATGTATACTGATTATTTCTTGTAGGCTTACAGGCCACAGGCTTACAGGTAAGACCGCTAACAGAAATTCCGTTTAGTTTACTCTTTACATCAATGAGAGAACCCGAAAAATCTCTGCCCAAAATACTGTAAACCGCTCCCTTGATATCTCCGTTTCCCGAGGTTGATAGTGTCTGCTTGCCGTCCCTTATAAACTTAAATGAAATTTCGGGATGCGAAAGCGCGATTCTATCCACCACAGCGGCACAGGCATTAGCCTCCGAAACATCCTTTTTAAGAAACTTCATTCTTGCAGGGGTGTTATAAAAAATATCTCTTATTATAATTGTGGTTCCTTTAGGTGCTCCGGCTTCCTCGTAAACCTTCTGCTCTCCGCCCTCTATGAGATAATGAGCACCTGCCACCTCGTTTTCAGCAGTTGTGAGCATCTCTACCCTTGCAACAGCTGAAACTGCCGCCAAGGCTTCACCTCTAAATCCCAAGGTGGCAATAGAATCAAGATCGGTGCCGGTTTTAATTTTACTTGTAGCGTGGCGCAAAAATGCCGTGGGAACATCCTCAAAAGCGATTCCGCAACCGTTATCTGTTACTCTTATATAGGTAATACCGCCCCTTTGAATCTCAACAGTTATTATTGTTGCGCCTGCATCAATTGAATTTTCCACAAGCTCCTTTATAACCGAGGACGGACGCTCAACAACCTCACCTGCGGCAATAAGCTCTGCCACATTTTTAGGCAATAAATTAATTTTCGGCATTTTAGCACCTCTTTTCTTATTTTAAATTGATTTTGCTTTATTGCAGATATCAAACAAAATCTGCATTGCTTCAATCGGAGTAAGTGTATTAACATCAAGCTCCCGAAGCTCATTTAGTATATCCTGTGCTCCCTGCATTTCAAGAGGAAGCTGCATATCGGGATCTACTGTATTTTTATACATAACAAGACCTTCGCTCTCGGTCTTTTTGAGAATTTCTTTAGCTCTTTCGGTAACACTGTTAGGAATACCGCTTAGCTTT
This sequence comes from Acutalibacteraceae bacterium, assembly GCA_045658105.1. Classification (GTDB taxonomy): domain Bacteria; phylum Bacillota; class Clostridia; order Oscillospirales; family Acutalibacteraceae; genus UBA737. The sequence continues at coordinate 25,302 of JAZOUK010000024.1, forward strand.
GCAACCTCAATACCATAGCTTTGGTCTGCGCTTCCCTTTACGATACGGCGTAAAAAGGTAATATCATCTCCCCTTTTTCTTACCGCAATGTTATAGTTCTTAATACAGGGAAGCTCGTTTTCCATACTTGTAAGCTCGTGATAGTGGGTGGCGAATAACGCCTTAGCGCCAAGCTTTTTCTTATCGGCAACAAACTCAAGCACCGCGCGAGCAATAGACATACCGTCAAATGTAGATGTTCCTCTGCCTATTTCATCAAGTATAAGAAGACTATTTTTGGTTGCATATTTAATAATATCTGCAACCTCGCTCATTTCAACCATAAATGTAGATTGACCCGAAGCCAAATCATCCGATGCGCCTACACGGGTGAAGATTGCATCTACAAGACCGATTTCCGCACTCTGTGCCGGAACAAAGCATCCCATTTGCGCCATAAGTGTAATAATAGCCACCTGACGCATATATGTTGACTTACCTGCCATATTAGGTCCTGTAATAATATGACAACGGTCATCCTGCATATTAAGGTATGTATCGTTAGCAACAAATGGAGTTTTCAACACCTGTTCTACAACGGGATGTCTGCCATCTTTTATAACTATTGTACCACCATCTTTTACAAGCGGACGGCAATAATTATTATTTGCAGATACCGTTGCCAAGGAGCATAATGCATCCAATCTTGCAAGCGCTGAGGCGGTACGCTGAAAACGCTCTATCTGTGCAGAAACCTGTTTTCTTATACCGTCAAATATCTCATATTCAAGCTGAAACGACCTGTCCTTAGCGGTAAGAACCCGATGTTCAATGCCTTTAAGCTCCTCGGTTATAAAACGCTCACAGTTAGTAAGGGTTTGTTTTCTTATATAGTCATCAGGCACCTTATCTAAGAAAGAATTCGTAACCTCAATATAATACCCGAAAACCTTATTAAAACGCACTTTCAGCGTCTTTATACCGGTTCTTTCCTTTTCGCGTGCTTCAATTTCAGCTAAAATATTGGTACTGCTCGTCATATCACTCTTAAGTGAGTCAAGCTCTGCGCTATAGCCCTCTCTTATCAATCCACCCTCTTTCACAGTCATAGGGGGGTTGTCCACAATAGCATTAGAAATCAGGCTATGAATATCCTCGAGAGTATCAGTATCGTTATAAATTTCCTTAAGCATTTTGCAGTTAACATTTGATAACTGTTGCTTAATATATGGAATATTAACCGTAGTGTTACAAATCATATTAAGGTCTTTTGGGGAAGCCGAGCCGTAAACCACACGGGTCATTATACGCTCAATGTCACGCACACCGCTGAGATGCGCCATAACCTCACCCCGAAGCACAACATTGCTCATAAGCTCCTCTACCGCGTTCTGACGAAGATTAATCTGAGCAATATTCATAAGAGGCTGACTCACCCAACTGTTAAGTAATCGCTTACCCATAGCGGTACGGGTCTTATCGAGCACCCACAAAAGCGAGCCTTTTTTAGACTTGGTACGCATAGTCTCGGTAAGCTCAAGGTTCCTTACCGCCGTCATATCAAGACGCATATATTGGTTATCATTGTAAAGTGTGATGTGCTTTACCGAAATATTACCGGTAATGCCGGTTTCATATAGATAGTCAATTATAGCGCCTACCGCACATACTGTTGCACTGCCTGATGCCAAGCCTATATTTTCAGTATTAAGCACCTTAAAATGGGAAAGAATTCTTTCCTCGGCTTTTTGATATAGGAAGTACTCATCTTCCTTTTCGGTAACAAGACCTGTAAAAAGAGTATTGATAAAATGTGATAAATCCTTAAATTTTTTAAGTAAATTTTGGCTTATCAAAAGCTCACGCGGTCTGAAACGCGAAATCTCACCAATAATATTTTTCTGAAGTTCATCAGCGGGAAGTGTAGAGGCATAGCATTCACCAGTTGAGGCATCTGTAAAGCAAACCGCAGCACCGTTATCACAAACCACAACCGAGGCAAGATAATTATTTCTTCCCTCTTCAAGCATAATATCTTCAATAACCGTACCGGGTGTAATTGTTCTTATAACCTCGCGACGAACCAAGCCCTTAGCTTCTGCAGGGTTTTGGGTTTGCTCACATATAGCCACCTTATAGCCCTTTTCAATAAGGCGAGCAATATAAGCCTCACAGCTATGATAAGGCACACCACACATAGGTGCGCGCTCTTCCATACCGCAGTCTTTTCCCGTAAGGGTTATATCCAATGCTTCCGAAGCAGTTTTGGCATCATCAAAGAACATTTCATAAAAATCGCCTACTCTGAAAAAAAGTATACTGTCAGAATTCTGTTCCTTGATATCAAAATATTGCTCCATCATCGGGGATAATTTGCCCATTTTTTCTACTTCCCTTTCATAATGACAAATAGCTTTTTAATTATTAATGACAGCCTCCACAGGTAGAACAGCTACCTGTACAGCCTGCGCTTGTATCACAGGTCTCAGGATCCTCACCGTCAAGACATTTAGAAATTACAGTATTAATTTCACCGACCATAGCATCGAGTTCTGCCTTTGCAGTGTTATATTCCACCATAGCAGGAGCCGACATAATCTTGCTGTACACTTCACGAAGCTCCTCGTTAAGCTCCTTAACCTTGTCGTCATCCTTGTTATCAGAATTAAGCTCGCGGTCAAGCTCCATACGAACAATATTAAACTGACCAATTGCGGCCTGAAGTTTTGTATCATTATCATTTTCAAGTCTTGCCTTAGCATAGCGTATAAAACGCTCATCCTGTTGAATAGCCTTTCCTAACTCTCTTACACTTGCAATAACATCCATTTTTTATTCCTCTTTCAATTTGTATTTTTTATTTATTCTACCACAATACCTTTAAAGGTATTTAAATAAGAAGTTACTTTAACATTAACAAATTTACCAAGCATATCGCCGTCACCCTCAAACTCAATCACCGCAGTACCTGAGGTATGACCTGACATATAGCCTTCCTCGCTACCATAATCGTCACACAAAACTCGATAGGTGTTACCAATAAGCTTGTTTACATTTTGAGTGGCTATTTTTTCTTGAAGCTTTAACAACTCATCAAACCATTTACCCTTTTCTTCGCGAGAGATAGGGTCGTCCATAATAGCGGCAGGTGTACCGCCTCGCGGTGAATAGATAAATGTAAACAATGAAGTAAATCCAACCTCTTCCACAAGACTTAAGGTTTCCTTGAAATCCTCATAGGTTTCACCGGGGAATCCTACTATAATATCACTTGTAATAGAAAGGTCCGGAATTCTTTCCCTTGCGTTTTTAATTAGCTCAAGATAGCTTTCACGGGTATATCTGCGGTTCATAAGCTTCAAAATTCTTGAGCTTCCGCTTTGAAAAGGAAGATGTAGATGACGGCTTACCTTTTCACAATCCCTTATAGTGTCAAGAAGCTCTATTGTGCAATCCTTTGGATGAGAGGTCATAAATCTTATTCTGAATTCTCCCGGAATGTCATTAATCATCCTAAGAAGCTTTGCAAAGGTTACCCCATGGTCACACCCAATCCCGTAGGAATTTACATTCTGACCTAAAAGAGTTATATCCTTGTAGCCCTCAGCCACCATGCGACGCGCTTCCTCAAGAATTCTTTCAGGGTCTCTTGAACGCTCTCTCCCTCTGACATACGGTACTATACAATATGTGCAGAAATTGTTACAACCATACATTATTGGAAGCCAGCCCTTAAAATCGCCATCTCTTTTTACAGGAACATCCTCAACTATCTGCTCATTTTTAAGCTCAAGCTCAAAGATTCGCGGTCCCCCGTTCATACGGCGGTATATAAATTCAGGCAGCCGATGGAAAACCTGTGTGCCGAAAACAATGTCAATGTAAGGATAGCTTTTCTTTATTTTATCCGCAACCGACTGTTGCTGTGCCATACAACCGCATACCGCCGCAAGCATAAGCGGATTATTTTTTTTCAGTTGCTTAACCTTACCTATATTGCCATAAACTCTGTCCTCAGCGTGACCTCTTACCGCACAGGTGTTAAAGATTATAAAATCCGCTTCTTCCCACACCTCTGTCATACTATAACCCATAGCCAAAAGCATTCCCTTAAGCCGTTCAGAATCGCTCACATTTTGCTGGCAGCCAAAGGTCACGACGCAAGCTTTAGGTGTACCTTCATATCGGGAAATGGCAAGTGAAACCACACGGTTTATATAAGCCTGCTGACAGGCAAAATCAGATTGATTTATAAATTGTTGTGCCAAATTGTTACTCCTTTTGTACTATAATATCCCTATTATATAAATAACTAATTTATTTTATCATAAAACTGCTTTTTTTTCAAGCAATGTTTTAAATATAATTAACATTTTTAGTAAAAAAGAAGTAATCAAAGTAAAAAGTTGATTTTTATGGATTAATGTGGTAAAATAATTGTGTATGCATTTGCATGGAGGTGTTTTTCAATGGATAATAAAAATTACGGTGAAAATAATTTTGAAGATATAGATATCAGCAGTAATAGCCGTAACGATGCAGATAGCAACGAATTATTCAGCTATGACCTTTCTTCTAACAGTGTTACCCAAAAGGGTGAGACAAGCTTTGACCTTAATAACTTTTCTTCCCACATCCAAGAGGAAAAAACGTTTAAAACCAAAAAAAGCGGTAAGAAAAAGAAAGGTAAGCAACGCATATTAAAAGTGATGCTTACACTGTTTCTTATCGGTGTTATAACAGTAAGCATTGTTGCAGGCTCTTTCCTGTTTTATGCCTTTACTATGGTTGACGGTACTATGGAAGAAAATCTTGAAGATTCTCTTAACTTTACCACCACCGTCTATGTTGATGGCGGTGATGGTAACTATAAGGAATATCGCCGTCTGCACGGTGAATTCAACCGTATCTGGGTTGACTACTCAAATCCTGACAATGTAAAATTACCCGATGACTATGACGGAATTCCCCAGATACTTGCAAAAGCGTTTATTGCGATTGAGGACAAGCGTTTTGCAGAACACGAAGGTGTTGACTGGAAGCGTACCTTAGGTGCATTTATTAACGAGTTTGTACCGATCTACTCTTCCCGTCAGGGTGGTTCAACCATAACTCAGCAGTTGGTTAAAAACCTTACAGATGACCGTTCTCAAAAAGCAAGCCGTAAGGTTCGCGAAATAATGCGTGCACGATATTTAGAGGGTAGATATTCAAAAGATACCATTCTTGAATGCTACCTTAATACAATTCCTATGGGACACGGCACCTATGGTGTTGAGGTTGCAGCAAACTATTATTTCGGTAAAAGCGTTAAAGATCTATCTATTGCAGAATGCGCTTCTCTTGCTGCTATAACAAAGAGTCCCACCTACTACGCACCTGACGATAACCCCGAAGAAAATAAAAAGCGCAGAGAAACCGTTCTTTGGGAAATGCTTGACCAGAAGTACATCACAAAAGATGAATACGACTTGGCAGTGAAGGAAGAAATTAAAATTACTGCAGATAGCAGAGTGCTTAATCAAAACAACATAAATTCTTATTTTGTTGATGCTCTGATTTCTCAGGTTTCAAACGACCTTGCCGAAAAATATGGCTATGACCCTGCTCATGCCAACAAGCTTTTCTACAATAGCGGATACAAAATTTATGCTACTGTTGACCTTGATATGCAGTCTGCCGCTGAAGAGGTATTTCTTGATACAAAAACCTATGCTATTGATGGCAAGAATAACAAAAAGATGACCGGCGGTATAACCGTTATGGACTATGAGGGTAATGTAAAGGCTATTGTGGGCGGTATAGGTGAGAAAACTACAAACCGTGGCTTTAACTGCGCTACAGACGCTGTCCGTCAGCCAGGTTCTACTATGAAACCCATTGCGGCATATGCCCCCGCAATTGAACAAGACATCATTACCTATTCAAGTATTGTAAACGATGCAAAAACAAATTATAAAGGTTGGACTCCTGTAAACTGGTATAAATCGTATTGGGGAAATATTACCGTACAGTATGCTTTGGAGCGTTCGGTAAATACTATTCCTGTATACCTTGTGAATAAAATGACACCTCAGTCATCGTTCGACTTCCTGACTAAGAAATTAGGTGTTACAACCCTTAATGAAGAGGATGTAAACCTCTCACCTCTTGGAATGGGTGGTACAAACGGTGGTCTTACTACACTTGAGTCTGCAGCGGCATTTTCTGTATTTGGTAACGGCGGATTGTATTATGAGCCATCATTCTATACAAAGGTTACGAACCAAAAGGGCGAGATAATTCTTAAGCGCAACACTCAGCCACAAATGGCTATCAGTGAGGATACCGCAACAATAATGAATAAGCTACTTCAGACGGTTGTTTACGGAAGCAACGGTACAGGTACTGCCGCGGCATCTTATATTCCGAAAATGAAGATTTATGCTAAAACAGGTACATCGAACGACCAAAACGACCTATGGTTTGTAGGCGGTACACCATATTATATTGCTTCCTGCTGGTGCGGTTTTGAGGTTCTTGAGGCCATTCCAAGCAAGCATAGCGGTATTGCTCTTAAGATGTGGGGCAATGTAATGTCTAAGATTCATTCAGAACTTAAGGCTAAGGAATTTGCGGTTAGTGATTATGCTGTAGACAAATATTACTGCACCTCAACAGGTTTGCTTGCAACCTCCTCCTGTCCCTCAAAGGCAGTCGGTTGGTACAAAAAGAACAATCTCCCACAAATCTGTACCTCTCACGCAGGTGAACTTTTAGGAAAACCGGTAACAGAACCTGTGGAAAGTTCATCAAGCAGTAGCTCGTCACAAACAAACAGTTCGAGTGACACTGAAACAAACAATTAAACAGTAAAAATAGGCTGTCTCTCTAAAAAGACAGCCATTTTTTGGAGACTATATGCTACAGTTTAAAAAAGTCGAATTAAATGACCTTGAAAAGTACAATTCGTTTTTAAAAGCTTCAAATGAATCTTCTTGCGAAAATGCTTTTGTTAATATGCTTGTTTGGCAATGCACATATAACAATATGTTTACCGTTGCCGAGGGTCAGCTTATAATCAAGTCAGGAATCGGAGAAAATAAGCGTTTCCGTCTCCCTTTTGGTAATGATTTTGAAAAAGGAATGTCTATCATTAAGCAATACTGCGACGGTGAATTTCCCGTTTTTTGGGTGCAAGAAGGTGAACGACTCAATCTTTTAAAGGAGCTTTACGGTGAAAGTCTAATCCTCACAGAACACCGCAATTCCTTTGACTATATATATTCAAGTGAAAATCTTGCTAACCTTTCAGGCAAAAAATTTCACTCAAAGCGCAACCATATAAGTGCTTTTTCGAAAAAACACAATTGGTGCTATAAACAAATAACAAAGGATAATATAGAAGAAATAAGGGCTTGCGCTGAACTTTGGTATAAAGAAAATATTCATCGGCTTGACAGTTATATGCAATGTGAAAAAAACGGCGTTAATATTATTCTTAATAATTTTGATGTGCTAAAAACCAAAGGCGGAGCAATATATGTAGATGACCGCCCGATAGCATTCACATTAGGTTCTGAGATAAATAAAAATGTATTTGATATCCACATTGAAAAGGCTCTTAGCGAATACGCTACTGCATACACAGTAATAAACCGTGAATTCGCGAGAAACGAGCTTTCGGAATATAAATACATTAACCGCGAGGACGACTTAGGACTTGAGGGACTTAGAAAAGCGAAGCTTTCCTATCACCCCGAAAGACTCATCAAAAAATACACTTGCAGATTGGGATAAAAATGGAAAACAAGCTTAAATGTTTAGAAATTTACCGTGACGCATTTCACGACAATGATACATCATTTGAGGAGCATCTTTTTGAGCATTGCTTTTCAGATTGCCGTTTTTTAAAAGTAGACGGAGAGATTATTTCAATGCTTTTTGCCCTTCCCTGCCGATTGATTTATGAGTCACAGGAAAAATCGGCAACTTACATTTATGCCGCAGCAACTGCCAAAAAGCATCAAAAAAAAGGGTATATGAGTAAATTGATTAAGTCTTTAACTCAAGACAACAACTCCTTTATTTTTTTGAGACCTGCAAACAATTCACTTATTGGGTTTTATGAAAGACTCGGTTTTAAATGTATAAATACGCAAAATTTTAAAGCTAATACACCCAAAATAATACCTACCGAAAGTTTTAGCAGACTTATCGTAGAATATGCCGATATCGGTGATAAAACTGACTATAAAATTATGTATTACCAAAATGGCGGATTTGCTCCTGAAGGGCTTAATTTTATTTATAGTATGGAATAGGAAAAATAAAGCTAAAAATGATAAAACAAATTTTATGTGTATACTTGACGCAAATAAAATCAAAAAAAGATTATAAATATTTTCTTGCTATACTAAAAGTATTCTGTTATAATATATGTAATTGCTCAAAAAAGAAATCTTTCAAAATAAAGGATGGTTAAAAATGGCTGTAGGTTTTAGAAAAAGCCTCTTTGGATTTAATTGCAATGATGTTATTGAATACATAGAGAAAACCCACAAAAGCTTTACGAATAGAGAAAAAGACCTTAATTCAAAGGTTGATAAGCTTTCAGATGAGCTTGACCTTTCTAATTCCCGTTACGATGCTTTAAATGCCGAAAAGCTTGAAATAGAGCGCAAATTAACCGAATATAACGAAAAATATGAGGAAATCGAACGCCTTTCGGAAAATATAGGAAAGCTTTATCTTGTAGCTCAGGCAAACGCTCAGGCAATAATGGAAAACTCTGAGAGCAGCGCAAGGCTTTCTGCTGAGGAGGTTGACCGCAATCTCTGCTCTATTGAAGAAGCGCATACCTCACTCAGCGAATTAAAGGAAAGCATCACAAAAACCTCTGAGGATTTTGTTGCAGAGGTTGAAAAACTTATGTCTTCACTTTCTATCACTAAGGAAAAGCTTTCAGAAAAGGCAGAGGCATCTCTTAGTGCCAAAAACACCTTTGATGAAATTTATGAAAGCATTGTTAAATGAAAGAGTATATTTTAGATACATCTGAGCTTGAAGCTTACTGCAATCAGCTTTGCGCGGGTGACAAGGTGATACTTTCGGGTACGGTATATACCGCAAGGGATGCCGCACACAAGCGTATTTTCGAGATGCTTGAAAATAAAGAACCTTTGCCTTTTGATATAAAAAATTCTGTTCTTTATTACGCAGGTCCCACCCCCACACCTGAGGGATTGGCAATTGGCAGTTGCGGACCTACCACCTCCTGTAGAATGGATAGCTTTGCTCCAAGGCTTTACAATATGGGTATGACTGCAACAATCGGCAAGGGTGAACGAAATCAAGAGGTCATTGATTCTATCATAAAAAACGACGCTGTTTATCTATGCGCCATAGGCGGTGCAGGTGCTTTAGCAGCGCTTAGCATTACCGAATGTGAAGTAATAGCATTTGAAGATTTAGGCTGTGAATCGGTTAAAAGACTGACCTTTAAGGATTTCCCTCTAATTGTTGGAATAGACTGTAACGGCGGTAATATATTTAAGCGGTAAATCGGAGAACAACGATTTACCGCTTTTAATATTTATTCAATTTAAATATATTTCCTATTTTCCTTTTTATTTACCCCTAAAGCACTTCCTATAAGTGATGAAAGCAAAAAGATTATTAAATGAAAAAGTGTATTCAGAGTTATTGTTCCTTTATCGACTATCAGCGATATAACCGTCACCAAAAGAAAAACTGCAATACCTGTTATTAAGCCTGTTAAAAGACCTTTACTCTGTCTTTTTCGTGAAATATAAAAGGCAGCAACAAAGCTTCCCAAAGATACAGCTGCCGTACCGAATACAGCAGAAAACTCATACCCCTTTTCAGTAAGAAACATAAAAATTGCAAACAAAAAAACTGAAAGAGCAGTAACTGCAAGTCCTAAAATTATTGCTTTAATAATATAACTGTAATTTAAATTATTTTCACGGCTTTTACCCATAAAAAATCCCTCCCGAACAGTACATTCTATTCGAAAGGGATATTTTTTATTACTTAATTATTTTGCAGGAACATCATCATGAACGGTGTTGTTTGTCTGCATAGCCCAACGGGCAATTGTAAGCTTTGAATGGTCGCTCTGAGACTCGATAACGATAGTATCATCTTTAAGAGAAATTACTCTGCCGTAGATACCGCCGATAGTTACTATCTCATCGCCAACCTGAAGATTTTCACGCATCTTCTTTTCTTCCTTCTGCTTCTTTTTCTGAGGACGAATCATAAATAAATACAATGCGCCAAAAAGCAAAGCATAAATTAAAATCATAGGCAGCAGACCGCCTATTCCGCCCTGCTGACCAGAAGCTGCATCAGCCAACAAAATAGGATTAAATTCCATTTTAATTAACCTCCAAAAATTATATCCTTTAAATTATAACCTATATCAACAGATATTTCAAGAAAAATTTGTAAAATTATATTCTTGTTGCGTAAATTATTTCTTTTTCTTTTTTAAACTCGCTGAAATTGCCATTGTCGAGCGCATTTCTTATATCAATCATAAGGTGATTGTAAAACCAAAGATTATGCATTACAAGAAGTCTTTGTGACAACATTTCTTCTGATTTCAAAAGATGTCTTATATAAGCTTTACTATAACGCTTGCATACAGGACAATCGCAATTCGGGTCAATCGGTGTCATATCACGGTCGTACTTTTTATTATTAATATTTATAATTCCCTGAGAGGTAAACAAATGTCCGTGACGGGCGTTTCTGCTTGGCATTACGCAATCAAAAAGGTCTACACCTCGTTCTACCGCATTTAGAATATTAGCAGGTGTGCCAACCCCCATAAGATAACGAATCTTATTTTTCGGCATATGCGGTATAACATTTTCTATCATATCGTACATAACCTCAGTGCTCTCGCCCACCGCAAGACCGCCTATTGCATAACCGTCAAGGTCAAGCTCTGCAATTTCTTTCATATGGTTTATTCTGAGGTCAGCATAAGTGCAACCCTGATTAATACCAAAAAGCATTTGTTCGCGGTTAATAGTGGTTTCAAGAGAATTGAGCCGCTCCATCTCTGCCTTACAACGCTTAAGCCAACGCGTGGTTCGCTCGCACGAAGCCTTCGAATAGGAATGCTCAGCGGGATTTTCCACACATTCGTCAAATGCCATTGCTATTGTTGAGCCTAAGTTAGACTGAATCTGCATACTTTCCTCAGGTCCCATAAATATACGCTTTCCGTCTATGTGAGAAGCAAAGGTAACGCCCTCCTCCTCAATATGACGCAAGGATGCTAGTGAAAATACCTGAAATCCACCACTATCGGTCAAAATAGGTCCGTCCCAGGTGGAAAACTTATGAAGACCGCCGCACTCTTTAATTAGTTCATCGCCCGGTCTTACATGCAAATGATATGTGTTAGAAAGCATAACCTGACAGTCAAGCGTCTTTAAATCCTCAGCCGATACCGCTCCCTTAATGGCAGCGCAGGTAGCCACATTCATAAATGCAGGTGTTTGAACGGTGCCTCTGTTTGTCACAAATTCCGCACGCCTCGCGTTATTTTCTTCTTTGATAAGCTTATACATTTTTTACTCCTGTACTATTGAAATTAAAAAATCTTATAATATACTTTTCTAAAATGGGTTATTTTATAAAATCAACATCGCGTCCCCAAAGCTAAAAAAACGGTATCTTTCTTCAACAGCGGTTTTATAAGCATTCATCACATTGTCATACCCTGCAAAGGCTGAAACAAGCATTATAAGTGTGCTTTCAGGCAGATGGAAATTAGTTATAAGCCCATCCATTACCTTAAACTCAAATCCGGGATAAATAAATATTTCGGTATCACCTGAACAGGCCTTCATTTCGCCATACTCCTTAGCAACACTTTCCACAGTTCTGCAGCTTGTGGTACCAACGCAAATCACTCTACCGCCGTTTTGCTTGGTTCTGTTAATCAGCTCTGCCGATTCTTCTGAAACATAGTAATGCTCCGAATGCATTTTGTGCTGAGTTACATCCTCAACCTTTACAGGACGAAATGTTCCAAGTCCCACATGAAGCGTTACATATGCAATATTAACACCCATTGCCTTAAGCTCGCTTAGAAGCTCGTCTGTGAAATGGAGCCCCGCTGTGGGTGCTGCTGCAGAGCCTAATTCTTTAGAGAACACAGTCTGATAACGCTCCTTGTCCTCAAGCTTTGCTTTTATATAGGGTGGTAACGGCATCTGACCCACCTCGTCGAGACACTCAAAAAACTCGCCCTTAGGTTCAAATCTCAAAATACGGTTACCGTCAGGCAAAACATCCTCAACTATAGCAGTAAAACGGTCAGAAAACTTAAATTTATAACCCGTCTTAGCCTTTTTACCGGGGCCTGCAAGACATTCCCATAAATTTTTCCCTGTTTGCTTTAATAAAACAAACTCAACCACCGCGCCTGTATCCTCACGCACACCATAAATGCGCGCAGGCAAAACACGGGTGTTGTTAAGCACAAGGCAGTCTCCAGTTTTTAAAAAGGATTTTATATCATAGAATGAATTATGGCTTATATCTCCGTCAAGCCGTGAAAGCCTTAAAAGACGCGAACTATCACGCTTTTCAAGCGGAGTTTGAGCTATAAGTTTCTCTGGTAAATCATAATAAAAATCACTTGTTTTCATTTTCACCAATATCTTTCAGTATTTTTGCGTTATTTTCAGCATAATATAATTTGACAAATAAACCGCTAAATGTTATATTATTTACATAATAAACTTAGTCTATTATATTGCATAACTCAGTATAAGGCAAGTAATTTTTAAAAAGGAATGTGATTTCTTATGAAAAAATATAATGTTGGTATTATAGGTGCTACCGGTATGGTAGGTCAACGCTTTAGTTTGCTCCTTGCTGACCACCCTTGGTTTAATGTTACCGCTTTGGCTGCCAGTGCTTCATCTGCCGGCAAAAAGTACACCGAGGCTGTAGGCAATCGTTGGGCTATGAAGGAAGAAATTCCTGCCAACATAAAAGAAATGACCGTTCTTGATGCCGAAAAGGATATTGACGAAATAGTTTCAAAGGTTGATTTTGTTTTCTGTGCCGTTAATATGAAAAAGGATGAGATTAAGGCTTTAGAGGAAAAATATGCTAAGAAAGAGTGCCCTGTAGTTTCAAACAACAGCGCTCATCGTTTTACCGCAGATGTTCCTATGATTATTCCTGAAATCAACCCTCACCACACAGATATAATTGAAGCACAAAGAAACCGCCTTGGAACCAATAAAGGCTTTATTGCAGTTAAATCCAACTGTTCTCTCCAGAGCTATGTTCCTGCTCTTTATCCCCTTGATAAATTCGGTGTGGATAAGTGCTTAGTTTGTACCTATCAGGCAATTTCAGGCGCAGGTAAGACCTTTGAGCGTTGGCCTGAGATGATTGATAATGTTATACCCTTTATCGGCGGCGAGGAAGAAAAGAGTGAAAAAGAGCCTCTTAAAATTTGGGGTGAAATTAAGGATGGCGAGATTGTTCCTGCTTCATCACCTAAATTTACCGCTCAGTGTCTCCGTGTTCCCGTTTCAGACGGACATATGGCTGCTGTATTTGTATCCTTTAAGAATAAGCCATCTAAGGATGAAATTCTTGATGCTTGGAAGAACTTTGCGGGTATTCCTCAGGAGCTTGAGCTTCCCCACGCACCAAAACAGTTCATTCACTATTATGAGGAAGACAATATGCCTCAGACCAATCTCTGCCGTGATTTAGAAGGCGGTATGGCTATTCACGCAGGAAGACTCCGCGAAGATACCCAATACGATTATAAATTCGTTTGTTTATCACATAATACTCTTAGAGGCGCAGCTGGCGGAGCAGTTCTTTTAGCCGAGCTTTTATGCGCTAAGGGTTATATGGATTAACCTTTATCAAATCAATAAATTCCGTTAGGAGCTGATTTATATGAAGCAAACAATATTCAAGGGTGCGGCAACCGCGCTTGTTACCCCTATGAACGCGGACGGAAGTGTAAATTACAAAAGACTTGAAAGCCTTGTGGACGAACAGATAGCAGGCGGTATTGATGCTCTTGTTATATGCGGAACCACAGGTGAAAAATCCACTCTCAGATACGACGAGCATTTAAAGGTTATTGAAATTGCGGCTAAAAAAGCCAACAAGCGTGTTCCAATTATTGCAGGAACAGGAAGTAACGATACAGTTTATTCTGTTGAACTGTGTAACGATGCCGAAAGTGTCGGAGCAGATGCTTTCCTTATGGTAGCACCATATTACAACAAAACCTCACAAGCAGGTCTTGTGGCGCATTACAATTATATTGCTGATAGGGTTAATAAGCCTATTATTCTATACAATGTACCATCTAGAACGGGTGTGGCTATAAAACCTGAAACCTATAAAGAGCTTTCGAAGCATCCGAATATTGTTGCTACAAAGGAAGCCAACGGCGACCTGTCGGCCATTGCTAAAACCCGATATTTATGCGGTGATGAACTTGCTATTTATTCGGGGAACGATGACCAGATAGTTCCTGTAATGTCACTTGGCGGTATTGGTGTCATTTCGGTTTTATCGAATATTTGTCCTAAAGAAACTCACGATTTATGCGAAAGTTATCTTTCAGGCGACACCCAAAAAGCCGCAGAGCTTCAGATTAAGTACACTGGTCTTATTGACGCGCTTTTCTGTGATGTAAACCCAATTCCTGTAAAAACTGCAATGAACCTTGCAGGAATGGATGTAGGCCCATTAAGGTTGCCACTCTATCTGATGAACCAAACAAATCTTAACTATCTTAAAGAAAAGCTTACTGAATGCGGCATTAATATAACGGTTTAAATTAATTTTTAGGATGTGTAAAAATGACAAGAATCATTCTTTGCGGATGTAGCGGAAAAATGGGCTCATTTGTTGCCGATGCCGTAAAATCCAAAAACACTATGCAGGTAGTTGCAGGCGTAGATAAGGTTAATAACGGCTGTGAATTTCCTGTTTATTCAAGCTTTTCAGAAGTTACAATCGAGGCAGATGTTATAATAGATTTTTCGCATCCTGTTATGCTTGACTGTATGCTTGATTACGCAAAGCAAAAAAATATTGCAGTAGTTATTGCAACCACAGGCTATAATGATGAGCAACTTAAAAAAATAAAGGAAGCTTCAAAATTTATTCCTGTTTTCTTCACCTTTAATATGTCTATCGGTGTTAACCTGATATGTAGTCTTGCAAGAAAAGCGGCTAATATTTTGGGTGACGGGTTTGATATTGAAATAGTCGAAAAGCACCATAATCAAAAAATTGATGCTCCGTCAGGCACTGCAATTATGCTTGCAAATGCCGTAAACGAGGAGCTTGGCAACAGTAAGGTATATGAATACGACCGCCACTCAAAGCGCCAGAAAAGACCTCAAAACGAAATCGGTATACATTCTGTGCGCGGTGGTACAATCGTTGGTGAGCACGATGTTATATTTGCGGGCCGCGATGAGGTTGTAACTATATCACACTCTGCATATTCTAAGGAAGTTTTTGCAGTAGGTGCTGTTAAGGCTGCTGAATTTGTCTTTAATAAGCCTGCAGGTCTTTACGATATGACCTCTGTTATGAGCTTTGAATAAAAACTTAATAAATTTTAAAAGCTATGGGGACGAATATCTTCTCCATAGCTTTTTTATTAGATTTTTAATCCTATAATAAAAGCTTTGTTATATAAAAAACTTGCCTTTATATGGGAAATGGTATATAATAAAATGAAATATGTATTAATTTGGGGGTTGACTTTGTGGATATACAGTTAGGCGATAAGCTGAAAATGAAAAAAACTCATCCCTGTGGTTGTGATATTTTTACCGTAACCCGTATTGGAATGGACTTTAAGCTTCGTTGTGACGGTTGTAACCATGAGGTTATGCTGCCGAGAAATAAGGTTAAAAAAAACATTAAAAAAATACTAAATGCTAACGGAGAATGATGAATGTTTGATAAGCTTGAAACTGTTGTAAATCGATATGAACAAATTGGCGAGGAGCTTACTCATCCTGAGGTTGTGTCTGATAATGAGCTTTTCAGAAAGCTTATGAAAGAGCATAGCGATCTTACACCCATTGTTGAAAAATATCGCGAATATGCGGCTGCAAAGGCAACTGAAGCCGATGCGCTTGAAATACTGAATGAGAGCGGAATTGACAAAGAGCTTAAGGAGCTTGCCGAAGAGGAACTTCGCGAGGCTAAAGAAAATATTATAAAATTTGCAGACGAATTAAAAATTCTGCTTTTGCCTAAAGACCCTAACGATGATAAGAATGTTATTGTTGAAATCCGCGGCGGCGCAGGCGGTGAGGAAGCCGCTTTGTTTGCAGGCTCGCTTTACAGAATGTATACAATGTATGCCGAGTCAAGACGGTGGAATATAGAGGTTGTAAATGCTAACGAAACCGAGCTTGGCGGATACAAGGAAGTTAGCTTTATGATTGAGGGTTCGGGAGCTTATTCTCGATTCAAATACGAAAGTGGTGTTCACCGCGTTCAGCGTGTTCCCGATACCGAAACTCAGGGCCGTATTCATACCTCAACTGTTACTGTAGCAGTTCTTCCTGAGGCTGAAGATGTTGAACTCGAAATCAACCCTGCCGACCTTAAAATTGACACCTTCCGTTCATCAGGCGCAGGTGGTCAACATATTAATAAAACCTCTTCTGCAATCCGCGTCACTCACCTACCCACAGGAACTGTTGTAGAGTGTCAGGACGAGCGCAGCCAGTTTAAAAATAAAGACAAAGCTCTTAAAATACTTCGCGCCCGTCTTCTTGATGAGGCTCAGCGCGAGCACGACGAGGCTATTGCTTCTGACCGTAAATCTCAGGTGGGTACAGGCGATCGTAGTGAAAGAATAAGAACCTATAACTATCCTCAGGGAAGAATTACTGACCACCGTATCGGTCTTACAATCTACCGTCTTGAGCAGGTGCTCAACGGCGACCTTGATGAGGTTGTAGATGCGCTTATCACACATTACCGTACCGAAGCTTTGAAGGCTTCCGAGGAAAACTAAATGCTTACTGAAAAACTTTTAACCGATTCTAAGAGCTATTCGGATTCTATAAATCGTGCCGCAGAAATTCTTAAAAACAACGGAACAGTTGCGATTCCAACCGAAACAGTTTACGGTCTTGCCGCATCTGCATATGATAACGACGCTATCTTAAAGATTTTTGAGGCTAAGGGCAGACCGCAGGATAATCCACTTATTGTTCATATCAGTAATATTGATATGCTTTACGATGTGGCTTGTGACATCCCTGATACTGCACTTCAATGTGCTGAAAGCTTTTGGCCGGGACCTCTTACAATGGTTTTACCCAAAACAGGAAAAACAGCAGATTCGGTATCAGCAGGGCTCAATACTGTAGCAGTTAGAATGCCATCACACAAAACTGCGCTTGATATTATCGCCGCTTCGAAACTACCATTGGCAGCGCCTTCGGCTAACACCTCAGGAAAACCAAGTCCCACCTCTCCATACCACGTTGAAGCAGACCTTTTTGGCAAGATTGACGCTATAATATACGGGGATGAATGTACAGTCGGAGTTGAATCAACCGTTATCTCTTTTTGCTGTAATCCGCCAAGACTTTTGCGTCCGGGTGCTGTTACTGCAGAAGAATTAGAAAAAATCATTCCCGACCTTGTTATTGATAAAGCTGTTCTTGCAGAACCTCAAAAGGACCAAAAGGTTGAATCCCCCGGCATGAAATACAAACATTATGCACCCGCTACTGAAAGCTATCTTGTAGAGGGGACTTCAGAAAGCTTTTGTGAGCTTGTAAACTCTCAGGATGACTGCCTTGCGGTTTGCTTTGATGAGGAAAGCTCTATGATTAGGATTCCAAAGCTTGTTTACGGAAAAAACGGCGACGAGATGAGCTTGGCTCACGGCGTTTTCTCTGTACTTAGACAGGTTGATAGCTTTGGTGTTAAAAAGGTATATATTCACGCTCCCTCAAAAAAAGGTGTAGGACTTGCAGTTTATAACCGTTTAATCAGGGCGGCGGCATTCAGGGTGATAAAGCTATGAGTATTATTATAGGGCTCACAGGACCGACCGGCGCGGGTAAAAGTGCAGTATCTGTAGTGGCTGCTGAAATTGGCTATAAGGTTATTAACTGTGACCTTGTGGCAAGAAAAGCTGTAGAAAAAGGCACAACGGGACATTCTGCCTTAGTTTTAACCTTTGGCACAGAAATTCTTAATAAAGACGGCACTATTAACCGCAAAAAGCTTGCTGAAGTTGCCTTTTCCTCTAAGGAAAATACTGAGATTTTAAATCAAACGCTTTTGCCACATATTGTATTGCTGATAAAGGAAGAAATAAACTGTGATAAGGTTTTGCTTGATGCGCCCACCCTGTTTGAGAGTGGAATTGACAGTATGTGTACTGCAACAATCGCTGTCCTTGCAGATAAAGCTATACGGCTTAAAAGAATAACCGAGCGTGATAATATTGATAACAGTGCCGCTTTGCTGAGAATATCCGCAGGTAAGAACGATGATTTCTACAAAAGCAATGCCGATTATATTATCTATAATAATAATGACATAGATTCTTTCTTAAAAAGCTTTAAAAAAATAATATCTGCCATTTCGGGCAATGATAACTAAAAAGGAGTTTTTACAATGTCTGAATCAAAATCACAATATGAATTATTAAAGGAACAGCTTTTAAACAATCGTAAGAACGGAAGACTTATTGCAAGCGATGAGATACTCGCTCAAGCTGATAGCTACTGCGAGAACTATAAGGCTTTTCTTGATAGTTCTAAAACCGAGCGAGAGGCTGTGAATACTGCAATAAATTTAGCAGAGCAGAAAGGTTTTGTTCCTTTTGAATATGGCGTGCAATACAAAGCAGGTGACAAGGTTTATATCAACAACCGCGGAAAGGCTATTGCTTTTGTTGTAATTGGCATCGAGCCTGTCGAAAAAGGAGTAAATATTACCGCCGCTCACATTGATTCTCCTCGTCTTGACCTCAAGCCCAATCCTTTATACGAGGAGCTTGAGCTTGCACTCCTTAAAACCCACTATTACGGTGGCATCAAAAAGTATCAGTGGACTGCTATTCCGCTATCACTTCACGGTGTTTTTGTACTTAAGGACGGTACTGTAAAAAATGTAACCATTGGCGAAAATGATGACGAGCCTAAGTTTGTTATAAACGACCTTCTCCCCCACTTAGCTCAGGAGCAGAGTAAAAGAACTCTTAACGAGGGTATAAAGGGCGAGGAACTTAATCTTCTTATAGGAAGTCATCCTTTTAAAGACGATAAGGGAAGCGAGCTTGTTAAGCTTAATATTTTAAAGCTTTTGAATGAAAAATACGGCATTAACGAAGCTGATTTCCTTTCTGCCGAGCTTGAAATAGTTCCCGCGTTTAAAGCCTGTGATATAGGTCTTGACCGCTCAATGATAGGTGGCTACGGTCAGGATGACAGAGTTTGCGCCTACCCAGCAATTACAGCTATTTTTGATGTTAAAGCACCTAAAAAAACTGCCATTGCCTTCCTTGCTGACAAGGAAGAAGTTGGTTCTATGGGTAATACAGGTCTTGAATCTGATTTTCTTTTTCATATAGTACACGACCTTGCTATTATGCAGGGCGGTGACACAACTGTAGCACTCAGAAATTCAAAATGTCTTTCGGCTGATGTTAATGCCGCTACCGACCCAACCTTCCAAGAGGTTATGGAGCGCAGAAACGCATCATTCCTTAATTACGGCGTAGTGTTAACAAAGTACACCGGTGCAAGAGGAAAAAGCGGAACATCAGATGCTTCTGCAGAATATATGGCTGAAATCCGCGCAATGCTTGACAATGCTGAAATTATTTGGCAGATTGGAGAGCTTGGCAGGGTTGATTTAGGTGGCGGAGGAACGGTTGCTCAATTCGTTGCAAATAAAGGCTTGGATGTTGTTGACCTTGGCGTTCCTGTACTTTCTATGCACGCCCCATTTGAAACAACTGCAAAGCTTGATATTTATATGTGTTACCGTACAATGTACGAATTTATGAAATAAGTTTAACTTAGTATAAAGCGGATTACTCCAATTGAAGTAATCCGCTTTTTGCCTAAAAAAGACTAACGCCGATTACTCAAACGAGTAATCGGCGTTTAAAAAACAATTTTAAGCATTAGCCTTGTTCATACGGGTAACAAGAGCAGCTTTCTTTCTTGCTGCGTTATTCTTGTGAATAATACCCTTGGAAGCTGCCTGATCAATTTTCTTAACAGCAGCTTTTACAGTTACTGCCATATCCTCAGACTTAGCATCAATAGCAACATCAGCCTTCTTAACAGCAGTTCTCAATGCAGAACGGTAAGCCTTATTATGTTCATAATTAGCCTTGCTTACGAGTACACGCTTCTTTGCAGATTTAATATTCGGCATCATGACACCTCCCAACACTTTGTGCCCAACAATAACGGCACCTTAAATCGCGTACAATTTATAATAACACAACTACATCCAAATTGCAACACTTTTTTTAAAAACTTTTCAGAAAAAAGCTTTTTATAGAATTTCAATTAATTCTTCAATACTGTTTATAATATAATTAGATTTATATTTACACAGCTTGTCCCCATTTTTGAGCCAACAGGTATCAAGCTTAGAATTTGTTCCGCCAAAAATATCGGCAGCCGGAGCATCGCCTATAACCAAAATTTTTGAACGGTTACTCTCAGGAATATGTCTTATAACATATTCGAAGTAACCTCTTGAAGGCTTTTTGAGTCCTATTTCTTCTGATATAAATGCCCCATCAAAAAGGTTATATATTTTTGCATCCTTCATTCGCTTATACTGAAATTCGGGATATCCGTTCGAGGTGACATAAAGCTTATAACCGCACTTTTTAAGATACCTTAAAGCCTTTAATGCACCTGTTTTAATCTTATGGCTATTAAGCATTGCTTCGTAATATTCATCAGCCAGGCCTTCAGCTCTTTCACCCCTTACCTCTAAAAGCTTAAGAAGCTTAACAAAATGATTTGTAATAAAAGACTTTGCGGTTATTTCTTTGCCTAAAACAAATGTATGCCCATTATCATTAATTTCAGAATAAAGCTCTAAAACATCACTTGAAAACGGAATTCCGTTTTTTTCGAGGACTATTTTTATAGCTTTCTTTTCATCATTAGAATAATCTAACAATGTATCGTCTAAATCAATAAGTAATGAATTATACCTTTTAGCCACGCAGTCCTCCCCTTTCTGTTTTTGGTTTTTCGAGGGCAATAAGCAATATAATTCTTTTTACAAAAGATTTATACCCATCATTTTACATTTATCAATTTCCTTTTCGGGCCAAATAGAAACCTGAACCTCACCAACATGAGCTTTATGTAAAAGTAGCATACATAGCCTTGACTGACCAATACCTCCGCCAACCGTCAAAGGTAATGCTCCTTCAACAAGTAGCTTGTGGAATTCAAGATTTAATCGATCTTCCTTATTTTCTGCCTTAAGCTGACGCAAAAGACTTTCTCTATCAACCCTGATTCCCATTGACGAAATTTCAAATGCGCGTTCAATAACCCTGTTGTAAATCAAAATATCGCCATTGAGCTTCCAATCGTCATAATCAGGCGCTCTTCCGTCGTGCTTCTCACCGCATTTGAGCTTATCGCCAATTTGCATTACGAAAACTGCACCGCATTCTTTAGCAATAGCATCCTCTCTCTGCTTAGGAGTAAGCTCAGGATACCTTTCCTCAAGCTCATAGGTCGTTATAAAGCTTATCTGTGAGGGCAAATATGATTCAATCACCGGATACTTTTCGCTTACCGCTTTAGCAGTTCTTAAAATTGCACCGTATATGCTTCTAACCGTTGCTTTGAGATATTCATCAGTTCTGTCTTCAGCTGTAATAATCTTTTCCCAATCCCACTGGTCAACATAAATAGAGTGGATATTATCGCACACTTCATCACGGCGAATAGCATTCATATCGGTATAAAGTCCCGTATGAATTGGAAAGCCGTATTTTAAAAGCGCCATTCTTTTCCATTTTGCAAGGCTGTGAACAACCTCAGCAACCTCACCTGTTTCAAGAATATCAAAGGAAACCGGTCTTTCGACACCGTTAAGGTCGTCGTTAAGACCGCTACCGTTCTTTACAAAAAGTGGCGCCGAAACACGCGAAAGGTCAAGCGAGGCGCAAAGCTCATATGCAAACTTATCCTTAACAAGCGCAATAGCATTTTGAGTATCAAACTCATTCAGAAGCGGAACATATTTTCCCATTAGAATCACTCCAAATTAATAGATGCTGCCCACTGTACGGGGATAAAGTATAACATCACGAATGTTCTGAACACCTGTAACATACATAATAATTCTTTCAAGACCGAGACCAAAGCCGCTATGCGGAACCGAACCAAAACGGCGGAGCGCAATATAGTGCTCGTAATCCTCAATAGACATTCCTCTCACTTCCATAGCTTGGAGAAGCTTATCAAGGTCAGCCTCACGCTCACTGCAACCGATTATCTCACCAACACCGGGAACCAAAAGGTCAGTAGCAGCAACAGTCTTACCGTCAGGATTCTGCTTCATATAGAAGGACTTAATCTCCTTAGGATAATCTGTAAGGAATACAGGTTTCTTGCAGACAACCTCAGAAATATACTTTTCGTGTTCGGTCATAAGGTCGCAGCCCCACTCAACAGGATACTGGAACTTAACATCAGCCTTTAAAAGATGCTCTATAGCCTCAGTATATGTCATAACCGCAAAATCGTTGCTAACAACATTATTCAGCTTTTCAATGAGTCCCTTTTCAAAGTGAGCATCGAAAAACTTTAATTCCTGAGGACACTTTTCAAGCACAGCATTGATAATATACTTTATCATATCCTCAGCAATTTCAATAATATCAGGAAGTTCTGCAAAAGCAACCTCAGGCTCAACATGCCAGAACTCTGCAACATGGCGAGGTGTATTACTCTTTTCGGCTCTGAAAGAAGGGCCAAAGGTATAAATCTTGCCAAGTGCCATTGCGGCAACCTCACCCTCAAGCTGACCTGAAACGCTTAAAGCCGCACGCTGACCGAAGAAATCATCAGCATTATATTCCTCTTCATTTTTATATTCGTTGCTATAACCGATAGTTGTAACCTTGAACATCTCGCCTGCACCCTCACAGTCACTTGCTGTGATAAGCGGAGTATGCACATACACAAAACGGCGGTTCTGGAAGAATTCGTGTACCGCCGCAGAAACCACAGAACGAACCCTGAAAACAGCGTTAAATGTATTTGTCCTAACGCGAAGATGCGGAATAGTCCTGAGATACTCAAGGGTATGGCGTTTTTTCTGTAAAGGATACTCAGGCGGACATTCGCCCAAAACTGAAATCTCATCAGCGTTAATTTCAACCGAATCAACCGCAACTGCCGACTCAACAACCTGACCCACCACCTTTAAAGAGGTGCCAAGCTTCATAAATTCGCCAATATCGGTCATTTGCGCCTTATCAATAACTATTTGAAGATGATTAAAGGATGTACCATCATTAAGCTCTATAAAAGCCATATTTTTAGAATCTCTTGAGGTTCTTACCCAACCGCATACTGTAACCTCTGTTCCAACAAGCTCTTTCTTTTCAAAAATGTCAATAATATCAATGTGTTTCATTTTTAAAATCTCCGTTCGAAACAAAATAAGCGTCTATTATCCTAACACATTAGGACGAATAGACGCATAAATTCGCGGTGCCACCTAATTTACTGTAAAAACAGTCACCTTTATAGATTTAACGCATTCCTTACGGCGCACCTACTAAGCCAAAGCCTTTCAGATTGCAGCTCCGAAGTGTTATTCATACTTTGCACCGACCGTCTCGCACCAACCGACAGCTCTCTTAACGACTGACAAAGCACTACTTCTCTCCATTATAGCCTATTACTAATATATTATATCATTATTTTTTCAAAAAGTCAATATCATTCCGCTTTAGATTCTATTATTTCGCGTACGTGGTCCACACCCTGACCTTTTTCTGCAGAAAACGGTATAATTTCACACATATCTGCAAACTCGCCAAGTTCCTCTTTTATAAGGCTTAAGCGCTTTTCGGTTTCTGTTTTGTTAAGCTTATCAGACTTTGTAAGGATAACCGTAAACGGAATTTCCATCTGACTCAAAAAGTTAAGCATATCCAAATCAAAATCAGTTGCAGGGTGTCGCATATCGATGAGCTGAAAAACCATTTTAATGTTTCTTCCCGAACCGAAATAACCCTCCATAAGCTCAGCCCAACGCTCTTTTTCGGCATAAGCAACCTTAGCATAGCCGTAACCGGGTAGGTCTACTAAGCGAATTCCATCAACCCTGAAAAAGTTAATTGTTACAGTTTTACCCGGTTTTGAGCTCACCCTTGCCATTGATTTTCTGCCCAAAACCTTATTAATAAGAGAGGATTTTCCCACATTAGACCTACCCGAAAAGCAAACCTCGGGCAAATCTGAAGCTACTAACTGCGAAAAAGAACCAAACGACTTTTCAAACTGCACATTATTAAAATTCATAATCTACTGCCTCATTCCCACAGAATTATGATTAATAACAGGATTTTTCATAATCCAATCATTTTCCTTGTTTGGCATTTCGGTTGTTATTAGTGCTTTTTCAATTATTTGATTAACATTAGAAACAGGTATAAATTCTACATTTTCTTTTACAACCTCGTCCACATCTTCAAGGTCGGGAAGATTCTCCTCAGGGAAGAAAACAGTCTTTACACCACCGGCATATGCCGCCATTGACTTTTCCTTAAGACCGCCAATTGCCAATACTCTACCCCTTAAAGTAACCTCACCTGTCATAGCTATATCACGACGAATTGGTCTGCCGGTCAAGGCAGAAACCAAGGCAGTTGTCATGGTAACACCCGCAGATGGACCATCCTTAGGAACTGCCGCCTCGGTAGCGTGAATATGTATATCAAGCTCCTTGTAAAAATCGGGGTCTATACCATATTCTTGAGCATTTGCACGCACAAAGCTTACCGCCGTTATAGCAGATTCCTTCATAACCTGACCCAACGAGCCTGTAAGCTCAACCTTGCCTGTTCCCTTCATTGTAGCGATTTCAAGCTGCATTATCGTGCCGCCAACCGCAGTCCAAGCAAGTCCGTTTATAATACCTACCTCATTGTAAGGCAAAATAACCTCAGGCTTAAAGCGATGCTTACCAAGCATTGCTTCAACATCCTTTTCCTTAATATTTACCCTTGCATCTTCGCCTGACGCGATTATCTTTGCCGATTTTCTGCAAATCGAAGCAATGCTTCTTTCAAGCTTTCTAACACCGGCTTCTCTTGTATAGAAATCTATAAGCGAATAAATTGCGCCATCAGATATTTTAAGCTGAGACTTTTTTAGACCGTGACGCTCAATCTGCTTCGCAACAAGATGCTTCTTGGCAATATTCCATTTTTCTTCTCTTGTATAACCCGAAAGCTCAATAATTTCCATTCGGTCTCTCAAGGGTGCCGGAATAGTATCAATATTATTAGCAGTAGCAATAAATACCGCGTGGCTCAGGTCAAACGGAATCTCAACAAAATGGTCAACAAAGGTGCTGTTCTGCTCAGGGTCTAACACCTCAAGCATAGCCGATGCAGGGTCGCCCTTATAATCCTTGCCGAGCTTATCAATTTCGTCAAGCAAAATAAGCGGATTACCGCTACCCGCCTGCTTTAAAGCGGTAATTATCTTGCCCGGCATAGCGCCGATATATGTCTTTCTATGACCGCGTATTTCAGCCTCATCGTGAATTCCGCCGAGGGAAATTCTCGCAAAGCTTCTGCCCATACACTCAGCAATAGTCTTGCCGATTGAGGTCTTGCCCACTCCGGGAGGACCTGCAAGACAAATTATCTGTCCCTTAATATCCGGACAAAGCTTATAAACAGAAAGCAGTTCAAGTATGCGTTCCTTAACCTTTTCCATACCGTAAATATCTCGGTTCAGGATTTTTTCAGCCTTTTTAACATCAACCTTAACATCGCTGTATTTTCTCCAAGGAAGTTCAAGACAGGTATCAAGATACCCTCTCTCAACCGTACCCTCGTGAGAACCGTTAGGCATTTTTGAAAGCTTACTTACGTGGCTGTTAAGAACCTCTTTAACGCTATCATCAGCATTTAAATTGGCTATTTTTGAATAGTAATTATCTATTTCATCAGCACTATCATCACCGTAAAGCTCAGTACTAATTATACGGAGCTGTTCGCGGAGATAGTATTCTTTTTGATTTTCGTCAATAGCCACACGGGTTTTTTCGTTGATTTTACGGTCGATTTCGCCTATTGCCCGCTCCTTGTTTAAAAGCTCAAGAAGAACCTTTGCCCTGCTTGTAACCGAGAGCTGTTCCAAAACATACTGCTTATCATCAAATGGGGCCGGAATATTAAAGGCTATAAAATCTGCAAGCCGTCCGAGTTCATTTATATTATCCACCGAAATAACAACATCGGGAGCTATACCGGGAAGAACTGTAATATATTTATGGAACTGATTCCTTATTCTGCGAAGCATGGTTTCCTTATAAACCTCACGGTTTTGAACAAGCTTTTCCTCGCATTTAAAAACATCGGCTGTATAATAGCTACCGTTATCCGAAAAATTGCTATACTCTGCTCTGTAAATACCCTCCACAAGAACCTTTACCAATGAATCAGAAACCTTTAAAACCTGTTTTACTCGGGCAACACAGCCGATATCATAAAGGTCCGAGCGCTTTGGCTCCTCAGCATAAAAATCCTTTTGAGTAATCACAAATATATTGCGATTTTCCTCCATTGCCTTTTTTAATGCATTTGCCGACCGCTCCCGCGCAACATCAAACGATGCAACGGTCTTAGGGAAAACAACCAATCCCCTCAAAGCCAAAAGAGGCATATTACTGCCTAAAATATTTATTTCTGACATTTTCTACTCCTTAGTAGGTAAATTAAAAATCCCAATCCTTATTGTTGTATAAAGCTACAGCGCAAAGAGAGTTTTGATAGAACAACAAAAGCACCGAATTTTTCTTGAATTCATATTTATATACCTTACCTTCAGGCGGTGTGCCATATATAAAGAAGGTATTTTCCTCTGTAAGCTCAAGTTCCTCATACTCATAACCTGCAAGCTTTTCTTTGATATCTACATCAATATCGCCTAGTTCAAAACCGAAACCGCCGTCTAAGGCAGAAATAAGAGAAACTCCGTCCTTTTCCTTGCCGTTACGGTAATAATATCTGAAGTTACCGCTATTCACATATGAATACTCATCTTCCTCAACAAATTCACACATTACTGTCGAATGTGAACCATCTTCGGGTTCCTCATCTGCCTTGGCAGAAAGCTCTGTCTTGATTTTTTCAATATCGTCGCCAATATAATATTTACACTCAGGGATATCGCCTGTTTTTGCATAATATTCAAGGTCAACCTCGCTTTTTTTATCATTAGAATTATTTTTTCCGCACGCAGAAAAAGAGAATACTAAAACGAGGCTTAACACCAAGCAAATTATTTTTTTCATAATTATGACTCCTTATTTCGCAATTGATTTAAAAGCTCGTCACGCAAATTCCAAAGCTCTTCAGAAAGGTCAACATAGTAAGTATGGGGATTTTCAAATCTTGTAACCTCATCCCAAAGTGAACCAACCTGATCTTTACAATACTTTGCGATTCCCTTAACAGACGGACTGTCATAAACAAGTTTACCCTCTTCAAAAACCTTAACCTGAAGCTTTTTGGCTACAAAATCGGTTACAACCTTGCGCTTCCAAGTATGCACAGGGTCAAAGATTTCATAAGGCTCACTGCTATCAATTTTTTCGTGACCTAAGGTTATAACATCGGCAATCGCCTTGCCTGTATTTCGGTCGTATAGTCGCCACGGTATCTTAACACCGGGTAAAGTTACCTTTGCGGTATTCTCGCTAATCTTAATTTTGGGAATGATTTTTCCCTTATCCTCAACGGCAGAAAGCTTGTAAACACCGCCGAAAACCGCCTCACTTGATGCGGTAATCAAGCGCTCACCAACGCCATAGGTATCAACACACGCTCCCTGAAAAATCATATCTCTAATAAGATACTCATCCAATGAATTAGAAATACAGATTTTACAGTCAGGATAGCCTGCATCGTCAAGCATCTTTCTTGCTTTTTTTGTAATATAGGTAATATCACCGCTATCAATTCTAATACCAAGCGGTCTTTTACCGAGTGGCTTTAAAACCTCATCAAACACCTTTATTGCGTTAGGAATACCCGATTTCAGCACATTATAAGTATCAACCAAAAGCATACAGCTATCGGGATATCTTTCAGCATAGGTTTTAAATGCAGTGTATTCATCAGGGAAAAGCTGAACCCAGCTATGAGCCATTGTGCCCGATGCCTTAACACCGAAATCCTTAGCGGTAAGAATACAAGATGTACCCGCACAACCGCCGATTATTGCCGCTCTTGCACCGTAATATGCAGCTCCGTAGCCGTGAGCACGGCGTGCACCGAACTCCATAACCGGTCTACCCTGAGCCGCACGGCAGATACGGTTAGACTTTGTAGCTATAAGAGACTGATGGTTTATTGTAAGCAAAAGCATTGTTTCAACCATTAAAGCCTCAATTACAGGCCCTTTAACAGTAACTATAGGCTCCTGTGGGAAAATAACAGTTCCCTCGGGTATAGCCCAAACATCGCAGGAAAACTTAAAGTTTCTTAAATAATCTAAAAATTCCTCACAGAAAAGACCTAAGCTTTCTAAGTATTCAATATCCTCTTCTGTAAATTTAAGATTCTGCATATACTCAATAAGTTGCTTTAAGCCAGCCATTATTGCATAACCGCCCTTATCAGGCACACGGCGGAAAAACATATCGAAATATGCAACCGTATCTCTCATCTCACTATTAAAAACACCGTTGGACATTGTAAGCTCATACAGGTCCATTATCATTGTAAGATTCAGCTTTTTATTTTCCATAATGAATCACCTTTACATTTTCTCCGGAGCGTCAATCTTCATAAGTGTAAGCACATTTTTAATAACCGACGCTGTTGCCGAGCAAAGATTCAGTCTTGCCTGCATAAGTGACTCATCCTCGCCCTTTACGCGGCAGGCAGAATAGAATTTATGGAATTTGGTTGCAAGCTCTTGAACATAGTGGGTAATTCTTGCAGGGTCATAAGCCTTAGCCGACATTACAATCTCATCGGTAAGTGCTGCAAGATGAACTATAAGCTCCCTTTCCTCGTTTGAGTTAAGCAGAACAAGCTCGTCCTGTGAGCAGACACGCTTTGCAACGCCCTCTGCCTCAAGATTTCTTATAATACTGCAGATTCTCGCATATGCGTACTGAACATAGTAAACGGGGTTGCTGTTAGACTCATTAACTGCAAGGTCAAGGTCGAAATCAAAATGACTGTTAGGCTCTCTTAAATTAAAGAAGAATCTTGCGGCATCAATCGGCACCTCGTCAAGAAGCGTTACAAGAGTAATAGCCTTTCCCGAACGCTTTGAAGCCTTGATAACCTCACCGTCACGCACAAGACGAACCATCTGCATAAGTACAACATCAAGTCTGTCAGCATCAACACCCAAGGCGGTAAGTGCACCTTTAAGACGCGGAACATAGCCGTGATGGTCAGCACCCAAAATATCGATTGCCTTGTCAAAGCCTCTTGTTACAAGCTTATTGTAATGATAAGCAATATCCGGAACAACATAGGTAGGCACACCGTTTGCGCGCACAAGCACAAAATCCTTATCGCAACCAAATTCGGTAGCCTTAAACCAAAGAGCATCATCCTCGGTATAGGTATATCCGCTTTCCTTTAAAAGTTCAATAATGCGGTTTGTCTCACCATTATTGTGGAGTGTGCTTTCCTTAAACCAAGTATCATAAGTGATACGGTATTTACCCAAATCAGCCTCAAGTCCCTGTATATTCTTAGGAAGCGCAAACTCAACCAGAGCCTTTCTGCGCTCTTCCTCACTCTTTTCAACAAAGCTATCGCCGTTTATCTCAGCAAAAGCCTTTGCATGAGCTATAATATCCTCGCCGTGGTAGGAATCCTCCGGCATTTCGATTCCGTCCTTATAAAGCTGAAGATATCTCAAATCAAGCGAAAGACCGAACTTATTTATCTGGTTTCCTGCATCGTTAATGTAGAATTCACGCTCGGTATAATAGCCTGCCGCAGAAAGTACAGCAGCAAGACAGTCTCCCAAAGCACCTCCGCGAGCATTACCTATATGCATAGGACCTGTGGGGTTTGCCGAAACAAACTCAACCAAAACCTTTTTACCCTCGCCGTAATCACTTTTACCGTAATTTGCGCCTTTATTTTCAATATCGGTTATAATATCGGCATAGTATACATCAGTAAGCATAAAATTGATAAAACCAGGACCTGCAATCTCACAGGATTTAATATAGGTATCGGTAAAATCACAGAACTCAATAAGTATTTCTGCTATCTGACGCGGTGCCTTATGGAAAAGCTTTGCCCATACCATTGCCGCATTAACCGCATAGTCACCGTGGTCGCGGTTAGCAGGGGTTTCTACTGTAAATGCAGTAAGCTCTGCACTTTCGAGCGCACCCTCTGCCATAGCCTTATTCGCTGCATTAATAATACTGTTTTTAATTTGTTCCTTTGCTGTTTGCACTAATACTGACATATTTTATACCTCTCTGATTGAAATATTAACTTCATTTTTACTTATTAACCTTAAATCCGAATCTATTGTGTATTTAAGCTTTATGTCTCCACCCTTTTCGGTGAGATTATGCTCTATATACTCTCCGAAAATCCCTATTACAAGGTCCCCGTGAGGGGTACTGTAAAAACAGGTGTTTCGATTGCCCTTTTCAATAAGCATCTTACTGTTTATACTTCCCTTTCTCTGCAAAACAAGAGAGTCGTCCGACTTCAAGAAAATCTGTGTTAAAACCTTTTCTCCTGAATCAAGCATCTGACCTTCATCATACGAAATATAGAATTCTCCATCTTTGTAACCGAATCTGCCGTCGGTCATAAGCTCAACTGTATCAGTATTATCATCAATACCCTGAACTCCCTTTATGCTAATAAAAACATCCTTCATCATAAACTGCTTAAGTTCACCTGACTAACCTTTCTGTCATCTATATCTTCACCAAGAAGTGATGAAGCTATTCTTTTAAACGAATCGGGCTTATCGCTAACATAAAACTCTCTTAATGAGGATTCAACGCTATCATTAAGCGCATCTCTTTCACTGAGAAAATCTGCAACTGCCGACGCCGTCGATGTTCCTGCATTAATAAGAGCAACCGATTCTCCGACAATCTTTCTTATCGCACCCTCTAAAATTGGATAATGCGTACAGCCTAAAATAATTGTATCTGCGCCAAAATCTATTATAGGTTGTAAATACCGCCTGACCGTCTCTAAAACTACAACATCATCCTCGCCGTACCAACCTTCTTCAACAAGCGGCACAAACATATAACAGCTTTGGGCGAGCACCTCAATATCAGAATTAATATTTTTTATAACCTTTTCGTGCTGAGCGCTTTTAACCGTTGCGGCAGTTCCTATAACACCGATTTTTTTATTTTTTGTAGCCTTAACTGCCGCCTTTGCGGAATGTGAAACAACCTCAAAATACGGAACAGGTAAATCATTCGCCAAATCAGATGCGACTGAGGATACCGTACCGCAAGCAGCAATTATAAGCTTAACATTTTTACTTAGAAGAAACGCCTCATCCTCAGCTGCATATTTGCGTATTGTCTCGCGGCTTCTTGTGCCGTAAGGAACACGTCCTGTATCGCCAAAATAAACTATATTCTCATTGGGAAGAACACGGCTCAGCTCTTTTACAACAGTAAGTCCGCCAAGTCCCGAATCAAAAACACCAATTGCTCGCCTGTCACCCATGCAAACAACCCCTTAAAAGAAATAATTATTCATTTAATATTACCACATTTTAATAATATTCGCAATACCTAATTTTCATAAATGATATATATTTTATACATTAACACTTCCTTGCGAAACACCATCCGCAACCTTTGTAAATACACAAAAAAACGGTCGCCTTTTCAAGCAACCGTTTTAGAAATTTACACTTTATCAATACAGCAAAATAGTAATTTGATTTTTTATAATTATTATTCTAAAAGCTAAATCTTCTTAATTATTCTTCGTTATTGCCGGCATCCTCAATTGGTAATTCTTCAACTGCAATGCGTTCAACACGCACACCGTCAGCACTTAAAACGGTGATACGAAGATTTTCAAAAACGAAGCTTGCATCCTCTTCTGGCTCACCGTCAAGCATAGAAACTACCCAACCGCCTATTGTTGCCGTATCTCCCTCAAGGGATTCTTCGTCCTCAATATCAATATCAAATTCATCAAAGAAATCGTAAACACGCATATTGCCGTCTGCTTCAAAATGAGTATCATCTATGCAAACAAACTCAGGGTCAAACTCATCATTTTCATCAAAAATCTCACCCACAAGTTGTTCCAAAACATCCTCCATAGTGAGGATTCCCATTGTTCCGCCGTACTCATCAAGCACAACGACAAGATGTGTTTTGTTTTCTTTCATCTTTTCAAGAACATCAGGCAAGCACATAGTTTTATGCACCGAGGTTACAGGTAACATAATCTCTCTAATGTTAACCCGTTCAGCATCAACATACTCTTTATAAAAATGGTTTAGATGCAACACACCTATTATATTATCGGGAGTATCCTCATATACAGGCAGTCTCGAAAATGATGTTTCTTTAATTTTCTTGACATTTATTTCATACGGGTCTCTTATATCAAGAGCCTCCATATCAACTCGTGGAGTAATAATCTCATACGCCAAAACATCATCAAAATCAAGGGCGTTTTGCAAAAGGTCACATTCGTCCTCGTCAAGCACACCTTCATCCTCTACAATATCTATGATGTTTTCAAAATCATCCTCAGATACCGTATCTGAATTAGTTACGCTGGATTTCCATAAATTCGAAGCAAGATTTACAAGACCCATTATCAACCAAGTTGCAGGCTTTACAATAACAGATAATGTATATATCGGAATCGCAACCATTTTGCAAAATTGCTCAGAAAACTGCTTTGCAAGCACCTTAGGAATTATTTCACCAAAGGTAAGTACAAGTATGGTCATTACAAGGGTTGCAACCCAAGCGAACTCCCCTCCAAGCATATCAATAACGATAAGGGTAGCAATAGCGGAGGAAGCAGTATTTGCAAGATTATTGCCTATAAGTATAGCGCCAAGAGTATTTTCATAATCATCAACTATTTTTGAGGCTATAGAAAGTGAAAGCGTATCCTTTTTTTGTCTTAAAGACTTTAGTCTTGTAGGATTAACGCTTGCAAAAGCAATCTCGGTAGAAGAGAAAAAAGCCGAGACAAGTATCAGCAAGGCAACAGCCGTATATCTAAAAAGGTCAGTCATTGTCAGCACCTCCTACGTCGTCTTCATCGTAGATTTCGCCGACAAGCTCCTCGAGTATATCCTCAACCGTGATAATTCCAACAATTCTACCGCCCTCACCTTTAACAATCGCAAGATTTCGGCGATGATTGCTAAGCTCGGTCAGCACATCGTCAATAGCCGATGTCGCGCTGACATAATATGGGTAGTCCATTACACTTGCAAGTATAATGTTGTGATTGCGTGACTGCGCATAGGCTTTAAGAAACTTTCTTATCTGCAATATTCCTTTAAGGTTGCCTTCGCGGTCTACCACAGGAATACGGCTATGCACTGTTTCCTTAACAAAGTCAAGAATCTGAGGGGTTTTGTAGTTTGTACAAATTTTCTGCACATCTTCCCACGGAATCATAACCTCTTCAACCGAGGAATCCGAAAAATGGAGGGCAGATTTTACAAGTTTACCTGTATCCTCATCGAAGCCGTCCTCTTCAGAAATATTCTCAACTATATCGTTAAGCTCATCCTCAGTCATTGTAACCTTATTTTCTGCATACTTCTTAAACGGACTTGAAACCGCCTTAGAAATCGCTGTAAAGGTAATTGACAAAGGTTTTAGAAGCTTTATCAAAAATATCAGCGATGCAGAAACAGCTTCGGCGAAACTCTCGTTACATGAACGGGCGAAGCACTTGGGCAACATTTCACCAAATATGAAAATCACAATTGTTGTAATAACCGTAGCAAATGAAACCGATTTGCTTCCCCAAATCTTAGTAGCAATTACTGTTGCAAGGGTAGCACAACCTATATTCACAATATTATTGCCTATAAGCAAAACCGAAAGTGCTTCATCAAAATTATCGAGTATGTAAAGCACCCTTTTAGCACTTTTTATACCCTTATCAGCTCTGCTCATCATATGAATACGGTTGACCGAGGCAAAGGAAATTTCCGTGCCTGAAAAATATGCACTGCCAAAAATCAGCAGTACGAAGAGAATAATACTCCCCGCCGGACTGTCGTCCACAAAACCATCTCCTAAAAGTTTATTTTGAATATAGGTATATTCAAATGTTATATTACACTATTATTTCTAATTTGTCAAACATAATAATTAAAAATGCTATATTTGTTTTGCTTGTAAAATAAAGCTATATATGATATAATATTGATTTAAAATATTGAAAGTGGGATTTTATAATGAAAAAAATGTTAAGCACCTTTGTTTCTTCCATTCTTGCGGGTTTATGTATTTCATTAGGGGGAAGTATTTTTCTATCTCTTAAGAATGCATTTGCCGGTGGTAATGTTGTCGGAGCATTACTGTTTACAATAGGTTTGTTTGTTATATGCACAAGAGGGTATCATCTTTTTACAGGCAAGGTCTGCTATATTTTTGACAATAAGCCCTCTTACATATTTGAGCTTGCCTTTATTTGGCTTGGCAATCTTATCGGTTGTTGTGTAAGCTCAGCTCTCATTAATATTTCCCGTATTGGTTCTATGTCTGAAACTGCAAAGGATTTGGTAGCAGTTAAAATGAATGATAATCCTCTAAGTCTGTTTATTTTAGGTTTTTTCTGCAACCTATTTATTTTCATTGCCGTAAACGGATATGCTAATAACCCTCACGAGCTTGGTAAATACCTTTCTCTTTTCCTTGGTGTTTCTATATTTATTCTTTGCGGAACAGAGCACAGTGTTGCCGATATGTTCTATTGGTCGGTTTCAGGCACCCTTTACGCTTCACCTTTGAAGAGTATAGGTTATATTATTATTATAACCTTAGGAAATGCCGTGGGCGGTGTTACAATTCCATTACTCGAAAAGCTTAAAGGCAGTCTTTCTAAATAATTATGGGCACAGATATTATAAACAAAGAAGAAATTTCAAAACATCTAAATAATAAATTTCATATTGAGGTGCTTGACTCGGTAGACTCTACAAATCTTTATCTAAAACAAAAGGCATCGGCACTTTCAGAAGGTTCAACGGTTATAGCTCTTAGTCAAACCGCAGGCAGAGGCAGATTTGCAAGGAAATTTTATTCCCCACAGGAAAGCGGTATATATATGAGCATTCTTTTAAAGCCTGATCTTCACCCGTCTGACGCTGTATGTATTACTGCTGCCGCGGCGGTTGCAGTGTGCGAGGCAATTGAGCAGTTTACAGATAACCATCCTAAAATCAAGTGGGTTAATGATGTTTTTACCGATAAAGGAAAGGTCTGCGGTATACTTTGTGAATCTGCGATTAATGCTAAAAACGGTAAAATTGAATGGTCGGTTGTCGGAATAGGAATTAATGTTTACGAACCTCAAGGCGGTTTTGAAAATGAAATCAAAGGAATTGCAGGTTACTTATCCGAGCACACTGTTGAGGAATTAAAAAACAGACTGTGCGCATATATTATAGATAGGCTTGTCAATTTAAGCCACGAGCTTAAAAACAAAAGCTTTCTCTATAAATACAAAAAGCTTTCTTTTGTTTTAGGAAAAGAAATATCTGTAGTTAAAGAGAATGAACTTATCCCTGCAAAAGCAATTGATATTGACGATAACTGCAGACTTTTAGTGCAATATTCTGATAATAGAACTGAATATCTCAATTCAGGAGAAATAAGTATAAAGCTTTAAATTTGACTATCTATAAAAATTATGTTATAATTAAATAAAGAAAAGAGTTGATTTTATGGAACAGCTTAAACATATCATAGCAAAAAATCTTGTTGAATTAAGAAAGCTTCACGGCTATACTCAGTTCGAGCTTGCCGAAAAACTAAATTATTCTGACAAGTCTATATCCAAATGGGAGCGTGGAGAATCTATTCCTGATGTTGTAGTTTTAAAGGAAATAGCCGACCTTTTTGAAGTTACGCTTGATTATATGGTTACAGAAACACACATTAATACTACAGTTGAACCTACACAGATTGCAAAACGCAAAATACACAACCGCGGTTTTATCACAGGAATTTGTTTAATACTTGTTGTTCTGATTGCTATGATTGCCTTTGTTCTTGCGGATATTATTGCAGGTACAAAAACGGGAATTCATTGGCTTGCATTTGTTTATGCTATTCCCGTAACAATGGTGGTTTGGCTTGTTCTTAATTCGGTATGGTTTAATAAAAGAAGAAATTTTTTAATAATTTCGTTTTTAATGTGGAGCTCCCTTATTTCAATTTTCTTATCATTCTTTCCTTTTGGAATCAATATATGGAAAATTCTAATTTTGGGTATTCCTGGACAAGTAATTATTTATATGTGGTCAAAACTCAGAAAAAAATAATAAGTTTAAAATTTCAACGGCGGTCTAAAAGGACCGCCGTTGTCTTTTAAAAAAAGGTAATATTTTAATTTAGAGTTATTTCATTAATTTTATCAAAGCTTTCGATATCGTAAACCGAAAGAATACTGTCATTTATAATATAAAACTCACTATCTATATAAAGACCTCTGACATTTTCAAAAACACCGTCAAACCTTGCCGTTGCTTTAGTGACAAACTCACTGTTTTCAAAAGTAAAAATATGGTACTCGTTTCCGTTATTTGCCCAAACAGGAAAGGCTATAAGATTTTTCTTTACATCCACCAAGGATGCCTTGTGGTCATAAAGTGCTTCAGAGTAATTTTCCTTAAGCACTGCCTTTGCCACTTCCCTTACATCGGCAGGGTTAGAGATATCATACATAGAAAGCTTTACTCCCTTTGTACTGCCTGTTCTTTCGTCGGCATCCTGACCGATTCCTAAAAGCTTACCATTTCCGTACGGAAATAGGAAATTAGAAAATCCCGGAATTTTAAGTGCACCTATTATTTTAGGATTCTTGGGGTCACTAAGGTCTGCGCTAAAGAGGGGGTCCACATTTCTAAAGGTTACAAAGTATGCCACATCTCCCATAAATCTTACCGAATAAACCTTCTCGTTGGGGGCTAAATCTTCAATTACACCCACCTGATTTAATTCACCGTCAAGCACATAAAGGGAATTTGAATCAACCACTCTGTAAAAAGAAACATTGCCCTCTTTGCCTGTTATCTCCTTTGAAGTTGTGGTTACAAAACGGAAATGACCGTTATGCTCGTCAATAGAAAACTGATTAAGCAACGAGCCTTTAATTTTGCCCTGTGACTTAAACTCAATCTTTCCGTCGTTTATAGAATATCTTGCTATTGCAGTTGTACCGTCGGCAAATGCGTAGCCCGCCGTAATAATATTTTTTGTACTGCAATAAACATTTTCCGTACCGCCTAATAGAGACTGCGTTGAGCAAAGACTCCCGTCCTTTACAGAGAATCCGCAAATAACGGTATATTCGGGATAATCACAGTTTTCGTAAATGTGAATACTGTTAGCCTTAACAGTGTCATAATAATTTTCACATCCAACATATGGAATATAGGTTGCAGGCTTATCCTTATCAATTTCCCGAACATTAAGGTTATAATGAGTTATAAGATAAAGCTTATCACCTATTACCCTTGAATCGTTATAGTCCCCGCTTTGCTGACATTCGTAAAGCTTCTCAGGCTTTTCAGGCTTTGAAATATCATAAATATAGGCTTTGGTATAGGCTTGATTATTCCTTATATCTGTGCCTATGATTACTACCCTGTCACCAACCAAATACATTTCCTTTCTCGGATTAAAGGATGAATCATAGCTTGAAAAAGAGCTTGTGCTACTTGTACCTGCTTTCGAGCTTGCCACAGCGTCAATTAGCTTTGTACTGCTAAGCTGAACGGGATTTTCCCCTGCCTTTATAATTCTAAGAGTTCCGTTTGCAGGTGATAGACTGTAAATATACCTGCCATCAGTCTTAACAATGTCAGATTCAGCAACACCCTCTACCTGAGTGTTAGTTTCTGAATGTGAGCTTTCCTGTTTTTCAGAAGACGAAGCATTTCCCTTAGATGCAGAAGTATTGGTTGAGGCACCGCCTGTGGCAGTTCCGGGTTTTGCAGAACCATCAAAATCTGTAGCATACTCCTCATCTATTGTTTCCGCCTCAGCATCATCGACTGAATTTTTTACTCCGCCAAGTGCATTTGTAACTTTGTCAAGAAAAGAGGGTTCTTCGGGCATAAATTTATTTACCGCTTTAAAAATATCCGTATAAGAAACCTTTGCCGTATTTGGCTTTATCACATTATCCGTAGCTCCGCTTTCTCTGCTATTTCCGACATACACCGCTGTTACAGCAACAGCAATACACGCGGCAATGGATGTTGCAATCTTTAAAATTTTAAAGTTATTTCTTTTTTCTGTGTTTATTTTTTCTTCTTCCTTGCGAATACTGTTCAAAACCTTTTGTTTAGTATATCCGTCTGCACTGATAGAATCTATTTTTTCCTTATAATCCTTTGTGAACATCACAAATCCTCCGCCTTTATTGTTTTTTTAAGTAAGCCACGCGCCCTATGAAGATGGGTTTTTACAGTGGATGGGTTTGTATTTTCAATTTTTGCGATTTCCTCAACAGAATACCCGCAATAATAATGAAGATGAATAACCGTACGGTATTTTATGGGTAGCTTAAGCACCTCAGCGAGAACATTATTTTCGTTATAATTATCCGTAACACTTAAGTGTTCATCCAAGGGCTCTGTTTTCTTAAACCACGACGAGGTTTTAAGACTGTTTGAGCAATTGACGGTAATCCGCAAAAGCATTGCCTTTATATGCTCCTCGCTTTCCATCTTTTCCCAAACCTTCATATACCTCAAGAAAACCTCTTGAAGTATATCGTCGCTATCACTTCTGTTTTTTGTGCGCACAAAAGCAAGCCGATAAACCGTATCGGCATATTTATAAAATGCATCCTCAGGAGAGGCAAAGTCAACTTTTTTAATCTTCGAATTGCCGTCCATTTTCATCCCCCTCGCCAATAATACCCAAAACAAAAGGAAAAGGTTTCATATTTATAAAAAATCCCCCCGATTTGCAGAAAATACCGCTTCGGGGGATATATTTTACTCTATAACCGGTTGTGATTTATTCTTATCAGAAATGCACACCCAAGAATTTCCGGGGTTAACAGAAAGCGGTGAGCCGTCTGTATTTGTAAATTTGAATCCGCTCGACGGAGAGCCCTTTTTCCATTTTATAGGGGTATATGTACCATTTACAAAGTAGTATCCGTCACCCGACTCAAGGAATATCTGTCTGTGATAACCATCTGAATAATTTCGTATGGTAGTAGTAAGCACAAATACATTTTTAAAATACAATGACTCGCCTGTTACATAATCCTTACGCTCTGTTCCTTTAAAAAATCTTATATACTTACCGGTTGCACTGTCATACTTAAATATTGTTTTATATGTACCTGAAAACGGAACTGTAATCGTAGTTGCCGCATTGCTGAGTGTTACAGGCATATCCTCTGAAGCAAAGCTCTGCCAAGCCTCATTATAGTTATCAACCGTGTTAAAGCCTGCGTTTTTAATAGCCTTCCAAAGATTATCGCCATAAGCATATAAGGTATGCTCAGTTGCGAGACCGTTTGTTATTCTTGCGCCACCATTATTCTTATCAACAACAAAATGCGCAACATCCTTAAGGTGAGGCGCTGCATATGTACCGTCCTGACCGTGGTGCACATAGATTGCATTATGACCCATTGCGAGGTCTATAAACGCATATCTTGCCGATCGTACAGTTCCAATCTTATCAATATTTTCTGTATCCTTATAAACAGCAACAAGACGGGTAATACCGCCCTCAACCTCTGTTTCGTAAACAATATCGGCTTTACCGACACCTGTCTGAACCCTTTGGGCCACCTCAATATTATTTATTGTAATAGCAAGCGGACGCTTATTTAGCTTATCAGCCGTTAAATTCTTTTCACCTGTAAGCGGATTTACCTCATAAACAACCTCTGGCTCAGAATTACCTGTAGTTTCAGGGATTGAAGGTTCGTCGCCTTGGTCAACACTAAGCCTTGAAGTCCCCTTGCGACATCCTACAGCAAATACCAAGCATATACATAAACTAAAAAGAACCAATTTTTTAAACATTTTTTTGCCCCCAAGGTAAACTTTATAAATAACTTATTTACATTATATTATATTTTGCGTCATATTTCAACACCAAATATTGTGTTTTTTTATAATTTTTGGGAATTGAATCTCTAAGCCTTCAATAAAAAATAAGGACACATTCTATACTTACATACAGAACAATGTCCTTATACCTTTTTAAAAATATATTTTATTCGCTCTACCCTAAAGTAATTCCTTAATAAGCTCCTCATATGGCTTATTGCTAAGATATGCAGGCGGAACATCAAATACAGTTTTGCAGCCTGTCACT
This sequence comes from Acutalibacteraceae bacterium, assembly GCA_045658105.1. Classification (GTDB taxonomy): domain Bacteria; phylum Bacillota; class Clostridia; order Oscillospirales; family Acutalibacteraceae; genus UBA737. The sequence goes on from JAZOUK010000024.1 coordinate 66,138, forward strand.
CCCTCACAATTAAGCTTATATGCCGCGCGTGCAAATGCAACGATTACTGAAGCCGTAAACTCGGGGTTAGAATCAAGCTTTAAGCTATATTCAACAATATGGGTATTTTCGCTGCTTAGTCCCGTTTTTCCAGTTCTTATAACAAAACCGCCATGCGGAATACCGCTATGGTCGCGTTGTAATTCCTCTTCACTAATAAAATGAACTATGGTATTATAATCAGCAAAATAGTTTGGCATTTCCTTAATTTCTTTTTCAATTCTTTCAAGGTCTGCCCCTTCTTTAGCTACAACAAAACACTCTCTTATATGCTTTTCGCGTGTTGTAAGCTCAGGACAGCTCCCGCTTCTGACAGCCTCAAGCGCTTCCTCAACAGGAATGGTATACTGTTTAGCGTTTAGTACGCCGTCTATCCGACGGATAGCATCCGAGTGTCCTTGACTGATTCCCTTACCCCAAAATGTATAATCCTTACCCTCAGGCAAAATTGCCGAAGAATAAAGTCGATTCAGTGAGAACATTCCAGGGTCCCATCCAACCGAAATCATAGCTACATTATTGCCTTTCTTAGCTGCAGCATCCACATTTGCAAAATGGGTTGGAATTTTTGCGTGTGTATCAAAGCTATCAACCACACAGAACATCTCTGCAAGTGCAGGAGTCTGCACTGGAAGGTCTGTAGCACTACCACCACAAAGTATCATAACATCAATTTTTCCCTTAAAGCGTTCAACCTCATCAGCCGAGCAAACAGGTACATCGGGTGTCGCTATCTTTAGGGTAGATGGGTCTCTGCGGGTAAAAACAGCCTCAAGCGTCATATCGGGATTCTGTCTAATTGCGCTTTCTATACCTTTTCCCAAATTACCGTAGCCGTAAATTCCGATTCTTATCTTCATAAACTTGCCTCCATATGTTAAAACAAAACACTAAAAAACTATTTGAAATTTTAACATATTTTTTCCCATATTGCAACAATTTATAAAAATAAATCTATGTATTATCCGATTTTTAACTGTAATCTTAATTTATCGCTTATCATAGCAATAAATTCACTGTTAGTCGGCTTGCCGCGGTCGTTTTGGATTGTGTAACCGAAGTAGGAATTAAGCACATCAAGGTCTCCCCTGTCCCACGCCACCTCTATTGCGTGGCGAATGGCTCTTTCCACCCTTGAGGCGGTGGTTGAGTGATGCTTTGCTACCGTTGGATAAAGTAATTTGGTTACGGAATTCACTATATCACAGTTTTTAATTGAAAGAATTATTGCCTCTCGCAGATAATGATAACCCTTTATATGCGCAGGTACTCCTATTTGATGAATTATTTCGGTAACCATCATTTCAAGCTCAGGGTCGGATATTACATTATTTTTCACAACTAAGGGAGTGCGGTCATTCTTCCAACCCGAAAGCTGAATTATACGCTGTGCCGCCGTATTAATATCAAACGGCTTAAGGAAATAATAGCTTGCTCCCGCATTTAAGGTTTCCTTTTCCAAATTCTGATTATCGAAATTTGACATTGCCATAACCATAGGCTTGTCCTTAATTTCAGAAGAATCAATTTCGTTCAGCACTCCCAATATATCAAGGTTTGGCATAAATACATCTGCCAAAACTATATCGGGATTCTCTCTTTTTATCTTATCTACTAACTTTTTACCGTCCTTTTCACACAAAACAGGTACCATTCCGTATGCTTTAAAAGCTTTTTCACAGTTTTGACCAAAATCTGCCGAATCATCTGCGATGACTATTTTTAATTTTTTATCCATTGTTTCTGCCTCCGTCGCTTTGTTTTTACATATATTACCATATTACTATGTTAAAATCAAGGGTATTGACAAAACTTTTTAAATCTTATAATATTTCGACAATTTTTTTTGAATTTTTTATTCTTCATCATAACAAAAAACTATATAATTACCTTTTACTGCAATTTTTTCATTCGTTAAATTATTATCATTCTATGCTCCGCTTCACCAAAAAACTTCAAAATCTTTATAATCATAAAAATAACCCTCCGTTTCATATTCTTAAATATAATGAAACGAAAGGTTGGTTATTTTTTATGCCTATTATTTATCTCAGTCCGTCAACTCAGGAATTTAACCCTTACAACGGTGGAGGAAACGAGGAATACTATATGAACCTTATTGCAGACGCTATGGAGCCGTATCTTACTGCAAGCGGAATACAGTTTGTCCGTAACACCCCCGATATGACCGCCGCAAGCTCCATTGCCGCCTCTAATAGCGGAAACTATGACCTGCATCTTGCCCTTCACTCAAATGCTACGGGCAGCGGAAACGGAAATGTTCGAGGCACCGAGGTATATTATTATCCAACAAGTGAAAGAGGCAAGCGTTTTGCTGATATTTTAGCCCAAAATCTTAAGATGATATATCCGTTACCCGACAGAGTACGAACAGTTCCCACAACAACACTTGGAGAGGTACGACGAGTAAAGGCTCCCGGTGTTTTAGTGGAATACGCATATCACGATAACGCAGAAGATGCTCAGTGGATTAGAGACAATATTGAAAGAATTGCAGCCGTAACGGTTTTATCTCTAACCGAATATTTTGGAATACCGTTTAATACGCCACAGCCCATATTTACTGCTACCGTGGCTACCAAGGGTTCAAATCTTAACATAAGATACAACCCATCCACTGAGGCTCCAATAGTAGGAAAAATACCGAATGGTGCAGAGGTTGTGGTTTTCGCTCAAATCCCCGACTGGTCGGTTGTAGGCTACAACGGAGCAGTAGGATATGTAAGCACACAATATTTACAATACTAATTTATTCTTCATAAGGACGAATTCGGAGCTTTGCACCAAGAGATTCGCATATTTTACGGCTCATTTCCTGTTCCTCAGGTGATGTCACAACATCTACAACTGTCATAATCACCTCGGGAACAAACTCTACGCAATCCCTTGTAAAAGATAACATTGCCTCATATGAGCATATACCAAATTTAGGTCTTACAACCCTAAGATATTCTTCCTCATTTGTAGCATTTAGACTTACAGAAACAGTATCAATTAACCCCTTAAGTTTTGGGGCGGTTCGCTCACCATTTATAAGGTCTGAAAGTCCGTTAGTATTTATCCTGATTTTTATATCGCTCTTACTTTTAATGTATTCCGCTACATTAAGTAGGTCATTTAAGCGTTCAGTGGGTTCACCGTAACCGCAAAAAACTATTTCCTCATAATCTGAAAGACACCAACCGTCAACACTTGCGCAAATCTCCTCAACAGTAGGCTCGCAGTCAAGCCACAAAGGCTCAGAACCATACACACTGTCAGAATTTTGCCTTAAGCAAAAGGTACACGCGCAAGGACAGCGGTTGGTCATATTTATATATATACCCTTTTTGACAGGATATGTAATTGTCATCATAAAAATTCTCCTTTAGAAAAGCTTTTCTTTTACTTTCAGTCGGTCGCAGACATGCCCTAAAGCAACAAATAGTATACTGCTTAAAACAGATTGTGTAATATATCCCATTATACCCATTAATGGAGTTATAAAACTACCTGTAATCAGCGCCTCATAAAGATAATATCCACCCATACATAATAAAGTAGCAGGAACCAACGCTATTATATTTCTTGTGGTAATAATTTTATCTTTTTTATAAGTAAAAAACAAAACTGACAAAGCTTTAATTATAATCGTTGCCGGTGCCCATATTGCATATCCGGTAAGACAATCAGCTAAAACCGCACCAATAGCTCCTACAAACATACCATAAGGCACAGGCAAAAGACAGGCAGAAATATAAATAAATCCGTCACCTATATGTGTATAGCCTGTATGACTTGGTATATGAAGATATGCTGTAAAAACATACACTATTGCGGTAAATACACCTGTAAGACACATCAATTTAATATTTTCCTTTTTCATACCACAACGCCCTTAAATTTCAGTCAAAAATTCCTCAAAACAAATACCGTCGGTAGATGGTAACTGAAGCTCAACCGTACGGCGAAGTGCCTTAGCAATAAACGAAGAAGCGTGCTTCACCGACTCTGTAAGCTCCACACCGTTTACAGCATCTGCCGCGATTATCGACGAGAAAACATCCCCTGTTCCCGAACGGCAGGGGCCAACCCTATGCTCCCTTACAATTACAGGCTCTTTGCCTGATTCAAATATAAAGTTTTCAAGGTCTTCACCGCGTTCAAGTCCTGAAATAATGATTTTGTCAGGTCCCATATCACTTAGCTTTTGACAGATACAGAAAAGCTTATCTCTACCCATTTCTGCCGAATATTCTGTATTTGTTAAAATACAAGCTTCTGTAAGATTTGGGGTAAGAATATCGGCAAACGGCACTAAATCGGACATTTTCTCAGCGAGCAAAGGAGAATAGGTAGAATACAGTTTACCATTGTCCCCCATAACAGGGTCTATAACCGTAATAGTATCTTCAGTTTTAAATTTCTGTAAAAAGCCTTTCACAATTTCAATCTGCTCATACGAGCCCAAAAAGCCCGTAATTATCCCATCAAATGAAAGCTCTAATTTAGACCATTCATCTATATAGTTTGACATATGCTCGGTATAATCGGTAAAATGAAAGCTTTTAAAGCCTGTATGGTTTGAAAAAATTGATGTTGGAAGAGGACAGCATTGTATCTTTAAAGCCGAAATTATCGGCAAAGCCACCGCTATTGAGCATCTTCCAAAACCACAGAAATCATTAATTACTGCAATTTTTTTCTGATTGTTGTGCGACACCTTTAACTATCTCCCCTGTAAAGCATCTCTATTTCATAAGGCTAAGTGTTTTATCGTATGCTGCCTTAACCGCATCCATTGTGGCACCTCTTAAATTATTATTTTCTAAGGCATGAACTCCTGCAATAGTAGTGCCACCGGGACTGCACACCTCATCCTTAAGCTGTGCAGGGTGTTTGCCTGTATTAAGCATAAGCTCAGCCGCTCCACTCAAGGTTTGCGCAGCATATTCAAGCGCCTTTGCCCTTGGCAAGCCACATTCTACGCCTGCATCTGCCAAGGCTTCTGCAAAAAGGTATACAAAGGCAGGACCGCAACCCGATACCGCCGAACCTGCATCGATAAGCTTTTCTTCAAGTCTGTCAAGTCTGCCGGCACACTTTAATCCGTCACAAAACTCGCCGATTTCGTCCATAAACACCTCATCCGAGGCGGTATAGAGAATCATTCCCTTACCAACCTGAACAGGAGTATTCGGCATTATTCTTATAACCGGACAAGAAAATCCAAGCATTTCTATAAACCGAGAAATTTTTATACCTGCCGCCATTGTAACAAGCACAAAACGGTCACTTCTGCTCTTTAAAACAGGAGCTATTTCAGCCAAAGCCTCACCCATTACCTGAGGCTTCACTCCCATAAATATAAATTTTGATGACGCCGCTACAGCAGTACTTTCAGCATATGCACATCCAAGCTCATTAGCTATAATTTCAGCCTTTGAAGCAGCCTTATCCGAAATAATAACATTATTCCCGCCAACCGATTTAGAAACTGAACGGGCGAGCGCACCGCCCATATTTCCCGAACCAATAAATCCAAATTTAACAGAAGACATAGATAAAAACCTCCTACCTTATCTGACCGTTACCCTTGATAATATATTTATAAGTATTAAGCTCTTTTAATCCCATAGGACCTCTTGCGTGTAACTTTTGGGTTGATATCCCCATTTCACAACCGAGACCGAATTCCCCACCATCTGTAAATCTTGTCGATGCATTAACATAAACCGCCGCAGAATCTATACGGGCAGTAAAATACTCTGCCGCCTCTTGGCTTTCAGTTATTATGCTTTCGCTATGGTGGGTCGAATGGCAGGATATATGTTCCACAGCCTCGTAAATACTGTCAACAACCTTAACCGCCATTATATAATCTAAAAACTCAGTGTCAAAATCTTCTTCATTTGCAGGTGTTAAATTAATAATTGCTGCGGCTTTTTCATCTCCGCGAAGTTCCACCTTGTTTTCTCTGTTTTCACTGTTAAATATATCATATAGCTCAGGTAAAAATTCCTTTGCAATATCCTTATGAACAATGCATACCTCTGCCGCATTACAAACCGAAGGTCTGCTTGTTTTGGCATTATTAATTATTTTAAGCGCCTTTTGGATATCAGCCGAGGAATCCACATAAATATGGCAAATTCCCGTTCCTGTTTCAATACAGGGCACCTTTGCATTCTCTGTACAAGCAGAAATAAGTCCCTTTCCGCCTCGTGGAATAAGCAAATCAACTAAGCCTACCGCCGTCATAAGCTCGTTTGCGCTTGCTCTTGTGGTATCCTCAACGAGATTTATATAATTTTCATTTACTCCGCATCTGCTCAACCCTTTTTTAAGAGCCTTTACAATAGCGCTTGCGCTTGAATATGCTTCTTTACCGCTTCTCAGCACGCATACATTACCACTCTTAAAAGCAAGTGCCGCCGCATCAGAGGTGACATTCGGTCGACTCTCATAAATAATAGCAACCACACCGAACGGTACTGAGGTTTTTTCAATTAAAAGACCGTTATTATGCGTTGTCTTTTCAAGCACCTTTCCAACAGGGTCAGACAAATTTGCAACCTCTATTATTCCCTTTGCCATACCCTCAATGCGCTCTTTATTAAGCCTTAAACGGTCAATCATTACCTGAGATACCGTTTCTTTTGCCTTTTCAACATCTAAATCATTAGCGCATAAAATATCATCACAGCTTTCAATTAGTGATTGCGCCATAGCCAACAAGGATTTGTCCTTCGTTTCTGTACTAAGAGGCGCGCCTAAAGAAACTTTTTTTGCAATTTTTAATAGCTCAGCCGTTTGTATCATTATTTTACCTCTCAGCCAGAAATCTTGTTCCAACATCCTTACCGTCAACAATATCGTATAAGAGCATTGGATTATCACCGTTGGCGATTACCATATCTGCCCCTGCCGCATTAGTTATTTTTGCCGCATTAATCTTTGTTGCCATACCACCTGTACCAAGAGTACTTCCAACCCCGCCTATCATAGCCTCAATTTCAGGGGTTATTTCCTTTACTGTATGCAGCAATACTGCATCCTCATTCTTATGAGGGTCAGCAGTAAAGAGACCGTCAATATCAGAGAGAATAATAAGCAGGTCTGCCTCAACCGTAGTTGCAACAATAGCTCCTAAAGTATCGTTATCTCCAATTATAATTTCTTGAGTAGCAATGGTATCATTTTCATTTAAAATGGGTATAACATCAAGCTCCAAAAGGCGACGGATTGTATTCTCGAAATTCGCTCTACGGTCGGTATGCTCGATATCCTCACCCGTTATAAGTATCTGAGCCACAGTATGATTATATTCCGAAAAGAGCTTATCATATGTATACATAAGCTCGCACTGACCAATCGCCGCCGCAGCCTGCTTAGTTGGAATATCTGTAGGACGCTCACTCAAATTAAGCTTTCCAACACCCATTCCAATAGCACCAGAGGACACAAGAATTATCTCATGCCCTGCATTTTTAAGGTCACTCATTACCTTACAAAGCTCCTCAACACGGTGAATATTGAGTCTGCCGGTTTTATGAGCCAAGGTAGACGTTCCCAATTTAATTACTATTCTCATATTAATCCAATCCTCTTTTAAATAAGGGTTGCCGCCATAACAGCCTTAATTGTATGCATACGGTTTTCTGCCTCTTCAAAAACAATTGACTTTTCACTTTCGAAAACTTCATCGGTAACTTCCATCTCGTCAATTCCGAACTTCTCGCTTATCTCTTTACCAACAGTTGTTTTTAAATCGTGAAATGCAGGCAAGCAATGCATAAATACAGCATTTTCTGCGGCGTTTTCCATAATTTTAGTGCTTACCTGATAGGGGGAAAGCTCTTTGATACGCTCCTCCCAAACCTCAGCAGGCTCACCCATAGACACCCAAACATCGGTATAAATAACATTTGCATTTTTAGTAGCCTCAATTGGGTCCTCACAAAATCCGAGTGTTGCGCCTGTTTGTTTAGCAATCTCCTCACACTTAGCAACAAGCTCCTTATCGGGGAAATACTTTTTAGGCGCACAAGCAGTAAAATTAAGTCCCATCTTAGCGCAGCCTACCATAAGGGAATTTCCCATATTATATCTCGCATCACCCATATAAACAAAATTAATGCCCTTAAGATAACCGAAACGCTCCTTTATTGTAAGAAAATCAGCTAAAATCTGTGTCGGATGGAACTCATTTGTAAGACCGTTCCAAACAGGAACACCTGCATATTTAGAAAGCTCCTCAACTATTTCCTGACCGAATCCGCGATACTCGATACCGTCATATATTCTTCCCAAAACCCTTGCAGTATCAGCAATACTTTCTTTTTTGCCAATCTGAGAGCCTGTAGGGTCAAGATATGTCACACCCATACCGAGGTCATAAGCCGCAACCTCAAAGCTACAACGGGTTCTTGTGCTTGTTTTTTCAAAAATAAGTGCAATATTCTTACCCTCGCAAATTTTATGAGGAATGCCTGCTTTTTTCTTATATTTAAATTCGGCCGCCAAGTCTATGAGGCAGGCAATCTCCTCAGGTGTATAATCTAAAAGCTTTAAGAAGCTTCTACCTTTAAAATCCATGATTTATTCTCCTTTTTACGGACAGTAAAGAATGCCTGTCCCTACAAAAATATTGTTTATTTGCATGCGTCAATTAAAACTTCAACCGCTTTTTTAAGTAAATCCCAAGGAATATTGAGAGCGGGAAGAAGTCTAACCTTAGTTTTTGCCTTTATAACGAGAACACCGTTCTTCTGACATTCCGCTATAACCTCCCCTGCATCCTTTTCGGTTTCAATGCCGAGCATCAATCCCATTCCCGAAACCGACTTTACTCCCTTAACACCGTTAAGTCTCTCAATAATATAATCGCTCTTTTTACATACCGAATCCAAAAGCTCAGAATCAATTCTGCTTAGAATATTTAAAGCTCCGGCACAAGCCACAGGATTACCGCCAAAGGTTGAACCGTGGTCGCCTGCCTTAAGAACATTTTCGGTTTTCTCGTTCATCATTGTGGCTCCAAGCGGAAGTCCGCCGCCGAGTCCCTTTGCGGTAGAAGCTATATCAGGACAAACACCGTAATTCATATATCCGTAAAGCTTACCTGTTCTTCCGTTACCTGTCTGAACCTCATCAGCTATAGTGAGAATATCATATTTTTCTGCCAAATCAAATATTGTATTTATAAATTCCTTTGAAAGCGGCAACACGCCACCCTCACCCTGTACCACTTCAAACATAATAGCCGCAACATTGTTATTTTCCACCAAGGAAACAAGCTGCTCGCTATCATTTGCCTCACAGTACAAAAAGCCCTCTGTCAGAGGCAAAAAGTCCTTATGGAATACATCCTGTCCTGTTGCCGCAAGAGTTGTTATTGTTCTACCGTGAAAGCTATTTTTAAGTGTTATTATTTTATTATACTCAGCGCCCTTTTTCTCTGCCGCATATTTACGGGCAACCTTTATTGCGCACTCGTTAGCCTCTGCGCCCGAATTAGAGAAAAACACCTTTTTCATGCCTGTTTTCTCACATAACATTTCTGCCAATTTCACACAAGGCTCAGAATAATAAAGATTTGATGTATGCTGAAGTTTTGTAAGCTGAGCTGTTACTGCCGAAATCCATTCGCTATCAGAATAACCAAAGGTATTAACGGCAATTCCTGTTGCCATATCTATATATTCGTTACCCTCGTTATCCTTCACTAAAGAACCGCAGCCCGATTCAAGCTCAAGCGGAAATCGGGCATATGTATTTGCAATATATAAACTGTCCTTTTCTTTAATACTCATTGTTTTTATCCTCTACAACCATTGTTCCTGCGCCCTC
>JAZOUK010000025.1:0-122382 GCA_045658105.1 Acutalibacteraceae bacterium
CTGCAGGCTTCCGTGTTATGACCTCGTCGTCTTCTCCCGGTGTATCGCTTAAGCAGGAGGGTATTTCATACATAGCAGGTGCTGACCTGCCCGCTTTAATCGTTAACGTACAGCGTGGCGGTCCCGGTCTTGGCGGCATTCAGCCCTCACAGTCGGATTATTTTCAGGCAACAAAGGGCGGCGGACACGGCGACTATCGTCTAATCGTTGTAGCTCCCGCATCTGTTCAGGAAATGGCAGACCTTACCGTTAAGGCGTTCGATTTATCCGAAAAATACCGCGTTCCCGCAATGCTTTTAGCCGACGGTACAATGGGTCAGATGATGGAGCCCGTTGAGCTTCCCGAGCCAGAAAAGAAGGAATATGATATCTCTTGGGCTGTTCGCGGCACAAAGGGCGAAAGAAAGCACAATATCGTAAATTCGCTTTACTTAAAGCCCGAAATTCTCGAGCAGACAAACTTCGAGCGTTATGAACGCTATAAGAAGATTGAAGAGAACGAGGTTATGTACGAAGAGTTTATGATGGAAGATGCAGAGTACTGCGTTGTTGCCTTCGGCATAGCAGCCCGCGTTGCCAAAAACGCTATCGTTGCAGCAAGAAAGCAGGGTATAAAGGTTGGTCTTATCCGCCCGATTACTCTTTGGCCATTCCCCGAGGCTCCTTTCAAAAGGGCGGCAGATAAGGTGAAACAGATTATTTCTGTAGAGCTTTCTATGGGTCAGATGATTGATGATATAAGACTTGCAGTTGAGTGTAAGGTACCTGTTACTCTTTGTAACAGAGTGGGCGGTATGATACCCTCACCTGAGCAGGTGCTTGAGGCTATTGTTAAGGCTAACGGAGGTGCAAAATAATGGTAGTATTTGAAAAGCCCCATGCATTGGCTGATTTGCCTATGCATTATTGCCCCGGTTGCACACACGGTATAGTTCACCGTCTTGTGGCTGAGGTTATGGACGAATTAGGTATAGAGGGCAAGACCATAGGTATAGCACCTGTTGGTTGCTCTGTTATGGCTTACGATTATTTTAACTGCGATATGATTGAGGCGGCTCACGGACGCGCTCCTGCGGTTGCTACAGGTGTTAAAAGAGCACTTCCTGAAAACATTGTATTTACATATCAGGGTGACGGTGACTTGGCATCTATCGGTATGGCTGAAACTGTTCACGCTGCCGCAAGAAATGAGAATATTACAATAATTTTCATTAATAACGCTATTTACGGTATGACAGGCGGTCAGATGGCTCCAACATCACTTCCCGGTCAGGTTACACAGACCTCTCCTTACGGAAGAGATGTTGACCATTGCGGATTCCCCATTAAGGTTTGCGAAATGCTTGCACAAATTGAAGGTGCTGAGTATCTTGAGCGTGTTGCAGTAAACAATGTAAAGAATGTTAAAAATGCAAAGAAGGCTATTAAAAAGGCTTTCCAGAATCAGGTAGACGGCAAAGGCTTCTCACTTGTTGAGGTTGTATCAAGCTGTCCTACTAACTGGGGTATGACTCCACAGAAAGCACTTGAGTGGATTGATGAGAAGATGATTCCTCAGTATCCGTTGGGTGTTTATAAAGACCGTTCTGCTAATAAGGAGGAAGAATAATGAGCACAACACAGTTTTTGTTTGCCGGTTTCGGCGGTCAAGGTATTCTTTTCTCAGGTAAATTTTTGGCATACAAGGGTCTTACAGAGGATAAGCAGGTAAGCTGGCTTCCGTCCTACGGTCCTGAAATGCGTGGCGGTACTGCAAGCTGTTCTGTAATTTTAAGCGATACTCCTGTTGGCTCACCAATCGTTTCTAAGCCTGATGTACTTATCGCAATGAACCTGCCTTCGCTTGATAAATATGAGGATGCGGTGGTTCCCGGTGGAACTATATATGTTGACTCAACCCTTATTGAGCGTAAGGTTAAGCGTGACGATGTTACAGTTCATTATATTCCTGCGACCGGTCTTGCTAATGAAAACGGTATGCCCACCCTTGCAAATATGATAATTGTAGGTAAAATCTTAGGTGAGATGAATGAGTTTAATACTGAAAGCGTTAATTCGGCACTCGGCAAGGTAATTTCCGCACGCCACGCTGATATGCTTGATCTTAACCTTAAGGCACTTAATATCGGTAGGGAAAATTAAGAGGTGACTAAAATGGATATAAAAATTACTAAAGCAACCGTGCTTAAAGAAAAGCCGGATAGCAGTTCTTTAGGCTTTGGCAAAATCTTTACTGACCATATGTTTATGATGGATTGGAATGATGAAAAGGGATGGTATAATCAAAGAATAGTACCGTTTGAAAATATTCCTTTGCATCCTGCATCTACCGTTCTTCACTACGGTTCCGAGATATTTGAGGGACTTAAGGCTTACCGTCGCGCAGACGGTAAGGTTCAGATGTTCCGTCCTATTGAAAATATCCGCAGAATGAATCGTTCGGCTGAGCGTTTGTGCCTGCCTCAGATTCCTGAGGATATGGCAATGGAGATTCTTACCACATTTGTAGGTCTTGAACAGGATTGGACACCTTCTGTTGAGGGAACCTCCCTTTATCTTAGACCTTTTATGTTCGGTAATGATGAATCCTTGGGTGTGCACGCTGTTCATAATGCAACCTATGTAATTATTGCTTCACCCGTTGGTAGCTATTATAAAGAGGGTATTAATCCTGTTAAGATTATGATAGAGGATGAGGATGTTCGTGCAGTTCGTGGCGGCACAGGCTATGCTAAGTGCGGCGGTAACTATGCGGCTTCTAACAGAGCAGGCGAGAGAGCTGCGCAAAAGGGTTACTCACAGGTATTGTGGCTTGACGGCGTTGAAAGAAAGTATATCGAAGAGGTTGGCGCTATGAATGTTATGTTCAAGATTGGCGACGAAATCGTAACTCCGGCGCTTAGTGGCTCCATTCTTCCAGGTATTACAAGAATGTCCTGTCTTGAGGTTCTACGCAACGAGGGTTACAAGGTAAGTGAGCGTCTGCTCAGCATTGATGAGCTGGGTGAAGCTCTTGAAAACGGTACTCTCAAAGAAGCTTGGGGCTGTGGTACAGCTGCTGTTGTATCTCCTATTGGTGAGCTTTGCTATAAGGATGTTAAGTATACTATCAATAACGGTGAAATCGGAGCAGTTACACAGCATCTTTATGATACCCTTACAGGTATTCAGTGGGGCAAGATTGAGGATACCTTTGGTTGGATAAAGTCTATAGATTAATATTTTTAGTAAATATTTATATTAGAATAAATTTCAAGCAGTCACTTTGTGGCTGCTTGGTTTTATATATAACAAAAACCGCAATCCTTTAGAAAATTGCGGTTTGCTAATAATACAAATAAAGTTTATTTTATGATTATTCGCGGTACTCTCTGATTAATACCACATACTATTTCATAGTTGATAGTATCAGATAATGTGGCAAGCTCATCAACAGAAATTTCTTTGCCAAAAAGAATAACCTCGTCACCCATACTAACATCAGGTATATCCGAAACATCAACTGAAAGCTGATCCATACAAATTCTACCTAAAACAGGCGCTTTCTTGCCCCTTATTATAACATAGCTTTTATTTGAAAGAGCGCGAGGGTATCCATCTCCATAGCCTGCAGAAACGGTGGCAATTCTAATATCCTTTTCTGCTTTAAAGGTCCTGCCGTAGCTTATGGTATTGCCGCTTTTTATTGTTTTGACCATAGAAACAACCGATTTGAGGGTCATTACTGGTATAAAATCTCGTTTAAGCTCGTCAGTATAAGAGGGGTGAAGACCGTAAAGCACAATGCCCGGACGGCATACATCAAGTAGCTTTTCCTTATCAAGAATAAGCGCGGCAGAGTTACAGCAATGACAGAGCGGTATGCTGATTCCGGCACTTGTAAAACGCTCCTTTGCAGAGCAGAAAAGGCGAAATTGATGTTCTGTAAAACCGTCATCCTCTTTAAGGCTTCGGTCTGATACGGAAAAGTGGGTGAAAAGTCCCTCAGTGATAAAGCCATCAAGCTTTGCGGCAAAAATGGCATCGTCTATTTCGGCAAGTTCCTCGTTTCTACAGTTAAAGCCGAGTCTTGACATACCCGTATCAAGTTTTATATGAACCTTAATATTAATTGAAAGTTTTACTGCCTCGGCTGATAGAGCATTTGCGTATTCGAGTGAATAAACACATTGTGAGATATCGTTTTCCGTAAGTGTAGATACCATACTAACAGGTGTATATCCCAGAATGAGAATAGGCTTTGTTATTCCGTAGCTTCTAAGCTGTAGCGCTTCGTCTATATTTGAAACTGCAAAGCTGTCAGCCCCCGCATTTTGCAGGGTAGGAGCAATATCCTTTGCTGAATGACCATATGCATCGGCTTTAACAACTGCCATAATATGCGTGTTTTTAGCTTCATTCTTTATTATTTCAAAATTATGTACTAAAGCGGAAAGGTTTATTTCCGCCCAAGTTCTGCGTAAAAGATTCAAAAAAATCCGTCCTTTATTAAAATCTCCGTTTGGCTCCTGTCGCAAGTCTGTGACTGAGGAAACCAGCAAAGGGAATACAAACAATACTTATTATCACCCATATAAATGAGTAAAGTGCACATATTTGACCAACAAAATTAAGGGGCAGTTTACTGTAGTCCCATACATTTTTCTTTAGAATTATATTAAAAACAATTCCGAATATTAATTCTATAGTAGTAACAAAGCAACTTCCGACTATACCCTTTAAAAGAATACTTACGTGTTTCATTTTATTTGCTATTTTTGCAAAGAAAAGAAAGCATATGCCGCCTGCGCTTAACATTGACCAATGGGTATATCCGCGCCATATTATTTCAAGAAGTCCGTATCCGACTGCGCCTATAGAAAAAAGCATTAATCTGTTTTTATTCTTTTCCATAATTTCACCCTACATTAGTGTGAATGAAAAAAGAAAATTTTATTCAGTGTAAAAATTAGTATGTACTGTTTTTAAACATTAAATCTGAAAAGAACAATGTCTCCGTCATTCATAACATATTCCTTGCCCTCACTGCGAACAAGTCCTTTTTCTTTAGCTGTAACCATATTGCCACCGCAAGCCATAAAGTCGTCATAGGCAATAACCTCTGCACGGATGAACCCACGCTCAAAATCAGAGTGTATTTTTCCTGCCGCCTGGGGTGCCTTGGTGCCTTCGGTGATGGTCCAAGCTCTAACTTCAGGCTTTCCTGCAGTGAGATAGGAAATAAGACCTAAAAGGGAATAGCATTTTTGTATCATTCGGTCAAGACCTGAACGCTCGAGTCCCAATTCTTCAAGGAACATAACCTTTTCTTCGTCCGAAAGTCCTGAAATTTCAGCCTCTAAAGCGGCACAGATGGGTAGAATTTCGGCTTTTTCTTTTTGGGCAATCTCCTTTACTGTTGCAAAATTTTTGTTGCTTTCAATTCCGCCCGAAAAGTCATCCTCACTCATATTGCAGGCGTATATTACAGGCTTTGCAGAAAGTAAAGCAGTAGTATTTAAAATTTCGGTTTCAACATCATCGGTTATTTCAACGCTTCTTGCGGGCAAACCCTTTTCAAGATGCTCAATAAGTCTCTTTAAAAAATCAACCTCAGCTTGCATCTTTTTATCGCCCTTAAGCGCCTTTGTTGCCTTGTCAAGTCGGCGTTGTACCATTTCAATATCTGAGAAAATAAGCTCTAAGTTAATGGTTTCAATATCTCTTGCAGGGTCAACTGAACCTTCAACATGAATAATATCGTCACTTTCAAAGCAACGCACAACATGTACTATAGCGTCAACCTCACGAATGTTTGCAAGAAACTTATTTCCAAGTCCTTCGCCCTTTGAAGCGCCCTTTACAAGACCTGCTATGTCAACAAACTCAATAACGGCAGGGGTAAATTTATCCGGATTATAAATTTCTGCTAATTTTTCAAGCCTCTCGTCTGGAACACTTACCATTCCAACATTCGGTTCTATTGTGCAGAATGGATAGTTTGCTGATTGCGCTCCCGCATTTGTAATTGCATTAAAAAGTGTTGACTTACCAACATTTGGAAGTCCTACCATACCTAATTTCATAAGTTGAATCGTCCTTTGTATAAAAATTCATATTAATTATACGACCAAATACTAATATTATCAAGAAAAAACTTTTAAAATATAATAAAAATATAATAAATACTTTGATTTTTGAGCAAATCTATATTATAATAAAGGTAATTATAATAATTCCCAAAATAAGGGGGCAACATTTTGAGGACAAAATATAAGGTATCACTAAAAAAGATACTTGACGAATTCTCTTTGGAAATACTTAATATTCAAGCCTCACCTGAGGATATAATGATTTGCTCAACTGAGATAAACCGTCCCGGTCTTCATATGGCGGGTTACTTTGAGTTTTTTGATGAAAACAGAATACAAATAATAGGGAAGAGCGAGGAAAGCTTTTTGCGTCGCTTCACACCCGAAAAGGCAAGACAGCGCTTGATAGATTTTTTCTCTCACAAGCCGGTAGCGGTTGTAATTTGCCGTGATTTGCAGATTGATGATATGTATACCGAAATTGCCAAGGAATATGGTGTACCGCTTTTCAGGAGTGCTGAGAGTACATCGGATTTCACCTCTGCGCTTATTGCGTATCTCAATCTACAATTGGCTCCGAGAATTACCCAGCACGGTGTTTTGGTTGAGGTTTACGGTGAGGGTATTTTGCTTTTGGGCGAGAGCGGTGTAGGTAAGAGTGAGACCGCTATTGAGCTTGTAAAAAGAGGTCACCGTCTTATAGCGGATGATGCTGTTGAGATAAGGAGGGTTTCAAGCAAATCTCTTGTTGGAACCGCGCCTGACAATATAAGGCATTTTATTGAGCTTAGAGGCATAGGAATAATAAATGCAAGCCGTATTTTTGGTGCGGGCTCGGTAAAGCTTACAGAGAAGATAGACCTTATAATAAATATGGAGCCTTGGGATGTAAACAAAGCCTACGACCGTATGGGTCTTGATAATCAGACCACTGAGATACTTGACCTTAAGATTCCGTCGCTTACAATTCCGGTAAAGCCGGGAAGAAATCTTGCTGTAATTATAGAAGTTGCAGCTATGAACAGTCGTCAGAAGAAGCTCGGATATAACGCGGCTGAGGATTTATTAAAGCGCTTGGGTATGACCGACGATGAGGAAATCGAGGTTCCCAAAACTAAGCCGGTAACACCATTTTAAATTAGTTAAATATTTTATTATTAGAAATAATAAACATTCATGGAGTGTAGAAAAATGTATAAATTGGGTATTGATTTGGGCGGAACAAATATTGTAGCAGGTGTTGTTGATGAAAATTATGAAATACTTGCAACAGCAAAGAGAAAAACAAACTGTCCCCGTCCTTCAGATGAAATCCTTGACGATATGGCGGCAGCAGCTTTAGAAGCTATTGAGGCGGCAGGTCTAAAGACAGAGGATATTGACGGCGCTGGTGTTGGAACTCCGGGAGCTATCAACCCTGTTGATGGTGTTGTTGTTTACGCAAATAACCTTGGTTTCTTTAATATTCCTATGGCTGCAAAGCTCAAAGAGCGCACAGGAATTGATTTTTATCTTGAAAATGACGCGAATGCTGCTGCATACGGTGAGTTTATTGCCGGTGCAGGCAAGGGCACAAAGGATTTTATTATGATAACCTTAGGCACAGGCGTTGGCGGCGGAATTATTATAGACAGCAAGATTTATTCAGGTTCTAATTATTCAGGTGCTGAGTTAGGGCATACCGTTATCAGTGTGGACGGTGAAATGTGTACTTGCGGCCGTCAGGGTTGTTGGGAGGCTTATGCTTCTGCTACTGCACTTATCCGTCAGACTAAGCAAACTATGATTAAATATCCCAATACTATTATGTGGGAGCTTTGCAATAACGATATAAATACTGTAAACGGAAGAACTGCATTTGATGCTATGCGTAAAAACGATAAAGCAGGTAAAATGGTAGTTGATAAGTATATTGAATACATTGCAGTCGGTATCGCTAATAATATAAATATTTTCCAGCCTGAGGTTATTGCTATTGGCGGCGGAATCTCTAAGGAGGGCGACAATCTTATTTTACCGATTAAGGAAATTGTTAACGGCGAGGATTATGGTCGCTTTATGAGTAAGAGAGCTGAAATTAAGACTGCAAAGCTTGGTAATGACGCAGGCATTATCGGCGCAGCTTATATTTGTGACCTTTATAGATAAAATTTTAAAGTGGGGCGGCTTATGGATTTTAAGGTTTTTGAAGAATTTTTAATATCGCATAATATCGGGTATAAAAAGAATGAACCTTTGTGTGAGCATACAAGCTTTAAAATAGGCGGTCCTGCTGATTTTTTTGTTGTTCCTTGTAATGAGCAACAGTTATGTGAGTGCCTGGTGATTTTAAAGCAAAAAGAAATTCCGGTTTTTATACTAGGTAAGGGTTCTAACCTCCTTGTTTCAGATAACGGAATAGAGGGCGCTGTCATTTCTTTAAATGAATTAAACGAAATAAAGGTTGAGGGCAGCAAAATAACCGCAGGCGCGGGAGCTACCCTTGCCTCGGTTTGTATTGCCGCCCAAAAGAATAGTCTTTCGGGTCTTGAATTTGCTTTTGGTATCCCCGGTGGAGTAGGCGGAGCACTTTTTATGAATGCGGGTGCATATGGCGGAGAAATGTCTCAGGTCGTAAGCCTTGCGAGGTATGTGACAGCTGACGGGAATATAGGGGAGGTTTCGGCTTCTCAAATGGAACTTGGCTATAGAACAAGCGTATTCAAAAAGGGCGGTATGGTAATTACTTCAGTGGAATTTGCCCTTTCTGAGGATGACGGCGCTGAAATAAAAAGAAAAATGGACGATTTTATGGAACGCAGACGCTCTAAGCAACCCTTGGAGTACCCAAGTGCGGGCAGTACATTTAAGCGACCTGAGGGTTATTTTGCAGGCGCACTTATTGAAAAGAATAATCTTAAGGGTGTAAGTGTTGGCGGTGCTATGGTGAGTGAAAAGCACGCGGGCTTTGTTATAAACTTTGATAACGCTACAGCTGATGATGTTAAACATCTTATGGAAAAGGTTAAGAATACCGTTTTAAAGGCAGACGGTGTGTTGCTTGAACCGGAAGTTATATTTGTGGGCAGAGGTTAGAAAGATGGAGTTACTTATAGTTACGGGAATGTCGGGAGCAGGCAAGTCACAGGCGGCAAATGCGCTTGAGGATATGGGTTTTTATTGTGTGGATAATATCCCGCCTGCAATAATTCCGTCCTTTGTTGACCTTTCTGCAAGAAGTGGTAACGAGCTTAGTAAAATAGCTATTGTAACCGATGCCCGCGGCGGTAATATGTTTTCTGAAATTTCCGATGTGCTATTGTCTCTTAAGGAAATGGCTGTCAGCTATAAGATTCTTTTTCTTGATGCATCTGATGAGGTACTTATTCGCAGATATAAGGAAAATCGCCGCAAGCATCCACTTACGGGTGAAAACGACATTTCGGTAGCAGATGCAGTTAAAAAAGAAAGAGAGTTACTTGAAAAAATTCGTTTTTCGGCAGATTATGTTATAGACACAAGCTTTATTTCTATTACTCAGCTAAAATTAAAGCTTACTGCAATATTCCTTGGTAGTATGAGTAATGTGTTAAAGATTCAGTGTAAGTCGTTTGGTTTCAAATACGGTCTTGATACCGAGGCAGACCTTGTTTTTGATGTAAGGTGCTTGCCGAATCCTTTTTATGTTGAGGAGTTAAAGCAAAAAACCGGTCTTAATAAAGAGGTTAGGGACTATGTTTTAAATAGCCCTGACAGTAAGGAGTTTTTCAAAAAACTTATAGATTTTATAGATTGCTCGGTTCCGCTTTACGCAAAGGAAGGTAAGAGTCAGCTAACTGTTGCAATTGGTTGTACGGGCGGTAAGCACCGTTCTGTAACCTTTGTGGAGCTTATAGGTGAGCATTTAAGAGAAAAGAATTATGACTGTATTACCGTTCATCGAGATATAAGTAAAAGGTGATGTGAAATGTCATTTTGCAGTGATGTAAAAAACGAATTGATAGCAATAAGACCGCAAGGCTGCTGTAAACCGTCCTTTGTTTACGGTTTTATGCTCTTTGGCAGGTCTTTTTCTTTAAAAAAAATATCGCTCCAAACGGGAAACGAAAATGTAGCAAAGGCGTATTGTGATGCAGTTTATTCGGCTTACAGAATTAAACCTCTGATAAGTGTTGGAGGAACTACCCGTCCCACCTACAAGGCAGAAATTAAATCCGAGGCAGATAGGCTTAAAATTTTAGCTTCAATCGATTTCGGTGTGTCGGAAAATATAATAGACCACTCTTTCTTTGTAAGGGATTGCTGTCCCCATAGCTTTATTAGAGGTGCTTTTTTGGCTTGCGGTAATATAAATGATCCCGAAAAGGAGTACCGTGCTGAGTTTAATGTTAAAAGCAGGGAAATGGCAGAGGAGCTAAAGGTGTTGCTTGCTGAGAACGGTGTTGAAATGCGCTTGGTTGAAAGAAAAAGCGGTGTTCAGCTTTACACAAAAAATAGTGCAGTAATTGAGGATTTGCTAACCCTTATGGGAGCGGGAAGACAGACACTTAATGTTATTGATACTAAAATAATGAAAAGTGTAAAAAATAATATAAACAGAGCAAGAAATTGCGATAATGCCAATATTTCGAAAACGGTTGAGGCATCTATAAAACAGAGAACCGCAATAGATTTTCTCGAAAAAGCGGACAGACTATACAGTCTTCCACAGGAGCTTTTGGCGGTGGCACTGCTTCGCAAGGAGAATCCCGATGCCACCTTAAAGGAATTGTGCCGAATTTCTAAAGAACCGCTTACTATATCAGGACTTAACCACCGCCTCAAACGAATTGTGGAAATTTATGAGAAAATAAAAAATAATTGAGGAATAAAAATGGATTTTGCTCATTTACATGTTCATACTGAATACAGTCTGCTTGACGGTTGTTGTAGAATAAAACGGCTTATTGACCGCGCTGCCGAGTTAGGGCAAAAAAGTATTGCTATAACCGACCACGGTGTAATGTACGGTGTGATAGATTTTTATAAATATGCAATACAAAAGGGTGTTAAGCCGATTATTGGGTGTGAGGTATATGTTGCGCCTGATAGTCGTTTTGAGCGTCAAAAGGGTAGGGACGGCTCGTATTCTCATCTTGTTTTGTTATGTGAAAATATCGAGGGTTATCGCAACCTTATAAAACTGGTGTCAATGGGCTTTACAGAGGGCTTTTACAATAAACCACGTGTAGACCGAGAGTTGCTTCAAAAATACAGTAAGGGTATAATTGCGCTTTCTGCTTGTCTTGCAGGCGAAATTCCAAAAGCGCTTATGAACAATAATTACGAAAAGGCACGAGATATTGCCCTTTGGTATAAGCAAACCTTTGGCGAGGGAAACTATTTTTTAGAGCTTCAAGACCACGGAATCAGAGAACAGCAGATGGTTAACCCTCAAATTATAAGGCTTTCAAGGGAAACAGGAATACCGCTTGTTGCTACTAACGATGTGCATTACATCGGAGCAGATGACTACCGCATGCACAAGGTTCTGCTTTGCATACAAACAGGTAGCAAAATAAGCGAAGAAAACGCACTTGAATTTAAGACAAATGAGTTTTATCTCAAGTCTTATGAGGAAATGGTGGAGCTTTTTGGGGGTTGCCCTGAGGCTATAAGCAACACCGCAAAAATTGCTGAGAGATGTAATGTAGAGTTCGAGTTTGGCAAAATAAAGCTTCCGAGATTTGATATAGGCGATAGAGACCATTTTGAATATTTTAAGGAGAAATGCCAAAATGGACTTTATAAAATTTACGGAAAGAATCCTGAAAAGGCGGTAACAGACCGTCTTGAGTATGAGCTTTCGGTAATAAACCGTATGGGGTATGTTGACTATTATCTTATAGTTGCGGATTTTGTAAATTATGCGAAGACTCACGGTATTTCTGTAGGACCGGGCAGAGGCTCGGGAGCGGCTTCGCTTGCGGCGTACTGCATCGGTATTACAGGAATAGACCCATTAAAATACGATTTGTATTTTGAGCGTTTTCTTAATCCGGAAAGGGTTTCAATGCCCGATTTTGATATAGATTTTTGCTATGTAAATCGTCAAAAGGTTATCGATTATGTAATTTCAAAGTATGGAACCGACCATGTTTCGCAGATTATTACCTTTGGTACAATGGCGGCAAGAAATGCGGTTAGAGATGTTGGTAGGGCAATGGATATTCCGTATGCTCTTTGCGACCGCATCGCAAAGCTTATTCCCCAGTCAATAGGAATGACTATTGAAAAAGCATTCGCGCTATCCTCTGAGCTTAAAGGGCTTTATGATAGTGACAGTCAGGTAAAAGAGCTTATCGATATGGCGCAAAAGCTTGAGGGCACACCGAGACACGCCTCAACACACGCGGCAGGTGTTGTTATATCGGACAAGCCTGTGGCAGAATATGTGCCATTGGCTGTGAATGACGGAGCGGTGGTTACTCAGTATACAATGACTTCACTCGAAGAATTAGGTCTCCTTAAAATGGACTTTTTAGGACTCCGCAACCTTACTGTTATCGAGGATGCTCAGCGTTATATACGCAAAAATAATCCCGATTTTGATATTGAAAGTATACCGCTTGACGATAAAGGCGCATATGATATGATGAGTCGCGGTCAGACTAACGGTGTCTTTCAGTTTGAGTCGGACGGTATGAAAAATGTGCTCAGACAGCTTAAGCCTCGAAGCATAGAGGACCTTACGGCGATACTGTCTCTTTATCGTCCCGGACCAATGGATTCTATACCAAAGTATATTCATAACCGTCATAATCCACAGGATATTTCATACGATACCGAGCTTTTAAAACCAATTCTTGATGTTACTTACGGATGTATTGTTTATCAGGAGCAGGTTATGCAGGTTTTCAGAGCTTTAGCCGGTTATTCACTTGGCAGGGCTGATATTGTTCGCCGAGCTATGGCAAAGAAAAAACACGACGTTATGAAGCGTGAAAGAGAGTTCTTTCTTTATGGTGAAAAGGATGCCGAGGGAAATGTTATCTGCAAGGGAGCAGTAGCAAACGGTGTTTCTGAGGAAGCTGCAATCCGTATATTTGATGATATGTCGAGCTTTAGCTCATATGCGTTTAATAAAGCCCACGCGGCAGCATATTCTTTTGTTGCATATAGGACTGCATATCTCAAATGCCATTATCCTGCAGAATATTTTGCCGCCTTGATGACAAGTATGATGGATAGTGCGGGTAAAATTTCACTTTATACGGTAGATTGCCGTAAAAGCTCAATTGCTGTGCTTCCGCCGTCGGTGAATTATAGCGATGCGGGTTTCACACCCAATGAAAAGAGTATACGTTTTGGTTTGATGGCAATAAAAAATCTTGGAATGGGTCTGATTGAGAGACTTATCAACGAAAGGGAAGAAAACGGAAAATATACCTCTATGTACGATTTTTGTCTTAGAAATTATTCGAGAGAGTTTAACCGAAAGTCGCTTGAGGGACTAATAAAAGCAGGCGCTATGGATGGTCTTGAGGATAATAGGCGGCAAATGCTGTATAATATAGAGGGAGTGCTTGCGGCGGTTGAGAACGAACGGCGTTTCTCGGCAGAGGGACAGTTAAATCTCTTTGAGGAGATGGGAGCGCCTAATGAGTTTGTACCTGAAAAGATGGATGAAATGGATGAGGATTTAAAACTTTCTTTGGAAAAGGAGGCTACAGGTCTTTATCTTTCGGGACATCCTATGAATAGGTATGAGCATATATTGAAATCTGCAACAATTACTGAGATTTCGGATATTTCTTCGGGTAAGCTATCAGACGGTAAGCGAGTTACTGTTGCGGGAATAGTAAGCGGACTCAAAGCCCGTCAGCTTAAGAACGGAAATGTTTTAGCGACAACATTTATTGAAGATACTACTGCAAGCATTACAGTTACTTTTTTTGCTAAACAGTATGCAGAATACAAGGTTCTTTTATCGGAGAATAAGCCGGTAATTATTGTGGGCAAGGTGTCTGAACGAGAGGATAGGGAAACCGAGCTTATTTGCGAAAAAGTGGAGTCTATTCCCGATACAGTCCCACCAGCCACAAAACATCAAGGAATGAAAAAGGGACTCTATATAAAGCTTCCTGATATTAAAACGGAGCTTTTCAAAAAAACAGAGGAAATACTTTCTCGTTATAGCGGTGAAGTGCCGGTTATTATATACTGTACCTCCACAAAAAGAAAGCTTGAAGCACCGGAAAGACTTAGAATTTCTGAAAATCCAATGCTTATCTCAGACCTTTTTGAGCTTTTGGGTGAGGAAAATGTAAAATTTGTAAAATAATTAAAATTATAGTTGAAAAAAACAAGTTATCAGGTTATAATATACACGATATTGCTTTAATGAATTATTTTGGAGATGATATATATGAAAACTATAGGTGTACTTACCTCGGGTGGTGACGCTCCGGGTATGAATGCGGCAGTTCGTGCGGTAGTAAGAACTGCTATAGATGCAGGTATGACTGTTAAGGGTATTATACGTGGTTATAACGGTCTTATTGACGGTGATATTATTGATATGGATATACGTTCTGTGTCTGAAATTATTCATCGTGGTGGTACAGTGCTTTATACTGCAAGAAGCCCAAAGTTTAAGACCGAAGAGGGTATGCAGGAAGCTATTAAAAATTGTAAAAAGCATGGTATTGAGGGTATTGTTGCCATTGGTGGTGATGGTTCTTTCAGAGGAGCACGCGACCTTTCTTTGAGAGGTATTCCGTGTGTTGGTATTCCGGCAACTATCGATAATGATATTTCCTGCACAGATTATGCAATCGGTTTTGACACCGCTATGAATACCGCAATGGGAATGGTTGATAAATTAAGAGATACCGCTATGTCACATGACCGTTGCAGTGTTGTTGAGGTTATGGGAAGACACGCAGGATATCTTGCTTTGCAATGCGGTATTGCCGTAGGCGCAACTGCAATATTGGTCCCTGAGGATGAAATGATTCTTGATGATGTAATCAATAAAATTAAGTATACTCAGAAAACAGGTAAGAAGCACTTCATAGTGGTTGTAGCTGAGGGTGTAGACGGTGTCGACCAAATGGCTGAGAAGATTGAAACCGCTACAGGTATTGAAACCAGACTTACAACCTTAGGTCACGTTCAGCGTGGCGGCAGTCCCACTGTTCGCGACCGAGTAATGGCTACCGAAATGGGTTATGCTGCTGTAAAGCTTCTTGAAAAGGGTATAGGTAACCGAGTTCTCGCTTATAAGGGCAGTGAAATTGTAGATTATGATATCTATGAGGCGCTTAATATGAAAAAGCCCTTTGATGCTGATATGTATAAGATTACAAATGTTATCTCTATTTAATGCGGATAAATTAAAGAGTCGGTGAAAATCGGCTCTTAAATTTTAATTAGCAGGTGAAAGCTTTGAACGAAAAGGTAATGGTTGGAATGAGCGGCGGCGTTGACTCGTCAGTAGCGGCGGCGCTTCTTATGGAAAAGGGTTACGTTGTTGGAGGTTTAACCCTATCTCTTTGTGAGGACGATAGCGAGCAGAATAATAGGGATGCCGCAGTGATTTGCAAAAGGTTGGAAATCCCTCATTGCTCCGTTAATCTTGGAGAAGCCTTTAAAAGGTATGTTGTAGATAATTTTACAGAGCAATATATTATGGGCAAAACGCCTAATCCTTGCATTGAGTGCAATAAATATATTAAGTTCGGTAAAATGATAGATGTGGCAATTGAAAAGGGTTATGATAAAATTGCAACGGGTCACTATGCTAGAATAACCGTCAATAGCGAGGGTAGATATCTGCTTAAAACAGGTAAGGACCTTTCAAAGGACCAGTCTTATGTGCTATACAATTTGACTCAGGAACAGCTGTCAAGGGTTTTGTTTCCGCTTGGAGACTACACTAAGCAGGAAATACGCGAAAAGGCAGAAAGCTTAGGCTTTGTAAATGCAGACCGACCTGACAGTCAGGATATATGCTTTGTGCCTGATGGAGATTATGCCTCATTTATCGAAAAAACAGCAGATTTCATATCAAAAGACGGCGATTTTGTAGATATAAACGGAAACCTTTTGGGAAAGCATAGAGGCGTTATACACTACACCATAGGTCAGCGAAAGGGCTTAGGAATTTCTTTCGGAAAGCCTCAGTTTATAATTGATAAAAATAGTGAAACTAATTGTGTTGTTCTGGGTGATGAGGAGTTTCTTTTCAAGCGTAGAGTAGAGGTAGAAGATGTTAATTTTATACCGTTTGACCGTCTTGAGGACGAAATGCGTGTAGAAGCAAAGCTACGCTACAGGCATAATGCCCAACCGGCAACAATAATACCTAACGGTGAAAATAGGGTTATAATTGAGTTTGATGAGCCTCAGCGCGCTCCAAGTGCGGGACAGTCAGCGGTATTCTATTCCGGGGATATAGTTGTAGGCGGCGGAAAAATAGTTTGAATTTTGCAATGGCGGCGGGAAAAAGTTGTCTTTATATGGGATATACTCAAAAGGACAGTTTGTAAAGTGATTTAAGTATCACAAATTCTTATACTTTTGGGTACATATTTTCCACTTTTGCTGATAGCCACGCAGGCTACTATCAAAGAATCTAAATAATCAGATTTATAAAACAAAATCATCCGCCCGAGAAATCGGGCGGATTTTTCTATGTGTTGAACTGCAAATCCAAAAGTGTTATAATGAATTCAATAAATAAGAATTTTTAAGGATGAAATCAATGATTGTTTTAATTACGGGAGCATCACATACTGGGAAAACCGCACTTGCTCAAAAACTGCTTGAAAAATATAAATATCCATATTTGTCTATTGACCATTTGAAAATGGGCTTGGTTCGAAGCGGTAATACAGAACTTACTCCAATGGATGATGACGACCTAACGGTATATCTTTGGCCTATTGTTCGTGAAATGATAAAAACTGCGGTTGAAAACAAGCAGAACCTAATTGTTGAAGGATGTTATATTCCTTTTGATTGGGAGAAAGATTTTTCACGAGAATATCTCGATAACATACAATACTATTGCCTTATAATGAGTGAGAATTACATCAGGAATCATTTTGTCGATATAAAGAAATATGCAAATATTATCGAAAATCGTTTAGATGATGAATGGTGTACTATGGAGAGCGTCTTGGTGGATAATATACAAATCTTAAATCATGCTAAAAAGCATAAGGTTAACTATATTCTCATTGATGACAACTACGAGGTAGATATTGATTTATAATTACCATCTTTTGCTGATATTAATACAAGCTGCAATTAAATGGTTTTAGTTTCTTTTAACAAGTGGAAAATGAAATGTGTATTTCCTAGCTTACTAAGCTTGCCTTTCGAATGGTATCAGTTTTATTTTTTGCTTCTATCGCATTTTTATATATTTTGAATTAAACTGTTTTCTTAACACTCCTCGCCCTCTCAGAGTTCAAATCTTCTCGTGGTGCAAATTAAGAAAGCAAAAAAATAAGGAATCTACCATTTAGTAGATTCCTTACTGGCGCGCTGAAGAAGATTCGAACTCCCGACCTTCTGGTCCGTAGCCAGACGCTCTATCCAGCTGAGCTATCAGCGCAAATGCGATTTTTGACCGCCAAAGTATAATACCACATATTAAAGATAAAATCAAGTATAAATTTAAAATTTTTTAAACTTTTTATATTTTGTATTAAATTTTGCTATATTTGGAATAAAAAACAAGCCATATCACATAGCTTTATGAACAGGGGGTAGTAATATGAAATGCTTTATTATAACCAAAAAACAAATTATGTTTTGTATTTGTATGGTTTTAACGCTTGCTATAACAGTAGCTTGTTCGGTAGGTGTATACGCAAATTCCGTACGCAAGCTTCCTATATACTGCGTAGAAACTAACAAAAAACAGATTGCAATTTCCTTTGATGCGGCTTGGGGAAATGATGACACTGAGCAGCTTATTGATATTCTTGCTGAATATAAAGTCCCTGCAACATTTTTTCTTGTGGGCGCTTGGGTGGATAAATATCCTGAATCTGTAAAACAACTTCACGACGCAGGGCATCAAATTCAAAACCATTCAAATACGCATCCACATATGCCGCAACTGTCAAAAGAGCAGATGAAAAACGAAATTGAGGGCTGTAATCAAAAAATAGAGGCAATAACAGGAAAATGTCCAACACTTTTGCGCCCTCCCTACGGCGACTATGACAACGCGCTTTTAGAGGTTATGGAGAGTCTTAATATGTATACGATACAGTGGGATGTTGATAGCCTTGATTGGAAGGAGAATGCCACACCCGATAGTATTTGTAAACGGGTTACAAGCAAGGTTAAAAATGGCTCGATTGTTCTTTTCCATAACGATGCCGACCACACCCCTGCGGCACTACCACAAATACTTAAATGCCTACAAGGCGAGGGATATGAGTTTGTATTTATTGAGGATTTAATTTATAAAGATAATTACGAAATAATCCACGACGGAACGCAATGTAAAATTAAAGACGGCGAATAATCGCCGTCTTTTTTAGTGAAGAGTGAAAAGTGAATAGTGAAGAGTTTCGGTGTGCCTTCGGCACGGAATATAAAAGGGGACAATAGAACCGTCCCCTTGTCTCCCCCCCTTGTCTCCCCTTATCTAAATACATCTTTAGTATGATAGAAAAATATTTAAAAATCAAATAAAAAAGCGACAGAAATTTCCGTCGCTTAAAATGTTATGTAACTTTTTGGTATAACAAGAGTTTTTGTATCACACTTGTTTGTTAGGACGATTCTTTTTTAAAATCAAATACACACCAAAACCTATTCCGACCAAAACAAGCACACCAATAATTGTCCATATTACCCAATTATTATTTGTGTTCTTATCTTCATTATCTCCAATTGTTCCATCGGTTTTTTTGTCAGAATCTGTATTTGAAGCATTATCGCTTAATAGAGCAGGTATTTCTTCAGTTGTTTCTTCGCCACATCTTTTGCATTTGCCTTGTTTTATGCCTTTTTCATTATCTGTGGGTTCTTTTATAACAACAGGGTTTTCAAAATCATGGCCCAAAGCCTTAATTGTAATTTTTTCAGTTTCTTTGCAAATAATGCATGTTCTCTCACGAACGCCCTCACTTGTGCATGTGGCAGATGTCTCTACCCATTCGCCAACCTGATGTCCTGTCGCTAACAATTCTTTTTGTTCTTGTTCTTTGCAAACAGAACATGTTCTTGTGGCATTTCCTTTTTCTTTGCAGGTAGCAGCTTTTGTTATCTGCCATTCACCAAATTTGTGAGTATGACCATCGGCAGCAAGTTTTGCAATAGTTTGGGTTTCTTTTAAACCACATTCATTACATTCCCTTACAGAAAGGCCTTCTGCTTTTTCTGTGGCTTTCTTTTCTGTAACCCATTTACCCCAATTATGTCCACTTGATAAAATTGTTGTGTTGTTGTTTGTTGCTGAACAACGAGTGCAGTGATTTGATTTACTTCCTGCGCTCGTACAAGTCGCTTTTTCATCTATTGTCCACTCAGTTGAAAAATTATGTCCAAGCGAAGAAATGGTATTGGTTTCTGTTTTAGAACAAACACTACACTTTCTAACTTTAGTGCCACTTTCAGTACAAGAAGCTTGTTTAGTAACATCCCACTCGCCATACTTGTGTGAAATTGTTCTGCTACTGTTGCAAATATTACATTGTGTGTCACATGAATTATCATAAGAATGTGGAACTGTCCTTGCCTCTTTACAGATATTACAAGTTGTATCACAAGCATTATCATAACTATGTCCTGATACAGTTCGTTTCTTGCCACAACCATTACATGTCTCATCACAATCATTACTATATGAATGAGGTGCCCCTACTGGACAACTGTTATAATGCCAGGTTGCAGATGTTAATAATGTGTTGTCATAACTTATGGAAATATTTTTCTTTTGAGATTCGGCTCCTGTATACCAAACATTTTCAAGATTGTTACAAGAGTAAAACGCTCTACCGCCAATGCTTTTTAAATTATCTGGAATAGCTATGTTGGTAAGTTTGGTACAATTGACAAATGCAAAAGCACCTATACTTGTTACACCAACTGGAATGTTAATACTTTTAAGATTTTCACAACCGCTAAACAGATATTGACTTATCTCTGTTATTCCATCCCCTAGAACAACTGTTTCAAGATTGGAACAACTGCTAAATGCAGATTCTCCTATACTCGTTACACTTTTTGGGATAGTTATACTTTTAAGAGCAGAACAGTTAAGAAAAACTCTTTCACCTATATTCTTTACTCCGTCTGAAATAATAATAGTATTAAGTTCACGACAGTTGGCAAACGCACATTCGCCTATATTTACTACACTATTAGGTATCGTAATATTGTTGAGTTTCTTGCAAAAAGCAAATGCACTTTTTTCTATATCTGTTACTTCGTTTCCTAAAATGACATTTACAAGGTTAATACAATTATCAAAGCATTCAAAACCAATCGTTTTTACACCATTCGATATTGTAGCGCTTTTAATATTAATGCAATTACTGAAAGCCCTATCACCTAAACTTTTTACACTTTTAGGAACTGTAACCGACTCAAGAGTTTTACAGCGACGAAAAGCATAATTCCCCACACTCGTTACACCATTAGGGATAACAAGATTTGTTAGAGGTTCAGCGTTTAAATATAAATTTTCTGTGATATAAATTGGATTTGAGTAGGAACTATCGGCAAAGGAGATACTACACCACGATTTTATATCTGTAATATTTACTTCAGTAAGTTTACAATATTCAAAGGCTGATGAACTCATAGTTTTTATGCTTGTTGGAATAGTTACGCGTTTTAGGTTTCTACAGTCTGAAAAAGCATATCTGCCTATACAAGTTACAGGATATCCTCCAAGAGTTGATGGAATAATTATATCGCCACTTATTGTTGAATTGACATCAGTTATTGTTGCTTCACCATCCGAAACCGAATAGGTGTAATAACTTTCTGTCGATGCCGCATTAACTGTAACAACATCAACTGATAATAGCGAAAAAATCAAACAAAAACAACCTACAAGCGCCAATAATTTTTTCATTTTCAAAACCCCTTTAAAAAAAGTGTGCCTCGTGAGAGACACACCGAAAAAGTGAAGTCCCTCATTGTTGTCACACAATTTCATTATCCCACAGGAATACGAATAAGAGAGAAACACCTTTTACCAAAGTATGTTTCCCTGTGGGTAATGAAATATGAAATTGCGTGACACTCACATTATACCATATTAATGCAAAATGCACAAGCCCTTATTAAAATATTACTTTTGTTTCGTCTGTTGACTCCCTCGATTGGAAAGATAATGCTACATCCGAAAGTATTTGCAGCAGGGTTACAAGCAAGGTTAAATACGGCTCTATCGTACTATTTCATAACGATGCCGACCATACTCCTGCGGCACTACCACAAATACTTAAATGCCTACAAGACGAGGGATATGAGTTTGTATTTATTGAGGATTTAATTTATAAAGATAATTACGAAATAATCCACGACGGCACGCAATGTAAAAAAGACGACTAAAAGCCATCTTTTTCAATTGGTGTGATTTTCAAAAATATAAAATTGCTCCTTCCTTTATTTCGTTTTTAAATTCCTCTTACATTGTATTATCTAAATACACTTTAATAATGTGTTTGTTTTAAATAAAAATCAAGTAAATCTATCAATGATTGAATAACTTGTTAATATATGATATAATCAATTTATAAAATAGTGAAAGTGTGATAAAAAAGGAAAGACCAATTATTCAATGCATATAATTCAAACGATGGGCAAGCATTTTTGACAAGGTATCAAAAATATATAATGAGCAAGTGTTTTCAATGATTGAAAAGAAATGGAAAGAAAGTAAATAAATATAAAGGGTTGTTTATAATGAGTTTTAATAATCAAAAAACATTATCTTATACTGTTGATTGCAGTTCAAAATCAGTAAGTGTTATATCCGATTTTTATGTGCCGTTTGAACCCCAAAAGAGCAATATGGAAATTCGGGAAAAAGTAATCGCTTTACGCGAAAACATAAAATCTGCTATTGGAAAATTAGTCGTAGAAGAAGATGAAATTTTACTTGCTTCATATTCTGAAACAGATAAAAATAGATTTTATGATGTAGAAAATATGCTTTTTTATAACATAGGAACATCTACCTTTTCTAATTGTTGTAAAAATCAAGTCGCATTTATAGGTGACGAGGAAAGATTTTTACAGAAAAAAGATATTTTGACTAATATAGAAAGCAAGTATTTTTATGATTACAAAGTTGTTAAAAAAGATACTATCTATAACTTAATCAACAAAAAGAATATAATTGCATATTGGGAAGAAATTGATGTTGATTTGAGTATTCCTCAATCTGCAATGCGGTATTATTCTGCAATTAGAGAAAATGCAAAGAATATCAATATTCAACAAAGTTTTGATAAAAACTTTAAATTGTTTGGCATGAAAATTGATATAACAATGCCCAATAAAAATCTTCCCGCCTCAATTATGAAACCAATGTTGGATGGCTTGATTTGTGCTTTTCACGGAGAACAAGGAAAGACACAGGAAACGTTAAACCTTATGTTTGGAAATAGTGTAGGCCAAAAATATGGTGATAGCGGTAATTTGAATATTTTTGGTGATAGGCAATATGTAGACACATATAGAGGTGATAATTCTTATAAATGGAACCCTGAAGATGAAAGATTACAATTTGCTTGGATTACTGTTATAAAGGGTGATAAAGCAAAAATAAGTGGCAAAATATACGAATGGTAATAAAAATATATTTATTACTTTTGTTTCGTATGTTGATAGCCTTGATTGGAATGAGAATGCCACACCCGATAGTATTTGTAAACGGGTTACAAGCAAGGTTAAAAATGGCTCAATTGTTCTTTTCCATAACGATGCCGACCACACCCCTGCGGCACTACCACAAAAACTTAAATGGCTACAAGACGAGGGATATGAGTTTGTATTTATTGAGGATTTAATTTATAAAGATAATTACGAAATAATCCACGACGGAACACAGTGCAAACTAAAAGAAGGCGCTAATTAGCGCCGTCTTTTAGTTTACCATAACACACAGAACCGTACCCTGTGTTATATATGCTTTTTTTGTTTATACTGCATTAAAATAATAACAACATAAACTAATATCGAAACTATAGATATGTACATTCCAAATTTGAGTCCGGGTGTATTATATTTGAATTCAATATTGTGTTCTCCTTTTGAAACCGGCAAAAGAATCATTCCACACGAATTCACAAATTCTACCTCGGCACCATCAATATAGGCGGTCCAACCCTTATCATATGGAACAGAAAAATACACTAACGAATCTTCACTATAATTTGTATTACACTTAAAACCTTTGGAATTGCGAGAAAAATCACTCACTGCTCGGCTTTCAGCTTCTTTAACATAGTCTTCTATGCTTTTTTCAAGATCTACTTCGTTGATTTCAAGTTTAGAAACAATAGTAGATATTCTTTCTGCATCTGCAGCATAAATAACAGCCGCATCCAGCAATGCTATTGCTCTGTTTTCTTTTTCAATTTTTTTAACATCATCATATAAAATGTACGAATCTACAGCAAAACCAATAGGACAAGCAGCGTTTTCGACTATATAAAAAGTCTTGTCTCTAGTATTAATAGTTTTGACAGAATTATCTCCCTCAGATTTCTTATCGGTGATTTTATATTTAGCCCCCAATAATTCCGGCAAACCTTTAACTAGGTTTTTGTCCATTCTCCTAACATATTCATGATAGTCAAATATATAGTCTAACTCTAAAATAGAATAATTAACGGTTGAACAAAAAGAGCTTGTTCCAGCAACCGACCCCAACATTGAAACCATATTACTTGAATCATTGTATCGGTATTGTTCATCGAAGTTTTCAAGCTTGGAAGCTAATTCTAAAATGGTTTTATAATCTTCTGCACTGGTAGAATTGCGCTTATACAAAGCCGCTGTCGAGGCTGTGGAAAGTATTGCAAATACCGCCACAAAAGCTATTATAGACTTTATATGTAGTTTCTTTAATTTTAAAAATACAAAACTTAAAATTAAGCCGATAATTACAAAAATTAAATACACTGTCATTCTAACCGGATGATAAACTAAAAGTTGAGTATCTGTATGATATAGTGGCAGTTTTCTTACTATTATATAAAACAGTATTAAGACTGCAATATTTATAAATACACCTTTTGTGATTTTGAATTCTTCTCTTTTTTCCAAACATAATGCAGAGGCCAACGCAATGATTAGCGAAAACATAAACCACCATCTACGTGTGCTTTCCGTAAACATCAAAAAGGCCGATGAAACAATCGGAATTATTGAAGCTATAAACATAAACTTTAATAATCCGGAAAGCCAATCCTTTTTGGTGAATAAGTATGACAACGCCAACGCAATTCCGAATAATGGCATATATATTGATGTAGAAGACCACTCGTTATTAATAATGCTACTGTGGTCATGCATTGCTTCGCCCGGGAAAAGGAAACCCTTAATTACTAAAAACAAGTACTGTGCACTTATAGTAAATCTGCTTAATGACAATGTCCCTTGTGAACGGGGATTGCTAAGAATAAACATAATATTAGGCAAAAATAAAACAGCAGACATTCCGATACCTAAAAGACAGGAAAGACCACATCTGAAAACTTTTTGAATTATTTCCTTAAAAGATCCATTTAAAAACCTTGCTATGAAATACATTAAAAGAAAAACAGCCTCTTGAACAAAGAAATAATAATTTAATATAGCGTTTAAAAAAACAGAAAATATAAAAATTTTACAATTTCTTTTGTCAGCCATTGCTTTTTCCAATCCATAAAGCATTATCGGAAAAAAGGCAACAACATCATGAAAATGGTAAAATAATAAATTAGATGCTTGAAAACCGGAAAAAGCATATAAAAGTGCACCAAAAACAGCTAATTCTTGCCTTTTGGTAAAAAGATTTATATAAATATACGCAGTCATTCCGGCAACAATGTATTTTATAATGTATAATATCCCTACAACATAAGGGAACGCATTTGTAGGCAAAAGCATAGTAACCCAAAAAAACGGGCTTCCTAAATTATAAAAGCTCAACCCCTGAATTAGTGATGTTCCTAAATCAAGATTCCAACACCAACCATCCAAACCTTCAAGTAAGGTATTATGTGCCATATAAGTAAACGGAATTTGTTGAACATTAAAATCATCTCGCAAGGTAAAAATCCCTTTATCTGCTATATAAATCCATCCAAGGGATAAAATAGCTATTAATGCGGATAAAATACCACACAAATATAAGCCATCTATTTTTTTGAATTTATTTCCAAGTTTAATATTATTAATCACCATTCTTGAATCCTCCGGTCCATTCACTTAGGGAGATAAGGGGACGGTTCTCTTGTCTCCTGTTTGTTTAAATATTATTCTCTACTACTTTCCGTGACAAACCTGTCAAACGGCTAATTTGCCTAATAGATAACCCTTGCTGATAAAACTTTTCGATATAATAATTTCTTTTAATTTTATCGAACTTTTGAAAATCAGAAACCGAATTACATTTGCAAATTTTCCAAATAATTTTTAAAGCCTCATCATCAGTCAATCTAAAATCATTATCACTAATATCTAAACAAACATCATCATTAAATTTATTATTAAATTCAATAAATTGTTCCTTATCAATAATACTTAAACAAAAATCTATATCAACTAAATTTTCTTTGTTTATATATTCATTATAACTACTGAATTTATATCCGTCAATATTTTTGCTTATTCCTGCTTTTATTGGATTTTGATGTATGTAACGAATTACTGTAAGAAAATACGCTTCATCTTCAATAGGCTCGCTTTTGATTCTATCTTGAAACAAATGTCCGCTACGGTGATATTTCCAATTATACCAATAAACATAACTTCCGGCAATTCTTTTT
This sequence comes from Acutalibacteraceae bacterium, assembly GCA_045658105.1. GTDB lineage: Bacteria > Bacillota > Clostridia > Oscillospirales > Acutalibacteraceae > UBA737. The sequence continues at coordinate 26,054 of JAZOUK010000025.1, forward strand.
AACACAAGAGTTAAATTTTCTTTCCCCTCTTTTAGCAGAATATGAACATGGTTACCCATTAAACAATAAGCGTAAATCTCATATCCACATTGTTCTTTGTATTTTAAAAGGGTTCCTAAAAATCGCTGACTATCTTCTTCGTCTTCAAAAATTTGTTGTTGATTAATTCCACGAAGTATTATGTGATAGATTCCGCTTTCACTTTTTCTACGAGCTTTCCTTGGCATAACCATCACCCTAATTTACTATAACACGTCAATCAGAAAATGTCAACGAAAAAGGAGACAAGAGAACCGTCCCCTTGTCTCCCAACTATGAAATGCTGATGAAAGATATTCAGGCAGAGCAGGAAGAATTAGAACAAAAACTTTCTGCCTTGCAGATGAGAATATCCGAGCAACATAATACCGAATTGTCCATTGAGCAGTTCAGAGAGATCGTAAAAGAATGCTTAAATGTTACGGAATTAACACCGTTTATTCTAAACAAGCTGATTTCAAAAATTGAAATTGGTTGTTTAGAAATCGTTAATGGCGAAAAACAGCAAGAAGTTAGTGTGGAATGGAAGATTACTTATTGATATTTTGCAAATTAATAATATCAATAAACTCTTTTCTTAGCCGTTTGTATTTTTTGATAGCAAAACCGTCTTTTTGCTTTGCGATATAAATGTTTTTTCCACCAAAAGAAACACCAACAGGAAGCCTGCCGTTTTTAAATCCTTGCTGCACGTTACTATTAACTAGTTTCTGAAAAGCAGGAGTAATACGGTCTACACAAAATACAGATATCATATTAATTGTGTCTGTTATAGTTTCGCAACCATAATACGCATTCACTATATTCGTGATGCTTTCGTTAGCACTATCTAATAATTCATCCGATATTTCAGGAACACGAATAATTGTAAAGCACGCTAATGTCCAATTTTTTGGTATTCTTAAATACACCGTTACATCCCCATCAGGTGAAATTGGCACGTTTTTTTGGAATTGATATTCTTTTTGCAAAAGTCGCATCTGTAAGAAGTCCAAAAACTCATTATACGAGGCAAACACAAGCGGCACCTTTTCTGCTTTAACAGGCTTTTGCTTTAATCCACCAAAAATCGGTAGTAGTATTATAAACAAAATACCCACACCAAGCATTGTGAAAAAAATTATATTAAACACGACAGTTGCAACTTCTTCGCTCGGAATAAGCATAGACCAAAAAATACTACCCGGAAAAACCATAAACATTAAAATCATACCAATAACCAGCAGGGTTTTAAGAATCAAATCTTTAGTTCTATCACTCATCTCAATCACCCCGCTGCCCGTATCTCTGTATCAGGGAAAAATGTTACGATTGGCTGTTGTCCTTGTTTTAAGCGCTGATTAAACGAATATTTAAGACCTTCAACCCCAAACAAAAGTCCTGATTGAGTTAATGTTTGCAATTCGGATTTTATTGCATACTTACCAGCAAAAGAACTTACAAATTTTTGTGGCTTAAACCACCCGTTGTTGGTAGGCACAATCTTTCCGGCTATTTTTCCTGTTACTGCAGAGATAGTTCCATTTACTGCTGTATCGTTTAAAACCGTTTTAGTGGAATCAATTACATTTCCTGTTGTCACCTTTTTTGTTACAGTTTGACCATTAGCTTGTGAAACTTTTGGAATATATGATACCACTTCGTTTGTTAACGCTTCTGCCGCAGCACTTGCGAAACCAGCCGCCCAAACATTCCCAGTTGCAGCTAATACGCCACCATATACAGCACCGCCTACCGTAGCCCCTATAACACCTTCGTTCCATTTCTTTCCAGTTGTTACATTTGAAACAATTTTTGTGACTCCGCCTGCGATGCCGCCAATAAGTGCACCGGCAACTACCCACCAGCCTCGACCCGTATCGTCTGCACGAGTTACAGGGTTGTTTCCGCAGTATGCGAATAAATTGGTTCCAAGGATGTCATCGTTTATTTGACCGTCAGCGTTAATAAATCTACCAATTTCGGGATCATAGTATCTTGTACCTGTTAGATAGAACCCCGTCTCAGTATCATAATAATACCCACGGTATCTAATCGGGTTTTTCTGACCAATTGTGTTTGCCATACTGCCAGTAAGGGTTAAATGGTCACCCCAAGCATCGTAAGTATATTCTACCACCTTGGTGCCTGCGCTGTCAAGAATTTCTATAACGTCACCCTGTGCATTGAATACATAATAGTAGTATTCTTCGGTAGTGCCGTTTTTAAGCAGGAAACCGTAAGCGGTGCCGTTTTCGTCATAAAGGAAGAATGTATACTCACTGCCTGTTTTTTGACCTTGCAGTACACCGTTTAACCAGTAATATTCCGTTGTAACGCCGTTAATGGTTTTTGAATCTCTAAGTCCGTCGGCGTTATAGGTATAAGAAATATTATCTGTACCTTTTACAACATTGGTAAGCTTTCTGCCGTCGCTCCATGTAAACGCCATTCCGTCACGGTAGGTTAAGGGATTGCCGATTGTGTCATAGGTAAGCTGTTCACCGTTAAATGCGGTTAAAAGGTCTTTCCATTCGGCATTGCCGTAGGTGTAGGCTTTAGTTTCCGTACCGTTAAGCTTAACCGAGGTAATATTGCCTCCGTTATCGTAGGTGTATTCGTAAACATCGTCTGTTTCGCCCTTTTCCACAGTAACGGTTTTAAGCTGACCTAAGTAATCATAGGTATAGCTTTCAACCAAACTGCCGTTTTCGGTTATACTCGTAATATTGCCCATGTTATCATAAGCATATTGCAATGTATCATTACCGTTCTTAACCGTTTTAATCAGGGTGGTTGTGGTGTTTGTACCGCTTCCCTCTGTGTAGGTATATTCCGTAACGTACGGTGTGGTGGTTGCAACGGTTCTTGTGGTTAATCGGTTCATGGTATCGTAACCGTAGCTTAAAATGCGTGTTCCGTTTTGCTTTACACCGTTAATAACATCGGGCGCGCGTTCAAGCTCACCGTAAATATAGTCGGTAGCCTTGGTATTACCGTCAATGCTTACATCATACCCCGCAACTCGGTTTTTACTGTTGTCATAACGGATTTTTAAATCTGCATAGGCTACACTTGAATTATTTTCAAGCTCGTTTACATTTTTTATAAGCTTTTCGCTGACAAAACGGTCTAAAATATCATACTCATATTTTATACGCTTGCCGGTAAGAGCATCTATAATTTCATTAATTCTTGAAGAACCGTCATATAGATATTTATACCTTAATACGTTATTTATGGTAGTGGTATTTTTACGCTGAAGAATATCGTAACCATAGCTGACGGTCGTTCCGTTGCCGTAGGTCATTGCGGATAGCAAGCCTTTGCTGTTATCATAGGTATAATCGCTGAGCAAACGATTACCCACCTTAATAGTATCGGTTCGGCTGAATCCGTCATAAGTGAAATTGTACACCGTCCCACCCGGTGAGGTAATAGACTGCAATAGCTTATTTGCATTATACGTATAGCCTACACTACTGCTTTTGGTGTTTTGCGCATCACTTGAAACACTTACATTTGTAAGCATTTCGCTTGCATTATAGGTATAATTGGTGACACTGCCGTCAGGTGAGGTGACCTTTTTAAGCAAGCCTCTGTCCTCATTATAATCATAATCGGTAACATGACCTCGGCTGTCGGTCATAGTGTCGGTATACTCACCGTTTGAAGTATATGTAGCAGAGGAGGTTATTTTTTGTGTGCTTGCGGTGTCACTTCCTGTGACGGTGCTTGTAAGCGCATTGCCTTTACTATCATAGGTAAAAGAGGATGTAACCCCACCTGATTTCACGCTGTCAAGCTGGTGCTTGTTAGAGGTATTATAGGTGTAATCAATCTTACCGCCTGCAACTGTTGTCTGCTGAATCAGCTTATTGTTGCCGTTGTAGGTAAATGTCTGGTCTTTTTTTCCTTGTAGATCAACTGTACTCGTGAGATTTCCGTTATCATCATAAGTATAAGAGGTTCCGAAATTATCCTTTACAACCTGAACGTTATCAAAATATGCTGTATTACAATTATTATAATACAAAATTGCAAATGTTACTCCGTTGTAATTTCCTGTGGCTTTAATTACACCGGATACCTTCTGCCAGTCTGTAATATTTGAATCAAATATAAATCTTTTTTGTGTAACTATAGTATTACCGTAATACATAGTGGCAATTAATGCAAACCTGTTTAGCTCAGCAGGAACAGAGGTCGCCTTTGCAAAGGCTGACATAACAAATGTATCACCCTTTTTTCCGTTTGGCATACCAAACCATTGCTGATATTCGTTTGATTTTGTAATGCCGCCTATAAATTTTAAAGAGCGAGTTCCTGCTGAAACATTAGTAGTTTCTACATATCCTGGGCCTCCCCAAACACCCCAACTGGTAGGACTTCCGTTTGTCCAATTCTCGAAGCCTGCATTTTCAATAAGATTATATTCTGAAAGCTCGCCAACCTCAAATTGAACATTATCCCAATATACCGTTCCTGTTGCACTAACCATTGAAAGGCATACGCTAACGGTTTCGGTAGCAGGCGCAATAAATGTCACTGATATTCGTTCCCAACTATTTTTTGATTCTGTAATATATTCACTTTTTACAGTTTCTCCGGAAGTGCATACAAGCAAACTGACACCTTTCCCGTGAGAAACCATACCGGCTGTATTTACATATGCCGAAAAGGTATATTGTGTATTCGCCTGTAGTGCCACCCTGTAATAGGCGATTAATCGGCTATTAGGTAGTTCGGGCGGACAATACATCTTATATGAATATGAACCAAGGTGAGATTTTTCTGTACTTAATCCACCGCTTTGTGAGCTTTGTGAAGCATACCACACTTGAAATCCCGGAAGGTTATTGCTTGACTCAAAGCTATGATTTTGCAATAGATTAATACTTGTTTTTTGATACTTGCTTTCAAAAGTAAGATTGTTCTTACCCTTGGATAGTGTGGTATTGTTATTGTTGTACTCATAGTATTTTCCGTATCCATTACTGTCTTGATTTGTTACATCTACCGTACTTTTCAGAGTGCCGTTTGCAGCAAAGGTATATAAATATTTACGCCCGCTTGAGTTATCGGTAAAAATTGTTGCCGAGGGATGATATTCAACAAATATTTTTGGAGCAATAATAGAATCTGAACTTACTTCTGCAATTATTACTACTCGTTTTGCATTGTTCCAAGTATAACCATACTGTCTGTTATACCCGTCAATATCAGTAGCCTTTAGGAGATATGACGAATTATCATAATAATCATATTTGACAAATGAGCCATCACAAAAAGTGACCTTTGTCAATGAATTTGTAGTATAGTTGTGCTCTATACTAATAGATTTAGTAGTTCCGCTATCATAATAATTTATTTGAGAGAGCAGTCCGTAGGAATCATACAATAAGTCAACAGTATTTCCACCTGAGGCAGTTATTTTATCTACTCTATTTAAATTCGAGGAATTTAATGTCATCTGAATATAATTACCATAGGAATCAACTACTTTATATAAATACCATTCATTGAGCGTTCCGTTACGTTTAAAATATAGGTCTGTTCCGCTATTATCACTCAACTTGTAATCGCCGGTATTCTCATAATAATAAATAGTCCGGTCCTTAAATATTTCATCCTGCCATATACCAGTAGTATCACAAGTAAAGTAATGTTCGGTTCCGTCACCGTCCCTATATTTAGCATAAGTCTGTGTTGCTCCATTAATTGAAACCCACTCTATTTTTTGCGCGTAATTGAGCCACCACCCGTCTCCATAAGGTTTTTCTGTTTTATTGACATCATTTGTGTTATAAACTAAAGAGATGTTTATAGGGGAAAGAGCACCGCCTGTTTGTAAAATAGAATTTATAAGTGTTAAATTTCCTGTTAAATCATTTACATATGCCGTTCCGGCATATCCTATTTCCTGTGTATGGTAGGAGAAATAATTCTCAACGCCGGTGGTGTTTATGTATTGATAAATCATTTGCGGCCAATATGCTGCGGGAATGCTTGTCTCTAATGCATTTGTAGAGCAGAAAAATGAATCAAACATACTTCCATCAGCCGGTGGAGCATAGTATTTAAGTAATACACCATAATTTGTTGCTCTGCCCTCTGTCCAATCATTTGCAAGACGGGTAATGTCCCAAGTATAAAATGAACTATCTCCGTCAACCACACGATAAGACTGAACAGTATCTTCATAAAAGCCATTGTCCGGATTTGAATTTTGGTATGTAGCAGTAGTTTCATTCCAGTTTTTAAGTATTTTATGAGCAGTTATATAAAGAGCAGGATTATATGAATTTTGATTGGTATATATATTTAGCGAATTATCAAAATAACCATATGGAAATAATGCAAAATAAGCATTAATTATCTTGTCACCACTTTTAAGTGTTGGCGTCGGAAATTTTAACAATGCATATCCGTTATTTCTTACTCTTATATGATTGTTTTTATCGTAATTAGTGGTTGGATATGCGCTTATAATATGCGTATCCTGTATATTATTTCGCTCGTATTGAAATTTTAAAACAGGGTCAACCGTCACAGGATATACAGCATTATTAGAAATACTCCAGTTAAGCCGAACCTTAATTTTACTGTTTTTGCTTTCGATTATTTCGAGCGATAAGTCATCATAGTAATTACCTGCCGAATCCCACATAGTAGGAGCAGAAATATTAAAAATTAGATTTTCGCTGTCCTTTTCATAAATTACTATGTTTTTGTCATCTTCGGCAACGGCAGTAATGCCGCCTGTGAAATGATAAGTATATATAAGGTTATTAAAATCAACCTTTTCTTTTAAAATTATATTTTCCTTGAGTCTGGTTGAAACTAAGGTGTATTCGAAATCCGTATTTTCTAAAATATTGCTGTAAGTCATCTTACTGCCAATATTTTCAAGTGCCAACTGATTTTGTGGCAATGTCTCGTTATCTAAAGCTTCTGCTACACCCTGAACTTTAGAAACACCCTCAACCGAAACCTTGATTTTGTAATCACCTTTGTTTATGGTATATAGCTTGTTCGGATTGCTTTTTTTCATAAACTTGACAGAGAAAATGTTACTTTTATTTGAATATACATCATCAGAACCGTCATTTTCTTCACTCAGACTGTTATCTATATCTACTAACTGTCCGTATTCATCTGTATAATGAACATCGTACGAATAAACTGCAGCTTTAATACTACCATCACTCATACGAAAGTGCTTTATATTAGATTCTCTCTTTTCACTAATTTCCCCAATAATAGTGTTTTCTGTCGTCTCTGTTTCTGTCTTAAATTTTTCTTCTACTGTAGTTGTAACAGATTTGGTTTGGATTTCTGCTCCACTCACCGTTAGTGGTAATACAGTAAGTATTAGTGTTATACATAGAATTATAGATAAGAGTTTACAATTTAATTTTTTCATATTAGTTCTCCTCTCAATTTCCCGTATTTAGTATTTTTATATAGTACATTTTAATCACCCTCTTCTTTATGTTTATAATAGCAAAAATTGGAAATTATGTCAATAGTATTTATAAAATATTAGTATAAAAGTTAATAATAATTGTAAAATATACCAAAAAAGGACGGGGAACGGTTCTCTATCCTTTCGAAATTATCTTAAATATTTTTCCACAAGGTCTTTTGTTTCACCGGAAAGACAAAGAACCGTTCTCCGTCTTATCTTATAATTTTTAGCAACCACTTCGACTTTAAAAGGTTAAAAATTTATTCAAACAGAGAAAAAACGAAAGTATTACAAATTATTTTAAATAAAAAAGTATTACAAATGGCTTGGTTATGCGGTTTTTAACAAAAGTAATAATAAAAAATTAAAAAATATTACAAAAAAGGTTGCAATTTTGTAACCTTTTTGTTATAATACTAATTGTAAATATTACAGCGATGTAACTTTTTTGGAGGGTGACCGTATTTTTATGGGTCTTGATATTGAAACGCTGATTGGAAAGCTTAAGAAAAATGATTTTCTTTGGTCAGCTTTTAAGTTTGTAAAATCAAATAGAATATTAGTTAAGTTAGTTTCACTTTGCCTTATTGGGCTTGTTTCTATAATTGTAACAATAGTTTCAGTTGGTATAACAGTTGGCTTTAATGTAAAGTATTCAGGCAAGGTGATTGCTACGGTAGAGAATTTCTCTGTTTTTGAAACCGCAAGAAATCTTGCGGTTGAGAGTGTAAGCAGTGACGGCGCAGATGCCGCTATTAAAACTCCTAAGTTTTCTCTTACGCTTACCGTTGCGGACAAGCTTGATAACGCCGCAAAGGTTGCCGATGCAATTATCGAAAACACATGTGACATTGTTTCTGGTTCTTCTCTTATAATTAACGGTGAAGCTGTAGCTTGCGTTGAGGGTGTTAGTCTAAACGAAAAGCTTGAAGCAAGACGAACGGCATTTTATATTGAAAATGCAGAAAACAGTGCTTTCTTTGTTGAGGATGTTAAGGTTGAAAGCGGTTATTATCTCAAATCTGATATGACCGATAATATCTCTGTTGATAAAATAATAAAAGCGCTTGATGTAGAAACAGTTTCGGTTATAGTTACTGATGAGGTTATTCCTTTTTCTACTCAAAAAATCAGAACAGATACACAGTATGTAGGCTATTATAAGGTTACAACCGAGGGTCTAAATGGTTTAAAACGCAAAACCGAGCAGGTTAAAAGCCTTAACGGAGAGAATGTGGTTCGCAGTGAGCTTTCCAGTACAGTGATTTCTGAGCCTGTAACCAAAACAATAACAGTTGGTACAGCGCCTGTAAAGGTTGCAGCTACCGAGCGCGCACAGGCAAGCTCAGCAGGATTTATTTGTCCCATTGCAAAAGGAAAGTATACAGTCTCTTCGTATTACGGAGATGGCAGAAACCACAAAGGTCTTGACCTTGCGGCAAAAAAAGGTGTGGCAATATTTGCGGCTCAGTCGGGTACAGTCACCTATGCGGGCTATGACGGTGATTATGGATATACTGTAGTTATTGACCACGGAAATGGTATGAAAACTCGTTATGCTCACGCAAGCGCTCTTTGTGTAAACAGGGGAGCTGTAGTTTCTCAAGGTGATATGATTGCAACGGTTGGAAACACAGGATATTCCACAGGAAATCATTTGCATTTTGAGATTATTGTAAATGGAACAAGGGTAAATCCCGCTCCGTATATTGGAATTAGATAAGCAAACACGAATATTTGGTGTGTAAATTAAAAAAAGGTAAAGCTTTTGGCTTTGCCTTTTTGTTTAGAACAAAGGATAAAGGTAAATTTTAAAAAGTTAAAAGGATGATTTTTATGAGTATAAAAGCGGTTTTGTTCGACCTTGATGGAACACTTCTTCCAATGGACCAAGAGGTTTTTACTAAGGCATATTTTAAAGGATTATGCAAAAAATTGTCACCATACGGGTATGAGACTGAGTCGCTTATAAAAGCGATATGGAATGGAACATACGCTATGATTAAAAATGACGGAAGCATATCTAACGAGGATTGCTTTTGGCAGGAGTTTTCTAAGATTTATGGTAGGGATGTCCGAAAAGATGAGCCGCATTTTGAGGATTTTTATAGAAACGAATTTCAAAATGTGAAAGGGGTTTGCGGTTGCAATCCCAAGGCAAAGGAACTGATTGGTCGGCTTAAAAACAAGGGAATCAGAATAGCGCTCGCAACCAATCCGATATTCCCGTCAAGTGCTACCGAAAGCCGTATTGCTTGGAGCGGTCTTGATGTCAGCGATTTTGAGCTTATTACTACATACGAAAATATAGGCTTTTGCAAGCCGAATCCGGAATATTACAAGGAAATTATAAGTCGTATGGAGCTTTTGCCCGAGGAATGTATTATGGTAGGAAACGATGTGGGCGATGATATGGTGGCATATGGCATCGGTATGCAGGTATTCTTGCTAACTGATTGCCTGATAAATAAAAATAATGAAGATATATCCGCCTTTCCACAGGGTGATTTCGATGCATTGTCAGAATATATTGAAAAGCTTTTATAGTTTACTAATCATTGTTTAAAATAAAATATAAATTAATGCAAACAAAAGTTTTTTATCACAATTTTCGCTTATTAGAATAAGTAATATTCCAAGTATAAGCGCAACGTCACCATCCCTTTGTAAGTTATCAAGTAATGGTATGTTAAGTCCTCCGCCTGATAATAGCGGTATTCCGCTATCGGGCAGAGGATTTTTTTGTTGTTTTGCTTGGCTAGCTGGACGTGATGTGAAAAAATCTTGCTTATTGCTCTGCGTATGTTGTGAGGTGTCATTTGACTGCCGATTACCTATAGAGGCAGAGGATTTAGGAGGATGTGAGTTATTCTGCGAAAAATTATATGAGCGTGCCTGGCGGTTCATCTCTTTCATTTTTTCGACTGCTGCCTGTTGCTGTCTTTTAAAATCGCTCTCATTCATTTATAGTCTCTCCATCCGATATTGCTAAAGTTTTAATATCCCGCTTTCCTTCATAAGAGGCAAAAGCTCAAGCACCTTTAATATTTTAATCGCAGTATCAACCTTGTCGCGTCTTGGCTCACTCAAATGTGGCTTTAATGCGGTTAAAAGCTGTGTTCTGGGGTCATTGCCGGAATTTTTTAAATGGCTTATGACAGATATTATTGATTGTAAATCATCCACACCTAAGATACTACCTATGTCAGCATTAAATGACGGCTCGGCAGACGGCTGTTGGCTTTCTCCAAGTATATTTTCAGCCATTTTCTTTACTCTTTCCATACTGTCGGGGTCATTTAACAGTTCAGAAAGCTTTTGACTTAGTTCATCCATTTTTTCCTCCGAAAAGTGAACGCATAAGCGATTGTGCCTCGGGAGTTTTAAGCAAATTTTCCAATGCATTTTTGTCGCTTAATACTTGGTTTAGTTTTTGCTTATCTTCCATTGAAAGACTGTTAATCAGTGTTTCTTTATCCTTATTTTTTATTGCTTGCTTTAAGGCTTCATTATCACTATTATTGTTTTTAGAAAGCATAGAATTAATTAATTTATCAGAATTATTCATTTAGTAATCCCCCATTGTAAAATAATGCAGTTTAGTATATAATATGTGTGTAAATCATTTTGTAGAATAGGTGTAATATGAGAATTGTTGTTATTTCCGACTCGCATCGCAGGACTGCCGTTGTTGATAAAATAGTTGCTTCACAGCCTCAGGCTGAGCATATTTTCTTTTTGGGTGACAATACTGCTGATATAGAGGATTTTGATTTGCTTTATCCCGATAAGACGTTTCATAAAGTTTGCGGTAACTGTGATTTTATGTCAAACTATCCGTCAGTAGATGTAGAAACGATTATGGGCAACAGGATATTATATACCCACGGACATAATTATTCTGTTAAGTACGGAATAGGTAATCTTATTAAAACGGCTAAGGATAATAATTGTAATATAGTGCTTTACGGTCATACACATATATCTAAGATATTATATGAAGACGGAGTATATATTGTGAATCCCGGTTCTTGTTCAAGTCCGCGTGAGGGCAGGGCGTCTTATGCGGTTATTGACATAACAGAAAACGGGATAATGCCAATAATAGTTGAAGTTTAGTTTATTATTCGGGTGGGGTAAAAATTCCTAAATCCGGAGGGAAACTGCTCCATATTATAAAAAGAAAAGTAAACAGAAATAAAACTGAAATGGATAATTTTTTATAAAACGGTGAAGTAAAACAATTTTTCCTAAGATATTTTCTTTTTTTAATAAGCATTATTATAAGACTTAAATAATAGATGGATATATTAATAAAATCAAGATTTTTGCCGATAATTCCGCTTGCAGTGTAAAATAAAACAACAATAGAAAGCATACCGCAGAGCAAAGAAAAAGCAATAGCGGATAAATAATTTTTAGGCTTTTCCTTTGTTAGAAAATATTCAATTGCCGAATATAAAAGTGTAGGGAAGAAGAGGAGTTTCAAATGCTCCCAAACGCTTTCATTTATGGGAAAAAAGCCTGCTAATAGCGGATTTTCGCCTGACCAATCATAAACAAAATGTGACAGAGTGCCTATAATTCCTATAACAAAAAATGCAATAATATTATTTTTTAGAGACATTTTTAACCCCCCTAATATATTTATTATTATCGGTCAAGTATGTAATATGTCATAATTGAGGAGTAGAATATGAAATTTAGTAATAATTAATAAGGAATCCACAAAAAAATCTTGACATAACTATATGAATAGAATATAATTGAAAAGATCTAATTGCGTAATTGTTTGAACTGAATTATGTTAGTTGGTATATACGGAGACGTATCGAAGTGGTCATAACGGGGCTGACTCGAAATCAGTTAGGGAGTAATCCCCCGCGAGTTCGAATCTCGCCGTCTCCGCCAAAAAAGAACGAAGCTATCGCTTCGTTCTTTTTCATTACCAGCATCTTTTACAAGGTTTATAGTCTATTTTTTTAGCTTCCTCAAGGCTTATTTGTTTTGGATTTTTCATACCGCTACAGTCTGAATGGCTATGATATTTTACTGTTTTACTTGTGCCCGAATTCGGTATCCATACCATTTTTGCAGTGTGTTCCGTTGAGGCTACTGAGTCGGAATTGGGGGACGGAGTCGGTGCAGAAGATGATACTATGGGTGCAGACGATGTCACCGATGATGTGATTGAATTTGTCGATTCTGTCGGCCCTGTACTTGTGCCGGTAGCGTAGTTAATTTTCACTCCGGGCTGTACGTTGTAGCAATAGATATTAAAGCATATTGATTCACCGTTGTCACCTATAGAATAGGCTTCCATCTGAACACCTGATGCCAGTAGGTTATTACCTGCATATATTGGTGTAATTCTGTAAGCCACATGGTCTCCGGTTTCCTTTATATAGTCGGCAACAATATTTTCAAAAGGTAACATACCGCTTACATTTAAATATTTAGTCCCTGTAATAAGATTTCCTTTGTTGGCGTTTTCGGCGCTTAACTGCCAGCCTATTAGATGACAACGGTTATAAAGCCAACCACCATTTATATTAGTGTATTTTGCCTGTATCCAACCGCTTGGTTTAATACTGCTGATGTTTCCTCTTTCTTCGTTTTGAGCAGGCATTGTATCCTTGCCTACCGAAGCTATTGCCATTTGAGTACGGCCGAGACTGTCTAACTTGCTATATTTCTCATATCCCTTTTGAGTGAGCTCAGAAGCCGAGAAATTCGGAATATTATTGTTTAATACTATGTAGGGCTTACCTGAATATTCCGGAATGCTTGACAGATTGACAGGCGTTGCGTTTCCTGTGCCGACAGAGGATGTGACCTTGTTCTCAGAACTGCTTGGGGATGTACTGCCTAAGCTATTTGGATTTTCCGAAGCGGTATTATCGGTAGAATCCGATTCTAAAGAGGGGGCTTCATCCTCACTATCTGTAGCGCTTTCTGTGACCGAGGTTATAGAAGAACTATCCAATATATCCTCTGTGCTTTCCGATATGGGTGAATTTAATATTCCAACAAAAAACAATATAACCGAAAGAGTAACAGCTAAACCGTTTTTGATTTTTAATTTATCTTTTATAAAGCATCTTACATGTGATATCGGCATTAATAATAATGTAGCTGATAGTAAAAACAATGTAGAAAAATGAAAACCGTTGGTTAAAGCGCAGAATGCGAATATGGCCGTAAAAATCCATCTAATTATTTTTGATTTTGACTTCAACTCTAAATCCTCCTGAATACTTCTAATGTGATTTTTTTATGAGATGAACCTGCAAATTCTTCCTTTTTAATCCGCTTAAAATCACGTTCAGCAGGGTTAAGGTTGAAATATGTATCTGCAGGATAGTCTCTGTTCCAGTTAAAAAGGTAAAGCTCTGATACTTTATCCAAAGGAACCTCAACATTTTCGATAAAGCAAATATCATTATCATTGGCTTTTAATAAAAAATCTTCAGAAATTATCAATTTATCATTTTTTTCAAATTGCTTTCCCGAATATTCGTTCATAAGCAAATTACCGTCAGATAGAAGCTCAATCAGCTTTGTCTGTAATGTGCTATCCTTGCTTAGCCGACGTCCATTAAATAGAATACCGCCTGATTTATCTACACAAATTGCAATTTTCATTGTCATCACCTTTTTAATTGATTTATTACAATACTTAATATTTTACATATTATATGAGTGCTTTTCAACTGAAAATTTTTAACAAGCATTCATTTTATATATTCTTTTGAGGGTGAGGGATATATTTTAAAAAGAGTAATACATATTTAAATATTGAATAAAATATATTTAGGTGCAAAATATCCCAAAGTGTATGATAAACGATATGTAGTATACAAATTTTAAAACAGTTCAAAAAAGCACATAATATGGTGGTTTGAGTAGGAAATAGAGGATTATTTGAAATGTTAAGTTGAATTTTTGTAGGACTGCACAACCTAATTGTCAAAAAATGGCAAATAAGGTAGTGTAAAAAAGGTTACAAACTTGTAACTTTTTAATTATATTCAAGTTTTTTCGTCAAAATTAACAAAAATGATGCTTTCGGTTGGCTTGACAATGAGCTCTTGTTTGTTTATAATGTCAAACGACTTGGAAAGACAAACATTGTCAAACAAAGGAGTTATTGGATGATAGAGAAAATAAAGTATTGTCTGTCAAGGATATTTTCCTGTAAGCAGATGCGCGTATGTTGTCTGGCGGTTATGACCGCAGTTACCGTCGCGGTAGTTACTTTACTAAGCTATTCCACCTATACCGTAAATATTTTCGACGGTGAAAAAACATACACGGTACGCACATTACACAATAATGTAGCTAAAGCTCTTTCGGGCGTAGAATTCAAATCTGTAAGCTACAATATTGAGGATACCTCAGTAAGAGGTAGGACAACTTCAATTAAAATAGCATATACCTATCCGGTTTATATTACCTGTGGAGACAAAACCGTAACGGTTGATTTTTCGGGTGGTACAGTAGCTGATGCTCTCGCTTTGGCAGGCTATAGCGTGGATAATCATGATTTCGTTGAGCCATCGGTTGATACGGTAATTGAAGATACTGTATATATTGATTACGCTGATGTTTCCTATGTTGAGGGGAGCTATAATGAGTCTATTCCTTACTCTACAGAGACTGTTTATTCCTCTGAAAGAGCAAAGGGTTCGGTAGTGACCGCTCAGGCTGGTAAAAACGGCGTGAAACTGGTTAAGTATACTGAAAAGCTTGTAAACGGTGTATCGGTTGAAAAAACAGTTACTGATTCATCGGTTGTAACAGCAGCAGTTAATGCTAAAAAGATTGTAGGAACCAAGGTTGTAAACAACGCAGTAAAGACAAGCGCAGATGTGAATTCTATATCGGTGCTTTCACCTGCAAAGGCTATTGAGCTTGACGCTAAGGGTAATCCTGTAAAGTTTAAATCAAAAATGACTGTGAGAGCTACAGCTTACACCTATACCGGCAACAACTGTTCAACAGGTGTTGCACCTAAGCCTGGATATATTGCCGTTAACCCTAAGGTAATACCTTACGGAACAAAAATGTATATCAAGTCACCTGACGGCAGTGTTATTTACGGCTACGCTGTAGCGGCAGATACCGGCGGATTTATTAAAAAGCATCCTACAGGAGTTGATTTGTTCTTGACCTCTGAAAGTGCTTGTAAATCCTTTGGTGTCCGCAATATGGAAATATATATCCTTGAATAAGATTAAGACCTGAGCCTCGGCTCAGGTCTTTTCATATGCTTTAAATCTGTTAAGAAGCTTTACAAAAGCTGTTGGTCGTTGATTATCAGCTTAAAAGAAAGCCCTAATTTTTCAGCCGCCTTTCGGCAAAGCAGCATTCTGCCCATAAATATTTCAAAATACTCCATTATACTGCCGTATTTTGTATCTATAGTAAGTCGCAACTTTATCTGAGTTTTACTTTCGTTAATTTTAAGACTTGAGCTTTTAACCGAATAATTAACCCTGTCGTGAATATCAAAGGTGCTTTTGTCACGGTTTCTCACTCTGCTTCGGCGTACATCCGATTTGTCGGCAAGGATAAGCGCGGCTGAAAGATTATCAACCGGTACGCCTGTGCCCTCATCGTGGTTTCCTATTGCAGAAACAATTTTTGCAATGTCCTCGGCATCCATTTTAAGATTGTCAAGTATACGAAAAGCCATTACGGCACCGCTTTGAGAGTGGTCTATTCGGTTTACAAGGTTTCCTATATCGTGCAGATAAGCCGCTATTTTTGCAAGCTCGATTTCCTTTTTGGAAATGCCTAATGTGTTTAAAATGTATTCAGATACCATTGCTACCTTGGTGACATGGGCAAAGCTATGCTCGGTATAGCCTAAGGCTGCAAGTGAGCGGTCAGCACCCTCAATATAGGCATTAATAGACGGATTTTTCTTGAGTTCTTCAAATGTAAGCATTATTTACTCCTTTTTAAATTTGTTTTTCTTGACTATTTATATTAAAGGTGATAAAATTTTTTTATCATACTTTAGAGGTGTTTAAAGTGAAATATAAAAAAATACATCTTAAGGATATATATCCTTTTTTAGGAGAAAACGGTGCCGACCCTGTTCTTGAGATATATCTTCCTTTTAATATGACCGAAATGAACAGACAGAATAATAAAAGACCCTGTATGCTTGTAATTCCGGGTGGTGGATACGGTATGTGCAGTCAGCGTGAATCTGAGCCCATTGCGCTTCAGTTTTTAAATCAGGGTTTTAACGCGTTTGTGCTCACCTATTCGGTGGCTCCTTATCGTTTTCCAACACAGATTCGTGAGGTTGCTGCAGTAATGGAGCTTGTTTATACACATACGGACGATTGGAATTGTGATACCGAAAAGGTTGCTATTATCGGCTTCTCTGCCGGCGGACATCTTTCTGCACATTATTCTACCTGTTTTGACTGTGCTGATGTTCGCGAGGTTTTCCCTGAGAGTAAGCCTGTTAATGCCTCTGTGCTGTGTTATCCTGTAATCACTGCAGATACCGCACATTCACACGCGGGAAGCTTTAATAACCTTTTGGGACATGCTCCCGATGAGGCAGAAACCGAGAAATTCTCATGTGACAGACAGGTGAGTGAAAAAACACCGCCTGCATTTTTGTGGCACACTGCAGAGGATAATTGTGTCCCTGTAATGAACAGCTATTTGTATGCATCGGCTTTGGCTAAATATGGAATTCCCACCGAAATGCATATTTATCCTTTTGGCGGTCACGGTCTTTCGACCTGCGATAAGCAAACTTGTAATGATGAAAACCAAGTGCTTATACATAACCACGAATGGATTTCATGCCTTGAAAAGTGGCTTAAGCTTATTTTCAAGTTGTAATAATCGTTTAATCGAAATGTCACCTCCAAAGAGATGACATTTTTGCTATTTAATCTCTATTATAACCTTATTTGGCAAACAAATAATACTTTCATCTTTTTTTGAAATGTGTCTATGTTTTACACAAATCTGGTTTTTACAGGTTGAATAGTCCATTTTTACCTTACCGTCCTTTATTTCGACGGTGTTGGTGGAAAGCTTTACCTGCTTGTTTACAGAAAGTCTACCCTCGTAAACGATACTGTTATTTTGAGAGATAGTAATGGTTTCCCCAGTGCTTCCTATAAGTGTAATACACAGAAAAATGGTGAGTGACATAGCTATTGTGGAAAAAATTATAATAAAATCCCATTTTTTCATAGCGGACACCCCTTTTTTAATAAAAACAGTATAACATATCTTTACAAAAAAGGGAAGAGGCTGTATACTGTTATTATGAAAAAAATTACATCTGTTTATCTTCTTTTTCTGCTTTTAACCCTTTGCGGCTGCGAGGGTGAAAGCAGCAATACCCGTTTTTTAATGGACACTGTAGTGACCCTCACCGCAGATTGCGATGAGCAGACACTTGACGGTGCTTTTTTGCTATGTGAAAAATTTGATAAGCAGTTAAGCCGTACCAATGAGGAAAGCGAAGTTTACCGAATTAATTCTAATGATGGCTTTGCTGAGGTAAGCATTGAGACAATAGAAATAATAAACCGCGCGTTATATTATTCTGAGCTATCAGACGGTAAGTTTGATATTACAGTTTGTGCTGTGAGTGAGCTGTGGAATTTTAATAATCAGGTTATCCCTGAAAAAAAGGAAATTGCCGAGGCTTTAAAAAATGTCGATTACGAAAGCATAGAGATAGAGGGAAACCGCATAAATGTGAATGGTAAAAAAATAGACCTTGGCGGTATTGCAAAGGGTTATATTGCCGATAAAGTGACCGATTATCTTAAGAAAAACGGTGCTAAGAACGGAATAGTAAATCTTGGCGGAAATGTTGTAGTTTTTGGAAAGGAATATAGGGTTGGTATTAGACGTCCCTTTTCCGATGATACTGTTGCAGTTCTAAAACTTAAGGATAAATCGGCGGTTACATCGGGAATATATCATCGTTATATACAGCAAAATGGGAAGATATATCACCATATTATAGACCCCGATACAGGCTACTGTGTGGAAAATAATCTCACATCGGTTACAGTGGTGGGCGAAAGCTCGTTTGATTGCGATGCGCTTTCCACCGTTTGTATGCTCCTTGGCAAGGAAAAGGGGTTGGAGCTGATTGATTCTATTTTCGACACAGAAGCGGTTTTTATAGAAAAAAATGAAGAAATAACCCTTACAAAGGGACTAAAAATGCAAAATAATGAGATATATTTTAAATAATACTATATTTGTTTACAATTTTATGATATGATTATTTAGATAAAGTATTTATGAGGTTTGATTATGGGTTTATTAAAAGCTATATTTGGAGATTACAGTAAAAAAGAAATAAAAAGAATTACACATCTGCAAACAAAGGTGCTCGAGCTTGAAAATGAGTATGCCGCTCTTTCGGATGATGAGCTTAGGTCTAAAACCGATGAGTTTAAAGACCGTTTGGTTATGGGTGAAACCTTGGATGATATTCTGCCTGAGGCTTTTGCTGCTTGCCGTGAGGCGGGTTGGCGTGTGCTTGGTATGAAGCATTTCCCTGTGCAGATTATAGGCGGTATTATTTTACATCAGGGCAGAATTGCCGAAATGAAAACAGGTGAGGGTAAGACCCTTGTTGCGACACTCCCTGCATATCTTAACGCACTTTCGGGCAAGGGTGTTCATATCGTTACGGTAAACGATTACCTTGCTAAGCGTGACTCTGAGTGGATGGGTAAGCTTTATCGCTTTATGGGTCTTTCGGTTGGTCTTATTATTCACGGAATGGACCACAATGCAAAAAAACAGGCTTATGAAGCTGACATAACCTATTGTACAAACAATGAATTAGGCTTTGATTATCTGCGTGATAATATGGTAATCTATAAGGAACAAAAGGTTCAGCGCGAGCATAATTTTGCTATTGTGGACGAGGTTGATTCAATCCTTATAGATGAGGCAAGAACTCCGCTTATTATTTCGGGTCAGGGTAATAAATCAACCGAGCTATACACTCAGGCTAATAGCTTTGCACGTTCCCTTAAAATGGTAAAGGTTAAGGAAATGGACGACAAGGCGAGCGATGAGGTCACTAATTATGACGGTGATTTTGTTGTAGATGAAAAAGCGCGTACTGCAACCCTTACGCCTGAGGGTGTTAAAAAGGCTGAGGGCTGGTTTAATATTGAAAATCTTAACGATACCGAAAACATTGCTATTGCCCACCATGTTAATCAGGCAATCCGAGCCCACGGTATTATGAAGCGCGATGTTGATTATGTTGTTAAAGACGGCGAGGTAATAATTGTTGATGAATTTACAGGCCGACTTATGTATGGCCGTCGTTATAATGAAGGACTTCATCAGGCTATAGAGGCTAAGGAGGGTGTAAAGGTTGCAAGAGAATCTAAAACCCTTGCTACTATTACATTCCAAAACTTCTTCCGTCTTTATAATAAGCTTTCAGGTATGACGGGTACTGCTATGACCGAGGAAGCTGAGTTTCAGCAGATTTATAACCTTGATGTTATAGAAATTCCTACAAATAAGCCGTTGGCGCGTATTGACGAAAACGATGTTGTTTATAAAACCGAGCTTGCAAAGTTTAATGCGGTAATAGATAAAATCGTTGAGTGCAATAAAAAGGGTCAGCCTGTGCTTGTTGGTACGGTTACAATTGAAAAATCTGAAATACTTTCGGCCATGCTTAAAACACGCGGTGTTAAGCATAATGTGCTTAATGCTAAGCACCACGAAAAGGAAGCTGAGATAGTAGCTCAGGCAGGTAAGCTCGGCGCAGTTACCATTGCTACTAATATGGCAGGACGCGGTACTGATATTATGCTTGGCGGTAATGCTGAATATTTAGCAAAAGCAGCACTTCGTCACGACGGACTTAGCGAGGATATGATAGTTGAGGCTACAGGCTTTGCTGAGACGGATGATAGCGAGATTATCTCCGCAAGAGATAAGTTTAAGGAATATTACGATAAATTCAAGACCGAAATAGCACCTGAGTCTGAGGCGGTTCGTAATGCCGGCGGTCTTGCGATTATCGGAACAGAACGCCACGAATCAAGAAGAATAGATAATCAGCTCAGAGGCCGTGCAGGACGACAGGGTGACCCCGGTAATACACAGTTCTTTGTATCTCTTGAGGATGACCTTATGCGTCTTTTTGGCGGTGAGCGTATCTCAAATATGATGGAAACGCTGAAGGTCGACGAAAATGTTCCGCTTGAGAGCGGTATGCTTTCGCATACAATTGAAAATGCGCAGAAGAAGAAGGAAGGTATGAATTTTGCCATCCGAAAGAATGTGCTCCAGTATGACGATGTAATGAACAAGCAGCGTGAGCTAATATACGGTCAGCGTAACAAGGTGCTTGACGGTGAGGATATTAAGGACACCGTTATGAAGATGGTTGACGAGACTATCGATGCCTACTGCGGTATCTACCTTGCAGATGATTCGGTTCACGATAATTGGGATTTAGCAGGTCTTAGAGAGTATTTTGCGGGTTGGATAAGCATTAACGAAGACTTCTATTTCACACCTGAGGAGCTTGGAGAGACCTCGCGGGAGGAAATTGCTGAATCGCTTAAGGAAAAGGCGCATACTGCTTATGCACAACGCGAGGCAGAGTACGGAAGCGATACTATGCGCGAAATGGAGCGCGTAATGCTTCTTAGAAGCGTAGATACAAATTGGATGGACCATATAGATGCTATGGATCAGCTCCGTCAGGGAATAGGCTTAAGAGCTTATGGTCAGCACGACCCTGTTGTAGAATACCGTAATGATAGCTACGATATGTTTGAGGCTATGACCAACACAATTCGCGAGCAGACTGCAAAGCTTGTTATGACCGTTCGCATTAAGCGTGAAGAGGATGTTAAGCGCGAAAAGGTTGCAGAGGAGACCTCAGCAGGCGATAAGCCATTGACCGTAAGGGGAAGCGGTGCCGTAAGTAAAAATGCCCTCTGCCCTTGCGGAAGCGGTAAAAAATATAAGCGTTGCTGTGGAAAGGATGAGGAATAATGAATAAAAATATGAAAAAGCTTATTGCAATAGGTGTAATTGCACTTGCTGCAATTATTGTGCTCGCTTCAACCTTTACGGTTGTAGGTGCGGGTAATACTGGCGTTATTGTGACTTTGGGAGCGGTGTCTAACAAGGTGCTTTCTGAGGGACTTCATCTTAGAATTCCATTTGTTCAGCAGGTTGTTCAAATAAATAACCGTACTCAGAAGATTGAGACCGACGGTTCTGCATCCTCTAAAGACCTGCAGGTTATTACCTACCTTGTAGCGGTTAACTACCGCGTTGAATACGAATCATCGGCATCACTCTTTAAAAACATTGGCACAAACTATGAGAATGTAATCATTACACCTGCTATTCAGGAAAGTATTAAGGCGGTTACCGCACGCTATACGGCCGAGGAGCTTATAACCCGCCGTCAGGAGGTAAGTACCGAAATTAAAGATGCCTTGAGTGAGAAAATAGGGGAGTACGGTATTGCTGTTGAGATTTTCAACATTATAAACTTTGATTTTTCAGAGGAATTCAATGCCGCAGTTGAGGCTAAGCAGACCGCTCAGCAAAATGCCCTTAAGGCTGAACAGGACTTAGCAAGAATAGAGATTGAGGCAAAGCAAAAGGTTACTCAGGCAGAGGCTGAGGCGGAAAGTATTAAGCTTATTCAACAGGCATTAACTGCTTCACCTGATTATGTTGAGTACATAAAGTGGAACAAGTGGGATGGTAAGCTTCCTACCGTTATGGGTAACGGCGATTACATAATGGATATCGATAGTATCACCTCGTCTAATTAGAAATATGGATAAAATTTTATTACATTGCTGTTGTGCGCCTTGCTCTGTTTCCTGTATAGAGCCATTGCGAAGTGAGGGTATAGAGCCTGTTGCGTTTTGGTATAACCCAAATATTCACCCCTTTAAGGAATACGAGGCAAGACGGGATTGTTTTGTTTCATATTCTCAGAAAATGGGTATGGAGTATATTGTTGATGAGCACTATGGATTGATAGATTTCGTTAAAAATGTAGCTGATGATATTAATGGAAGATGTACCTATTGTTATGAGCACCGTTTGGAGGAAACCGCCCGTTTCGCTGCAGAAAACGGTTTTAAAGTATTTTCCACCACTCTTTTGTCGAGTATATATCAGAAACACGAGCTTACTGCCGCTGCCGGTGAGAGATATGCTAAGGAATATGGAGTAGAGTTTCTTTACAGAGATTTTCGACCTAATTTTAGGCAGGGTAATCAAAAAGCACGCGAAATGGGACTTTATATGCAAAAGTATTGCGGTTGTGTTTTTTCTGAAGAAGACCGCTATATTAAGCAGATAAAAAAAGCAGAAGAATTATATAATAAATAAAAAATCAAAACAAAATCGACCTGTTATACATTGAAAAGGTACAACAGGTCGATTTATATTTAATTATTTCAGGATTAAAAGAAATTTATTCCTTATTTTGTTTCTTTATCTCAGCTAAAATATCAGTAAGGAGTTCTTCGGTGGTCGGAGCCTTATCCTCAGGCTCAGCAACAACTTCCTCAGCCTTTTTCTTTAAAAGCTTTGCTTCAGTAATTTCTCTTGTCTTATTAAATACCTTTATCATAACAAAAATCATAAAGGCAACAAGAACAAAATCAATAATTGTTGCAAGGAATGTTCCAAAGCCTATAACCACAGCCTCCCGAGTAACATCACCAGCGGCATCCTTTACTGCAGGAAGCATTTCCCAATTAAGCTTTGTAAGGTCTATATCTCCGATAACACCGCCTAAAAAGGGCATAAACACATCGTTTACAAGGCTTGTGGTAATTTTTCCGAAGGACGTAGCAACAATAACACCTATAGCCATATCTATCACATTACCGCGCATAATAAATTCTCTAAATTCAGTTATAAATCCTTTTTTATCCTTTTTCATTTTTAAATTCCCCCAATCATTAAATTCAACAATTATAATTTAACAGGTTGATAAAGTATCTGTAAATCCTTTATTTAAGTATTCTACATATATGAAACAATTTCACTAAAATCAATATAGCCGGATAAAATCCGGCTATATCTTAGTTTTCACTATATATAACTGTAATGTCAGGATGAAGCTGTAAAATTGAAGCAGGAACCCAAGGGGTTATAGGACCAAAAAATGCCTTTTCGAGAATTTCCTTCTTATTTGCACCATTAGCTATAAGAAGTACCTTCTTAGCATTCATAATAGAAGCCATACCCATTGTTATAGCCTTTCTCGGAACATCTGCTTCGCTTTCAAAAAAGCGAGAATTTGCCTTGATTGTAGACTCATCAAGCTCAACACCATGAGTACCTTTAATGAAGTATTCATCAGGCTCATTGAAGCCAATATGACCATCTATACCGATACCCAAAAGCTGTAAATCAATACCGCCAAGCTCCTTAATACGTGCATCATAAGCCTCGCCCTCAGCATCTAAATCCTCGGCGCAACCGTTAGGAACAAAGGTGTTTTCAGGTTTGATATTAATATGATTAAAAAGATTATTGTTCATAAAATAACGATAGCTTTGGTCATTATCACCATCAAGACCAACGTACTCGTCAAGATTAACGGTGGTTACAGAGGAGAAGTCAACATCTCCATTTTTGCACCATTCTGCAAGTTGCTTGTACGCGCCCACAGGGGTTGAACCGGTAGCAAGACCTAAAACACAGTCAGGCTTACTTATAACCTGAGCAGAAATAATGTTTGCTGCCTGACGGCTCATTTTTTCATAACTTTCAACTGTAATAAACTTCATTTTAATAACCTCTTTCATAATTTTAAATTTCTTTATATAGACCATCGGCTACCATTTTGCCAATAGCATTTACAACTTGTTCTTTATCCTCTTTATAGGTTACACCGTACCACTTGTCCTCAGCAACAAGCATTTTAACATTCTTCTTACCGCTTTCAATAAGCTCCGAGACAACGCTAGGAAGATAGTATTCAGATTTAGGAACATTTATCTTTTCATCGAGGAATGCTTTAAAACCGTTATCTATGTAGCTGAAAATATCAGGATTGAACCCCCAAAGATTCATAGAAACCAAAGTATCAGGGGCAAGCTCGGTCCAAGTCTTTCCCTCATCCTCTGTAAACTTACAGTCTGAAATCTTGGTGCGTTCGGTTACGGATTTTAAAATTCCGTTCTTGGTCTCACAAACACCACGGGAAACATATCCGTTCTCTGTCAGTGTATTAGCAAGACGAAAACCTACCATACAGTAATCCTCAGTATCGCTTTTTAAGAATTTTGCTATTTCTACAAATGCGTTTCTGCCGTAATAGTCGTCAGAATTAACAACAGCGAAAGGCTCTTTAACAACATCGCGGCAACAAAGAATTGCATGCGCGGTACCCCAAGGCTTTGTGCGGTCAGCAGGACAGGTATAACCTTCAGGCAAAAGATTGATTTCCTGAAAAACATAATCAACCTTTACCATTTTAGCAATTCTTTTGCCTACCATTTCTTTGAAATCAGCCTCAATTTCGTGTTTAATAACGAAAACAACCTTTGTGAAGCCTGCTCTAACTGCATCAAAAACAGAAAAATCAAGTATAACCTCGCCATTAGGACCGATAGGCTCCATTTGCTTAAGACCGCCAAAACGGCTGCCCATTCCGGCTGCCATTACTACTAATGTAATATCCTTAGACATTTTAATTACCCCTTACAGTATTCTTTAACTATTGCCTTCATTTTGTCCCGCCTAGCTTCTATATCGGCAACTAACTTAAGCTATGTTCGGCAACGGTCGAGAGTGTGGTCAGAATATGAGGTTTTAAGTATGTATCGCCCTTAAGATAGTCTGTAAGGACGCCTTTAGTATATATACAGAACATCTCCTATAAAATCACTTTTTTATTCTAACACAAAAGTTCAAATATTGCAATACTACTTTAAAAAAAATTCAAAAAAATTCATTTTTAAAATTTAACGGACGGTCCTTGATATGACTGTCCGTTAACTTATTTCACTTAAATTAATTCTCTATTAAACCACTGTTTATTGCACATTTTTTCACTATCGATAGAAACCAACAGTAAAGTGCTTCGCCAAGCTCTTGATAAATGGGGTCACCGTCGTGCGAGCAGAGCATAGCAAAGGTTTGACCGATTCTGCGGTCTATTTCGTTGCCTCTGCGGAAAGCGAGATAATAAAAGGAAAACGCACCCGTATCACCCGAAATACGATACAGGTTGGGATTTTCCGTTTTTAATGTATCAATAAAGCTTTTCTGGGCGATTCCACTGAGAGTGTCGTCGGGACTTAATTGTTCAAAGCCTACGGTTGCTGTAAACGAAAGAAGCATCCTTCGTTGAATAAGCATTTCGTGGTCTGTACTTGCTGTAGCGGCGGTGTTTGCATCCTCAATGAATTTAAGCGCAACAGTCTTGCCCCAATTCTTAGCCGATTTAACAGAAGCCTTGTCAGGACCGTTTTTCGTGGTTGTTGTTTCAATATTTTTCTTTATATCCTTTGAAGGCTTGTCACCCGCAATTTTAATGTCGTTGTCAGAATACAATCGAATCACCCTTTTGGATTTAGATTTCTTTTGCTTTATACTGTTTTAAAGCCTGTGCCAATTGGTCGGGACAGGATGTACTTTTAAAACCACATCTTATGCTTTCAAGCCTTGAAATAACATCGTTTATATTCATTCCCTCAACCAATGCGCTGATACCCTTTGTGTTACCATTGCATCCGCCCTCAAAACGGATACTTTTAACGGTATCATCCTCAACCTCAAGATGAATGGCTCTTGAGCAGACTCCATTAGTTTTATATGTGAATTCCATTTAAAATATTCCTTTCAATAGATAACTACTATTTGTCCTTAAATCTGTTACTGCGTACAGGGTGACGCAATTTGCGGAGTGCCTTTGCTTCAATCTGACGGATACGCTCACGGGTTACATTAAATTCCATACCAACCTCCTCGAGGGTATGGCATCTGCCATCTTTTAAGCCAAAACGCAGTCTTATAACCGCCTCTTCTCTTGCGGTTAGGGTTTTGAGTACACCGTCAATATCCTCATTTGTAATGGTTTTGAGAGCGGCATCATCGGGGGCTAAAGCATCCTCGTCACGAATAAAATCCATAAGGCGTGAATCCTCCTCAGGTCCTATGGGTGTTTCCATAGAAACAGGCTCTTGGGCTACACGCATTATTTCTCTTACCCTCTCAACAGGCAAATCCATCTTTTCAGCAATAAGCTCTTCGCCCGGCTCATAGCCGTTTTCGTGTAAAAGCTGGCTTTGAACCTTTTTAAGGCGGTTTATGGTTTCAACCATATGAACAGGTATACGGATTGTTCTTGCTTGGTCGGCAATAGCACGGGTAATTGCCTGACGAATCCACCAAGTAGCATAGGTCGAGAACTTGAAACCCTTGGTATAGTCAAACTTATCAACCGCCTTTATAAGACCAACATTACCCTCTTGAATGAGGTCAAGAAAATACATTCCTCGCCCAACATATTTCTTTGCTATACTTACAACTAAACGGAGGTTGGCTTCGGTGAGGCGCTGCTTTGCCGCCTGATTACCCTCAGTTATTTTAACAGCAAGCTCAATTTCCTCGTCAGAGGTCAAAAGAGGAACGCGTCCTATTTCGCGAAGATATACTTTTACAGGGTCGTCGAGTGAAATGTTATCAAAGGAAAGGTCGTCCTCGCTGAGCTTATCCACATCCATTTCCTCAAGCTTTAAATCATCATCGGTAGGCTCATCTTCAAAATCAAGGTCAAGTGTAGGAGGTTCAGAGAAAAGCTCTTCGAGCTCTTCGGGAGCATTTTCTATATCATCAAGAGTGAGTTCTTTTTCCTCGTTCTCAATGGGGGGAAGCTCCTCTTCTATTAATTTTGTGTTTTTTGCTTTATCCTTTGTATTGTTACTCATAGAATTTAATTTCCTTTCGATTTTTTATTAATCATATTTTTTAAGGCATCAGCCCAATCATTGATTGAAGCCTCGCCATTACCCTGTGAATTTAATGCAATATCTTCTTCTAATATTACCTCAATACAATCTTTTAATACGGTTTTTGCGTTATTTCCTGCTTTATCGCTATTTTGCAAAGCCACAAGATATCCTAACTCTGCCGGTAATAGCTTTTCAGAGAAAACCGAAATATCAAGCGCTCTGCCAGAGCTTACCGTGTCGAGAATGATTTCATAAATTCGCTTGTTTAGCGGAGTAATCATCCTTTGCGGAGATAATTTTTGCTTGGCAATCTCACAAAAATCAGGATGCTGCAGTAAAACGGCTATCATCGTTTCTTCGGCAGCCGTACCCTTTAAAGAACGCCTGCGGTCGGGATTAACATCGTTTTTTGTAATTTTCGGTCTAATAATATCATTTATTTCCTGACGCTGACGATTTTTGTTTTTTTGTTTTCTAAGCTCCTCAACCTTAGTGGTAAGGGCAGTTCTTGAAACTCCGTATTTTTCACAAAGCCGACCGATATAAACATCTCTAATCATCACATCGTCCTGAGAGGCGATGATTTCAGCGGCACTTGAAAGATATTTAAGCTTTCCGTCATCCGAATAAATGTCAATATCCTTTGCGGCGATGAGAAGCTTATACTCAATATCGCTTACCGCACCCTCAAGCAATGCACTAAAACGGTCTGTACCGTTTTTCTTAATATACTCGTCAGGGTCCTTACCGTCAGGAATCACCACAATTCGAACCGAAAGCCCTGTATTTTCAAGCATTTGAGAAGCTTTTTTTGCTGCTTTTTGTCCCGCTTCGTCTGAGTCAAGCATTAAAACTACCTCTTTTGTGTAGCGTGCAAGCAGATTAACCTGTTCGGGTGTGAAAGCCGTACCCATAGGAGCAACCACATTTTGAAATCCTGCTTGATGCAGAGAAATGACATCCATATTTCCCTCTACAAGTACAATTTGTTCGGCGCAATAATTTTTTGCATAGTTAATTCCGAAAAGATTAGAGCTTTTTTTGTAAACAGGTGTATCGGATGTATTTACATATTTTCCGCCCGATTTATCGTCACCCGGCATTGCGCGTCCCGTAAACGCCACAACATTTCCCCTTATATTTATAACAGGGAACATAACCCTTTTGCGAAAACGGTCATAATAGCTTCCGCGGTCGCTTTTCCCGATCACATTTGCCGAAAGCATTTCCTCCAAGGTGTATCCCTTGGATTTAAGGTGGTTAATAAGGCTATCCCAACTGTCAGGCGAGGCGCCTAAACCGAATTTCTTAATAGTCGATAGGGTAAGACCTCTCCCTAAAAGATAGTTAAGCGCCCACTTGCCCTGTTCTGACATTAAATAACTGTGAAAAAACCTTGCGGTATCACGGTTAATGTCATAAACACGGTTTTTTAGGTGTTGCATTGAATCGTCATAACCGTCCTCAGGTAGATTAACACCTGAGCGCTCAGCTAAAAGTTTTACAGATTCTATATAATCAAGGTTTTCTATAAGACCTGTAAAGGTGAAAACATCACCGCCAACGCCGCATCCAAAGCAATAAAAAGAGGACGATTCGGGATAAACCGTAAACGATGGGGTTTTTTCACTATGGAAAGGACAAAGACCTTTAAGATTTTTACCTGCCCGTTTTAGGTTGACATATTGCGATATTGTGGTTTCAATATCATTGCGGTATTTAATTTCATTAATTACATCCTCAGGTATTGCCATAAGACCACCTCGTTTTCTTAATAATTATAAGTCGAGTAATGTCCAATTTTCAGGACTCATATACTCCAAGCTTTAGGAATGAATATATTCGAGTAAGCCGAGGTTGCGTAATGGTCGGTCATACCGGCAATATAGTCTGCAACGGCACGTTCAGCACCCTCGTTATTGCAAATATCAATGTATTCAGCAGGCATTTTTGATGTATTCTTAATAAAGTAATCAAAGAGTCCCTCAACTATACCCGAAACCTTGGTCTCTTCAAATTTAGCAACAGGATTTTTATACACCGTTTCAAAAAGAAACTCATGCAAAAGATTATAGTATTTTTCGGTGTTGATATCCATCTTTATTTCAGCGTCGCTGTTTTTTACAACCGAATCAACAAGTGTATTTATACGCTGGCTTTTGCTTTTGCCGAGATTTTCGACAATGTCCTTCGGTAAATCGTCAGGCGAAATCACACCTGCGCGCACAGCATCCTCAATATCGTGATTAATGTAAGCAATGCGGTCAGCCATACGAACAATTCTGCCCTCAAGAGTATCGCTCCATTCACCGCAGGTATGCCGTTCAATGCCGTTAAGCACCTCAAAAGTAAGGTTTAGACCTCTGCCATTCTTTTCAAGCTTTTCGCAAACCCTTACACTTTGCTCATAGTGTGTAAAATTAAAGGTAGTAAGGTCATTTATAGCTCTTTCACCTGCGTGCCCAAACGGAGTATGACCCAAATCGTGGCCTAAAGCAATAGCCTCGGTAAGGTCCTCATTTAGTCTAAGTGCGCGGGAAATTGTGCGCGCAATCTGCGAAACCTCAAGAGTATGAGTAAGCCTTGTTCTGTAATGGTCGGATTCAGGGGAGAGGAAAACCTGAGTTTTATGCTTAAGTCTCCTGAATGCACGACTGTGTATTATTCTGTCGCGGTCGCGCTGAAAAGCCGTGCGTATATCACACTCAGGCTCAAAAATTTTCCTGCCCTCGCTTTCAGACGCTAACTTAGCATATTCCGATAATATTAATTTTTCATTAGCTTCAGTTATCTCGCGTACACTCATTTACTTCACCCCTTATATTTGTTATTAGACAAAAATCGAAGAAATCCTTTTTATTTTACATATTTTTTTTAATTTCCACAGGGGAAATTCTTTTTTCAATCTCTTCTGCCTTAATCCTTGCCGAAAAACATTCCGAAAGCTTTTGCAGGAAAGCATCGGTATCAGTATCCTTAAAAATATATGTAAGTGTGACATTGTGGGTGAATTCACTGTTTTCTACAGTTCCACCCGATTTCTCAATTAGTGATAAAAGCTTTGCGTGGTCGGTATATTCGCACTCAGTTTTAAGCACGGTACAGGGAATCATTTCGGCAATTTTAGCTAAATTTATAGCATCCTTTGCTGATTTTGAATATGCGCGCACAAGACCGCCTGTGCCTAAAAGTATACCGCCAAAATATCTTGTTACAACAACGGCAATATCGGTAACACCGCTACCGTTTATAACATCAAGCATAGGTTTACCTGCTGTGCCGTGTGGCTCGCCGTCATCCGAAAAACGGCAAAACTTGCCACCCTCAACGCTGTATGCAAAGCAGTTATGGCGGGCATCCCAGTATTTTGATCGCATTTCTTCTATAAATGCCGAGGCTTCCTCCTCGGTCTCACAGTGACGAAGATTTGCTATGAATCTTGAGCGCTTTTCGGTGTATTCTGCGGTAGAATCTCCAATAGCAGTTAGATATTTTTCCATTAGGTCACCTCAAATAAAAATCGCAGCCGCCAATAGGCGACTGCGGATAAAGGTTATTCGTTAATATTGAAACGCTTCTTAAATCTGTCAACACGACCGCCGGTGTCTACCAGCTTCTGCTTACCAGTAAAAAACGGATGACATTTAGAACAAATATCCAAACGGATATCCTTCTTTGTAGAGCGTGTCTCGAATTCCGCACCGCACGCGCACTTAACGGTTACCTTTTCATACTGCGGATGAATACCTTCCTTCATTATTGTCACCCCTTTTCTAATTCATAACAAAAGAATGATATCACACTTGACTCTAAAATGCAAGCATTTTTTATTGAAAAATAAAATTTTTAATATTTTCGTATATTTCAACAGCCTTAAATTTCATAATATATCGTTCATTGTGGGTTGCTATAGAGGCAGATTTTTCCGAAACGCTATCAGTAAGCGAAGCATCAGAGGCTGCGGGTAGGCATATTTCAGGGAAGATAACGCACCACCAATTCTGTCCCTCACTTTTACCTAAATCTATTATGAGAGATTTATATACACCTGCAGGCAGGGTGAAATCTTCATATTCGCGTGTTTCAAAATAACTGTCACCTATACGGGCGGCGGCGGTATAGTCAAAGCCTTTTTCTTTAATAATATCGTTTGCGATTTCTTCTACCTTTTCTAAAGAACTTTTGGCATTTATTATGGCGGCATCGTAGCAGTCAGCACCGCAGAGAAGCTCTTCACTTTTATTCAGTATACCATCTCTTATCTCAAGCTTGAGCTCTTGGTCAATAGCACTGTTTGAGTTTGCGATAATATGTAACCGCAAAATATTATCGCGTAAATCCTCACAGGCTGTGTCAAAGCTCGCAATAGAAAGAAATACGGCAGTCACAAGACCAAACATTATTGATAGTGATAAAGCTTTTTGGGATATAATAATTTTTTTCAAGATAATTCCTCCTTTTTTGTTACTGTGGAGAATATTACCCTAAAACAAAGCTTTTATTCAATAATTATTCCTTTGGGTTGTGGTTTAGCAATGAAACAGTTGTATTTTTGAGCTTTAAGTTCTCTATAAGCCTTTTTTGCCGCCTTTTTATCCTTAAAGAATGCAAACCAAGTGGGACCGCTTCCCGATAGTGAAACACTATCTGCCTTAATGGAGAGCAGTCGTGCTTTTGTAGTGCTGTCTTTCCAAACATCTGCAAAGGAGTTTACAAATTCGCTTGAAAACGCATCAATATCGTTGTTTTCAAGAGCATCAATCGCTTTTTGGGTGTCAGGCATGGAATATGATGTATTATCAAGCTTTTTATACATTTCAGCTGTTGATAACTTGTATTCAGCCTTCATAAGTATAAAATATCCTTTTTTCATAGGAGAGAGGGGTGTGAGTATTTCACCTATACCCTCAGCTCGCTGAGCACCGCCTTTTATAAAGAACGGTACATCAGCACCCAACGAAAGAGAAATTTCCTCTAATTTATCAGCTGAAAGATTGGCGTTATAAAGCTTGTTAAGCAACATAAGTACAGCCGCTCCGTCAGCACTGCCGCCACCCATTCCTGAGGATGTGGGAATACGGTTTTTAATCTTTATTAATGCACCGCCTGTAATGCCTGTTTCTTCAAAGAAAAGCCGAGCCGCCTTTAACGCCATATTATTTTCGGAGTCGATATCCTTATCACTATATTTAACGGTCAGATGTTTTGAGGGTGATATCGTAATTTTATCACTCAAAGAAATTGAATGCATTATTGTGTCAATAAAATGGTAGCCATCATCGCGAATGCCGTTTATACCGAGAGTAAGGTTGATTTTTGCATTTGCAGTAGCGAGGAGCTGCTTGCGGTTGAGAATTACCACAGATAATAGCACAAGTATGATTCCAAAAACACCTAAAACAGTTATAGACTCATTATAAATAATAACGCCTACAAGAGTTGCAACTACGGGTTCAATTGTGGCAATAATAGGCGCGACAGAGGGGTCAACGCCCGAAAGACCGGTTGTATAGAAAATATAAGGCAAAACGGTATTGAAAACTGCCATAAGGAATAATACCGTGAGGGAGAGAGGCTCTGAAATTAAAGCTTTAACTGTAGCGGCAGGATTGCTTAACGGTAGGCATCCAATTGAAGCAAAGGAAAAAATGTAGAATGTTATGGTTAGGGTTTGATAGCCTTTTTTTAGCAAAAGCTTGCCAAAAATAGTATATAGAGCGTAACCGAAGCCTGTAAGCAGACCGAAAAACAATGTTTTTGAGTTGATTCTATGTGAAGAATCAAAAAGTCCCGAAACAAAGCAGCAACCTAAAAAAGCAATAATACAGGCAATAAGCTTATTAAGTGTCATTCTTTCTTTGAACAAGAAAATTGATAAAATTACAACGATAAACGGAGCGGTATACAGTAGTACCGCTGCAACTGAAAGCGAGGTGAGAGACATTGTAGTGTAGTATGAATAATTAAAAAGTACAATACTGAAAATGCCTGCCGAAGCGAATACCCAAATGTCCTTTAATCGTATTTTTAAAAGCTTTAAATCCTTAAAAATAATTATAATACCCAAAATTAAGGCAGAGAAAAAGGTTCGTCCCGATACTGTTTGCATTTGGGTAAACGAGCTACCGTTAAGGGTTCGCACAAAGATTCCGGCTATTCCCCAAAGGCAAGCCGCTAAGATAACCATTATAAAATGTTTGTTAATTTTAAACTTCATTTTTTCACCACTTATTTCCACGCACCGTGGGTAAGCTTATTAATTATTTGACTAGACTTTTCTTTTTTCAATATAAAATAAAAAAGCATAGCGCCGCTTGTATTTAGAATAATATCATCAATATCACAGGCGCCCGTAAGGAATATAAACTGCAGAAGCTCAATTGAGAGAGATACCGCAAGAACAGCAAGCAAAACCTTTATAGCACCGCCGTATTTTTTGAAAAAAAGCTTTATAAAAAAGGGAATGGGCATTAGCGCTGCAAAGTTACCGAATATATTCACAACAGTCGCCGTAAGGCTAAGACGGTCATTAAGATATCCCCTTAAAAAGAGCTTTACAGTATAAAACGGAATAATATTTGTGTCTTCCTTAAGATAGGCAGCAAGTGCTTCTTTGTCCCAATCAAGTATATTGAAAATATTACGCCCAAAGGTATCGTCGATAAGTGTGAGGTCTGTAAGCATAAAAAGATAGAGTAAAAAAAGCAAAAAGAAATAGGTTTTCATAATTTCTTTAGCCTTTTGATTGCCGTTATATTTGAAAGCATATAGATATGATGCGATAAAACCGCTTATAACTGCAGCAATGCAAAGTGTAAAATTAACCTCTTGGGAAGCATAAATAAATTCAAAAGCAATGGCGGCAAGCATGCCGAGAGCTGATATACAGACAAAATAAAGCACCGATGCTACAACAGTACACCGATTCTTCATTTAAAAATCACCTTTACAAAAATTATAATACAATTTTAACTGTACAAAGATATTATGTCAAGAAATAATTGTCATATTTTAAAAATTCTCCCGTTCTTGACAAAAACCACAGTGTAATATAAAATACAAAAGGTGATAGCGTGGAAATAATATTTGAAGATAAAAGCATAATTGTTTGCCTCAAAGCGGTAGGTATACTTTCTCAAAGCGACAGCTTAGGTAAAGAAAATATGATTTCTTTGCTTGAGGAGCATACGGGTGATATTGTGTATCCGATTCATAGACTTGACCGCGGTGTAGGCGGTGTTATGGTTTATGCAAAAACTAAATCAGCCGCTGCAAGGCTTAGCCAAGATATAGCAGAACATCGCTTTAAAAAGGAGTATATAGCGCTTGTACACGGATGCCCCATTCCAATTGAGGGTGAAATGCAGGATTTACTTTTTAAGGATAGCAAAAAAAATAAGTCCTATGTTGTAAAACGGCTACGTAAGGGTGTTAAAGAGGCGTTACTCGAATACAAGGTGATAAACTCCGCTGAAACGGATAATGAAATCTATTCCGTCGTAGAAATTTTGCTCCATACAGGGCGTACACATCAGATACGAGTGCAGTTTTCGTCGCGCGGTATGCCGCTTGTAGGGGATAAAAAATACGGGGCATCGGATAATTTTGAGAATATTGGACTTTGGTCTTATAGGCTAAGTTTTAAACATCCTACAACAAAAGAAATGCTTTCATTCGAAATGAAACCGCAAAATTTTATAGCAGATTATTTATAAAAAATTAAAAAACGCAGAAGAAGTTTTATTTTTGCTTCTCCTGCGTTTTAAGTTTTAATAATAAATTATTTAGCTTTCTTCGATAGCGGTTATTTTATCTATTCTTCTCTGGTGGCGGTCGCCTTCAAATTCGGTATCAACAAATAAATCTGCAAGTTCGAGCGCTGTGCCAACGCCAATTACTCTGCCGCCGAGGCAAAGCACATTGGAATTGTTATGAAGGCGTGTGTATTTAGCAGAGAAATGCTCGCTGCAAGCGGCTGCACGGATTCCCTTTACCTTATTTGCGGCAATTGACATTCCAATACCTGTTCCGCACACAAGAATTGCTCTTTCACTTTCACCCGAAACAACGCTTTCGCAAACCTTTAGCGCAATGTCAGGATAATCAACCGACACCTGCTCATAGATTCCAAAGTCCTTAACCTCAAATCCGCGTTCTTCAAGATGCTTTGCGATAGCGTTCTTATGATCTAAACCGCCGTGGTCACAGCCTATTGCAATTTTCATTTTTCATTCCCCTTTTTTTGCATTAATTCTCTTTCTGCCTGAGGCAGTCTTAAATAAACCGGAAGCAGTTCTTCTGCTGACAGTGTATTTCCTGAAATGAAATGTGGCATAGCAGCAAGCCCTACGCCTATAGCGGTTTGGTATCTGCGCTGTATATCAGACTTTTTTATTAAGTCAAGCGTCTCAACATATGGATAAAAAACTTCTGTACCGTCACCCGTAATTATGATTGGTAAATTTAGTTTTTGCGAAAGCTCTGAAATTTCTTTGGCGAGCTCAGGGCAGAGTAGAGCTCTGTCGTCGCATAGGCGGGTTATTTCGCCATTTTTAATTTCAAAGAGCGCGTTATAAACCTGATTACATCGTGCATCCATAACAGCGCATACAATGCAATCGGTATCGCGAAAGCTTTCTGCCATACTAAGAAGTGTGGAAACCCCGACACAAGGGATGTTTTTGGGTGAGGCTAAGCCTTTAATTGCGCTTATACCTATTCTTACACCGGTAAATGATCCCGGACCTGCGCTTATGGCAAATCCCTCAATTTCAGATAGCGGAATGCTTGCGGCATTCAAAAGGTTTTCCACCATTGGCAGCAAGGTTTGAGAATGTGTAAGCTTCACATTTACAAATGAGCTTGCAAGTATTTTTTGGTCATCCATTATTGCTACAGAGCAGGGTTGCGCCGAGCATTCAATACTTAAAATTTTCATATATTTTCTTCCTTATAGAAAACAGTAATTTTTCGTTCGTTTTCGCCGAGCTTTTCTATATTAACATAGATAGTGTTTTGGGGCAAAGCATTTTCAATATTCTCGCTCCATTCTGCAACGATAACACCGCCCTCGTCCATATATTCAAAAAAGCCTGAGGAATAAAGCTCGTCCCAACTACTTATGCGGTACATATCGTAGTGGTAAACAGGAAGTCTACCGCCCAAATATTCGTTGATAAGTGCGAAGGTGGGGGAGGTGACATCGCCCTTAAAGCCAAGACCTTCCGCTATTCCTCTTGTGAAGCAGGTTTTTCCTGCGCCGAGCTCACCTCTGAAGGCAATAACCTCACCGCCTTTTAATGTGGTGGCAAGCTTTGCAGCAAATTCCTCGGTTTTTTTAGGATTTTCAGATATAAATACTTCCATAACAAACCATCCGTAAAAAATATATACTTATTCTAACACATTTTTTCAGAATATGAAAGAGTTACTTGCATATTTTTTGAAAATAAAATATAATAGGGTAGTATTAATAACATTTGGAGGTGGCATAATGAGATATTTACTCGGAAGATTAGCTGATTTTATACGTGAATCCGATAAAATTTTGCTTCTTCTTGTCTTTTTTGCTGCGTCGTTTGGTTGTGTAGCGGTATTTTCCGCAACATATTATATGGAGAACATTCGTCCTGCGCTTGTTCAGGCAGCCTCGTTAATTGTAGGAGTGGTTGCTGCCTTAATAATTTCTGTATTTGACTATGACAAACTATTTAAATATTGGTATCTTGCTGCAACTTTGGGTGTAATTCCTGTAATCCTCACCTTTTTTATAGGCTTCGCGCCTGAGGGTACAGACGATAAGGCTTGGCTTGATTTAGGCTTTACCACCTTTCAGCCATCTGAGCTTTTAAAGATTTGCTTTATATTTACCTTTGCTTTACACTTAAAAAAGGTAAAGCCGAATATTAATAAACTTAAATATTTTGTTCCGATCTGTTTACACGGCTTTTTCCCTGTGGGATTAATATTTTTGCAGGGTGACTGGGGAAGCGCGTTGGTTTTTGCGGTAATAACAGTGTTTATGATGTGGGCGGGCGGAGTATCTTGGAAGTATTTTACTTTAGGATTAACATCGGTGCTTGTTGCCTCTCCGTTTGTATACTTCTTTATCTTAACCGATGCACACCGAGACAGATTAATGTCTATGTTTACTGTCGAAAAGGATATTCAGGGTATAGACTTTCAGCAATGGCGCGGTAGCGTTGCTCTTGCTAATGGTGGACTGACAGGACAGGGCTTTTTGCAGGGAGACCTCACACAAGCAGGTGCCGTACCTGAGGGACATAACGATTTTATTTTTGTAAGCATTGGCGAGGAATTCGGATTTTTAGGTTGCATTGTTGTGATTATTCTTATTGCAGGAATTTGTTTAAGGTGTATGCGTATTGCAAGGATTTGTCCTAACGATGCGGGTAAATACATCTGTGTAGGCATTTTTTCTATGATTTTTGCTCAGTCGGTAATAAATCTTGGTATGTGTACTTCGGTTCTTCCTGTTATTGGTGTTACATTGCCGTTTTTCAGCGCAGGCGGAACATCGCTTATGTGTCTTTTCTTTGGAATAGGCTTGGTGCTTAGCGTATATCTTCACCGAAATTCAAGAACTATTTATCTGCACGACTAATTTAATGGTAAAAGTAGTAATTTAAAAGGGTTGTCCCACGGGACAACCCTTTTTGTGATTTAGTCTATTTCAACTATAACACTCTGATTATTTCTGCTTGCAGCGGCACGCATAACTACGCGGATAGCGTTGGCAATTCTGCCTTGCTTGCCGATAACACGGCCCATATCCTTTTCCGCAACATGCAAATGATAAACGGTAACACCCTCAGCATTGGGCTCGTCAACCGTTACAGCGACCTCTTCGGGACTTTCAACAAGACCTGAGGCCAATGAAATAAGAAGCTCTTTCATTAGTAATAAACCTCAACTGAATCTAAATTAAAGTACACCATTTTTCTTAAGTAATGCCTTTACGGTGTCTGTAGGCTGAGCTCCGTTAGCAATCCATTTCTTAGCCTTTTCGTTATCAATGTTAACTGCTGCCGGATCCTTAGTGGGGTCATAAGTACCGATTTCTTCGATAAAACGACCGTCACGGGGATAACGGGAATCAGCTACAACAACACGGTAGAAAGGAGCACGCTTTGCGCCCATACGGCGAAGTCTGATTTTTACTGCCACTGAAATACACCTCCGTTACTAAAATTTATATATTAAGACTGTAGCTTGTAAATACAAACAAAAGCCTTAAAAGCAATTAAAATTTAAAACCGCTTTGACCTGTCGGGAGATTCATTCCGCGCATAAATTTACGCTTACCGCCCTTTGAATTCATCTGCTTAAACATCTTTTTCATTTGCTCATACTGATTAAGCAAGCGGTTAACATCCTCAACCTTAACGCCTGCTCCTGCCGCAATTCTTCTTTTACGGGAAGCATTTATAATGTCAGGTTTGGATTTCTCTTTTTTGGTCATAGATTTGATGATTGCCTCAACTCTGAGCATCTGGCGGTCATCTATTTCAACATCCCTTAACTGTTTTTCCATTCCGGGAAGCATTGAAAGCACATTTTTTAATGGTCCCATTTTCTTTATCTGCTGGAACTGGTCAAGCAGGTCGTTCATATCGAACTTGTTTTCCTGAAGCCTCCTTGCGGCTTCTTCTGCCTTTTTCTCGTCAAGCTCGGTTTCAACCTTTTCTATGAGCGAGAGTACATCGCCCATTCCAAGAATACGGGAAGCCATTCTATCAGGATGGAATTCCTCAAGCTCATTAAGCTTTTCACCCACACCGGCAAACATAATCGGCTTACCTGTAACAGCTTTTACTGAAAGTGCTGCACCGCCTCGTGTATCACCGTCAAGCTTAGTGAGGATTATACCGTCAATTTCAAGAATATCGTTAAACGCTTTTGCAATATTAACTGCATCCTGACCCACCATTGAGTCAATTACAAGCAAAATATTATTAACCTCAACCGCTTCGGTAATTCGCTTAAGTTCATCCATAAGCTCGGTGTCAATATGAAGTCTACCGGCAGTATCCAGAATAAGATAGTCGTGACCGTAGTCTCTCGCGTATGCCACAGCCTTGCGTGCAATAACCTCAGGCTTTTCGGTGCCCATTTCAAAAACAGGAGTGTCTACCGCCTTACCAACCACCTTTAACTGCTCAATTGCAGCGGGACGGTAAATATCACAAGCGGCAAGTATAGGTCTATGTCCCTGAGATTTCAAAAGCCTTGCAAGCTTTGCAGAATGGGTGGTTTTACCCGAACCCTGAAGACCGCACATCATAATAACGGTCGGTATTTTATTAGAGGTTTTGAGTCTCGCCTGTTCGCTTCCCATAAGAGCGGTAAGCTCTTCTTTTACAATTTTAATAACCATTTGGGGAGCAGTAAGGCTTTCCATTACATTTTCACCGACGCACTTTTCGGTGACTGTATTTGTAAAATCCTTAGCCACCTTATAGTTAACATCCGCCTCAAGAAGTGCAAGCCTTACCTCGCGCATAGCGGTTTTAACATCGGCTTCATTCAGCTTCCCTTTAGAGCGAAGGCGTTTAAATACGCCGGAAAGCTTATCTGATAAATTATCAAACGCCATTTT
Organism: Acutalibacteraceae bacterium; assembly: GCA_045658105.1. Classification (GTDB taxonomy): domain Bacteria; phylum Bacillota; class Clostridia; order Oscillospirales; family Acutalibacteraceae; genus UBA737. The sequence goes on from JAZOUK010000025.1 coordinate 66,156, forward strand.
TTCAACTCCTAAAGTATATCAATTATATCGAGAAGCTCCTCAGTTTTTGAAAAATCACCGTTACGCACCGATTCGGCTAATTCCTTTAAAGACGAAAACCGCTCACAGTAATGACAGCGCTCTTCAAATGAAATAAGCTGAGCCTCTGCTCTTTTAATAAGGTCGCTCACGCCCTGACGGGTGATACCCTCATTCTCGGCAATTTCTCCTAAGGATAAATCGTCATTATAATAATGCTCAGTGATAAGCCGTTGCTTCTCACTCAAAAAGAAGCCGTAAACATCAAGCAAAGCTGAAATATGCAGGTTTTTCACTTCAAGCACCTCACCGAGGTAAGAGTATAACACAAAATCTTTTCTCTGTCAAGCTTTTTTCTTGACACCTGAAAAATTATTTTAAATTCTACCTAATCTACATAAAATCTTTAATTTTTAATGAATCATTCTGTTAACAAAAGTATCCTGATGTTATAAAAAATATTGGTACAGCAAAACAGGCTAAAGTGCTTATAACTGTACCTATAGAGCCATTAAACGGAATATGTATAAATACAACCATATATACGGCGATTAGCTTTAAAAAAATCAAGGGTATCATTTCGTGTAGCTCTAAGTTTTTCCATTTTAACAGCTCCTATCCATTAATTACAGTATATTTTTAAAAACAAGTATTTAAAGGTGGAATGCATATAAATACCTATTTAGAAAATTAATAGCTCACACAATTATTAATAAAACATTCTAAATTTTTTGTTAAGAGGTATTTACAAATAAGCATTTTTTCTCTTTATTCTGAGTAAAAGCGTATAAGGAGAATGTGAAATGCTTTACTGTAAAAAATGTGGATACTATTTCGAAAGACCTGTAACGGTGTATGAAAAACACGGATTTAGCCATCCACCTTATGAAAAAAGTCTTGCCTGTCCGTCCTGCGGAGGAAATGATTTTTCTGAAAGGATAACAACCCATTGCCGTTGCTGTGGGTCAAAGCTCGGAAAAGCAGACGAAGAATACTGCTCCCAAGGGTGCAGAGAGCGAGGTGAAAAGCTTTGGAAAAGGGAACAAAAACGCAAAAAGCTTGAGTTTGAAAATCCTATAAATGTAATTATAAGAGAACTTATGCAGTATAATCACACAAGGGGAACAGATTACAGCTATGGTCAGTATGTTGCATTAAAAGCTATGGAGGGTAAAAAGGCAAAATGCAAAAAGAAAAGAAAGAATACCTAAAATTGTACCTTTTGCAGAACACTGTAATCAAAAGACTTACCGAAATGTGTGATTCGTACCCCGAACAAAAGGAAAACTATTGTAAAGAAATAAAAAGTGCCGAACAGAAAAGAATAGAAATAGAAAATAAAATTTCTTTGGTGGACGATACACTCTTAAGAGAACTGCTATTTCAAAAATATGTTTTTGGCAAAACCTTGGAAGAAATATCGCTTGTTCTTAATTATAGTAAGCGTCATATTGAAAGGCTGCACATAAGGGCTATTGATAAATTTAAAATGTGACTTTTCTTTTTGTGTGAATTATGGTATAATGCAAAAAGCTTATAAAGAAAGGATTGCAAGGTAATGAAAGAAAGAATTATTCTTCATTGCGATTTGAATAATTTTTTTGCATCGGTATCCCTTCTTTATAATCCTACCCTTAAAAGTATGCCTATTGCTGTATGTGGAGACAAGGAAAACCGCCACGGAATAGTTCTTGCAAAGAATGAAATTGCAAAAAGCTTTGGAGTTAAAACTGCTGAAGCTATTTTTGAGGCAAAGGCTAAATGTCCTGCGCTTGTTATTCTGCCTCCGCTTAACGAAAAATACCTCGAGTTTTCCAAAAGAGCGCGCAAAATATATGAACGCTATACCGATATGATCGAGCCCTTTGGAATAGATGAGTGTTGGCTTGATGTTACGGGTAGCACTATGCTTTTTGGGAATGGAGAAGAAATTGCAAATAAAATAAGGCGGGATATTAAAAACGAGCTTGGAATAACCGTTTCGGTGGGGGTTAGTTTTAATAAAATTTTTGCCAAACTGGGTTCAGATATGAAGAAGCCTGATGCGGTGACGGTTATAAGCAGAGAAAATTTCAGACAAAAGGTTTGGAAGCTTCCTGTCTCAGATTTGCTTTTTGTGGGCAAAAGAACCTGTGAAAAGCTAAAATCGAGCGGTATAAATACTATAGGTGATATTACCTTGTGTGACGATGTCACCCTTTCAAGACTGCTTGGAAAACAAGGCTTAGAACTTAAAAAATATGCTCTTGGCGAGGAAAATTCGCCTGTAGTTACACATACAGATGATGACCGCCCGAAGAGTATTGGGAGGTCAACCACCAACTCTAAGGATTTTACCACTAACGATGAGGTGTGGCGTGTATTTTTGAGCTTTGCAGAGCAGATATGCGACCTGCTCCGTCAAAAAAGACTTTTTGCAGGCGGTGTTCAGGTACATATTAGAACCGCTTCTCTTTCTGTAAAGGAGTTTAGCCATACCTTTTCAGATACCACATCAAGCACACTTATTCTTGCCAAAAGAGGCTACGAGCTTTTTTGCCGTAATTATGTATTTGGTGAGCCTTTGCGTTCGGTGGGGCTTCGTGCTATCAACATTAAAGCTGAGGAAACCGCAGTTCAGCAGGATTTATTTGGTGAGAATGAAAAAAAGGCAGAGCTTGAACGGGTGGAAAGCTCTATTTATGAGCTGAGAAAAAAATTCGGAAAAGAAAGCATTAAACGCGGAACAACGGTGGTAATTCAAAACCGCGGTGAATAAATTATACGGAGTATTACAATGAGCAACAATAGAAACGATGGTTATGATATTATAAGTATGAGCAGGGATATTTACTCGGATTCAGGCAGAGATATTTCTTCGAGGTCTTATACCGATATTTCCTCTCGCTCACCTGAATACGGAAAAAAGGCACATATGGAGCAAATACCGTCACCTAAAAAGCAGGAGCCCATACGACCTAAAAAGAAAAGAAAAAAGAAACATCATTTGCTTAAAACAGTTGCGGTATTGCTTGCGCTATTCGTGGTTTTTTGCGGTGGTTTTTATGCCTATGGGTATAGTCTTATAGATAAAATCAAGCGCACACCGCTTGATAAAAATGACCTTGGCATTAGCACATCAAACTACGGTGAGGTTAAAAATATTGCCCTTTTAGGACTTGATACGCGAGAGGACAATAAAACTGGCAGGTCGGATGCTAATGTTATTCTTACTGTGGACAAAAGCCACAAAAAAATCAAGCTAACCTCTATTGCGAGGGATACAAGGGTTTCTATAGACGGTCACTCAAAGGACAAGCTTACCCACGCGTATGCTTACGGTAAATCTCAGCTTGCGGTAAAGACGCTCAATCAGAATTTTGGTTTAGAAATAACTGATTATGTCACAATGAATTTCTTTGAACTCGCAAGGATTATAGATTATATCGGCGGTGTTACGATAGATGTAGATGAATCCGAATTCAACGAGCTTAATTCTTATGTAATACCCACAACCGATTTCGGAGATATAACCTGTGATTATCTCAAAAGCTCAGGTGTTCAGCTTTTAACGGGGGCTCAGGCGGTATGCTATGCGCGAATCCGACATACTGACGGTGATATTGAAAGGGGAAACCGTCAGAAAGAGGTGCTTACCGCAATGTTTCAGGCGGTTAAGGGAATGAATCCGTTAAAGCTTCCAAAGATTGCAAGCTTGATAGTTGAAGAATGTGAAACCTCACTTTCAACCCAAGATATAATTTCTCTCGGACTTTGGACAATGTTTAGCGGTCCTGAGTTTGAACAGCTCAGCATTCCTAACGAAAATATACCGTCACAAGGTAAAATTATAAGTGGCTCGTGGAGCTATGTCTATGATATTAATAAGGCAAAAAATGAAATAAAGGATTTCATTTTTGCTGAGAATTATTATTCTGAAGAAGAAAAAGCTAAAAGAGAACAATATTTGTACTAAAATCAGGCTCCTTTAAAACAAAGGAGCCTTTTATACTACAATTATAAAATCAAATACATTGATAAGCAATTTTTTCTTTGGAAATTATAACATATAATTTAAAATATTATTCGTTTATGCTTGAAATTATGCATATTTTGTTGTATAATACAATTACTTATATACTCCTATTGAAGAGAGGCTGCAGTATGACAAGAAAAATGGCAAGGGAAGAGGCTTTTATTCTTATTTTTGAGAAGGCTTTTAATGACAGTACGGTTGATGAAATACTTGAATTAGCTAAGGATGTTCGTGAGCTTGAGCCTGATGAATACATAGTTCGTGTGTTTAAGGGTGTGTTTGAAAATATCGCCGAGTTGGACGGTCTTATTTCAAAAAACGCGGTTGGCTGGCGCATAGAGAGAATTTCCAAAACAGCGCTTGCTGTTTTAAGACTTGCATTATTTGAAATTATGTTTTGTAATGATATTCCGTCATCAGTTTCTATTAATGAAGCAGTAGAATTATGCAAAAAATATGCAACCAAGGATGATGCCTCATTTGTGAACGGTATATTAGCGACCGTTGTTAAAGCGCTTTAATATGCAAAGCGCGGCATTGTCGGTAAGACAACTCAACCTTTATGTGCGTTCATTGCTTGAAGGGGATATCCGACTCAATGATGTAACCGTAACGGGCGAGATTTCTAATTTTAAAAATCACTATTCAAGCGGGCATTTGTACTTTACCCTTAAGGATAAGGACGCAGCTATCCGTTGCGTAATGTTCAGAGCCTATACATCTAAAATTAAATTTATCCCTGAGGACGGTATGCAGGTAATTCTCAGAGGAAAGGTTTCAATTTATGAGAAGGATGGTCAGTATCAGCTTTATGCGGAGGAAATGTTTGCCACAGGCTTAGGCGACCTTGCGCTCCAGTTTGAGAAAACAAAGGCAAAGCTTGAGGCTGAGGGACTTTTTGATACTGAATCTAAAAGAAAACTTCCTCAATATCCGTCTAATGTTGGTGTTGTTACATCGGAAACGGGAGCGGCGGTACAGGATATTATAAACATTATTTCTCGCAGATGGCCTGTAGCGAATATTATAATGTGTCCCGTTGTGGTTCAGGGTGAGTTAGCGGTTTCTTCTATGCTTGACGCTCTTGACAGGCTTTACAAAACAGGTCTTGCCGATGTTATTATCATAGGCAGAGGCGGTGGCTCGGCGGAGGACCTTGCCGCATTTAACGATGAATTGCTTGCAAGAAAAATATATGAGTCACCTGTGCCTGTTATATCGGCGGTGGGGCACGAGACCGATTTTTCAATATCTGATTTTGTTGCTGACCTCAGGGCACCAACACCCTCTGCCGCCGCGGAGCTTGCAGTTCCAGATGTGCTAGAGCTTAGTGATAGGCTTAATCGCTACGAAGCCGTAATGAGTAATTTGCTTAATGCAAAATATAAATTAGCCAAAATTAGGCTTCAAAAATGTATTTCCGGCATGTGTATGAAAAATCCTGTTGGATGGATTGTTAAAAATAGGGGTCAGTATACCGACCGATTGCTTGACCGTTTGAGAGAGGCACTTGAGAAAAGAATAAGGGAGTCAGAGCTTAAATTTACTAAAAAAGTTTCGGCATTAGAAGCGTTAAGTCCTTTAAAAACGCTTTCACGCGGCTTTGTTGCGGTAAGCAAGGATGGTAATGCCGTAACTGGTATAGCAGAAACTGAAGAGGGTGATTTGCTCAACTTAAGGTTTGCTGACGGTGACGCATTATGCGAGGTAAAACAATTAAGCAAATATAAAAAATAAAGGGCAAAAAATAATGGCTAATTTTAAAAGATTCGGTGTTATGATCGACAATTCAAGAAATGCCGTTATGAAGCCTGAGGCTCTGAAACAGTTACATCTAATATTGTATAAGAGGTGTTAAATTATGGCAACAGCTAAACCTGATTTTGAAAAATCCTTAACTTCACTTGAAAAAATCGTTGATGAACTCGAAAATGGCGAGTGCACCTTGGATGAGGCTATTAAGCTTTTTGAACAGGGTATGACCGATATAAAGGCTTGCAGAAAGGCACTCGATATGGCAGAGAAAAAAATTATTTCTTTGACCGAGGTTGAAAAATTGGAGGAGCAATAATTGATTAAGGTAAAATTAGCAGAGTACAATGTTTTGATTGAAAACAGAATTAATCAGCTTTTACCCGAGTGTAATCTCCCTTACAAAAAGGTTATAGATGCCTCAAGATATAGTCTTTTGTTAGGTGGAAAGCGTATTCGTCCTGTATTGGTGCTTGAATTCTGCCTGCTTTTGGGCGGAAGTGTAGAGTCGGCGGTTGATTTGGCAGTAGCGCTTGAAATGATTCATACATATTCTCTGATTCACGACGATTTGCCCTGTATGGATAATGACGATATGCGTAGGGGTAAGCCAGCTTGCCATATTGCGTTTGGTGAGGATATTGCTTTGCTTGCAGGGGATACTTTATTAACAAAGGCTTTTTCTGTTATAGCAAAATGTGATCTGAGCACAGAGCAGAGAATAAAAGCAGTCGGACTTTTGGCAGAATATGCCGGTGTGCACGGTATGATTGGCGGTCAGGTGCTTGATTTGAGCTTTGAAAAAAGCAGTCCCGATATAGAACAACTAACAGAAATGTATAGTCTTAAAACTGCGGATCTTCTTACTTGTGCGGCATCACTTGGGTTTGTTGCGGCAGATAAATATACAGAGGAAAATCTTAAATTTGCAAAGGAATACGGTTATAATTTAGGACTTGCGTTTCAGATAATAGACGATATTCTTGACTGTACCGCAGACCAAGCGATTCTTGGTAAGCCAGTTGGAAGTGATGAAAAAAACGAAAAAACCACCTTTGTTTCTCTTTACGGTATTGAAAAGGCACGCACAATTGCAAAGGATATGACCGAAAAAGCGCTACAAGTTCTCGACCAAATAGGTGGGGATACCGCGGTTTTAAAGAATCTTACGGAATATCTTTTAAAAAGAAATTATTAAAGGAAGTAATGCTTTGAAATATTCTGTTTTAAGCAGTATTAAATCTCCAAACGATATAAAAAAGCTTAATAAAAGCGAACTAAATTTGCTTTGTGAGGAAATGCGTGACTGTATAATAGATACAGTTTCTAAAAACGGGGGACATCTTGCTTCAAATCTTGGTGCAGTAGAGCTTACCATTGCACTTCACCGTGCATTCTCCTCTCCTGAGGATGCAATACTTTTTGATGTAGGGCACCAATGCTATCCGCATAAGTTGATAACAGGACGCTTTGACAGGTTTCATACTCTTAGAACTGAGGGAGGTTTGTCAGGATTTATGCGTCCTGATGAGAGTGAACACGACCCGTTTGTTACGGGACACAGCAGCAATTCAATCTCGGCGGCATACGGTATTTACAAGGCAAAGCAATTAAAAGGTGAAAGCGGTACTGCGGTTGCCGTTATAGGTGACGGTGCAATGACAGGTGGTATGGCATACGAGGCACTTAATAATGCAGGTCACGGCAAAAGTAATTTTATTGTAGTGCTTAACGATAATAAAATGTCTATCTCTAAAAATGTAGGCGCCATAGCGAGGAGCCTTACAAATATGCGAAATAAGCCGAAGTATCATAGCTTTAAAAATAATCTTAGCCGATTTTTGCTTGGTATTCCGTTTATAGGTGACGGACTTAACAACCTTGTTTATAAAATGAAAGAGGCGCTTAAAAGCTTAATTTATAAAAATAATTTTTTCGGTATTTTGGGCTTTAACTATTTAGGACCTGTAGACGGTCATGACATTGAGGCTATGGAATCGCTTTTTAAGGTTGCTAAAAGTTATACAAGACCTTCTTTTGTTCATATAATTACCACTAAAGGAAAGGGCTATGCTTTTGCTGAGGAAAGTCCGCATAATTATCACGGTGTTTCACCGTTTGATATTGATAGCGGTATGCAAAATGGGGAAAAGCTTAATTTTTCTAAGGTTGCAGGAAATTCTTTGTGCGTCCTTGCCGAAAAGGATTCTAAAATTTGCGCAATTACTGCTGCAATGACCGAGGGCACAGGCCTTTCAGAGTTTGCAGAGAAATATAAAAATCGTTTTTTCGATGTTGGTATTGCAGAGCAACACGCCGTAACCTTTGCGGCAGGACTTGCAAAGGGTGGAATGAAACCTTATTTTTTGGTTTATTCATCATTTTTACAGCGTGGCTTCGACCAGATTATACACGATGTTGCAATAGGTGGATTTCCTATTCGTATTCTTGTAGATAGAGCGGGAATTGTGGGTGAGGACGGTGAAAGCCATCAGGGTGTTTTTGATGTATCGTATCTTACACTAATTCCTAATATTGAAATTTATTCACCGTCAAGCTATGACGAGCTTGAATTTCTTATTGAGCAGTCGGTATCGTGGGATAAGCCCTGTGCGATACGCTATCCGCGAGGTTGTGAAAAGGAGTGTATTGCGGTTGATTATACAGGGGACTATTCGGTTGTAGAGGGAAGCTATAAGAAATGTATTGTGACATATGGCAGACTGTTTTCTGAAGCCTGTGAGGCTAAAAAAGAGTTAGAGGATATAAGCATTATAAAGCTAAATAAAATATATCCTTTAGGTAATGAACTCATTAATACGCTATTAAAATATGAAAAAATAGAGGTTTTTGAGGAAACAACGCTTAGAGGCGGCATAGGTGAGCATATTGCAGGCAGACTTTTAGAGCAAGGCTATAAGGGCAATTTTAATATTAATGCCGTTAAAAATAAGTTTGTTCCTGCCGCAAGGGTTGCTGACGCTATAAGGAATAACGGTCTTGACAGTGAGGCTATGATAAAAAATTAAGGAATTAAAATGAGTGATAAAAATGGCTGAAAAGTTAAGACTTGATGTTGCTCTTGTCGAACGCGGATTTTGTGAAAGCCGTGAAAAGGCAAAAGCACTTATAATGGCAGGTATTGTTTTTGTAAATAATCAGAAGTCCGATAAGGCTGGAAACAATATAAAGCCTGACGATGTAATAGAGGTAAGGGGCGAAACCCTTAAATATGTAAGTCGAGGCGGTCTTAAGCTTGAAAAAGCTATGAGCTCTTTCGGGCTAAGACTTGACGGCTTTGTGTGTGCTGATATCGGTGCTTCCACAGGCGGTTTTACCGATTGCATGCTACAAAACGGTGCACAAAAGGTTTATGCTATTGATGTAGGCTACGGTCAGCTTGCGTGGAAGCTTCGCACTGACGACAGGGTTGTTAATCTTGAAAGAACAAATTTCAGGTATGTAACAAGGGAGCATATTCCTGAAGAACTCGATTTTGCCTCGGTAGATGTTTCTTTTATTTCGCTTTCGCACATTTTACCTGTTATGCACACCCTTTTAAAATTGGGAGGACGCGCGGTTTGTCTTATAAAGCCACAGTTTGAGGCTGGCAAGGAAAATGTCGGTAAAAAGGGTGTGGTAAGAGAAAAGTCTGTGCATATTGCGGTTGTAGAAAAAATATGCACGCTTGTGATTGAATCGGGATATTCCTTGTTGGGTTTGGATTTTTCACCTGTAAAGGGTCCTGAGGGGAATATCGAATATTTATGTTATATTGAAAAGAGTGAAAAGCCTGAGGTTTTGACCGAGACTACTGCCGAGTCGGTGGTAGATAGTTCATATGAGACACTTAATTAAATTCTAAGTTGGGAGGTTGCAGTAATGGTTGTTGCGGTTATACCAAATCTTGATAAACGCGGATCGGCAGAGGTTGTTGAAAAGCTTGGTGCAATATTAAAGGCAGAGAATATAGAGGCTTTCTTGCCTGACAGTATTTGTGGTACCGATTTTAAGCACGCTCCTGAGGAGGATCTTTACCGTATTGCCGATATTATAATTACAATCGGCGGGGACGGTACGATTATGCGTTACGCTAAGCGTGCCGCACTTGACAATAAGCCTGTTCTCGGTATAAATGCAGGCAGAATGGGTTATCTTGCCAATATAGAGCAAAATGAGCTTTCCTTGATAAGCAAGCTGAAAAAGAAAGAATATATTATTGAAAAAAGAATGATGTTGGGAATTTCCGTTATAGAAAACGGTAAAGTATCAGGTGAGTATACAGCCCTTAACGATGCAGTTATCACAAGCGGATTTATTTCGCGTATCATTGATGTTTCGGTAAATGTTGGCGGCGATTATATAAACTACAGGGCAGACGGTCTAATAGTTTCAACACCTACAGGTTCAACCGCTTACTCAATGTCGGCAGGGGGACCGATAATAGACCCATTAACCCAAAGCTTTTGCATTACTCCTATATGTTCCCACTCTCTATCTGCCAAGCCGATTATTTTGGGAGTGGATAATCTTATTTCTCTTAAGGCTTATTCTAAAAAGAGAACCGATATATTCCTGACACTTGATGGCAGAAAAACTGCACCAATAAAGCCGTTTACCGAAATTCAGATAAGAAAATCTTCACAAGAGGTACAGCTTATAAGACTTAACAATAGGTCGTTCTATAAAACACTTTCCTATAAATTTAAAGACGGCAGGAGTATGTAAAATGAAGACAAGAAGACAGGAAAAAATTCTTGAACTGATAAGAAAAAATATATGTCTTACTCAAGAGGATTTGCAAAACGGTCTCTTGGAAGCAGGCTTTAATGTTACACAGTCTACAGTTTCAAGGGATATAAGAGAACTTAAGCTTGTAAAGGGCAGAGATGAAAACGGCAATTATCGTTATCTTTCTCACAACAATATTCATAAAGGGAATGACGACAGATATAAGGAGCTTTTATTAAGTGCCGTTAAAAGGGTTGATTATTCCCTCAATAATGTTGTTATAAAATGCGGAACAGGTATGGCGTCAAGCGCTTGTGTTGCAATTGACGAAATGTTTGGAAATATGATGTTAGGCTCGCTTGCAGGTGATGATACTGTAATTGTTGTAACTGTTTCAGAGGAACAGTCAAGGCTTCTGACCGACAGTATAAATAAACTGATTTAGGCGGTATTTTGTATGCTTAAGTTTTTACATATTGAAAATATTGCCGTAATTGAGCGGTCTGATATTGAGATGTCAGATGGTTTTAATGTGCTTACGGGCGAAACGGGCGCCGGTAAATCAATAGTTATTGATGCTATTAACGCCGTTTCGGGTGAAAGAACCTCAAAGGAGCTTATCAGAGCGGGTTGTGAATCAGCAGAGGTTTCCGCTCTTTTCGGGGAACTGAATGATAAAAATCTTGAAGCACTCAAATCGGTGGATATTGAGCCTGACGAGGACGGTAATATTCTTATAACAAGAAAGCTCAGCCTTACAGGCAAGGGCATTATAAAGGTGAATAATAAGCCTGTTACTGCAGGTGTTCTTAGAGAAATTACAGCTGATTTGATAAATATCCACGGTCAGCATGATAATCAGGCGCTTATGAATCCTGAACGTCATTGCGATTTTATTGATGCGGTTGCGGATAACGGAGAGCTTTTGGAAAGCTATTACTCTGAATTTAAAAAGCTGAACAGTATAAGACGAAGTCTTCAAGAGCTTGAAACCGATGAGGACGAAAAGCAAAGAAGAATAGAGCTTTTAAAGTATCAAATTGATGAGCTTGATAAGGCAGAGGTACGAGTAGGTGAGCTTAAGGAATTAAAGGAAAAGCTTACTGTTGCTGAAAATTATGAAAATATAATAAAGAATTTAAGGTTTGTAAACGGTTGTTTAAGTGGCGACGATGAGGTAAACGGCGCCATAACACTTATAAGTGATGCAGTAAAGAAACTAAATCTTATGACGGGTGAGAATTTCGAAAAGAATTCTTCAGCCTTGAGTGAGGCGCTTTCGGTGTTATGCGATGTATCGGCAGAGGTTAATTCTTTTCTTGATAATAACGAGTTTTCGGAAATTAATGCTGATAGCATTAATCTTCGGCTTGACACTCTGCATAAGCTCATGTTAAAATACGGCAATAGTGAAGAAAAAATGCTTGAATATCTTCAAAAGGCTTCTAAAGAGCTTTCGGATATTACATTCTCCGAAAAAAAGGTTGAGGAGCTATCAAACGAGCTTGAGCTTTCTAAAACAAGGCTTATTGAACTTGGCAAAAAGGTTACAGAATCCCGTGTTAAAGCGGCAAAGGGATTTGAAAAGCAGGTTTGCGATACATTGCAGTATCTCAATATGCCGTCTGTAAGGTTTGTGGTTTCAATTGATCAGGGACGATATACAAAGCGAGGCTGTGATACAGTTGAGTTTATGATATCTGCCAATGCGGGTGAGGAACTAAAGCCTCTTTGCAAGGTCGCGTCGGGCGGTGAGCTTTCAAGAATAATGCTCAGTATTAAGTCGGCACTTCTTGATAGGGATGATGTAGGCACTATGATTTTTGACGAAATCGATACAGGCATAAGCGGATATGCCGCCGATAAGGTTGGTATTCAGCTTAAAAAAGTATCGGAAAATCGTCAGGTTATATGTGTAACCCACTTGGCACAGCTTGCGGCAAGGGCGGATAATCATTTGCTGATTGAAAAAAGCACCGAAAAGGGACGCACCTTCACTAAAGTTTATCCACTTTCTTATGAACAGAAAATAGGCGAAATTGCCCGTATTATGTCGGGTACAGAGCTCACTGAAAATTTATATAATTCCGCAAAGGAACTGTTAGATAGGAGTTTTTAAAAATGAAGATTTATGACGAATTAGTAGCAAGAGGTCTTATAGCTCAGGTTACGGATGAGGATGAAATCCGCGACCTTATAAACGAGGGTAAGGCAACCTTTTATATTGGTTTTGACCCCACAGCAGATAGCCTACACGTTGGTCATTTTATGGCGCTTTGTCTTATGAAGCGTTTGCAGATGGCAGGCAATAAGCCTATTGCTCTTATAGGAGGAGGCACAGGACATATCGGTGACCCCTCGGGCAGAACTGATATGCGTTCTATGATGACAAGTGAGCAGATTCAGCATAACTGTGACTGTTTTAAGAAACAAATGAGCCGTTTTATTGAGTTTGGTGAGGGTAAAGCTCAGATGGTTAATAACGCTGATTGGCTTTTAAAGCTTAACTATATCGACCTTTTGAGAGATGTAGGTGCTTGCTTCTCTGTAAACAATATGCTTAGAGCTGAGTGTTATAAGCAGAGAATGGAAAAGGGCCTTTCGTTCTTAGAGTTTAACTATATGATTATGCAGAGCTATGACTTCTATCATCTTTTCAAGGAGTACGGCTGTAATATGCAGTTCGGCGGTGATGACCAGTGGAGTAATATGCTCGGCGGTACTGAGCTTATCCGTAAAAAGCTCGGTAAGGATGCTTATGCAATGACAATTACACTTCTCCTTAATTCAGAGGGTAAGAAGATGGGTAAAACCGTTGGAGGCGCAGTATGGCTCGACCCCGAAAAGACCTCTCCTTATGATTTTTACCAGTATTGGCGTAATGTTGGTGATAAGGATGTTCTTAAGTGTATTCGTATGCTTACATTTTTACCCTTAGAGGAAATCGATAAGATGGACGAGTGGGAGGGCAGTCAGCTTAATACTGCTAAGGAGATTTTAGCTTACGAGCTCACAAAGCTTGTTCACGGTGATGAAGAGGCTGAGAAGGCTCAGGAAACTGCAAGAGCTGTATTCTCAGGCGCAGGCTCACACGAAAATATGCCAACCACTACTTTAACCGATGATGATTTGGTTGACGGTAAAATCGGTGTGCTTGATATGATGGTAAAGGCAGGTCTTACTGCTTCAAAGGGTGAGGGAAGAAGACTTGTTCAGCAGGGAGGTGTAAGCATTAATGATGCTAAAATCACCGACCCCGCGTATGCGCTATCCGCAGAGGATTTTGCAAACGAAATTATTCTTAAAAAGGGTAAGAAGATTTATAACAAGTTTGTGCTTGAATAGTAGGTGGTTTAGGTGATTAAGCTATTTAAAGGGCTTACATTGCTTTATATAGCGGCTGTTGTCGGTGGATTTGTTGCAATTGAACTTTTTTGCAGATTCTTGCGGCTTGATATGGGGTATACCTTCGCGTTTGGATTTGTATGGATTTTATTTATAGGAATAGTTTTTGTAAAAAAATCTAATGCAAAGTACAGCCGAATAATGGAATATATGAATAACTGTGAGTGCAGAAGATTCATAGAAGAAACCCTTAAGCTTTCTAAAAGTAAAAAGTATGTAAATAATATTGTTAGCCTTAATCTTTCCTCAGCATATATTAACATCGGCGATTTTGATATGGCTATGGAAACCCTTAAAACGGTTCCCATAACCTTTTCGAAGCATCCTGCTGTTATGGTTAATGAATTTATTTATTTTAATAATTTATTTGCGGCTTATTGCTCCGTTGGGGATATTGAAAAGGCTGAAGCGGCGCTTAATAGTATGAAAATATATATTGACTCTGCCGAGCTTACAGAGCCACACCGTTCTTTATGTATTAAGCCTTATGTTGATAAACAGTATAAGCTAAATATTGAAAAAGGAAATTTTGAAGGTGCGTTAGAACACTTTGCAAATATGTATAACACAGAAAATACTCTTATAGGTAAGGTTAATTACAGCTATAATTTGGGACTTGTTTATGAACATAATGGTGATACCGAAAAGGCTAAAGAGTATTTTGGATTTGCTGCCGAAAAAGGCGGAGATACTGCAGTAGCAGTCAAAGCAAAGGAAAAACTTTCAAAGATATAGATGTTGGGCGGATTTATTCCGCCCAAACTTATATAATAAATTATTCATTTTTTTGAAAAAATCGGTAATATTATAAAAGGTGATTTTTGTGGTAGTGCTTTCAATAATAATTATTGTTTTGATTTTAGCAATTATAGGGGTTCTTACTTATTTCTTTTTACTTGCATTTGTAAAGCAGAATATGGGTGATTTGGACGATGTTGAGTCTCAGGTTAATAAACCGCTCGAAAAGTATAAAGATGTAATAAGCGAAGGAATAGACTATAATCTTTCTGCACCGCATAAGTTTGTATATACCGTGAGCTTTGACGGGCTTAAATTGGCGGCAAGATATTACGATAACGGTTTTGAAAGAACTGTGATTTTGTTTCACGGTTATCGTTCTTCGGCAGTAAGAGATTTTTCTTGTGCGGTAAAGATGTATAAAAGTTTTGGATTCAATGTTCTGCTCTGCGACCAGAGGAGCCACGGAAATAGCGAGGGTAGGCTTATAACCTTTGGTATAAAGGAAAGCCGAGATGTTCTTTCTTGGATTTTAGTTGCTACAGAAAAGCTCGGATCCAAGGAAATATTGCTTGGCGGTATGTCTATGGGGGCTACAACGGTGCTCCTTTCCTGTAGATTCGGGTTGCCCGAATGTGTAAAGGGAATTGTTGCCGACTGCGGTTTCACGTCACCGGCTGATATTATTAATAAGGTGGCGCGCGAGTTTTTTAAAATTAATGCTGAAAAAATACTACCGCTTTTAAACCTTATGTGCCGTATATTCGGAAAATTCTCCATATACGAGACCAATACTCTAAAAGCATTAGACGGTTCGAATGTACCTGTAATTTTTATTCACGGGGATGATGACAATTTTGTCCCTTGTGAGATGTCAGAACGGGCATACAACCATATTAAAGAGCGTTGCAAGATGGTTAAGGTTGCAGAAGCAGGGCACGGATTAAGCTATCTTGTTGATAAAGAGCTTGTGGAAACTGAGCTTCAAAATTTTATTAGAAAAAGTTTTGGTTATTAAAAATCAATTGTTGACATTTAGCGCTTTAAATAATAAAATATAAATTGGAGAGGGAGTGACTTTATGAAAAAATCAGCAAAGATATTAATTGTCTATGTTATTGTTTTACTGAGTGCGGTGCTTTGCGCTTGCAGTCCTATTGATGAGGATTACGGAGTAACCTCTAATCAGGAAAACGGCGGAGAAGCTATGGTTGCTCCAAAGACTGAAAATACAACTATTATGTCGTCGGATAGAGTTATGTCTAAATTCTTTGATATCAGTCTGTTTGATGAGGAAAATTATTCAGATATTTATCTTGGCAAACGCTTTAAAATTAATGCTGAGTTTATAGATAATGAATTTGAGGTGCCGATTAAACTTAAAAAATTCCGCGAAAAGGGCTG
The DNA here is from genome assembly GCA_045658105.1 of Acutalibacteraceae bacterium. Lineage (GTDB taxonomy): Bacteria > Bacillota > Clostridia > Oscillospirales > Acutalibacteraceae > UBA737. The sequence continues at coordinate 82,219 of JAZOUK010000025.1, forward strand.
GGATTTAGCTGAGGGTAATAGCTATGATGAGAAATCTCTCGTATTCGCGTATGAAACCATTGACGCAGTTTTTGTTAATGAAAACGGAGTTAAAATCGAAGCAGAGTTTTATAATTCCTCACGCTCCTCGGTCACTCTTGAGGAATGTTATATAGTTAAGTTTAAAATAAATAACGATTTCTATAAGGATAGCAATAATTATAATAAATTTAATGTAAACGGCGTTACAAATTCAATGGCAATTACTGATGTGATTAATACACTCGGTACCCCTTCGCATTTTTATGAAGTTTCCGAAACCTGTTATTATCTTGATTATTTTATCACTAAGAAAGATAGACGAAACGGCATTACAGTATATATAAACCCTGTGGATGATTTAATTCTTTCGATAGAATTTTCATATTATAAATAGGATAATTAAGGCTGTCCTTTAAGGACAGCCAATCTGTTTAAAGGAGAAAAATTATGAATAAACCTTATTTTTTACCCGCGGATATTCTTTTACCCAAAAAGGATTTTGAAAACTGGGCAGTAATAGCTTGCGACCAGTATACATCTGAACCCGAATATTGGGAGAACGTAAAAAAATCGGCAGAGGATAAACCGTCGGCACTTAATATTATTCTTCCTGAGGTTTATCTCGAAAAGGATAACTCTGCAAGAATAGCTTCTATAAATAAGACAATGCAGAATTATATCGAAAACGATGTATTTGAAAGTTTTGAAAATACTATGGTCTACATAGAGCGTACTTTGGCTGACGGAAAGGTGAGAAAAGGTCTTGTGGGACTTATCGACCTTGAGGATTACAGCTATGAGAAGAATACGGATTGTCTTATAAGAGCTACAGAGGAAACGGTTATTCAGCGTATTCCACCAAGGGTTGAGATTAGAAAGGATGCATTGCTTGAGCTTCCCCACGTTATGCTTCTTATAAACGACCCTGAAAAAACTGTGGTTGAGCCTAATGCAGACAATGTAGATGATTATAAAAAACTTTACGATTTTACACTTATGCAGAATGCGGGCAGCATAAAGGGTTATGCGGTGTCCTGCGAGCAAGTTGAAAAGATTCAGTTGGCATTGGCTTCTCTTAAAGAAAAAAGTGATGAGGGTCTGCTTTTCGCGGTGGGTGACGGTAATCATTCTCTTGCAACGGCTAAGGAATGCTATAATAGCTGTAACGGCTCTCGCTATGCTCTTGTTGAGGTTGTGAATATACACGATTCGTCGCTCGAGTTTGAGCCTATTTACAGGGTGCTTTTCGGCGTTGAACCCGAAAAGGTGCTTAATGATATTGTGGAAGCCTTTGGCGGTGAGTATTTCGGTGCTAATGCGCAGAAATTTACCTGTATTTATAAGGAAACTGAAAGAGAAATCTCTTTAAAGCCCACAGGTAAGCTCTGCGTTGCAACACTTCAGACATTCCTTGATAAATACATAAAGGAGCATTCTGAAATAGAGATTGATTATATCCATGGCGAAAACTCTGTTAAGGAGCTTTGCAAAAAGGATAATGCTTTGGGCTTTATTTTCAGCGGTATGTCAAAATCGGGACTTTTTGATGCAGTTTCGGTAGACGGCTCACTCCCAAGAAAGACATTTTCTATGGGTCACGCTGATGATAAGAGATTCTATATTGAAGCAAGAAAAATAAAGTAATAAGCTTACTCTTTAAAAGCAGTTTGAGGGGGGATTTAATGGAAATTGTTATTATAGGCGGTGGCGCGGCAGGACTTATGGCGGCATATAGCGCGGCAGAAGCGGATTCTTATGCAAAAATTACAGTTGTTGAAAAAAACAGCAAGGTTGCGCGTAAGGTTATGATAACAGGTAAGGGCAGATGTAATGTGACAAATGCCTGCGATGTAGATACACTTATTCGCAATATTCCGAGAAATCCCCGTTTTTTATATTCCGCTTTTTCTAACTTTGACACAAGCGATACGATGGACTTTTTTAAAAAAATGGATGTGCCTCTTAAGGTTGAAAGAGGAAACAGGGTTTTTCCGGTTTCGGATAAGGCGGTCGATGTTGTCGATGCGCTATTCGGGGCTGTAAGGAAGAAAGGCGTAAAAATTCTTAATGATACTGTTTGTGAAATTCTTGTTGTAGACGGTGCTGTAAGGGGTGTTCGCACCGAGAATAGTGGGACAGTTTTTGCTGATAGGGTGCTTGTCGCAACCGGCGGTGTTTCTTATCCTGTAACTGGCTCTACGGGGGATGGTCACAGAATGGCAACCGAGTTAGGTCATACGGTTACCGAGCTTTCTCCGTCGCTTGTACCGCTTGAATGTCACGAGGGATTTTGTACGCACCTTTCAGGACTGAGCCTTAAAAATGTAACGCTCAGTATTTTTGAAGAGGGTAAAAAGAAACCTGTTTTTTGTGAAATGGGCGAGATGTTGTTTACCCATTTCGGTATTTCGGGTCCCCTAGTTTTAAGCGGTTCGGCGTATATTAAAAATCCAAAGGAAAAGAGCTATAAGGCGTTTATCGATTTAAAGCCGGCACTAACCTTAGAACAGCTTGACAGTAGAATTTTAAGGGACTTTTCCGAGCAACAGAACAGGGATTTTTCAAATTCACTTGATATGCTGCTGCCAAAGAGCCTTATACCCATTGTGGTTTCGCTTTCGGGTATATCTGCACATCAAAAAGTAAATAGTGTTGACCGAGAAAGCAGAAAACATTTGTGTGAGCTTTTAAAGGCATTCCCGCTTAATATTACCGGTTTTAGACCAATCGAGGAAGCAATTATCACTCGCGGCGGTATATCGGTTAAGGAAATAAACCCTGCCACTATGGAATCAAAGTTTGTAAGCGGTCTTTTCTTTGCAGGGGAGCTAATTGATGTTGATGCATTTACAGGCGGATTTAATCTGCAAATTGCCTTTTCAACTGGCTTTGTTGCAGGTAAAAATATGATTTATTAGAACGAAATAAGGAGTATATTTATGATTTCAGTTGCAATTGATGGTCCTGCCGGCGCAGGAAAAAGCACGCTTTCGAGAAAGGCGGCAAAACAGCTTGGATTTATCTATGTTGATACAGGAGCACTTTATAGGGCGGTAGGTCTTAAGTTTATTCGCGCCGGATTTGATACTTCACTCGAATGTGATATAGACGGAGTTTTGGCTGACACCGACGTGGACATTCGTTTTGTAAACGGTGAGCAGAGGGTTTTTCTTGACGGTGAGGATGTTTCAGATGCTATCAGAACACCCGATGCTTCAATGATGGCTTCTGCGGTTTCTGCTAAGCCGTCGGTAAGAAGCTTTTTGCTTGAAATGCAAAGAAAGCTTGCAAGAGAAAACGATGTACTTATGGATGGTAGAGATATTGGTACTGTAGTGCTTCCTGATGCTACGGTTAAGATTTATCTTACTGCAGATGTTAAGGAGCGAGCAAGACGCCGTTACGAGGAGCTTTGCGAAAAAGGTCAGCAGGTCACATTTGATGAGGTTTATGAGGATATGGTGAGGCGCGATTATAATGATATGAATCGTGAAATTGCGCCACTTAAGCAGGCAGATGATGCTGTTGTGGCAGATACTACGGGTTTTGAGTTCGAGCAGTCGCTTGAGCTTATCCTTAAAATTGTTGCAGAGGGGATAAATAAGTGAAAATCACCCTTGCTGAAACCGCAGGCTTTTGCTTTGGTGTAAACCGTGCGGTAAATATGGTATACGAACTGTTGGATAACGGTGAAAGGGTTTGCACTTTGGGTCCAATTATTCATAACCCGCAGCTTGTAAGCGAGCTTTCGGATAGGGGAGTTAGAATTGTTGATGTTCCTGAGGATGTAAATGAGGGCGAAACACTCGTTATCCGCTCACACGGAGTATCTAAGGCGGTGCTTGACAGGGCAAATGAATTAAAACTTAATATTGCAGACGCAACCTGTCCGTTTGTTGCTAAGATTCACAAAATTGTAAGCGAGAAAAGCCGTGAGGGGTATGTCACAGTTATTGCGGGCGACCGTAATCACCAGGAGGTTAAAGGCATAATGGGCAACTGCTTTGGTGAGTGTTATGTGGTTGCGGATACCTTGGAGCTTGATGATTTGCTCCAAAAAAATGAAAATTTTACATTAAAATCCCTTATTATGGTCTCTCAAACCACATTTAATGCAGAGATTTGGACCAAAATGCAAAAAAAATTAAAAAAAGTATGTACAAATGCAGAAATATTTGATACAATATGTAATGCGACCTCAAAAAGACAATGTGAGGCGGACAAGCTCTCCCGCGAAAACGATATAATTATTGTTGTCGGGGGTAAGCATAGCTCTAATACAGCTAAGCTTTTTGATGTTTGTAAGCAGAACTGTCAGAGAACCTATTTTGTTGAAACGGCGGATGAGCTTTCCAAGGTTGATTTAGAGGACGGTTCAATTGGGGTTGTTGCGGGTGCATCAACACCTGCGGGTATAATAAAGGAGGTTATTAAAACCATGTCGGAAATTTTACAACCGGTTGAAGAACAGATGGAGGTAAAAGAATCTGTTCAAAAAAGCTTCGAAGAAATGACAGACGAGGAAGCATTCGAAGCTTCACTCAGCAGCTTAACATCAGACCAGAAAGTTCGCGGTACAGTTATTGCTGTTAATCCCACTGAAATTACAGTGGACATCGGCAGAGGAGTTACAGGATATATTACTGCTGCCGAATATTCATCTGATCCTGACGCTAAGCTGATGGATGAAGTTAAGGTCAATGATGAACTCGACCTTATTATTATGAAAATCAGTGACCAGGAAGGAACCGCAATGCTTTCAAAGCGTCGTTTCGATGCTATTGCCGGTTGGGACAATATAGTTGCTGCCAAGGATTCAGGTGAGATTCTTACAGGTTTTGTTAAGGAAATCATCAAGGGCGGCGTTGTTGCTTATACAAAAAATGTACGAGTATTTATTCCTGCCTCTCAGGCAACTGCCTCCAGAAATGATTCTCTTGATGACCTTAAGGGTAAGGAAGTTTCTTTCCGTATTATTGAAATCGGTAGAGGCCGCAGAGCAGTTGGTTCTATCCGTAGCGTTCTCCGTGAGCAGAGAAAGGCTGCTGAGGATAAGCTTTGGTCAGAAATCGCTGTTGGCGACCGTTTTACAGGTACTGTTAAGTCTCTTACAAGCTATGGTGCTTTTGTAGACATCGGCGGTGTTGACGGAATGATTCACATTTCTGAGCTTTCATGGCAGAGAATCAAGAATCCTTCTGAGGTAGTTCTCGTTGGAGATACTGTTGAGGTTTACATTAAGGCTATAGATGCTGAAAAGAGAAAGATTTCTCTTGGCTACAAGAAGGACGAGGAGAATCCTTGGGTTATCTTCCAGAATAACTACAATATTGACGATGTTGTTAAGGTGACAATTGTTAGTATGACTACATACGGTGCATTTGCCCGTATCATCCCTGGTATTGATGGTCTTATCCATATCTCTCAGATCGCTAATAAGCACATTGCAAAGCCACAAGATGAGCTTACAGTTGGTCAAGAGGTTGAGGCAAAGATTACTGCTATCGACTTTGATAAGAAGCGTGTAAGTCTTTCTATCCGTGCTCTTTTAGAGCCTGAGGTTAAGGAAGAACCTGCTGCAGAGGTTGCAGCTGACGAGGTTGTTTACGAGGCAACTGAGGAGAATGCTCCTGCCGACGAGGAAGCAGTAATTGAGGCTGCTGCTGAGGTTACAGAGGCAGAGGTTGAGGTTGCTGTAGAGGCTACAGAAGAATAATTTCAGCTAATTGAACAGTTAAAAAGCGAGGTGAAATTCACCTCGCTTTTTGTATCTCACTATTTAATTGTTATTAAGCTTTATCAGTTGTGTTTACTAAGCTTTGCTTTGCCTTATCACGGGCGCTTGTTTTTTCTTCGGGTTTGATTTCACCTGCTTTAAGCAATGAAATTTTGGTAAGGTATGGTCCAATAAGCTCGTAAATCAGTACCGAGAAAAGGGTAATATTTGCAACCACAATTCCTTCTGCTCCCAAGGTTTCGGCTTTGATTGCCATACCGAGAGCTACACCAGCCTGAGGCAAAAGGGTAACACCAAGATATTTTACAATACTATCAGTACATTTTACATACTTTGCGCTTGAATATGCACCGAAGTATTTTCCTAAAGAACGAACGATAATGTAAACAACACCTATTAGCACAATAATAGGGTCCTTAAATATTGAAAGCTCGAGCTCAGCACCGCTTATAACAAAGAAAAGTATAAACAAGGGAGCAGTCCAACGATCGATACGGTCCATCAGTTCTTCGGAAAAATCACAGATGTTACAGAATACCGTTCCGAGCATCATACAAACAAGGAGTGAAGAAAATGCAATGTGTACCTTACCGATTTTGAATTCAAGCATAGAAAGGGCAACGGTAAGTAGTACAAAGGTTACTGACATAGCAAGTCGTTTTGACCTTGAATGGAAAAATCTCTCGAAAAAGCTGAAGAAAAGTCCCATTAAAAGACCTAATAGTAATGAAAGAATTACTTCAAGCAATGGCTCTAAAATTACAGATATAAGGTCCATTTGCCCCAAAATGAGAGCTTTTGCCACACCGAACGAAACAGCAAAAAGAATTAAGCCTACAGCATCGTCAAGAGCAACAATCGGCAGAAGAATATCGGTGAGCGGTCCCTTTGACTTATACTGACGCACAACCATAAGTGTAGCGGCAGGAGCGGTAGCAGATGCAACTGCACCCAAAATTATTGCAGAGGGCAAAGGTAATTTATCAGGGATTATGAAGTGTAAGCCTATAAGTGCGGCGTCTACCATAACAGTGGCTGTGACTGCCTGCACAATGCCGATAACAGTAGCTTGCTTCCCTATTTTTTTAAGCTGAGCCAAGCGGAATTCGTTGCCTATAGAAAAGGCAATAAAGCCGAGAGCTACATCTGAAAGGATACCAAAGTTTTTTATATAATTTATATCAGTAAAGCCTAAACCTTTAAATCCTAAAGCTCCCAAAAGATAAGGTCCCACAAGAATACCTGCCACAAGATAGGCAGTAACAGCGGGAAGTTTTACGAGCTTGGCAAGTCTTGATAGCATAAGTCCTGCAAAAAGCGAGATGGATAGCGTGAGAAGAATTTCCATATTTATTCCTCCATTACATAAATTTAATTGCACTACCGTTATATCACATAATATATTCAAAGTAAAGTGATATAATGCTATTTTATAACTTTCGGACAATAATACAATAAAAAATTTTAATGTAATAACATTTTGTTAAAAATAAGTGTAAAATTATAATATATAGAAATATTAATATTAATATGTTGACATAATATGACTAAATAAGCTATAATATTACGATACATAAGAAGTATTGGAGAGATGATTATGATTGAACAGAGCGTAAGAAAGCTTGTCTGCTACGGTCTTGAGTGCGGACTGTTTACTAAACGAGATGAAATATATGTTACAAACAGAATTCTTGAAATTCTCGGTCTTGACGGGATTGATTGTTGCGAGAATTATGAGGGTGTGGACTTGGAGAAGACCTTGTCTGAATTGCTTGAGTATGCTATAGAAAAAGGTATAATAGAAGACAGTATTACATATCGCGATTTGTTTGATACCCGCATTATGGCTGCTATGATGCCGAGACCGAGTGAGGTTACAGCGGAGTTTGAGCGGCTCTACAAGGAAAACCCGAAAGCGGCTACAGATTACTTTTATAAGCTTAGCTGTGACAGTGATTATATTCGTCGCTATCGCATTAAAAAGGATGTAAAGTGGGTTACTAATACTGAATACGGAGACCTTGATATAACTATAAATCTTTCCAAGCCCGAAAAGGACCCTAAGGCTATTGCCGCGGCTAAAAATGCCGCTCAGGTGAGCTATCCTAAATGTATGCTTTGCCGTGAGTGTGAGGGCTATGCGGGCAGGGTAGATTTCCCTGCAAGGCAGAATCACAGGGTAATTCCCGTAACTATTAATAACAGTGATTGGTGTTTCCAATATTCACCCTATGTATATTATAATGAGCATTGTATCGTTTTTAATGCAGAGCATAGCCCTATGTCCATTAATCACGAAACCTTTAAAAAGCTTCTTGATTTTGTAAAGCTTTTTCCGCATTATTTTGTGGGTTCAAATGCTGATTTGCCGATTGTTGGCGGTTCTATTCTTTCTCACGACCATTTTCAGGGCGGAAACTATACCTTTGCAATGGCAAAAGCGCCTATTGAAAAGGAAATCATGTTTAAAGGCTTTGAGGATGTGGAATCCGGAATTGTAAAGTGGCCGATGTCTGTAATAAGGCTTAGGAGTAAGGATATAGAAAGACTTACTGCTCTTTCTTGCCGTATTTTGGACGCTTGGCGCGGGTATACTGATAAAGAGGCATTTATTTTTGCTGAAACAGACGGTGAGCCTCACAATACTATAACTCCGATTGCGAGAAAATCGGGGGATATGTATGAGCTTGACCTCGTTTTGAGAAATAATATTACTACCGAGGAGCATCCGTTGGGTGTGTATCATCCCCACGCAGAGCTTCACCATATCAAAAAAGAGAATATCGGTCTTATAGAGGTTATGGGGCTTGCGGTTTTGCCGGCGCGATTAAAGGCTGAAATGGCAGAGTTGTATGATGCTATTCTTGGCGGAAAGAATATCCGTGAGGACGAGGTGCTTGCTAAGCATGCAGATTGGGCGGAGTATGTCATTTCTCGTTATAATGATATAAATCGTGACAACATAGAAGAAATATTCCAAAAAGAAATTGGTATTGTATTTTCTAAGGTTTTGGAGCACGCTGGTGTTTACAAGCGTACACCCGAGGGTATTGCCGCCTTTTTACGATTTACGGAGAGTGTTTAATTTAATATGTTTATCAATGTTTTGACACAGGTTATAATCTTATTTATTTTAATAGTATTAGGCGCAATTCTCACTAAAACACGGTTACTCGCTGAAAGCGGTGTAAAGAGTATGACCGATTTGGTGCTTTATATTGTGACACCCTGTGTTATAATTAAATCCTTTATCCGAGAGTTTGACACTGCGGTTCTTAAAAAACTGCTGATTAGCTTCTTGATTGCTTTTATCGCTCATATAGGTTTTATTGTCATTAGCCATATTTTTTTAAAGGATAAGCAGAAATCAAGAGAAACGGTCTTAAGATTTGGCGCAGTATTCTCTAATTGCGGATATATGTCTATTCCGCTTCAGCAGGCATTATTGGGCGATGACGGTGTGTTTTATGCATCCTCCTATATTGCTATATTTAATCTTTTTATTTGGAGCTATGGAATCATTTCTATGAGCGGAGATAATAAGTATCTTACTTTAAAGAAGATTTTATTAAGTCCTGGTATTTTAGGTCTTGTAATAGGCTTGGTGTTTTTCCTTTTCTCGATTCCCGTTTCAAAGGTGGTTTATGAGCCTATAAGCTATCTTGCGGGACTTAATACCCCGCTTCCGATGATAATAATTGGCTATCACCTTATGCAGAGTAATGTTCTTGCAGGACTAAAGGATGTTAAAGAAATTTTTGCAATAGTATTAAAGCTTCTTGTTTTTCCACTTGTGGGTTTGGGCGTTATGTATTTGTGCGGAATAAGAGGAGTAATGCTGATTTCGTCTGTTATTTCATTTAGTGCACCTACCGCCGCGATAACTACAATGTTTTCTTCAAAATTTGAAAGGGATATACCGTTGTCGGTTAATATGGTGTCATTAAGTACACTGTTTTCACTTGTTACAATGCCACTCGTAATAACTTTTGCGCAGTATATTGCATAAATAAAATCACCTCGGACAAAATAAGTCTTGAGGTGATTTTTAATGCAACTAACACAAAAGGAAACGGGTTTATTAAAGGATTTGAAAGGTCAAGAAAAGCTATGCGTTGAAAAGTATACAAAGTATGCTTCACAAGCTCTTGACCCTCAGCTTAAGGAACTGTTTACATCTATTGCAAACGCGGAGCAACAGCATCTTAATACTATATCACAGATTGAATCAGGAAATACACCGAATACTACTCAGTCAGGGCCGAGCCAAGGTATAAAAAACGCCTTTACCGAAACCTACGGTATGGGCGACACTCCCGATAAGCAGGCTGACTGTTATTTATGCACAGACCTTTTGTCGGATGAAAAGCATGTTTCGGGGATTTATAATACAAGTATTTTTGAATTCAGAGATACTGCAACAAGAGACGCGCTTAACCATATTCAAAAGGAAGAACAACAACACGGCAAGGCGATTTACGATTATATGTCTATTAATAATATGCAGGCATAGAAAAACAATGCTGTAAAATATAGTCCTATTTATATTGACTTTAAATTGAAAAGGTTATAAAATATGCTTGAGGTGATGGTATGCCGATAGTTAATAATCCCCAACATATTTTTGAGCCTACACCGCTTCAGTGCGGACAAGCAGTTCTTTCAATGCTAACAGGAAAATCGGTGGCGGAAATTATTGAGGTTACAGGAACCGATAGAGAAACCACCTTAAAACAAATGTTTTCGGCTTTGGAATTCTACGGTATAGAATATAAAAAAGAAAGGGTAGCCGTTTCTAAAAAGGAACAGTTACCCGAAATATGTATATTAAGTCTCGAAACGCCAAAATGCTGGCATTGGTCTCTTTATTTTAAGGAAAAATTTTTAGACCCAGAATACGGTGTTCTACTGGATTTTCCACCATCAAACAGGAGATACTACTGGGAAATAACCGAATGATTTATTTCCTAACCTTTACAGTAAATTCTTTACTGCAACGGGGACACACCGTTGTATGCACACCCTGTCTTCTTGGCAAACGAAGTATTGCCTTGCAGGCAGGGCATTTTTTGTATATATGAAGTGTATCAGCTTTCCTTTGGCAGTAAAAATCCTTTTTGCGTTTGAAAAGCATAAGCTTATCTTTAAACCATCGGTTTTCTCTTCGACGTGCCTCAAGATTGCGTGACAGAAATCTATACAATGCGTAAAAAACAAGTGCATAAACTACTATTTGCAAAGCAACAGAACGGAAAAACAGGTTTATAAACGAAACCGCTATTGCTATAGCAAACAGTCCGTAAAATAAACTGTCAAACCCGTATCTGCCACTCATAAACTGCATAATTCTATATCTGAAATTCATTATTAATCACCGATTTTATTATACTATCATTAAATTGCTTAGTTGTTAATAAAGGATAAATAATTTTAAAATAAAAATCATAGCTTTTCGTATTTTGCAACAAAGAATTCAATCTCGGTTGTAAGTTTAGAGATACCGGATAGCTTTTGTTGGTCAGCTTTTGAGGTTTTATAGTAATATGGAGTCATTTTAAAGAGTGATTCGATATCATAGTTGCTTTCGAGGGTTATGCTGTAACGAATTTCTTTTGATGAAGTAATCATAAAGCCTTGTCTTTCTATTTGAGGGGCAGGGTTTTTATACGGATTATCGTATATAGCGGATTTGAGTCCAAAAAGATGATTTTCCATAGGAATAGCAGTAATGTAGCTGCCGTTTGGTTTAAGTATTCTTAAGAATTCCTCTGCGGAATCGGGAGCAAATATATTTATTATTGTATCAACCGAACTATTTTTTAATGGAATATCTGATATACTTGCTACGGCGAATTCTACATTCTTACATCTTTTTGCCGCATATTTTAATGCGTCCTTTGAAATGTCAATTCCGCAAACTGTGTTCTCGGCAGCAATGTCTTGAGTATAATATCCTTCACCGCAACCTGAATCAAGAATAATGTTTCCTTTTCCTGCCAATTCGGTTATTGTCGATTTTAAAGGGGAATAATATCCCTTATCAAGAAAGCTTTTGCGTGCGGCTACCATAAGACGGTCATCACCGTGACGCTTGCCCTTGCTATTATCCATAAGTAGGTTTACATAACCCTCTTTTGAAATGTCAAAGCTATGCCCTTTAAGACATTTAAACGAGTTTGACACACGGAAAAGCTTTTGCCTGCAAACAGGACAGATAAATAGGGATTCTTCTAAAATCATATCAGGTTTCCTTTATATCTATATTTATACGGATTATATTACTGCTCACAATGCTTTTTGGCGTAATTTCTACATTTTTGCCAAACTGTCGGTCAAGAATATTGCTGAATTCTTCAACCCGTTCATTATCAATTCCACAATATTCAAGTACGATTTTAAGAAGGTGCTTATTGAGTCTTAATGGCTCTTGCTCTTAGGAACTCTTGTGCCCGGTCATCATTTTTTACATTACATGGATTATTATAGCACAGTAGAGCCTATAAAATCAATAAAATACTGCTATAAAGCTTAAACATTCTTATCCATTTATTAAAAGTTAAAACACACTGTTGAAAAATGTCATATATTATGGTAAACTGTTAATAAAAGGGGAAAATGTATGAATTTCTTTGAATTATTAATGGCAGCCTTTGGGATTTCTTTTCACGGCTTTATTGTTGCAGTTTGTAAAGGTCTTGCGGCTGATAAACTAACAACAAATAATATCATTTCGGTGGGCTTATGGGCAGGCGGAACGCATATTTTTATGCCTCTTTTAGGCTTTTTTTCGGGTGAGGGATTTCATCGGTTTATTGATTTGACGGGACATTGGTTTTCTTTTCTGGTGCTTTTGATTGTCGGTGTATATATGATTCTTGAGCACCATGATGTATGGGATATTCCGAATCACACATTTTCGGTGAGGGTGCTTTTGCCGCTTGCTTTGGCGGACAGTGTGGATATTATACCTGTTGGCTTTGAATTTCATGACAAGGGAGTTAATGTTTTTTATGCCTCGGTAATTATAGGTATCTCAGCTTTTTTAATGGGAGCTTTGGGTGTGGTTTTCGGAAGAAAATTTGCTAAGATGACAAAACATAAGTCAAAGCTTATCGGCGGTCTAATACTTATCTTTATCGGATGTACGGTTTTGCTGAAAGAATTCATAGCTTAACATAAGTTTTTGGTTTTATTGGAGAAAAAGAAATTTTATTCTTTTTAATAAATAAAAATCTTGACAAAATGGCTTGTCAGCGATATAATACTCTTTGTGACGATAGAGGTGGAAGTATGATTATTGATTTAAAAAAGATTTTTGTCAATGAGGGTTCTTCTTTACCTCTTGAGTATGCTTTGGATTTAAGTTCTGTTGAATATCATGGTTCATTTCCGCTCAAAGAACCTGTAACCATTCACGGCACCGTTTCCAATAAAGCAAGTCTTGTAGGGTTGAAGGCTTCTGTTTGTTTCGAATTTGAAGCCGGGTGTGACCGTTGTGGTATTCCCGTTAAGCGTAAGCACACTGTTACCGTAGAGAAATCTCTTGCCCCATCTATTGAGGGTGAGGATAGCGAGACAATACTTTTAGTACCAGATATGAAGCTTGATATTGATGAGTTTTTGTATTCTGAGGTTATAGTCAATCTTCCTATGAAGCATTTATGCAAAGAGGATTGCAAGGGTATCTGTTCAAAATGCGGTAAGGACCTGAATGACGGTAAATGTGACTGTCCCGAGAAGGAGATAGACCCTCGGTTAGCTGCACTTGCCGAGTTACTAAATAATGAATCATCAACTTAAGGAGGTGCCTAAAAATGGCAGTACCGAAGAGAAAAACTTCTAAAGCAAGACGTGATAAGAGAAGAAACAATGTATGGAAGCTTACTGCTCCCACATTGGTAAAGTGCTCATGTGGCGAATATAAGCGCCCCCACAGACTTTGCCCTGCTTGCGGTCAGTATAACGGCCGTGAGGTTGTAAAGGTTGGCGAATAATTCTGTTATCAACTGAGGAGGAGCAATCCTCCTCTTGTTTTTTTGTTTTGAATTTTACAATTTGTTTTAAGGGGTGTCAAAAATGTCTGTTATAGTAAAATCGGTTTTAAAGAGAAGTCCTGCATATAAGGCGGGAATAAAAGCAGGGGATACGCTTGTAAGTATTGATGGTAATCCGATAATGGATGTGCTTGACTACCGATTTTATCAAAACAACCCAAAGCTTATTCTTGAGTATATAAATGCTTCAGGTAAGATTAAGGCTAAAAGGGTAAAAAAAGGTGAATATGATGAGCTCGGTCTTGAGTTCCATACATATCTTATGGACGAAAAGCGCTCATGCAGAAATAAATGCATTTTCTGCTTTATAGACCAGCTTCCTAAAGGGCTAAGGGATACCCTTTATTTTAAGGATGATGATTCCCGTCTTTCTTTTCTGTTCGGTAATTACATTACGCTTACTAACATTACCGAGCACGAGGTTGAGCGTATAATTAAAATGCATATAAGTCCTGTTAATATATCGGTGCATACTACTAACCCTGAATTAAGGGTTAAAATGATGAATAACCGTTTTGCAGGCGAGGCATTACAAATAATAAAGCGATTTAATGATGCGGGTATAAAGCTTAACTGTCAGCTTGTGCTTGTGCCTGAGTGGAATGACGGTGATGAGCTTGTGCGAAGCCTTTCAGACCTTACTGCGATGGAAAATATAGATTGCATTGCGGCGGTTCCTGTAGGACTTACAGGGCATAGAGAGGGACTCGCTTATATTAAGCCTTTCTGCAAGGAAACGGCCGAGAAAACGGTTGATATTATAGAGGAATTTGCTGAGAAATGCTATAAAAACTGCGGAAAACGGAGAGCTTATGCGGCAGACGAGTTTTATATACTTGCAGAAAGACCGCTTCCCAAGGCTGAGTATTATGAGGAATTCTTACAGCTTGAAAACGGTGTAGGACTTGTTCCGTTACTTAAGAGCGAATTTGCGTCTGCTTTTGAAGAATGTGATTATAAACTAAAAGAAAAGAGAATAATTACATTAGTTACAGGTGAAGCGGCTTATCCTTTTATTAAGGAAATGGTTGACAAGGCAGTAAAAAAGTGGGATAATCTTGAATGTAATGTTGTAGCAATAAAGAATAATTTCTTTGGCGGAGAAATCACCGTTGCAGGTCTCGTGACTGCTACTGATATTATCGACCAGCTTGGCGGTAAGGATTTGGGACAAGAGATTCTTATACCGTCTGTAATGCTTAGAGACGGTGGAGATATGTTCCTTGATAGCATTACCCTTGATGAGTTGTGCGAAAAGCTTGAAGTAAAGGTTACACCAGTTAATAACGATGGTTATGAGTTGCTCTTAAGTATGCTTGGAATAAGAGAATAATATATTTGAACTGTTTGAGGAAAAAGGAGTGAGGGTATGGCAAAGCCTATAGTTGCAGTTGTGGGCAGACCAAATGTTGGTAAATCTACGCTTTTTAATAAAATAATCGGTAAAAGACTTTCAATAGTGGACGATACTCCGGGTGTTACACGCGACCGTATTTACGGTGACGCTGAATGGCTTGGAAGAAAGCTTATGCTTGTAGATACCGGCGGTATTGAGCCAAAGACCGACGATATAATACTTAGCAGTATGCGCGCACAGGCTCAGCTTGCTATTGACACTGCTTCGGTTATAATCTTTGTTACAGATATAAAAAGCGGTGTAACGGCGGCTGACAGTGATGTTGCCGCAATGCTCAGGAGGAGCGGCAAGCCTATTGTACTGTGTGTTAATAAATGCGATGCAATCGGTGAAATGCCCTCGGAATATTATGAGTTTTATAATCTCGGTATAGGTGAACCGATTGCGGTATCGTCTGTTCACGGTCACGGAACAGGCGACCTTCTTGATGCGGTTATTGAGCATATTCCGGAAGAAGATTTCTGTGACAGCGAGGAAGACATAATAAATGTTGCGGTTATAGGTAAGCCTAATGCCGGTAAATCGTCTCTTATTAATCAGATATCAGGTGAGGAGCGTTCTATAGTTTCAAATATTGCAGGAACAACAAGAGATGCTATAGATACAAGAATAGAACGCGGAGAGGTTAAATATAATTTTATTGATACTGCAGGACTCAGAAGAAAGTCTAAGGTAGAGGATAAGATTGAAAAATACAGCGTGCTTCGAGCTAAAATGGCGATTGAAAGAGCTGATGTATGCGTTATTATGATTGATGCTACCGATGGTTTCACCGAACAAGACTCGAAGGTTGCAGGCTTAGCGCTTGAAGAAGGTAAGGCTTGCATTATTGCGGTAAATAAGTGGGACGCTGTGGAAAAAGACGGCAAAACAATGGATGAATTCCGCAAAAAGCTGAATGTTGATTTCTCATTTATGCCCTATGCTCCTATAATTTTTATATCGGCTAAAACAGGTCAGCGTGTGGACCGCCTTTTCGAGCTTATAAAATATGTAAACGAGCAGAATACTATGCGTATTTCTACAGGTATGCTTAATGATATTCTTGCAGATGCTACCGCGCGTGTTCAGCCTCCTACAGACAAGGGTAAGAGACTCAAAATATATTATATGACTCAAGCTTCTACTAAGCCGCCTACTTTCGTTTGCTTTTGCAATAAGGCTGAGTTGTTTCATTTTTCATATCAGAGATACCTCGAAAATCAAATTCGTTCAACCTTTGGACTTGAGGGCACACCCGTAAGGTTCGTAATTCGCGAAAGGGGAGATAAGTAATGTTTATTACTGCTATTATAACCATTATTGCTGCATATCTTATAGGAAGTGTAAATTTTGCTGTTATCTTTGCAAAGACTTTTCTTAAAAAGGATGTAAGAGAAATAGGAAGCGGTAACGCAGGAACTACCAATGTTATGCGTACTGCGGGATTTCTTCCCGGAGCACTCACCTTTGTTTGTGACGCCTTAAAGGGTTTTGCTGCAGTATTTATGGGTGAGCTTGTGTTTGACTATATTATGACTACTACAGGTGCCGAATGGGCATATCCGATTTACGGAGCATATATTTGCGGTTTGGCTTGTATGTTAGGTCATGTATTTCCGATATTTTTTCAGTTTAAGGGTGGAAAAGGCGTTGCAACAAGTGTAGGAATTTATGCTTTATGTTCTCCTATTGCTATTATTTCAGGCTTAGTTGTCTTTGCGGTAAGCACTATAACTACTAAAATTGTATCACTAAGCTCACTGCTCGCTACGGTAGTTGTACTTACACTTTCGGTTGTTTTTCACGACAGTACCGCGCCTTTGCTACCACAAGTGATTATAAGCTTTACAATGGGTGTAATAGTTATTGTTAAGCACGGTTCCAATATAAAACGGCTTTTAAACGGTACAGAAAACCGTATTGGCAATAAAAATAAAAAATAAATTTAAAATACTAAAAAAAATACTTGATTTTTGTCATAAAGTGTGATATTATATTTTTTGCTTATTGCGGTGTGGAGTTTTAACTCTGTCCGCTTATTTGAAAAAGGAGGTGCAGACCATGGCTAAATGTGATATCTGCAGTAAAGAAATTGCTTTCGGTATTAAGGTTTCCCACTCTCACAGAAGAACAAACAGAACTTGGAAACCCAATGTTAAGAAGGTAAAGGCAATCGTAAACGGTTCGCCCCGCCGTATCAATGTTTGCACCCGTTGCTTGCGTTCGGGTAAGGTTACCAGAGCTATCTAATAATTTCTTACAAATAACCCTGAGCTATATATTATGCTCAGGGGCTTTTTGTATTTATAACCTCAAGACAAAAACAAATAATGTCTGTGGCACTTTTGCTCGGGGCGGTTATATAGTTTACATATTTTTAGGAGAATAGAATGATTAAAGCGGTACTTTTTGATTTGGACGGTACATTGGTTAATTCATTACGCGACCTTGCAGGAAGCTCAAATTATGCGCTTTCTTGCTTTGGATATCCCGTACATCCCGAAGAAAGCTATAAAATTTTTGTTGGCGACGGTATGATAAAGCTTATGGAACGCATACTTCCTACAGAGAACCGAGACGGCGAAACAGTACAAAAATTATTTGAAAGCTTTTGGGCGCACTATAGTAAACATTATACCGATTTCACCACTCCGTATGACGGAATTATCGAGCTCGTTTCCGAACTAAAGAAAATGGGTCTTAAAGTAGCAGTTATTTCTAACAAGGCTGAAAAAATGGCAGTTGCGGTGGTTGACAAGATTTTCGGTAATACCTTTGATTTGATTTACGGCAAGTGTGACGGTTTTCCAACTAAGCCAGACCCAACACTCACCTTGAAGCTTATTGATGAGCTTGGTGTAAAGCCTCAGGAATGTCTGCTTGTTGGGGATTCAGGTATGGATGTTGCTACGGCAGTTAATGTCGGTTGTAAGGGTATTGGTGTTTTATGGGGATTCAGAAGCCGTGAAGAGCTTTTGGCTAACGGCGCATCCTACATAGCAGAAAAACCTCAGGATATAATAAGAATTTTAAAGGAAATAGATAATGAAATCTAAATATACGGTCACTAAACTTGCTTGTTATATAGGATATATCGTACAGGCGGTTGTGAATAACTTTTTGCCTATCCTTTTTATTGCGTTACAGGATGTTTACGGACTCGGCTACGAAAAGCTTGCAAGGCTTGTTGTGGTGAACTTTGTAACACAGATGATAGTTGATTTTATAACTCCAAAAATCGTAGGCGCAATAGGCTACCGCAAAACGGCAATACTCTGTCAGGGCTCGGCGGCTTTGGGACTCGCTCTTTTGGGTGTACTCCCTCGGTTTATGGATAATACATATCTTGCAATTGTGCTTTCTATAGTGTTTTATGCCTTTGGAAGCGGACTTATGGAAGTGATTATGAGTCCTATGATAGAAATGCTGCCGACAGATAATAAATCAGGGAATATGTCCTTATTGCATTCCTTTTACTGTTGGGGACAAGCATTCACAATTATCGTAACTACCTTGCTTGTGGCTGTTTTTGGATATTCCGGCTGGGCAAACATACCTCTTGTATGGGCGGTATTGCCTTTTCTTAATATGTTCTCATTTTTTAAGGTGCCAATTGTAGAGCCTGAAAAGGGAATGAAAAAAATCTCATTTGGTAAGCTTATACGCACTCGCAGATTTAGAATTTATATGATTATGATGATTTGTGCGGGTGCTTGTGAAATTGCTATGGCAGAATGGGCGTCTATGTTCGCTCAGCAAGCATTGGGTGTTTCTAAGGTTATAGGCGACCTTGCAGGTCCTTGCGCGTTTGCTGTTTTTATGGGAGCGGGACGAATTTGGTATGCTGCAGTTTCTAATAAGGTCTCTTTCAATAAGACACTTATTATTTTAAGTGCCTGCTGTTTTGTTTGTTATGTGGTTGTTGCAGTTTGTAATATACCTATGGTATCGTTAATCTTTTGTGCCATATGCGGTTTTACGGTAAGCATTTCTTGGCCGGGGGTTTATTCATCAGGAGCAAAGGATTTCCCTGAGGGCGGTTCTGTTATGTATAGCACACTTGCAATGTGCGGAGATACAGGCTGTTGCTTAGGCCCTTGGGTGCTTGGAATAGTTGCAGATTCCTTAGGACTTCACATAGGCTTTGGCGTAGCCGCTGTTTTTCCAATTGTTATGATAATAGCGACTGTACTCCTTATATTGAATACAGATATAAAAAATAAAGATTGCATTTAATGTATACAAGTATTATAATGACTATAGAGGAAAATTAAGAGGTGAAGATTTTGAAAAGAGAAGACTATTTGAGCTGGGATGAATATTTTATGGGTATTGCTTGTCTTTCTGCAATGAGAAGTAAGGACCCCTCAACACAGGTGGGTGCCTGTATAGTTAATTCCGATAATCGAATTCTTTCAATGGGCTATAATGGTATGCCCCGTTGTTGTAGTGATGACGAATATCCTTGGGATAGAGATGCTGAACCGCTTAATTCAAAGTATTTGTATGTTTGCCACGCCGAATTAAACGCAATACTTAATTGCGCTACCGGCGGTGTAAGGGGATGTACGGTTTATACCACACTTTTCCCTTGTAACGAGTGCGCAAAAGCTATTATACAGTCTGGCATAGCTGAGGTTGTGTATATGGCTGATAAGTATGCCGATTCGGACAGCGTGTTAGCTTCAAAGCGTATGTTTGATACCGCAGGTGTAAAGTATCGTCTTTACGATATGAGCGGTAAAAAAGCAGAGATTGAACTTTAATTTGTATATAAATAGCTCCTGACTGCAAAGTATTAAGCAGTCAGGAGCATTTTTATATATCAAGCATAGCTTGTGAATTCTTAAATTCGTCATACAACGGATTTACATTAAATACAAATCGTCCTTGTTTCTGTGCATACAAAAGGGTGTTGCGGGTACCGCCCTTTTTACCGTCATACCAAGTTAGAACACAATCGGTATTTTTTACCATATATTCGTTGCGTTTTTGATAACAACCTGAAAAGTAATCTTCGGAAAGTAGGATTTTTTCATCACACTGAGAAAGGATATTGTCGTAACGCTCCCGCCAAGAATCATAAAAACCTGCACTCTGCTCTTTAAAGGGAATAACGCAAACAAGCCGAAGCTCATAAGGGTATAGTTTCTTAATTAGAAGCACAGCCTCTGCGGCGATAATATCAAACCCCATTGCCATACCCGAATAAAAGGTACGGCAACCTTCGTTTAAAAGGGTAATAATACCGTCAATAAGCAGATTTTCAAACTCCTTGTAAGAGGGGTCTTTTTTATTCATACTAAAGGGAAGCTTTGAGGGGCGATAGCCTGTAAAACAACATTTTTCAATTGAGTTTGTTTCTGTAAAGCTTGTCATATCCATAAAACATCACCAAGATAATAATAGTATTTTTATTATAGTGAACATTAGTTCTTTTGTCAAGCCGTGTTATTAAAAGGTTAAAACAAAAAGCAATAAAATTTTTTTAACAACTGAAAGAATAGTCCTTTTAATGGGACACTTAAAAAATTATAATAAATTTGTCAAAAACACTTGACAAATCACTTAAAAGTGATTATAATAAGATTAACGAACAAATGTTCGGGAGGTTAAAATTATGAATTTAGCATTTACTTTAAGAACAATTTTTGAGATATTTTTAGTTGTAGCCTTGGTTTGGGGAATCTTTCACGAGGATAGGCTCATCGCATTTGAGAAGCGAGTAGTTGCGCTTGTTAGACGCCACAGATTAAAGGTTGTAAAGCCTGTTGCAAGATTTCAGGTAATAAATGAAAGATAATTTGCCATTTATTTTGTTATAGTTTTATAAGGGGTTTTGTTGACAAATAATATTATTATGCTATAATTGTATCTGTAAGTTTTTCGACATTGTCGAGAAATTTGGAGGGAAAAAATGTCAGATTTAAACGGAATACAACCTAAGAGGGTTTTTTATTATTTTAATGAAATTTGCCGTATTCCTCACGGTTCGGGGGATACGGCAAAAATTGCTGATTACTGTATGGAGTTTGCGAGTGCTCACGGCCTTGAGGCACAAAGGGATGAATATGATAATGTAATAATTCGTAAGCCTGCTTCAAAGGGATACGAAAATGCTGAACCTGTAATTTTGCAGGGGCATATTGATATGGTCTGTCAAAAAACAGAGGATAGTAATATAGATTTTACAAAAGACGGACTTGATATTTATTGTGATGGTGATTTTGTAAAGGCAAAAGGAACAACCCTCGGTGCGGATAACGGAATAGCCGTTGCTATGGTGCTTGCAATTTTAGAGGATGATAGTATCAGCCATCCTGAAATTGAGGCGGTTTTTACAACCGACGAGGAGATTGGAATGATAGGCGCCGTAAATATGGATATGTCGGTGCTTAAGAGCAGAAAGATGATTAATATTGATACCGAGGCAGAGGATACGGTTACAGTTTCTTGTGCGGGCGGTGTTGAATTAAGCGCCCTGATACCATTTGAAAAAGAAAATGCAAGCGGTACAGCTGTTAATGTAAATATTAAGGGGCTTAAGGGCGGTCATTCGGGTATTGAGATAAATAGCGGTAGGGTAAACGCAAACATTATTTTAGGCAGATTTTTAAGTTATATGATGTCCGGTGTGGATTTTAGGATTATAAGTGTTGACGGCGGAGATAAGTCTAATGCTATAACACCGTCGGGTAATATCAGGCTTTGCGTTTCTGATACCGAGCTTTTTGTGAAAAAGGCAAGTGAATACCTTGATGAAATAAAAGAAGAAATAAAAGCGCGTGAGCCCTATTTTGATTATAGTATCACTTTAGAAAATGACGCAACCTTTGAGGTTATGGATTGTAACTCGGTTCAAAAGCTTATCTATGCTTTGGTTTGCACGCCAAACGGTGTAATGGAGTATAGTGCAGAGATTGAGGGGCTTGTTGAAACCTCGCTAAATCTTGGTATTCTTTCAACTGGGGAAAATAGCGTTGTAATTAGTTATGCTTTAAGAAGTAATAAGCTTTCGGCATTGAATTTTTTAACTGAAAAGCTTAAGGCTTTCTATTCGGTAATCACCGATAAATCAGAAACGTTTGGTTTTTATCCTCCGTGGGAATATAGGGAAATTTCTTTGCTTCGTGATTTGTATACTGAAATATACAGGACAAATATTGGTACTTTGCCTAATATTGAGGCAATACACGCAGGTCTTGAATGTGGCGTTTTCGCTTCCCGTTTAGACCAACTTGATTGTATTGCTATTGGTCCATCTATTTACGATGCACATACAGTTAATGAGAGATTGAGCATTTCTTCAACCGAGCGGATATATAAGCTAATTTTGGAATTACTTGCAAAAAGCAAATAAAAGATTTTAAATTTTAAAAGTGGCCGCCTCACTATTGAGGCGGCCACTTTTGTATATGCGGGTTTAGATTGAAAAGTGTATTATTCTATGAAAATTGAATTTGCAAGTTTTTCAGCAAGCAAAGCTACAGAATTAAAATCCATTGCCTTAATGTACTGTTTTTCTAAATCATCATGCACAGATTTTGCTTCTCTTAATAACTCTATTGCTGAAAGCAGAAGCTCATTTATTACTTTTTTGTTAAACTTAAGACGCTCATGGCTTTTGCTGAGACTTTTTGTTTTTATAAATCGGCGTGAGTGTATCCGTCTTATATCGGTTGTGAGATGCTGAAAATCATATTCCCTTATAATACTTAGGGAAAGCTCAGGTATAATTACGGCGTCATAAAGCTTTGAGGGTAAAAATGAATTTTTAATTGAAAATATTTCATAGCCTGCCATAAGCGCATAATCGCGCAAGGTTTTTATAATGATTTCTGAAGCACTGCCGTAGTCATCTTTTATTATAATGCATTTATCTTGCGCAAGAGCAGTTCTGGAGTAGGAAATAACCCCTCGCGGAGTGATTCCGCAAAGAAATCTTTCCCATTCTTTTCCTTTGCGGTCGGTTATGGGAATATACTTACGACAAAGATTTTTGGCATATGTCAATGCCTTTTCTTTATCGGTACAGGCATCGGAAATTTTCAGGTTGTCTGTAATAAGGTTTCCTGCCGCTTGAAGATATCTTGCAGCAGCCTTGTGCAAAAGCTTGTTTTTATCGGTAAGCTTTATTATTGTATCGGAAACACCTGAAAGCTTTTGGGCAGACCAATAATCCCCAAGGTTAATTATTTGTTCGCAAACTCCGGGGTAGGCAGGGTCAACCGTGTGTGGTGCGGTGCCGTCTAATAAAACGAGCTTTTTTTGTGGAAAAATTACAGCATCTAAAGAATCGGGGTCGCTACTGCAGGGGCAAAGCTCAGCTTTGATGTTGTTATCCATTGCCCTTGCAACAAAATATTTCATAAAAGATGATTTACCTGTTCCAGGTCCGCCTTTAATTATGTAAGCGCGCCATCCATTATTTGCATCGTAGCATTTGCTAAAAGTTGAAACAAACCCCTCACAGGAATTTGCGGCTAAAAAATATTTTGAAACTATATTATCCATAAATAATTCCTCCTGAACAATATATATTATTCAGTAATTTTTGTTTTGACACAATGGGATTTATATGGTAAAATATATGTAGAGTCGGTCAGACGGTTGCGGACAGACCGTTTATATGGAAGCTGTCTGAGGAAAGTCCGAGCCCCACAGGGCAGAATAGCGGCTAACGGCCGCCGAGGGTGACCTTAGGGAAAGTGCAACAGAGATATACCGCCGTACAGCTTAGGCTTACGCCTCTGAGTGTTTATATGCCGCCTGTACGGTAAGGGTGGAAAGGCGAGGTAAGAGCTCACCGGTCTTACGGGAACGTCAAGACCCTGTAAACCCTATTCGGAGCAACGCTGACTGTAGCAATACATTTGCCCGATGTGCTACGAAAAGCGGCTTGAGCGTTGGGAGCAATCCTGCGTCGAGATAGATAACCGTCCGCGACAGAACTCGGCTTACCGACCGACTCACTAATAAATAATTTACAGCCTGTTAATGCAGGCTGTTTTGTGAAAATGATTATGAAATTAAAGAAAAGTAACAGATATTCATTGATTGACCTTTTAAGAGGTATTTCTATTATTCTAATGATAGCTTATCATACGATATGGGATTTAGTAAATATTTATGATATTAAAATTGAATGGTTTAATTCACAAACGGCATCTACTCTTCAAATGTATATCCGTTGTTCATTTATTTTAATATCGGGTTTTTGTTGGGATATGAGCAGGCAAAAGCTAAGGCGTTCAATTATTGTAATTTCAGGGGCTTTGCTTATAAGTCTTGCAACGGCGGTTTTTGTTCCGGAAAATGCAATAATTCACGGTGTACTGAGCCTTATAGGTGTGGGTATGCTTGTTACAATCCCTTTGGATAAGCTTTTTAAAAGATTACCGGCAATCTTGGGAATTGTAATATGTTTGGTATTGTTTGTCATAACCTACGATACAGAGCTTGGTTACTTTTGTATAGGAAATTTGATTGAATGGAAGCTTCCAAAGGTGTTATATGCTAATACCTTTACAGCATTTTTCGGTTTTCAGCCAAATAACTTTTATTCACCAGATTATGTGCCATTTTTGCCTTGGATTTTCCTTTTTTGGATAGGCTATTTTGTATATCGTATTTTTGAGAGACAGGATATATTAAAATATTTAAAAATATCTGTCATAAAACCGATTGAGTTTTTGGGTAGACATTCTTTGTCAATCTATCTTTTACATCAGCCTATAATTTACGGTATACTGAAATTGGTTTTTAATTTTAAAGGCAATTAAATATTTAAACACTGAAAAAACAGTATTAATCTGTTAATATAATTTAAACATTAAAATAGGAGGCAATAAAATGTCAGCATATCAGTTAAGAACTCCCGAAAAGGGAGATGTTGTTGCAAAAATGATAACCAATATGGGTGAAATCAAAATAAAGCTTTTTCCGAAGGAAGCTCCCAAAACTGTAGAAAACTTTGTAACACACGCAAAAAACGGATACTATAACGGTCTTATTTTCCATAGAGTAATTAAGGATTTTATGATTCAGGGCGGTGACCCTACTGGTACAGGTATGGGCGGTGAGTCTATATGGGGCAGAAGCTTTGAGGATGAGTTTGACCCTGCTCTTCACAATTTGAGAGGCTCACTTTCTATGGCGAATGCAGGTCCTAATACAAATGGAAGTCAGTTCTTTATAGTTCAGGCTGATTCTGTGCCTGCTAATATGCTCGGTCAGATGAAGCAAATGCCTGACTCTTTCCCTGAGGATATAGTAGAAGCTTATGGCGAGCTTGGCGGTACACCTTGGCTTGATTTCCGTCACACCGTATTCGGTCAGGTAATGGACGGTATGGATGTTGTTGACGCTATCGCAAATGTAAAAACTGCGGGAGCAGATAAGCCTGTAGAACCTGTTGTTATTGAAACAATTGAGATAACTGAAATTTAATATTGAAAGAATAAAACACTCCTTTTAGTCTATAATAAGGCTTAAAGGAGTGTTTCTAGTATGAACATAATGAGTAATAAAGAATACAGTGAGCTTACGAAAAAGATGTCAAAGCCATCGCCAAAAATTAAGGATTTTATTTGGGCTTATTGTGTTGGAGGTTTAATCTGCGTTATAGGACAGCTTTTTGTAGAGCTTTATACAATAATGGATTTTACAGATAAGGAAATAAGAATGGCAGTTCCTGTAACGCTTATTTTTATAGCGGCGGCACTTACCGCATTAAAGTTGTTTGATAAGATAGCAAAACACGCGGGAGCGGGTACCCTTGTTCCTATAACCGGATTTTCAAATGCAGTTGTTTCACCTGCAATAGAGTTTAGAAGTGAGGGGTTTGTCTTAGGCGTTGGTGCCAATATGTTCAAAATAGCAGGCCCTGTAATCGTTTATGGAACTATCGCTAGTGTTATTTATGGGGTTATTTATTGGATATGCAATTTAATGTAGGGACAGGCGTCCTCGACTGTCCGCAGAAAAGGCTTGACCTATTGGTCACACCTTTTTAGTTTTATTTGTTTGCATATAGTTTTGCAAGTCCGCCCTCAGAGGTTTCGCGGTAAAGATGAGATAAATCCTTACCTGTTTGGTACATAGTTTCAACCACCACGTCAAAGGAAACCTTTCGACTGCCATAAAGGAAATTGGCAAGGCTTAAAGCATTTATGGCGCGCATAGCGGCCACTGCATTACGCTCAATACAAGGGATTTGCACAAGTCCGCATACGGGGTCGCAGGTAAGTCCCAAATGATGTTCCATAGCCACTTCGGCTGCATATTCAATTTGGTCAATACCCATTTCAAAGAGTTCGCACAAAGCGGCCGAAGCCATACTGCAAGCTGTTCCAACCTCGGCCTGACAACCGCATTCTGCACCACTTATAGATGCATTAGTAGCAACAATATTTCCAATAAGACCAGCAACAGCAAGTGCACGTATGATATCCTCATCAGTAAAATTGTTTTTATCTTGCATATATTTTAAAACTGCCGGCAACACACCGCATGAGCCACAGGTTGGGGCTGTTACAATAATGCCACAATCGGCGTTTTGCTCACTAACCGCAAAAGCATAAGAACAAACAAGCCTGTTCTCACGGGTTTGGGGGCTTTCGTCTATATGCTTTTGGTTATATAAAAATTGTGCTTTTCTTTCAACTGATAATCCTCCCGGTAACGTTCCGCTTTTGCTCAAACCTTCGTTAATGGCATTTTGCATGGTTTTCCAAACTGCCATTAGATATTGCTTAATGTCGCTGTCTTCTTTTTCGAAAACGTAATCGGAAAGGCGGATGTTTCTTGATTTACACATATTAGCAATTTCAGTAAAGTTATTTTCGCTGTAAACTTCTTTAGGGGAAACTGAGTCAGCACCATCAAACTGAATTTCACCGCCGCCAATACTGTAAAACTCTTTTTTATCTGTTTCTTTCCCCTCTTTAAAAGCTATAAACTCTAAAGTATTTGGGTGAATGGGTGTTTTGCTTTCATAATCGAAAACAATTTCGTGAGGGATGTTTGCCAAGGTTTCAGAAATTGCTCTGTCGGTACCGTGTCCCTTACCCGTTTTTGCAAGAGAACCAAACAACGTTACTTTAATAAAATCTGCTTGCGGAGATATTTTTAAAAACTCGGTCGCAGCAAAGGAAGGCCCCATAGTGTGTGAACTTGAAGGTCCCAAGCCGATTTTATATAAACTTTTTATAGATTTCATATTTTTATACCTCACTTTATTTCATTATACCACACCGCTGTTTTAATGTAAATAATTTTCAAAACTAATGGGTCATACTTGAACACAAGCAGAAGGTTTTGTTTTAGGCGTTGGCGCAAATATGTTCAAAATCGCAGGACCTGTAATCGTATACGGTACAGTTGCAAGTGTAGTGTATGGGATTATTTATTGGATAACAACATTATTTTAACACAAAAGGCTTGACGATTGGCAAGCCTTTTTACAAATGATATTCTTTGATTTCTTCCGTTATATCATCAGCTTCTATAAACGGACGCATAATCAGCCACGATACTTTATCATCTGACATTAAAACCCATTCATTCGTTTCTTTATCAAGATAATATTCGGTTACTCGTACATATTTGTGACGTTTGGTTTCGGTTATTGTTTTAATCGTACGGTTAATATTTTCGCATAAATATTCAGCAATTTTATCTTCAAATTCGTTTTGAGACTCACAGTCCCACTCGTACCACTCAAAATGGTCATCCATATAGGCGTAAAGATAATCTTTGCCGCGCTTCTTTATAGTATCTAGAGAAATATATAAGTCATAATTATCAATTGTACCGGAAAACGCAGCACTGGTTTCGCCCAAATCAATAAAGTTTGAGATACCAATTTTTTCAGATATTTTTCGTTTAATATTTTCAAGGCATTTTTGGGGATTTTTCTCAATTGGTTTTTTGCGTTTAAATATTCGTTTTAAAACAGTATTATTCCCAATCGTATTTATTTGCATTGGTTGCGGAAATGGCTTGTCCAATACCCACGGCAGTTCAAAAATATTGCTTATGGAAATTGTAAAATAATCTCCCGTCTGTTCATTTGGTGATGCAAATCGGTTGGTAATGACAAGATTGAAAAACAAATCGTCTTGAATATCAATTTCATACTGTCCCATAGTAAGAACTTTACCACATACAGTATAGTCAATACCGATATATTGAATTGTGTTATCTAATTCAACGCTCATACACTCGTCGGGCTTCGTTATATCCACACCAAAGTCAGTAAGAAAAGATTCGAGTTTGGGAAACTTACCTTTGATTTGTGCATAGAAATTCTCGCAGCATTCGCACTCGCAAAGCGAATGTGTTTTATAATATTCTATTGTTTTCTCAATATCAACCTCAAATACATATTCATCTTTTTGAATCATGGTCATACATTCCACCTCGCTTTATTTTATTATACCACACCACTGTTTTAATGTAAATAATTTTCAAACTAATGGGTCCTACTTGACCACAAGCAGAGGGATACGTCCTCGGTGTTGGCGCAAAGATGTTTACAATTGCGGGACCAGTTATCGTCTACGGTACGGTAGCGAGTGTGATTTATGGGGTTATTTACTGGATAATAACTTTGTTCTAATGAAAAAAGGCTTGCCAATCGGCAAGCCTTTTCTGCTATTTGTGTTGTTCTTTTATAAATTCACCAATTTGATTTACTGCTGTACGCAGTTCTTGGACTTGTGGAAGCATAACAATTCGAAAATAATTTGGTTTTTCCCAGGAGAAACCGCTTCCTGGCACAACAAGAATATGTTTATTTAACAGCAATTCTTCAGTAAACTTTTTATCATTAGCGAATACTGCATATTCTTCTTTAATTTTAGGGAAAACGTAAAAACTACCATCGTTCTTAACATAGGAAAGACAATCAAGTTTATCTAATTCTTCAAATGTGGCTTTGCGTTGTTCGTAGAGTCTTCCGCCTTCTTTTATCATATCATTTGTATATACGATATCAGAAAGGGCTGCAGGTATAATTGTTTGCATTATAGCATTAGAGGATAACCTCACAGATGCTAGTTTAAGTAGCGCTTGGGAAATCTCTTCTCTTTCTTTAAGCGGACCGCTGGTCACCAACCAACCGCACCTAAAACCGCAAAGGCAGTGTGATTTTGAAAGGCCGTTCATAGTAATTACCGGTACATCATCTGCAAGGCTCGCAAACGAAGTATGTATTTTGCCATCAAATACCAAGCGGTCATATATTTCATCAGATAAAACTATTAACTTGTGTTCACGTGCAATTTGTGCTATTTCCAAAAGTATTTCGTTTGAATATAGAACACCCGTGGGATTGTTTGGATTTATAATTACGATTGCCTTTGTCCTTTTTGTGATTAAACGTCTAATGTGGTCTGTATCGGGATACCAATTGTCGTCTTCGTTACAGTTGTAGAATACCGGCTTTGCTTGACGAAGACGTATTTCATTTTCCCATAACGAATAGCAGGGAGTAGGAATCAGCACTTCATCTTGAGGATTTAACAATGCCATGGTTACCATAGATGCGATTTCACTTACACCGTTCCCAATATAAATGTCATCAATGGTGAATTCGCGTATATTCTTAGATTTATGGTATTGCATTATGGATTCTCTTGCCGAAATCATTCCGCGAACATCGCAATAACCAACAGCTTTGTCCATATTTTCTATCAATGCTTTTCTCACACTATCCGGCATACCAAACCCAAATGTGGCAGGGTTACCCGTATTTAACTTTAATATCTTTTCACCGCTTTTTTCAAGTTCTAACGCGGTATAGAAATTTTTTCCGCGAATATCGGAATTTATGGACTTGATTATTTCAGAACATACATTCATTTATATCACCTTTTTTTTCAAATTACCTTGATTATAACAAATAAATGTGATATAATCAAATATATATAAAGATATAATCTTCATATACATATATTTATGGGGTCGATAGTATGTTTAAGTATGCAAATTATATTTATGAAATTTACAAACAACAAAGCTTTACAAAGGCTGCGGACAAGCTCTTTATATCCCAGCCTTCGCTTAGTGCTACCGTTAAAAAAGCGGAGGAGGAACTGGGATTTCAAATATTTAATAGAGAAACAACACCCATTAGTTTAACCGACGCTGGACAGATTTATATTTCTGCCATAGAAGACCTGTACCGAATTGAAAATAATGTGAAAGATAGTATAAACAGTATTTATTCTTTAATGGTAGGTACTATTTCAGTAAGCGGCGCAGCCTTTATTTCGTCATTTATTCTCCCAAGAATAATTATGGAGTTCTCAAGGCGGTATCCAAAAATTGATATTCGGCTGATAGAAGATAACTCCGTTAATCTACAAGAAAAACTACTTTCGGAAGAAATCGAAGTGTTGATAGATTATGATTTTGACGGCGAAGTCTTCGAATCCTTTCCTCTTAAAAAAGAAAGTATCCTTTTGGCTGTTCCTAAGCATCATCCGATAAACGCCCGTATTGGTAATGCCGCTCTTTCTACAATGGATATTATTACTCAAAGGCATTTAAAAGAGGATACACTATGTGTGGATTTAGCAAATTTCAATCAAGAAAAGTTTATACAACTAAAGCCCAAAAACAATATGTATAAAATTAGTTGTAATATTTGTAGCGACTACGGATTTATCCCGCAACCTGTGATAAGTGTCGATCAACTTTTAACAGCTTATAATATCGCCGGCTCGGGTATGGGTATAACATTTACCACAGATACTGTGATTTGCTCTGCAGAGAGGTATGAGAATTTGCTGTTTTACAAGTTAAACAGTCCTTATGCTGAACGAATAATCCATATTGCTTATAAGAAGAAGAAAAACAAAAGTCCCGCTGTAGCCGAGTTTATTAATATCGCAAGAGAAATATATAGTTAAACGTCAATTAATGTTTATAAACTAATGAATCCTAAGTTGACACAAGCAGAAGGGTTTGTCTAGGGCGTTGGTGCAAGATGTTCACCATCAGCCGGTGTAGTGATTTTATATGGTCTGAGTGATAGTGTGGTATATGGATTTATCTATTGGATAACCACTTTATTCTCCCAAAGTATCATCTACTTCTGTAATTCTGCATATAACCCCACAGTGAAAATGAGGCATACCGACCAATAAAAGCAGGGCTATTGCAAAATGAAAGTTTGTAATAGCCCTGCTTTTGTTTCTGTTACTTTAAACATCCGCACACATCTGTCCCGGAAGAGTTGAGGTTACAAATTATCGGCTTGATTTATAATCGGTGCAAGTTCATGGAAACAAATAAAATCCGACTGGATTCGCCGTCCTATGATGATGTCTCCAACAGCACAGAATTTCATTATAATGTCAAGCCTTCTTTATAACATCAAGGATAATTTTAATTCCGACTTCAAGACCAAGGGGAAGAGAGGCTTTTTCAATCCATTCTTTTCTTGTGTGAGTGCCACCGCCACTATAAACACTTACGCACAAAGCGGGGACACCGAGAGAAAGTGGAATGTTACAGTCTGTAGAACTTGAATGTGTGATTACTTTTTTTTGAATGGTATGCTCTATTATATTGCGGCACAGATCGGTGAGATGAGTGATCTTCGACAAATCCACCTTCCCCATGCAAGGTCTTTCTCCAATGAGGGAAACCTGAATATCCAAGCCACGAGCCTGTGCATCAGCAAAAATCTTTTCAAAATGTTTCTTCATTATGGAAAGGCAGTCCTCATTATCAGAGCGATATTCGCAAAGCATCTTTGCGCTTTGTGCGATGGTATTAATGGAAGTGCCGCCGCTTATGCCGCCAATGTTATAGGTAGTCTTGCTGTTGCCAATCGTTGGAACCTCAATGGCATATATTTCATTTACGATTTTTGCCAGTTCCGCAATGGCGTTTTTGTTCCCAAAAGCGGCGTAAGAGTGTCCACCCTCAGTAAATACTTCCACTTCATACCTGTGAGAACCTACACAACGGTCGGCGATGTTAGGAAATCTACCATCAAAGGAAATGAACTGCGCAATGCGTCCTGCATAATCCTGGAAAAGTTGCCTTGTGCCTTTCAGGTCACCAAGACCTTCTTCACAGGAGTTACAGACAAACATAATTCCGTGTGGTGCTGAAATATTATTCTCGATAAAATATTTTGCCGATAAAAGTAAAATCGCAAGACTTGATGTATTATCGCCTACACCGGGAGATTTGATATACACACCATCATCGACATATGGCATAGGCTCTTTGTCGGGGAATACTGTGTCGGTGTGCGCCACAAAAACAGTGATTTTATCACTGCCGTCGCAATTTATAGGGAAGATAACGTTGAGCGCATCATCGATATATACACCCTTAGCTCCGATGTTTTCAAGCCAATTTTTGCAATATGTGGCTCTTTCGTGTTCAAAGTGCGAGGGCGCAGGAATAGCGCAGAGTTCTTTGACTAGCGTATATAGTTGTTCTTTGTTAGTTTCAATAAATGTTTTCATATATACCACCTCTCCTTAACTCAGTATACCACCCCCCGGCAATAATGCAAGTACTTTTTATAAATTAATGGGTCTTAACTTGACACAAGCAGAGGATTAAATACTCGGTGTTGGCGCAAAGATGTTTAAAATCGTAGGGCCCGTAATCGTTTATAATACTATTGCAAGTGTGAGTTATGGGGCTATTTATTTGGTAATGAAGATGCTATACTAAAAGGCTTGACCAATTTGGTAAATAATGAAATATTTACAATTTGACGATTTACCTTTTTTATGGTATTATATTACATTATTGTATTTTTTCTTTAGGGTGTTGGATATAAATGAAGAAGAATGATGAATTTATATTAGATATAACCGATGTTACTTCTGAGGGGAGCGGTGTCGGCAAGCTTGACGGTATGGCGGTTTTTGTTCCGCTAACAACAGTGGGTGATGTTATAAAAGTAAAAGCACTTAAGGTTAAAAAAAGCTATGCATACGGAAAGACACTGGAAATTGTAAAACCCTCAAGTGACAGAGTAGAGCCTGATTGCGCCGTTTTCAACAAATGCGGTGGATGCGTTTACCGTCACATAAGCTATGAGTCGGAAAAAAGAATAAAGCAAAATCAGGTTAAAGAGGTTATAAAGCGCGTGGGCGGTGTGGATTTGGAGCCCCAGCCTATTTTATCTCCCAAGGACACTGAAAATTATCGAAATAAAGCGCAGTATCCTGTTGATATTTGCGGTAAGGTTGGTTTTTTTGCTTTCCATTCGCATAGAATAATTCCTTGTAACCAATGCGCATTACAGCCTGCAATTTTTGAGGATATATTACGATGTGCTGAAGAATGGATATCCGAGTTTGGAATAAGCGTTTATAATGAGACTTCGCATAAAGGTTTACTGAGACATATTTATCTTAGATTCGCAGAGGATACAGGTGAGATAATGTTTACCGCAGTTATTAACGGGGAAAGCCTGCCCTTTGAAAAAGAGCTTGTTAAAATGCTTAGAGTAGTTTGCGGAGAACGGCTTAAAAGTGTGCAATTGAATATAAATAAGGATAAAACAAATGTAATTTTAGGAAAAAATTGCAAAGTAATTTTCGGAGAAGCCTTTATTACCGATATTTTATGCGGAGTAAAGGTGAGACTGTCGCCATTGTCATTTTATCAGGTAAACCGCACTATGGCAGAAGTTCTTTATAAAAAGGCTGAGGAGTATGCCGAGCCTCAGGGTAAAACTGTGCTCGATTTATATTGCGGTGCAGGAACAATCGGTCTTTCAATGGCAACAAAGGCTGAGCAAATAATTGGTGTTGAAATTGTGCCCGAAGCGGTAGATGATGCTATTTTTAACGCTCAAAATAACGGGATTTCAAATGCTGAATTTATCTGTGCCGATGCTACAGAGGCTGCTGATAAGCTGGCAAAGAGGGGAATTAAAGCTGATGTGGTTATAGTTGACCCACCGCGAAAAGGCTGTTCGACTGAGCTTATTGACACGATTGCAAATAAATTCTCTCCTGAGCGTGTGGTATATGTATCTTGCGACCCCGCAACCCTTGCAAGGGATATTAAGGCATTTAGTGAAAACGGGTATGCATTAAATGAATATACTCCTGTTGATTTGTTTCCAAGAACCGCTCATGTGGAAACGGTAGCATTATTAAGTCGGCAAAAAGTAGATGAACATATCTACTTGGATGTGAATGTGCAAGACCTACCCAAAACCACCAGAACCACCGCAACCTATCCAGAGATAAAAGCATACGTCAAAGATAAGTACGGTTTGAATGTTACCTCTCTCAATATCGCACAAATCAAAGAAAAGCACGGTTTTGAAAAAAGGGAGAACTACAACAAGGGCAAAGACGGTCACAGAGTACCAAACTGCCCACCAGAAAAAGAAAAAGCCATCGAAGATGCTTTCAAACACTTTGGTATGCTATAAGAAAAGAGATACAGGATTTTATTTTTCCTGTATCTCTTTTTCTTTGTTATAAATCTGTTCTGCCTGTTTATAGCTACAGTTGATTTCTTTCCGTATTTCTGCAATACGGAGTGCCTTTTTCCATTTATCAACATTACACCGTTTGCACTCTTTTTCAAAATCATTCATACGGCACACTACCTCAAACTATCATAAATATCACTTTCAAAGGATTGCGGTGCAATTTCCGTTTCATCTGCTAAAACATTGTTTACCATTTCAACAAGTTCCTTTTCAAGTCTTTCGCTTTCTGCTCTGTGCCATTCATCAAGTGTTTGGTGTCTTGCTCCCGTCTGTTCCTTGCTTTCGCCGCGAACAAGACCGAACGGTGTCATTGCGGCCGCATAACTGTCCTGTAATGCAATGACCTGACTTTTCTTGTTGAAAAACCTTGATGAATTGAACTTGCCTTGCTCATCTGTCATTAACACGAAACAATGCAGATGGGTTGTTGCCTCATCTCTATTTAGGTCTGCTCGTATCATTTTACCTTTTCCAAAGGTATCACGAACCCAAGCAAAGTTTGCCTTTACCCACTCCACCAAATTGATTTTATCTTCCATTTCAGGCGAGAAAGTCAAAACTAATTCGCAAAGCACATTTGCATCCTTTCGAACCTTTCGCCCTGTCGCTTGCTCCTGTTCTTTGATTGCCTTTTTTATTGTTCGTGTCATTGTCTGCTCACCCCTTTGCCAAGTGCGGTTTTCGTTTTCTCGTTCAGGGTGTTTTCTGTTTCGCAATCGCTCCCTGTGTTTTTGGTGTCGCTCTATATTCGCAACCGAACCCACCTTGTATTTTGCAAATCGCATTATTGCATAATTGCTCATCACAAAATCCCCCTTTGCTCTCGCATTTCAAGAGCAAAGGAACGGCAACACACACGAAAGGAAAGGTGCTGCCGTTAACCTTACTGCAAAGCACTTGGGAAACGGTGCTTTTTCGTGCGGTCATATCTCTGCTCTCAAAATTAGTATGGAAAAACTGATTTTATTTCGCAGAAATATGACTTACTACGATTTATACTAAATCAGTAAGGTCTTGCAGACCGCTATTCACAAGAAATATCAATCATATTTATTGTGAAGAAAATGGAAAGGAGCGACATAATATGAACGAAACCCTGCAAGATTTAGAGCAAAAACGAAATGCCGTTGAACTTGACATTCAGGCATTATATGAAACCTTGCAAAAGGAAATTGGAATTGCCCACACCGATTAAAGTATGTGCTGAATTCGACACAAAAGACAACAGGCACGGATTTTGTTCCGTGCCTGTTTTATATCCTAAAATTTAAACAATTTTTTTACCATCAAAAATCATTGAAACAACTTTACCTGTTCCATCTTTCCACTCATAAGTGATTGTAAAGTTACTTCTTATCATTGCTCCAAATCCGTTTTGAGAGTCAACATATGATGATACAGTAAATTTATTTCCGTCTTTTGAAATGCTCCAATCTTCAAATGGTGAAAGGAATGAACCAGGGAATTTTGCAGTCGACGGGGCTTTTAGGACTGCTTTAACGTGTTCTTCTGCCCACATTTTGATTTGGGTTTTTTCTTCGGTGGTAATAAGACGGTTTTTTAAATCCTCAACTTTTTTACCATTCTCGTAAAACTTTATAGTTCCACTATTTATAGAATTTACAGTTCCGTCTTGATTGAAATAAACTAAAAAGTTATAACCGCTAAAATCAAACGAACATCTTTTTCCATTAGCCCAATCATTTTTTGCTGTTATATTTGAAATTTTTCCGTACTCAATATCAATTACTTTACAAGCATTAATCATATTTTCAAATGCTTCTACGGAAATGCCTGCTTTTTTAGCGTTTTCAGCCTTTTTAGCATTGAGTTTTTCTTGTTCCTTTTTTAATTTCTCTTCTTCTTCCTTAGCTTTTTTCTCTGCCTCTATTTTAGCAACTTCGGTATCCACAGTTTTCTTCTGCTCATTTATTTCTTCTATGTACTCTGAGTCAGGATAATCACGTAAGAAATCCTCAATTAAATCTTGAGCTTCCTCAAATTTTTTGTCTTCAATAGTGGTAATAATTGTTTCATAATTTGTTTTTTCAATATTTGCATCTGAAGCGGCACCAATTATTCCGAACAATATAGTAACAACGATTACAGCAACTGACAAAATCAATTTTGTTTTTTTAGAGAATTTTTTACTTTTGACTATAGTTATAATTGCCATAATGGGCAAAAAGGCAATCCACAAAAACACAATAAGTCCTGTTGGTAATTTTGGTTTTTCATTTACCATTTTCCCACAGTGAACACACAATACCGCCTTATCATCAATTTCTTTTCCGCAATGCTTACAAATCATTTCTTTTCCTCCTCGAAAAAATTAAAAAAAGTGTGTGCAACACGAAGTCGCACACACCGAAAAATGCTCGACTTCGATTTGCTACCACACAAAACTCCACACTCCACACAGAAATGCGAAATAAGAAGTCAGCACTTTTACCGAAGTAAAATGCCCACTTCTGTGCGGAAAAATACATTTTAGAGTTTTATGTGGTGAACACATTATAACACAAATTGCTTTCAATGTAAAGCCACTTTGGGAAAATGTTGAAATTGAGGGTAAAAGGGTATAAATAATAAAAGCCCTTATAAATAAAGGAAAACACGGCGTTGGAGGGCTTGTCCAACGCCGTGTAGAAAAAGGGTAAAAGGGTAAAAGAGAGTTAAAGGAAACGGTCTCATATACTTGACTTTTAACCCAAAATATGCTATACTAATAATACTCTAACTGATAGAGAGCAACAACTGAATAATGATACCGTATCGCCAGTGGGCAGCGACAAATGAGCACACCCACCCAATGACGAAATCGTCTCGCAAGAGATTGATGCTCCATTGACGGAAGAGGCGACTGACTGTGAACGAAGATAGATAGCAGACATTCCAGCAGTAAGAAGTAGAAAAAAACGGGTGACAGAACGAAAGGACAATAGGTTTACTATTGCTTTCTGTTTTTCCGTTATGCCTACTTTAATTTCGGTGCTAATTTAGACCTAACGGGAAACTGTTAGGTCTTTTGTTTTGTCCGTATTCAGAATTTTTAATTCAAATTCTGAAAGGAGACCACCGTTATGGCAAAACACTGTGAATATATGCAGTATTTGGAACACTTAAAAATCAAATTGGAAGATTTAGAAAACATCATTGAGACACACCGAACAATTAAAGAATGGGCATACATCATACACGATAAGGATGTAAAGGCGAACGGAGAACCCAAAGGAGCACACATTCATTTGTATCTTAATTTCGGTCAAAGTAGTGCTGATTTTGAAACGGTTGCAAAATGGTTTAATGATGAACCGCAATATGTTAGTAAAGTTAAAAGGCGAAAAAAAGACATACTTAAGTATCTAACACATCAAAATGCACCCGATAAATTTCAGTATAATGCTGAAAATGTTAGAAGCAATTTTAATATTGAAGAAGCAATCGAGAAAGAAGAAAAAACCGATATTGACTTCATTATACGAAAAATTACAGATGGGACTATTAAAGAATATAACAGATTTGATTATATAGATTCTGTTACATTGGCAAAACATAATAGTGTTATCAACAATGCCTTCAAGAATAGGAGTGAAATGATTATGCGAAATCAAAATCGTGATATAAAGGTTATCTTTATATACGGAACAACAGGAAGTGGAAAAACGACTTATGCAAAAATGCTCGCTGAAAAAATAGGTGATGGTAGTTTTTATGTGTCATCTTCCGCAAATGACAGTTTGCAAGACTACAAAGGACAGGAAACTGTCATATTGGACGATTTAAGAGATAATGCCTTTGAGTTTGCCGATTTGCTTAAAGCACTTGATAACCACACGGCAACGAGCATCCGCAGTCGTTTTTGCAATAAAAACTTTCTGGGTAGTACAATCATTATTACAAGCACGGTACCAATTTTAGAATGGTACAAATTTAGCAATGAGGATAAATCACAGTTGCGAAGAAGAATATCAAATTATCTAATTGCCGATGAGAAAGAAATTTGTTTTTACACTTTCAATCCAGACAATAATTATATGCCAGAGTTTAAGTATAAGATAAAGAACCCTGTTCCAGCTGTAGTAGCAAAGAAAACCAGAGATAAGCAAGCGAATGATGATATTTTAAGTATTTGTATGGGTGTACTCGATGGTATGGATGAAGAAGAAAAAGGCGATTATGTCAAGGAAATAAACGAAATAAAAGCACTTTAAATAGCAAGAAAGGGAGTATTTGCGTACTCCCTTTCTTGTTTTTTGTTTGGAAATACTTGCAAAACAGACTTGTTTAAAGTATAATATACACGATGCTTACAGTAACACAAAGGTCGGAAACGGTGAACTATATGGAACAAGTACAAAAAGCATACATTTATACCAGAGTATCAACCACAATGCAGGTGGATGGTTTTTCGCTTTCTGCACAGAAAGAGGACATCACCAAATATGCCAATGCCCTTGGTATTCAAATTGTTGGTGAGTTCTGCGATGAAGGTAAATCTGGTAAAAGCGATGACAGAGCAGATTTTCAACGGATGATGGATGCCATCAAGACAAACAAAGATGGTGTTTCGTATGTGATTGTTTTCAAACTATCCAGATTTGGTCGTAATGCTGCTGATACGGTTAAAAACTTACAGACAATGCAAGATTACGGTGTAAACCTTATCTGTATCAAGGAGCGACTTGACAGTTCCACACAACTTGGCAAAATGATGGTAACGATTATGAGTTCTGTCGCTGAAATGGAACTTGAAAACATCCACACTCAAACAATGGCAGGTCGCAAACAAAAAGCGAGAGAAGGAAAATGGAACGGCGGTTTTGCTCCTTACGGTTACACCATCAACAAAGGTGTTTTGGAAATCGTTGAGGATGAGGCGAAAACCGTTCGCTATATCTTTGAATTGTTTGTCAATGAAAATCTGGGTGTTATGGGTGTTGCAAAGCGGTTAAATGCCGAAGGCATCAAAAAGGTAGTACGTCAAAATGGCAAACACGATTACTTTACCGCGGATTTTATCAAGAAGATACTTGACAACCCTGTTTATATGGGTAAAATTGCTTATGGTCGCCGTAAAACTGAAAAGGTCAAGGGCGAACACGGAAAAACCCGAATCGTTACCGAGAAAGACCAAAGCAACATTATTCTGGTTGATGGTTTGCATCAAGGACTTGTTACAGAGGAACTTTGGAACAAAGCACACTCTAAAAGAGTTTATACAGGCAAACGGAAAGAAAAACTGGAACAAGAACACCAGTACATTTTATCTGGTTTGGTAAAATGCCCATCCTGTAACCAGTCTATGTACGGTGTGCCTAACCGCAAAAAGAAACCAGATGGCACATACTACAAAATTTCTTATGCCTATAAATGCAGACAGACACGGAACACAAACGGAGTGCCGTGTTCGTGTGCTAAACAATACAACTGCAAAGAATTGGATGAAGAATTTGTCAAT
>JAZOUK010000026.1:0-24900 GCA_045658105.1 Acutalibacteraceae bacterium
TTTTTAACAAAGTTTTTGTCAAAATAATAATTTTTCAAAAATAGTTCGTTATGTTTTTAACAATCCCATTGACAAATAGATATGAATTGTATATAATGTAATAAATTTAATTATAAATCTTTTTTTACTTATTTGGAGGTAATTAAAAATGGCAAGAATTTATAACTTTAGTGCAGGTCCTTCTATGTTACCTGAGGAGGTTCTTAAGACTGCTGCTGCAGAAATGCTCGAGTTTGGTGAGAGTGGTCAATCTGTAATGGAGATGTCACACCGTTC
Organism: Acutalibacteraceae bacterium; assembly: GCA_045658105.1. GTDB lineage: Bacteria > Bacillota > Clostridia > Oscillospirales > Acutalibacteraceae > UBA737. Next base: position 277 of record JAZOUK010000026.1, read on the forward strand.
AAAAGAATATCAAGCAATTTTTGACGAGACAGAGGCTAATCTCCGCGAGGTAATGAATATTCCTGATAATTATGAGGTTCTTTTCCTACAGGGCGGTGCTTCTACACAGTTTGCTATGATTCCTATGAATCTTATGACAAAGAATGGCAAGGCTGACTTTATTGTAACAGGTCAGTGGGCAAACAAGGCTTATAAGGAAGCTGCTCGTTATGGTGCTGCCCGCGAGGTTGCATCCTCTAAGGATAAAACCTTCTCCTACATTCCTAAGACAACCGCTGCCGATTTTGACCCTGAGGCTGACTATGTTCACATTTGTATGAACAATACAATCTATGGTACAAAGTACAATACTCTCCCTAATACAGGAGATGTTCCGCTCATTGCTGACATTTCAAGCTGTATTCTTTCAGAACCCATTGATGTTTCAAAATTCGGTATGCTTTATGCAGGCGCTCAGAAGAATGTTGCCCCCGCAGGTGTTACAATCGTTATTATCCGCAAGGACTTAATTGGCAATGCAATGGACATTACTCCTACAATGCTTAAGTATGACACCCATAGCGAGAACGGTTCTATGTTCAATACTCCCCCTTGCTACACAATTTATGTTGCAGGTCTTACCTTAAAGTGGATCAAAAAAATGGGCGGACTTGAGGCAATGAAGGAATTAAACGAAAAGAAGGCTAAGATTCTTTACGATTTCCTTGATAACTCTAAGCTTTTCAAAGGCACAGTAGTTCCTGAGGACCGTTCACTTATGAATGTTCCCTTTATCACAGGCAACGAGGAGCTTGATGCTAAGTTTGTTGCAGAGTCTAAAAAGGCTGGTTTCGTTAACCTTAAGGGACACCGTTCTGTTGGCGGTATGAGAGCTTCCATTTACAATGCAATGCCTATTGAAGGCGTTGAAAAGCTTGTTGAATTTATGAAGAAATTTGAGGAGGAAAACGCATAATGTTTAAGATTAAAACCTATAATAAAATTTCAAAAAGCGGTCTTGAAGTTTTTGACGATAAATACACAATCGGTGATGAGGTTGAAAATGCAGACGGTGCGATAGTTCGTTCTGCCGCATTGCACGACACGGAGTTTCCTGAAAGCTTACTCGCTATTGCACGTGCAGGCGCAGGTACCAACAATATTCCGATTGAGCGTTGTAGTGAGCAAGGTATCGTTGTTTTTAACACTCCCGGTGCCAATGCTAATGCCGTTAAGGAACTTGTAATTGCAGGTCTTCTCATTTCCTCACGCCGTGTTATCTCAGGTATTGAATGGGCTAAAACCTTAAAAGGTGAGGGCGATGCTGTAGGTAAGCTTGTTGAAAAAGGCAAAGGCGCATTTGCAGGACCCGAAATCAAAGGCAAGTCTTTAGGTGTTATTGGTCTCGGAGCAATCGGTGTTATGGTTGCAAATGCTGCTAACCACCTCGGTATGAAAGTATACGGCTATGACCCTTATCTTTCTGTTAAGTCTGCTTGGAACCTCAATCACAATGCAATTTATATCAACGATATTAACGAGATTTTTGCTAAGTGCGATTATATTACCATTCATGTTCCGCTTGTTGAAAATACTAAGAATCTTATAAACACCGATACTATTGCAAAAATGAAGGACGGCGTTAGAATTCTTAACTTCTCTCGCGCTGCACTTGTTAATGATGATGCAATTAAGGCAGCTCTTGAATCAGGCAAGGTTGCTTCATATGTAACCGACTTCCCCACTGATGATGTTCTTAATGTTGACGGTGTAATTGCTATCCCCCACCTCGGTGCTTCTACACCTGAGTCTGAGGATAACTGTGCAAGTATGGCTTCTAAGGAGCTTATTGATTACATTGAAAATGGCAACATTGTTAACTCGGTTAACCTTCCTGAGGTGACAATGCCCAGAAGTGGCGAGCATAGAGTATGTGTTATCCACAAGAACATTCCCAATATGATTACAACTATTACAGGAATTATTGCAGATGACGGCGTAAATATTGAGAATCTTCTTAACAAATCTCGCGGCGACTATGCTTACACTATGCTTGACATCGGTGCTGCTGATACAAATGCTGTTGCTGAAGAAATCAATGCAATTGACGGTGTAATAAAGGTAAGAGTTATCTAATCCAATATAATATTCAATGAAACCCTTGTTCACTTTCGAACAAGGGTTTCATTTTTTTAAAAACCAAAATTAAAGGCGGTGCTCAAAACACCGCCTTTTAAAATATTAATTCTGTTGTTATTACTTATTATTGAAGAGACTTAAAGCATCAATATAAGACTCATCATCATCCCCTGCTCCGCTAAGGAAAGAGGAAAGGTCGTTAGAATCATCCTTCTTATCGTCACCAAGACCGGTTGCAACAACTGTTACACGAATTGTATCCGCAAGAGTATCATCAAGCTGGGCACCCCAGATAATAGTTGCATCAGGATGAGCCATTTCAGAAATAATTGTAGAAGCCTCCTCAACCTCTTCAAGTCCAATATCATCAGAACCGGTAATGCTTATAATTACGCCGCGAGCATTATCCATAGATGTTTCTATAAGAGGACTGTTGATAGCCATACGAGCAGCCTGTTCAGCCTTATCACGACCGGTAGCAACACCAACACCCATATGAGCATAGCCTGCATTAGACATTATAGACTTAACATCGGCAAAGTCAAGGTTTACAAGAGCAGTTACATTGATAAGCTCAGAAATGCTCTGTACGCCCTGACGTAAAACATCATCAGCAATATCGAATGCATTCTTAAATGTAATCTTCTGCTCAGAAACGAACTTAAGACGCTCGTTAGGAATAACAACGAGACTATCCACCTGCTCACGAAGAGAAGCAATACCTGCTTCAGCCTGAGTCATACGCTTTTTACCCTCAAAAGCAAAGGGCTTTGTAACTATACCAACAGTAAGGATTCCAAGCTCACGGGCAATAGATGCAACAATAGGAGCCGCACCTGTACCTGTTCCGCCACCCATACCGGCAGTAATAAATATCATATCAGCACTACGGATTGCAGCTGCAATCTCATCGCGTGATTCCTCAGCAGCTGCACGGCCGTTATCAGGATTACCGCCTGCGCCCATACCTGCTGTAGTTTTATCACCAATCTGAATTTTCTGATTTGCTTTGGACTTTATAAGAGCAGCTTTATCAGTATTAACTGCTACAAACTCAACACCACGAACTCCGGCGTCAACCATTCTATTGATTGCGTTCCCGCCGCCGCCGCCTACACCGACAACCTTAATTTGTACTACATTCACATCTTCTACTGCTTCAAATGGCATTTCAAATTCCTCCGTATTTATGTAAAATTTCTATTAGCATACTACACATACAATGATTTTAACACATTTATTTTTAAATTTCAATAGTTTTATTACAATTTTGTAATTTTTTTATTTATTCGGCATTTTCCTCTACAAAAGTACCTGTTGTATTGGTGCTTGTCCACATACTAAGATTAATTTTTCCGTTCTTTTCCGGATCAATATTTTTTATCATACCAGAAAGATGCTTTACTTTTTCAGGTATATTATTAGCATTTCCTAAATTTACAGTAAATCTATTCTCACAATTTATTGAAATGGAAATTTTTTCAGATAAATCAATTTTATTTATTTTTATGTTATTTTGCTCAAGCGCGCTTACAATCTTGTTTATAAGCTCTTGGTCCTCCGCTTTATTAAATACAGCTTCTCGCCCGACGGTAAGCTTTGCATCAATACCCGAAACTGTAAACAAATTTTGTGGCGCCTCGGCATTCTTAGATAAAACCCATCCGCTTTTGCTAACCGTATAATAATAATTATTTTTAAAATATACCGCGTATTCGTCAGCATCGGTCACCTTAATATTAAGAGTACCGGGAAGTTTTCGGCTAAAACTAACATTTTCGATATACGGAAGCTTTTGTTTAAGCATTTGCTCTGCTCTGTCCTCAGAAGCTGTGAAAAGATTATCACCCACAAGAACACCGCTATACTTTTGAATTTCTTCTGCAATATATACCTTACTACCGCTTATATTAATTTTTTCTATTGGAAAGAAAACCGTAAGCGACAGAACAACACCCACACATAAAAGCAAGATTATAAAGCCTATAAAGAAAATTACTAATCTTCTTTTGCGTATTCGTCTTTGACGCTCCATCCGCTTACGGATAAATTCGTCTCTCGGTATCTGCTTTTTCAAATTATCATTCCTTTATATATTCAATATCTGCATTAAGCTTTTTAAGATTACCCACAATATCATCATAACCGCGTTCAATGTGGTGTATTTCACCTATAACCGTCTCACCCTTAGCGGCAAGTGCGGCAGTTACGAGAGCAGCACCGCCCCTTAAATCGGTTGCCCTACAAGCAGCACCCGAAAGTGATTCAACACCCTCAATAATCGCTATTTTGCCTTCGGTTTTTATATTGGCTCCGAGGCGTTTTAGTTCGTCTACATATCTAAATCTATTCTCAAAAATGTTTTCAGTAAATATAGTTGTACCCTTTGAAAGGCATAGCATAGCAATAATAGCAGGACCCGCATCGGTAGGAAAACCCGGATAAACAAGACTTCTAATTTGCGACACCCTGTTTAGTCTGTTTTTAGCTGAAATTATAAGCTCTTTACCTGAAACCTCTATATCACATCCGCAATCCTTAAAAACTGAAAGAATTGCAACCATATGCGAGGGCATAATTCCCTTAATTTTAATTTTTCCACCCGTAATTGCCGCACAGGACATATATGTAGCCGCCGCAATACGGTCAGGTATTATGGAATGCTCGGTACCATTTAAGGCATCCACACCATAAATGTATATTGTGTCCGAACCGCTTCCGTATATTCTTGCTCCTGCGCTATTAAGAAAATCTGCAAGGTCGCTTATTTCAGGCTCTTTAGCAGCATTATGAATTACTGTTACACCCTTCGCTTTTGCGGCTGCAAGAATAATATTTTCTGTTGCGCCAACACTTGGAAAGCTAAGGTGAATTTCCGCACCGTTCAAGCCATTCGGCAAATCGCAGTATAAAAATCCGTGTTCTTCTTTAATTCTTACGCCGAGCTGAGTCAAAGCAGAAAGATGCAAATCTATCGGTCTAGGACCAAGCTCGCAACCACCTGGGCTACTTATTACCGCCCTATGATTTCTACCTATAATTGCTCCTAAAAAAACCACAGAGGAGCGCATTTCCCTCATAAGATTTTCGGGGATTTCATATCCACATGCATTATCACTTTTAACTGTTACGGTGTTTCCTTGATTCAAACATTCGCAACCCAATTGAGCGAGAATTTTTATAGATGTATCAACATCTGAAAGTGTTGGGCAATTATATATCTTACATTCACCATCACACAAAAAGGTGGCCGCAAGAACAGGCAATACACTATTTTTGGCTCCCTGAATTGTAATTTCACCCGAAAGAACATTTCCGCCTCTTACAATAATTTCTGACATTATAAGCACCGTCCCATAGCTGATTCACAATCCATACTATGCAAATATGCTTATTTTGTCACGATTTTGCTACGATTTTGTATATAAACGCATTAAAGTCTCATAAATTCTTTCTTTGGAGTCAGTTATCGCATTTTTAAGGGCGGCTTGGCTCATCTTTTCAAGCTTAGGCTTATTTTCAATAAGGAAGCTTACGGTCTGGATTAAACTCTCACCCGAAAGGTCTTTTTCTTCAATAATCTCAGCCGCGCCTGCCTTTTTTAGTGTTAAAGCATTGTGGTACTGATGATTTTCGGCAACATAGGGTGACGGAATAAGCACCGAAGGTTTACCGCAAACCCCTAATTCTCCAAGAGTTATAGCACCTGCCCTACAAATTACAAGGTCAGCCGCCGCCATACATATATCCATATCCTTTATATATTCACGAATATCCACCATATTTGAAAGATTTATTTCCTTTAACGACTCAAGCATTGTATCATAACCCGAGCTACCTGTGCCGTGTATATGATAAAACTTTTCAGTTCCGTTATGCCATTTTATAAGCTCAGTTACCGCTTCGTTTACTCTGCGTGCACCGAGTGAGCCTCCAAAAGAGAGAATAAGCGGTCTTGAATCAAGTCCAAGCTTTTTTCTTGCCTCTTCCTTTGTAATAAGTGTCAACTCACCCCTTACAGGATTACCAGTAATGACTGGTTCTCTTTTAAGCTTTAAATGCTTTTTTGCCTCAGGCATTGCAAGCATAATGACATCTGCACCGCCTGCCAACATTTTGGTTGTAACACCGGGAAACGCATTCTGCTCGTGAATTGCAGTTTTAAATCCGAGCTTTTGAGCTTGCTTTAGTACGGGACCGCTGACATATCCGCCTGTTCCAACTACTATATCCGGCTTTAATTCTTTTAAAAGTTTTTTGGAATCAACTGATGAAACAACCGCTTTTTTAACAGCAGATACATTTTTTATTATATTATGAGGTGTAAACTTACGTTGAAAACCCGCAACATCAATTGTATAAAAATCATAGCCTTTTTCGGGCACAAGCTTAGCCTCAAGCTTTTGTGCTGTTCCAATATAGCTGATTTTTGCATCGGGATGCTTTTCTTTAATAAAACCTGCTATTGCCAAAGCCGGATTTATATGACCTGCGGTTCCACCGCCTGCAAATAGTATATGCATAAAATCACCTTATGTTTTTTCAATATTTGCCCCGCGTGATACCGAAAGCACAATTCCCATTTCTGCTAACAGTATTACGAGAGATGTTCCTCCGTAGCTGAAAAACGGAAGACTTATACCTGTATTTGGAATAGTATTTGTAACCACCCAAATATTGAGCATTGCTTGTAAACCTACCTGAAAGGTAAGACCTAGTGCCATTAAAGAACCGAATCTGTCAGGCGCGTGCATAGCAATTGTAAAGCCACGCCATACAAGCAGACAAAACAAAAGAATTATAACTACTGCACCTATTAGTCCAAGTTCTTCACAAACTATGGAGAAAATAAAATCGTTATGCGGTTCGGGTACCCAAAGATACTTTTGTCTCGACTGACCAATGCCTCTGCCAAGTACACCGCCTGAGCCTATTGCAAGTAGTGACTGAATAGTCTGAAATCCCTTCCCCGTCGCATCCGACCAAGGGTCTATCCAATACTGTAAACGGTCAATCACATAGCTTATAGCACCTGTGACATATATTAAAATTCCTGCCAATGCAGCACATATCACGCCAATCAGCATATATATCTTAGGTAAGCCGCCAACAATAAGCAAAACAGCTCCTATACAAAATAAAAGCACCGTTGCTGAAAGATGAGGCTCCTTAATTATAAGCAAACAAGGTAAAGCGAGCAATCCCACCATAAGCAATATAAATGGTAGCTTTTTCATTTGCTTATAATTTGCAGGAATCAGCGAAGAAAAAAGCAAAATTATTGCAAATTTCGCAAGCTCCGAGGGCTGGAAATTTATTGGTCCTACAACAAACCACCGTTTTACATCCATTCCCTCAACCATTGGCGGAAGAATAAGTAAAATAACAAGAAGAATTATTGCTATTCCGTAGGCAATCCATGCAAATCTGCGCCAAAAAATATACGGAATTTTTGACATAACAAGCATTGCACCAACGCCAACAAACGCAAAAACTGCCTGTCGAGTAATAAATCTATAGCTGTTGCCGTAGTATTCAAGAGAATACGCATAGCTTGCAGAAAAAAGCATAACAAGTCCAATTGTAAGCAATATCAGTACAAAAGATAAAAAGGTTATATCCATTTTACCGCTACCTAAATCCCTTTTATGCTTGATTTTATTTGGAGCAGCCATGCTACACCTCCTGAAAAAATATTGTTATTATAGCTTAAAAATAATCGGTAAAAGCGCAATAACACAACCTACAAAAGCTATTGCAGAGAATACAAATACTATTTTTTGTTCTGACCAACCGCACATCTCAAAATGGTGATGAAGCGGTGCCATTTTAAATATACGCTTTTTAGTTTTCTTATAATATGCAACCTGAATTATATCTGAAAGAGCCTCAAGGAAATATGTTACACCTGCAAAAATAAGTAGAACAGGTCTGCCTATACCAAAAGAGACCGCAACAACCATTCCACCAAGGAACATAGAACCCGTATCGCCCATAAATACCTTCGCGGGCTTTGCATTCCAACAGATAAATCCAACACAGGCTCCTGCCAATGCCGCTGATAATACGTTTATAGACATATTATAAAGAAAACCGGATGCAAGCATAAATGCACAGGATACAACGAGTGTTACTGAAGAAGCTAAACCATCGATACCGTCTGTAAGGTTTACCGCATTTGTGAATCCGTAAATAAATATAACAGCTATAGGCCAAAATATCAAGCCTACACCCTTTGTAATTTCAACATCGCCAATAAATGGTATGTTTGTTGTTTTCATACCACCTAAGAGTAATGCCACAAGATATGCCGCCGCAATAAAAAGCTGTAAAAAGGTTTTCTGTCTTGCAGTAAGACCCAAATTGCGTTTTTTAACAACCTTGATGTAATCGTCCATAAAGCCGATTCCACCCATACAAAGCGCCATAATTATACCTGCAAAAAAATTAGTTGTTCTAAAGGAATCGCCCATTTCGTTATAAAAACGACTACCTGAAATTACAGAATAACCGAATGCAATACACAAGCCAATTAATACACCCGCAACAATCATTACACCGCCCATTGTGGGTGTTCCCTGCTTTTCCTTATGCCAATTCGGACCTATATCAAGAATAGTCTGCCCGAATTTTAGCTTTCTTAGATATGGAATTACAAAAAAACCTGTTCCTGCAGTAACTGCAAAAGAAACTATTGCAGCAATTATTGTTGTTAAATCTCTCATTTTATATCTCCGCTCTTATTTTAGTTGGGCAAGCGCCTCTGCCACAACCTCTCGTTCGTCAAGATGAATTGTCCCATCCTTTAAAATTTGATAGGTTTCGTGACCTTTGCCTGCCAATACTATTATATCATCCTTTGTAGCAGTTTCAATAGCATATTTTATCGCTTCAATACGGTTCTCTATTACTTTATATGGAGTAACTGTTCCGTCCATACCAACAAGAATGTCATTTATTATAGCGGAGGGTTCCTCGCTTCTTGGATTATCACTTGTAACGATTACATAATCTGCATACCTTGCCGCAATACTACCCATAATCGGACGCTTTGTTTTATCACGGTCTCCACCGCAGCCAAACAACACTATAAGACGGTTTTTCTCACACTTACGGAATGTAGTTAATATATTTTTAAGACCATCAGGAGTATGTGCATAATCAATTATAACCGTAAAGTCGCGCTCACACGGTACAACCTCTGCTCTACCCTTTACGCCCTCTAATTCAGCCAATGCCTTTGCCGCAGCAGGAACATTTAACCCTAACTCCATAGCCGCAGAAATTGCGCAAAGTGAATTATATACTGTGAATTTTCCGCCCGTATTAACCTTGATATGATTTATTAGGCTGTCACTTACAAACTCATAATCTACACTTGAAGGACGATATTTTATTGCCTTTGCGCTATAATTAGACTCATTACCTGTAGAATATGTTACAACCCTGCAATCGAGTCCCTCAACCATTTGCTCAGCATACTCGTCATCACCATTTATAATGGCAATTTTGCTCATACGAAAAAGCATTTTCTTGGCTTCAAGATAGTTATCCATTGTAATGTGATAATCAAGATGGTCTTGAGTTAAATTCGTAAAAATCGCAACTTCAAAATCAAGCTCAAACACTCTGCGTTGATGAAGTGCGTGTGAAGAAACCTCCATAACGGCATACTCACAACCTTCAGCTACCATAAGCGAGAAAAGCGAATTAAGGTCATATGCATTAGGTGTAGTGTTTTGGGTGGCTATAACCTTATCACAAATCATATTCTGTATTGTACCTATAAGACCTACCTTATAGCCTAAGCCTTCAAGCATACTTTTAAGCATATATGTCGTAGAGGTTTTGCCGTTTGTGCCAGTAACACCGATAAGCTTAAGCTTTTTAGCAGGATTTTCAAACCAATTCGCGCACATTGAGGAATATGTCGCGTGGGTATCAGAGACAATAATTTGATTTTGGGCGCCTGTATCTTCTTCAGCAATAATAACAGCTGCTCCGTTTTTAAGTGCAGAATCAACAAACTTATGTCCATCACTCAAAGCACCTCTTATACAGATGAAGGCATTGCCCTCTTTAACTGTCCTTGAATCACAGCTTATACCTGTAATTTCTATGCTTCCTATTTTACTATCACATTCAATTAAATTTAGTAATTTCATATCTTTCCTACCCATCTACAGCGCTGTCGTCCCTGAAATATACTGTAACTATTGTTCCTGCTCCTACCGCTGTTTCGGCGTCTATGCTTTGTCTGTATGATTTAAGACCTGCCGATGTTGTATTACCTGAAAATTCAACATTTATTCCTGCCGCCGCAGCCTTTTTATTAACCTCGGTGGCGGTTAATCCTATAAGATTAGGTACAGTTACAGTTTTATCGTCTGATTCTTCTGTATAAAGAATCACAACACCGTTAAGTAAAACTTGACTTCCCGCTTCAGGGAGTTGTCTAATTACGGTATCTCCTTTTCCAACAACCTGATACTGTAGCTTAGCCGCACTAATTTTATTTTTCGCTGTGTCTAATGCTACATTTATAGTTTCAGGAACACTTACTGTAAGATTTTTAAGCTCTTCCTCAGAATAACTTGCCTCATATCCAAGATAGGGCATAACATCTGTCATTATTTTTGAATTTACAGGTGCAGAAATCACACCTCCGTAATATTTATCGCCTTTTGGTTCATCAAGCATAACAAATACCGCGATTTCAGGATTGTCAATAGGTGCCACAGTCATGCAAGAACCTATATAAAGGTAATTATCGCCCGTAGCCTGAATCTTTGCAAGCTTTTGAGAAGTACCTGTCTTAGCGCCTATATCATACCCCGCAACAAGCGAATTCTTTGCACCATTTTCGGCTACATACTGCATAAATTCACGCATTGTGGCAGATGTCGTTTCAGAAACCACCTGTCTTTTATAGCCTGTTGATGTGGCTTCTACAATCTTTCCATTTTCATCGAGCATTTTCTCTACAAGATGTGGCTTTACGAGATAACCGCCGTTTACACAAGCTGAAACTGCTGACATAAGCTGAACAGGGGTTATATTAAAACTCTGCCCAAACGAGCAGGAAGAGAGCTCAACAGGACCCATATTTTCCTCTTTATGATAGGTAGACCGTGCCTCACCAGGAAGGTCAATGCCTGTTTTTTCACCAAAACCAAATGCCTGAAAATACTTTGAAAAGGTGTTAACCCCTATTAGCTGACCTATAGTTATAAATGCAGGGTTACAGGAATTTGAAATAGCCTGAACAAGACTCTGAGAGCCGTGTCCCGCAAGCTTGTGACATTTATATGCATTGCCTGCAACCGTCATATGACCCGTGCAATAAAATGTGTTGCTTTTATTAATAAGGTTTTCCTCAATGCCTATTGCTGTGGTAATAATCTTGAAAACCGAACCCGGCTCATATGTATCTGATACCGCCTTATTACGCCATTGACGGTTTAAAAGCTCACTTCTAAGTTTATCCTTTTCTTCGCTTGATTGGGCGGCTTCTATTTTTGCTTTATCCTCACCCGACAGTGTGAAAGGGTCATTTGGATTAAAGTCGCCCTTAACAGCCATTGCAAGAATTGCACCGGTTTTAACATTCATAACTACCGCCGTACCGCGTTCTGCAATCTTATTTTCTGCAATCGCCATATCAAGATACTTTTCCGCAGTATACTGTATATAAGAATCGAGGGTCAACACAAGTGACTTGCCCTTTGTTGCCTCCTCTACTCTTTCATAAGTAAGAGCCATATCAGTTCCGGCAGCATTTTTTGCAGCAACAACTCTGCCTGCAATACCTGTAAGCTCGTTGTCGTAATAGCTCTCAATACCTGCAAGACCTTGGTCATCGGAGCCTACAAAGCCTAAAACCACCGACGCAAGACTGTCATTCGGGTAATATCTTTTTGTGGTTTCCTCAAGTCCTATATACTTTACAAGACCAAGTTCTTCGTCAGCTGCTAAAAATTCTCGAATTTTATCAGCAACTGTTTTTTCAATCTTCTTTTTTACAATTACATAGTAGGAATTTTTATCGGTGTAATCATAGATTGTTTGATAATCCATTTCAAGTATACTTGAAAGGTTTTCTGCAATAGTTTTTCTTACTAATTCCTTATCGCCCTTATCCTTTATTTTGCGAATGCCGTTTGGTGTTATGTAAACCGTCCAAGCTGTTGTGCTCCTTGCAAGGGTTTGCATATTGCGGTCAAAAATTTCGCCTCTCGGTGCAGTAATAAGACTGTCATATAGTTGTTGTTCTGAAGCATCATTCTGATACTTTTCGCCGTTTATAATCATTATGTTAACCAATCTGTAAGTTGAAACCGTCGATAACGATATAACAAGCACAAGCATTACAGCAACTATTCGAACTATCATTTCTTTACCGGGTTTAACAGCCATTATATGCCCACCTTTCTGCAAAATTCTACATTCTTTTATATACCCGAATACGAGAGTCGAAAAAATCCAACTCTCGTATACATATCATGTGACATTACACTAAACTATTATATTAATCTTTATAGCCTGTTTATTACTCCTCGCTCATAAAGCTGCCGTCTTTTGTTACTGCGGCATTTTTATTGTTCACTCTTATATAGGTTACGTTTTCTTTTTCAGGCTTCTTCATTCCAAGCTGAACTGCCTCAAGCTCAAGGTTTGCGTAAGAAATACGCCTCTGCATTTCCACCTCAAGGCTTGTCTTTTCGCTATCCAACTCAGCAATAGTAGCCTTTACATCATTAATTTCTGCACTAACCTCATTGATTTCCAATCTCAAAGCAATATTACCACAAAGACCTGCAAGCACCATAGCCGTGCAAAGAATGAGCGTTGTAGGTATAGATAGAGCTCTCGCGGCGGCAACCTTACGCTTTTTTGCCTTATTTGCAACCTTAGGCATTACAACAATATTATCCTTAGGCTGCGGTTTTGCGGCAGTCTTAGGCATAAACATCTCAAAATCGTAAGCAAGACTTTCATTATAATACTTAAGATTATTCATTATTTCTTCTCCTAATTCTTTATTATTACCCTTAGCTTTGAACTTCTGCTGCGGGGATTGATTTCAAGCTCCTCTTTTGAGGGTTCAATAGGTTTTCTTGTGTATAGCCTGCCTCTTGGTGTCTTTCCGCACACGCAAACCGGAAAGTCAGGCGGACAGGTACAGCCTGTACAATATTCTTTAAATTTCTGCTTTACCATTCTGTCTTCAAGAGAATGGAATGTTATGATTGCAAGCGCACCGTCTTTATTTAAAAGCTCAAAGCAATCGTCAAGCGCTTTTGCTAAAGCATCCAACTCGCCGTTTACCGCAATTCTGAGCGCCTGAAACACCCGTCTTGCGGGATGTCCGTCTCTCCTTGCGGCAGCAGGTACGGCAGAAGCTATAATTTCTGCCAACGCAGTCGTGGAGTTGATTTTACCCTTCTCCCTTTCGGTAACAATTCTGTTCGCTATACGCATTGCGAATTTTTCTTCACCAAATCTACGAAATATATCACAAAGCTCCTCAGCAGTAAAATTATTAACAATATCTGCCGCTGATATACCACTCTTACTCATACGCATATCAAGTGGAGCTTCCTTGTGATATGAAAAACCTCTCTCTGCTGTATCAAGCTGATAAGAAGAAACTCCCAAATCAAGAAGAATACCGTCTACACCATCGATACCCATTTGATTTATAACAGACGCCATTTCGCTGAAATTACTGTTTACAACCCTCGCAGGATATTTTTTAAGCCTTTCAGTAGCTATCTTTACAGCATCAGGGTCGCGGTCAAGAGCTATAAGCAAGCCATTATCAAGTTTTTTTGCAATCTCACTTGAATGCCCTGCTCCACCAGCAGTACCATCCACATATATACCGTCAGGTCTAATATTTAATGCCTCAACGGTCTCATTTAACAAAACAGATATATGATTAAATTCCATAATTAAAAGTTTAGTTCTTCCATAACAGTCGAAATCTGTTCGAGTGTATTGCTTTCGTTTTCCTCTTTCCAAAGCCTGCAATCCCAAATCTCAAGATTTGAGTCCATACCTATTATATGAACCTCGCTATCAAATTCGGCATATTCTCTAAGCGTTGGCGGAACGAGTATTCTGCCCTGTGTGTCAAACTCCACATTAAAAGCGCCATCATACAAAAATCTTTTCACAGCACTTGATTTCGTACTTGGCAGAGTTCCGATTTTTTCCACCAACAGCTTCCACTGCTCTGCTGAGTATACACAAAGACAACGCTTACCATAAATACCGCGGCAGATAATAAAGCTTTCACCAAGCTCATCACGAAAAGCGGACGGAATGAAAACCCTGCCCTTTTTATCTATTTTATGGTCGAAGCCACCAAAAAGCATGATTTTCACCTCCATTTACACCACTTTAACACACTTTAATGGTTTTTTAATACACTTTGCACCACTATTTTGTATTATATAGCCTTTTTTCAAAAAAATCAAGTTATTTTTTTAATTTTTTTATAAATTTTTAAAAAAGCAAAAAAAGCACCTGTGAACCGTAAGATTCACAAGTGCTTTTGTACCCTATTTAATTAAATTTCAACTATAAAAAGCTAAAGACAATAAATAAGGAATATTAAGTTTTACTGTTTACCGTAAAGCTCTACCAACTTCTCGAGATGTGCACGGCGTGCCTTAGCAGCCTCAGAAGCCTGCTCAAAGAGAGCCTCTGCACGATCAGGGAATGAGCGGGTAAGTGAAGAGTAACGAGCCTCGTTAAGGATGAATTCCTTATAATCAGCAGTTGCAGGCTTGCTATCAAGACTGAATGGGTTCTTACCCTCTGCCTTGAGTGCAGGATTGTAACGGAACATATCCCAATATCCGCAAGCAACAGCCTTTCTCATCTCGTTCTGGCAGTTAACCATACCACCCTTAATAGAGTGCATTTCGCAAGGTGAGTAGCAGATAATGATTGAAGGACCATTATAAGCCTCAGCCTCTTTAATAGCCTTAAGAGTCTGATTCATATCAGCGCCCATAGCAATCTGAGCTACATAAACATAGCCGTAAGACATTGCAATCTCAGCAAGGCTCTTCTTATTAATAGCCTTACCAGCAGCTGCGAACTGAGCAACCTGACCGATGTTAGAAGCTTTAGAAGCCTGTCCGCCTGTATTAGAGTAAACCTCAGTATCAAATACCATAATGTTTACATTATCACCTGTAGCGAGAACATGGTCAACACCGCCGAAGCCGATATCGTATGCCCAACCGTCACCACCGAAGATCCAGATAGACTTCTTAGCAAGGAACTCCTTCTTAGCAAGAATAGCAGGAGCTACAGGACAACCTTTCTCAGCAGCCTTTTCAATTTCAGCAATAAGAGCATCTGCAGCAGCAGAATTCTTATTAGTATCATCAATAGTAGCAAAGTAAGCCTCAGCTGCAGCCTTGAACTCACTTGAAGCCTTATCGCTATCAGCCATTTCCTTTACCTGAGCAATAAGACCATCGCGAATAGCCTTCTGGCCGAGGTACATACCGTAGCCGTGCTCAGCGTTATCCTCAAAGAGTGAGTTAGCCCAAGCAGGACCGTGACCGTCAGCATTTACAGTGTAAGGTGATGTAGCAGCAGGACCGCCCCAAATTGAAGAACAACCTGTAGCGTTAGAGATGTACATCTTATCACCGAAGAGCTGAGTTACAAGACGAGCATATGCAGTTTCAGCACAACCTGCGCAAGAACCTGAGAACTCGAGCAATGGCTTCTTGTACTGAGAAGTGATAACATTTGCATCAGTTGCAAGCTCAGGCTTTTCGGTAACATTAGCAACACAGTAATCAAATACATCCTGCTCAGCAAGCTGTGAGCTCTGTGCAACCATCTTGAGTGAACTTGTGGGACACTCGCCAACGCAAACGCCACAACCCATACAGTCAAGCGGAGAAACAGTCATTGTATAAGCATAACCCTTATTTGTTGCAAGCTTCTCTTTTGTAGCAACCTTAAGGTTTGCAGGAGCAGCTGCCTTCTCTTCAGCAGAAAGAGCATAAGGACGAATTGTAGCATGAGGACATACAAATGCACACTTGTTACAACCGATACATGTATCAGCATTCCACTCAGGAACGAGAACTGCAACACCGCGCTTCTCGTGTGCAGAAGCACCCTGCTCAAATGTACCGTCAGCATGGTCCATAAATGCAGATACAGGGAGAGAATCACCATTCATAAGACCGACCGGCTTCATGATGTTATCAACCATCTTAACCAGCTTAGAAGTATCATCAGCAGCATCAGCAACATTAGCATCAACAGCATTTGCCCAATCAGCGGGTACATCTATCTTAACGTAAGCGGTAGCACCTGCGTCGATAGCCTTCTCGTTCATTTCAACAATTTCTTTACCCTTCTTCATGAACTTCTGAGCTTTTTCCTTCATATAGCCGATAGCCTCTTCAGCAGGAAGAACTTTAGAAAGTGAGAAGAATGCAGACTGAAGAACGGTATTTGTACGCTTACCAAGACCAATCTGAGCTGCCAAATCGATAGCATTAACAGTATAAAGCTGAATGTTATTCTTAGCAATATAACGCTTAGCTTCAGCAGGCATATACTTATCTAACTCCTCAGCATTCCACTGACAGTTGATAAGGAATACACC
The DNA here is from genome assembly GCA_045658105.1 of Acutalibacteraceae bacterium. Classification (GTDB taxonomy): domain Bacteria; phylum Bacillota; class Clostridia; order Oscillospirales; family Acutalibacteraceae; genus UBA737. The sequence goes on from JAZOUK010000026.1 coordinate 17,045, forward strand.
ACCGGGCTTAACATCGTTAACCATCTTGTAACCCTTAATTACATAAGAGGGGTTATGACAAGCAACAAAGTCAGCCTTATTTATATAGTAAGGACTCTTGATAGGCTTATCACCGAATCTCAAGTGAGAAATAGTGATACCGCCGGTCTTCTTAGAGTCATACTGGAAGTATGCCTGAACATACTTGTCGGTATGGTCACCGATAATCTTGATAGAGTCTTTGTTAGCTCCAACAGTACCGTCACCACCGAGGCCCCAGAACTTACATTCAATAGTACCCTCAGCAGCGGTGTTGGGAGCCTCTTCTTCAGCGAGTGAGAGGTTGGTAACATCGTCGTTAATACCCAGAGTGAACTGAGCCTTAGGAGCATCTTTAGAAAGCTCATTATAGATAGCAAAAATGCTTGAAGGAGGTGTGTCCTTAGAGCCGAGACCGTAACGACCGCCTACAACAGTATCAATCTTTCTGCCTGTCTTAGCAAGAGCAGCAACAACATCGAGGTAGAGAGGCTCACCCAAAGAACCGGGTTCCTTAGTTCTGTCAAGAACAGCAATCTTCTTAACAGTCTCAGGAATAGCTTCAACTAACTTCTCAGCAGAGAAAGGACGGTAAAGTCTAACCTTAACAAGACCAACCTTCTCACCTGCTGCTACCATATAATCAATAACTTCCTCTGCAACGTCGCAGATAGAGCCCATAGCAATTATAATCTTTTCAGCATCGGGAGCACCATAATAGTTAAAGAGCTTATAGTCTGTGCCAAGCTTAGCATTAACCTTGTCCATATATTCTTCAACGATAGCAGGAGTAGCATCATAATACTTGTTACAAGCCTCTCTGTGCTGGAAGAAGATATCGCCGTTCTCGTGTGAACCGCGCATTACGGGATGCTCAGGATTAAGAGCACGCTTGCGGAATGCATCTACAGCATCCATATCGCACATTTCCTTAAGGTCCTCATAATCCCATACCTGAATCTTCTGAATTTCGTGAGAGGTACGGAAACCGTCAAAGAAGTTGATAAAAGGAACACGTGACTTAATTGTAGCAAGGTGAGCTACAGCGCCAAGGTCCATAACTTCCTGTGTATTGGTTTCAGCAAGCATTGCAAAACCTGTCTGGCGGCAAGCATAAACGTGAGAATGGTCGCCGAAGATGTTAAGAGCGTGAGAAGCTACGCAACGTGCAGATACGTGGAACACGCTGGGGAGCAATTCACCCGCAATCTTATACATATTAGGGATCATAAGTAAAAGACCCTGAGAAGCGGTGTAAGTAGTGGTAAGAGCGCCGGCATTAAGTGAACCGTGAACTGTACCTGCAGCACCTGCTTCAGACTGCATTTCGGAAACCTTTACGGTTGTACCGAAAATATTTTTTAATCCCTGTGCAGACCACTGATCAACATAGTCAGCCATCGGGCTTGACGGGGTAATAGGATAAATACCTGCTACTTCTGTAAACGCATAAGATACATAAGCAGCGGCGTTATTACCGTCCATCGTTTTGAATTTTCTGGCCATTGAAAATTCCTCCTAAATAATATTTTTGAGTCAGAACCGTTTGAATGACAAAAAATTAACAATCGGTCTTCTCATACGCATATTATAATAACACTTTTTTTCTCATTTGTAAATAAATATTTTAAAATTGTAGGTAAAAATAATATATTGTGTCGTTATATGTATTTTTTATTTATTTTTTCAGTTTAGAGCAGATAAAATAAATAATTTTCTGAAATTTTATTATATTATTAATAATTTGTTATTAATTTGGTGGTAAAATATGTTAGTTTAAAAAATTGAAAGGATATGCATTAAATGTTAAAGCTTAAAAATATTACCAAAGTTTACGCTTCGGGCGACACTAAGGTTGAAGCTCTTAGAGGAATTGATATTGAATTTCGCGAAAATGAATTTGTATCTATTCTCGGTCAGTCGGGTTGCGGTAAAACCACCCTTTTAAACATAATAGGCGGTCTTGACCGATATACCGACGGCGACCTATTTATAAACGGAAGGTCAACAAAGCTTTATAAGGATAGCGATTGGGATAATTACCGCAATCACACAATAGGCTTTATTTTTCAAAGCTATAACCTTATCCCCCACCAAACCGTGCTTTCAAATGTAGAATTAGCTCTCACACTTTCGGGTGTTTCTAAGTCAGAGCGCAGAAAAAGAGCGTTAGAGGCGCTCGAAAAGGTTGGTCTTGCAGACCAAATCAATAAAAAGCCAAATCAGATGTCTGGCGGACAGATGCAACGCGTAGCCATCGCAAGAGCTCTCATTAATAATCCTGATATTCTTCTTGCCGACGAGCCTACAGGCGCGCTTGACAGTGAGACCTCGGTACAGATTATGAAGCTGTTAAAAGAAATAGCCGAGGATAAGCTCGTTATAATGGTAACACATAATCCCGATCTTGCAGAGGAGTATTCCACAAGAATTATAAAGCTTCTTGACGGTAGCGTTATAGACGATACTATGCCATATCATACCGAAAACGAAAAAGAACCACCAAAAACAAAAGAGAAAAAGCCGTCAATGAAATTTTTGACCGCCCTTTTCCTTTCTCTCAATAACCTTATGACTAAAAAAACAAGAACTCTGCTCACCTCATTTGCAGGGTCCATAGGCATAATAGGTATTGCTCTTATATTATCACTTTCAAGCGGTGTTAATGCTTACATCCGCCGAGTCGAGGAGGAAACCCTTTCAAGCTATCCCATAACCATTGAGGAAGCCGGTATGGATATGAGTAGTCTTGCCAATGACCTTATGGGAGAGCAAACCGAGGATGTGGAAAAAGACGGAGACAAAATTTATTCTCAGAACATTATGACCGAAATGATGAGTACGATGATAAACAGCATTTCGGCAAATAATCTTGAAAAATTTAAGACACATATAGAAAAAACCGAGGATTTCGACCTATATACAAGTAATATTGAATACGGCTACAAAACTGTAATGAACATCTACTCAGCCGATGGTACTCACATTAATCCAAATCAGGTATTCAATACTATAATGTCGAGTATGGGTACAACTGTTGAAAATTCATCGACTATGGGCTCTATGAGCACAATGGGAATGATGAACACCGAAGTGTGGCATCAGCTTTTTGATGACGAAGAATTCCTTGGAAAGCAGTACGAAGTGCTTGCAGGTGAATTACCTAAGAAGTACAACGAGGTTGTAATTGTTGTAAACCGCAACAAGCAGATAAGCGACTACACCCTTTATTCCCTGGGGCTTAAAGACCAAAACGAGCTTAAGGAAATGGTTGAACAGGCAAAGCGGGGCGAAAAAACCGAAGCCACAGCCGAAGCTTCGTACACCTATGACGAAATTCTCGATTTAGAGTTTAAACTACTTCTAAATACCGATTATTTTGAAAAGAGCGAAAATGGTATATGGATAGACAAAACAAAAGACCAAATATTCGTTCGTTCAAAGCTTGAAGATGCTGAAACAATAAAGGTTGTTGGTATTCTCTGCCCTGCCGAAAATGCGGTTAATGACCAGACAAGCGGATTTGTAGGCTACAAGCGTGAGCTTATGGAAAAACTGATAACCGAGGTTAACGAGAGCGAAATAGTTAAGGCTCAAAAGGCTGACGAGACTAAAAATGTTCTCACCGGTATGCCTTTTGAAAACAACTTCGAAAATATGAATTTCCAACAGCTTCAGGGATATATCTCAACCCTCCCCGCCTCTGAACAGCAACAGTATACCGCCTATATTTCTCAGCTTAAGGGTCAAGGCAAGTCGGACGAGGAAATCACTCAGATATTTGTAAACGCTCTTTCAGCACAAAGTGGTACTGCAACCTATGAAAGCAACCTCTCTCTTATGGGTGTTTCCAACCTTGCAAACCCGTCAGTTATAAATATATATCCCAAGGATTTCGAATCAAAGGATAAAATTTCCGAGCTTATTAATAAATATAACGATAAGGTTGACGAGGAAGAAAAAATCACCTATACCGACTATATAGGACTTATGATGTCTTCTGTAACTACAATAATAAATGCAATCAGCTACATTCTTATAGCATTTGTAAGTATTTCACTTATAGTTTCTTCTATTATGATTGGAATTATTACCTATATTTCCGTACTTGAGCGTACTAAGGAAATCGGTATTCTCCGCGCAATGGGCGCTTCGAAAAGAGATATTTCCCGCGTTTTCAATGCAGAAACGCTTATAGTCGGATTCGTAGCAGGCGCATTGGGAATTTTGGTTACAATCCTTTTGCTTATACCGATTAACGCGATTATAAAAGCTGTTACAGATATTGCGGGTCTTGCTGTTTTGCCAACTCAGGGCGCCATTGTACTTGTAATTATCAGTATGCTTCTCACATTTATTGCAGGTCTTATACCCTCTAAGATTGCTGCCAAAAAAGACCCTGTGACAGCGCTTAGAACCGAATAAGCTTTTATTTGAACGGATATAAACTAAATTATAAAAATGTAGGGGCGTGCGTCCCCGAACGCCCGTTAATTAAGATGAATTTTAACAAGACGTCGAGGCGCCGTCCCCTACAATACATCTGCTACAATATAAAAGAACAGATACACGGATTTTCTCCAATGTATCTGTTCTTTTTTTACAAATTAATCAAGCTTTATTTCACCGTGCTTTTCTTCAAATGACTGTACATGCCTTTTTAAAAACTGCTCAATCTCCTTATTAGCAGAGCGACCTTCTGACTCAGCAACATAACGGAACTTTTGAAAAAGGACACGGTCTACTCTTAATGTATAACGCAATAATTTATCATCCATTTTGACACCTCATTGAAGTCATTTTAACTTTATTATGGTTTAATTATAATTGAAATATTGCATTGAAACAAAAATGGTGGTATTATAGTGTTAAATTGACGCATATAAATGAGGATTGTATTAATGAAAATAGCTATTATTGGTTCAAGAAATGTTATGGTTGAAAATTTAGGAGATTATATTCCTGAGAATACAACCGAAATAGTATCGGGCGGTGCAAAGGGTGTGGATAGCTGCGCCCGTAGCTATGCTCTGCAAAACGGACTTAAGCTTACGGAATTTCTGCCCGATTACAAAAAATATAAAAGAGGTGCTCCGCTAAAAAGAAATATTCAAATTATTGATTACGCCGACGGGGTTCTCGCCTTTTGGGACGGTAATTCCAAAGGCACACACTTTGTAATTAAAAACTGTAAAAAGAAAAACAAAAAAGTTAATGTAATTCTTTGTAACACTACGGCTTTATAAGCTTAAATTCAAACTATTATATCGTTATCAAATATGTAGGGACAGGCTCCCCGCCTGTCCGTTAAAGCCTCTAAAGAACACTGTGCATACTTGGTTTTGTGTCCTCAAGCATTTGGTGAATAAGCGTTTTCACCTTAGAAAAACGCTCATAAAAATATTTGTTTTCAGTCGCCGAGGAGTAAACCTTAAGCTCATCTATCGCTAACTCAATTTCATCAATTGCAGAATGATTTGTAAATATTGAAAGAGTATTTTCTTTTTCCGACCAATATCTAATCAGCTTTTCCGTTTGCTCGGTTGCATCCGCTTCTCTTTCAAATGAATTTTTGCAATCAGTTAAAAGACTGTCTGCATTTTTACAAACATTCTTTATATAACCGTAGCCCGAAAAGAAGCAAACAATTATAAAAACAAACAAAACTGCCGCCGATATAAGTCGTTTCATTTTCTTACCTCTTTTTTTACAATATTAGTCTTCTTGTTTCTGTCCATCATCATAAGCAATACCGATTCTTTACTCAACTTTTGTTTTTTAAGTTGCTTCTGTAAATCGGAAACACTCAAACCTAACACTTCAAGTGATTCGGGAAGTATCTTTCCGTCACTGATGACAGGGAGCGAAAGCTCCTCTTGCGGTTTTGAAATATTTAAGTCCTCAACTGTTGCAGGCTGAGATACGCTATTTAACAAAACGCTCAAATTTCCGTCAACTTCAAGTACAGCATATGCAACGGTAGATATATCAAATACATTCTGACCCCTTAAAAGCTCAACTAAATCAAGCGCAGTCATTCTCACACTTTTCATCGCATAATAATCTATATCACCGTTTTTGATAATAACTACCGACTTTCCGCTCATAAGCTTGCGAAAACCTATGCTCTTCATAGCAATTACCGAGACAACTATTTCAAGTATAACAAGAGTAAATATTGCCAACACACCATATAATATTGGCTGTGAAGTATCCTGAAGCGGTATTGCAGCTATTTCAGAAAGTAAAAGCGTAACTACAAGCTCGTTCGGCTGCATATCACCTATCTGCCGTTTTCCCATAAGCCTTATTCCAAGTGTAACAAAAACATAAAGTATAAGTGCCCGCAATATTGTTGTTATCAAAATTAATCACCATTCATATTATTTGCCGCCGTCCCATTAATATTTACTGATTGACAAATATTTTTTTAAGTGTTAAAATTTTTATATATTTTATTTGAGGTGCAAGTATGTTCGGTTTTAAGAAAAAAAGAAAAATTGACAAGCAAGATGAATTACTTAATAAAATGGATGGCAGAGAAATTAAGTATGTAACCCGCCGTGTTAGAGACGAGGAAGGCAATGTTAAGGAGGTTATAATTGGCAAAGCAGGAAGAGTAGTGGTAATCAACGGCGAAATCCGAGTTATGTGCGGAGCGGTTGATATTTTTAAATGTATGGCCGAGGAGGCTTCCTATTATATGTTACTGAGTGGTGACGGATTGACTATTTCTGGAGTCAACTCAATTGACGGCATTCAAATGGACATTATTGTGTATTATACATATCACAGAAAATAAGTTTTAAATAAAGAAAAAACATAAAAGTTTATATTGACATTTTGAATACTGTGTGTTAAAATATCTTAGTCGCGTACGGAGAGGTATCGAAGTGGTCATAACGAGGCGGTCTTGAAAACCGTTTGGGGGCAACCCCACATGGGTTCGAATCCCATCCTCTCCGCCATTTTTTATTATCAATTATAATTAATTACAATTAAATATACTGTTATGTTTATTAATTTGGAGTAGTACTCAAGTTGGTGACGAGGCGCCCCTGCTAAGGGCGTAGGTCGGCTAAACCCCGGCGCGAGAGTTCGAGTCTCTCCTACTCCGCCAGAAAACAGCACTGATTTAATTCGGTGCTGTTTTTTTGCGTAAAAACCTTTGAACTGGAGTGCCGCATTTTCAAGTCCTTCTTTGCTAAAAACGCACTAGTTTAATTATTTTTTAAATTTTAATAATATAAATAATTCATTTTTTTACCACAAATAAAGCATTAAACTTCGCACAAGATAATATTGCAAACGCAATACAAAAATTTTTAGGAGAGAAATAAAATGTCTAAGTATGTAGTACCTGAGGCTAAAGATGCCCTCAACCGTTTTAAGATGGAAGCAGCAAACGAGGTTGGTGTACCCCGCCCATCTTAAAACGGTTGAGTTTTATACATATTTTATTGATTTTTGTTGATTTCGTTCATTTCACCCACGAACTTGTAAAATATCCGTATCTCTTGCTGAAACTCGGAGTTTCTGTGACTTGCTTTAACCTTACCTTCAGGCAGAATTTTAGGTCCTACCTCAATTCTATCGACAAAAGTAATCAAGGTATCACGATCAAGCGTATCTATATGGGTATGCTGTCTTGTGAGTTCAAAGAACATTTTGTAATTCTCACTTTTACTTGTTTGCACAGCATCCTCGCTAAGCTCTAAAAGTTCTTTCTTTATTGCAACAGATTCCTTCTGCAAATCATCAACCATTGAACTTAGTCGGTCATCATCGAGTTTCCCTTCAGCATTGTCTACATAGAGTTTCGGAATAATCTTATCAAT
>JAZOUK010000027.1:0-10813 GCA_045658105.1 Acutalibacteraceae bacterium
TAATCTTTCCTTTCACTTTAATGTTTATAACGGATTAATTACTGTTTCTCTTATCATATTTACACTAAATTTAATTCGTCGATGATCGTGAAAATATTAACAAAAGTAATATAAAAAAACTCTAGCTTTTTTTGTTAGTATATTGTATAATACCATAGTCAAGCAATTCTTTGCCGGTGTGATGGAATTGGCAGACGTAGTGGACTCAAAATCCACCGGTGGCGACACCGTGCCGGTTCGAGTCCGGCCACCGGCACCAGTCAAGTGCCTCGACACGCAATTCGCGTAGTTGAGGCACTTTTTTATAGTTTATACCCCGCGTTTAAGGTTGGTTATGAACATCCAATACAAGTTGCTTTGTCTCAGCTTAACTGCTGAGACTTTTTTAATTTATTTATAGTCATATAGCTTAACTCTACCCCCCTGCCCTGTTGAATAATCGATATTACACTTAAAAAAACCTATTTCATGATTAAATAATAAATAAAAATGCACCCAAATATGAGTGCATTTAATATAATTATTTATCACAACAAGCGTCAGACTTTGTATCTAGCTTGGGTTTCTGAGCAGGTTTTGTTACATCACCAAGACCTGTAACCTCTGTAAAAATACTATTATTTGTAACAGCAGTAACAGCATCTGTCGGGATAATAAGCTTAGAAGCAGTTCCGTTTGACATATTTACCAATGCTTCATACTTTTTAAGTTCTAAAACAGCTGCATCTACACCAGCATCCTTTAAAGCTTTAAGACCGTCTGCTTCTGCTTTTTTCTGCAAATAAATCGCTTTTGCTTCACCCTCTGCTCGAGCAATGCGAGCATCTCTTTCGCCCTCGGCGGCAAGAATTAATGCTTGTTTATCACCCTCAGCTCTTGTGATTGCAGCAGCTTTATGTCCCTCGGCCTGAAGCAAGGTCTCACGACGGTCACGCTCAGCTTTCATTTGCTTTTCCATTGCATTTTGAATTTCTTCAGGCGGAATAATATTTTTAAGCTCTACTCGATTTACCTTAATACCCCATTTGTCGGTTGCATCATCAAGAATTGAAGTCATTTTGCCGTTTATAGTGTCACGCGAGGTAAGAGTACCGTCAAGCTCTAATTCACCAACAAGATTTCTAAGAGTGGTAGCCGTAAGATTTTCAAGTGCATTAATAGGATTAACAACACCGTAGGTGTAAAGCTTTGCGTCATATATATGAAAATATACAACAGTATCAATTCTCATTGTTACATTATCCTTAGTAATAACAGGCTGCGGCGGAGAATCTAAAACCTGTTCTTTAAGGGTAATTTTCTTAGAAATTTTTTCAATAAATGGAACCTTTACATGAAGACCAGCGCCCCATGTGGTTTTGTATTTTCCAAGAAACTCGATGACATACTCAGTAGCCTGTGGTACAATTCGAACATTCGGAATAATAATCAACAATAAAAATATAAACAAAATTATAAAAATCATATTATTAACCCCTTGATTTTATTACTTTAAAAGAGCTGACATAAGTTTTTTATTTGAAGCAAATGCAGGAATAAAATTATTAAAGGATGAAAGAAAATGTGAATTTTCTGCAAGCATTTCTCTTATAGCAGATGTAGCAATATCGTCATTATAAGCAGAAGCGCAAAGCAATGCAACCATAATGTTTACAGTATCCTTGTCACCCTTAATATATGCATCCTTAAAGACATCATATAACTTTTTAATTTGCTTTTTTGTACCTGTAGTAAAGAGGTTTTTAAGAAGCGGAACAAGATGTTCACCAAAGAAATTAATATAAAGGAAATTGCCATATTGAGCAATATGAGCTTTATATTCATCCTTTAACGACGGAAAAACATCAAGCATCTTCTTAGAAAATCCTGTTACAGTCATACTTCCGGATTTCGATGCAGACGGTAATTCAATATCATTATTTACAGCTCTTTTAAGCTTTATACCAAGCTCCTTACGCATTGAAACAACAAAGTCAATGCCTACAGAGGTTGCATCCTTAGCGTTCTGTGAGTCATCAAAAAGCCAAGAGTTTATTTCACGGTATTCTCCATAAATTTCATCTTCTTCGATGTAATCAGCTATAGATAAGGTATAAGACTGTTTATCTTCCTTATATTCTACTCTAACGGATTTTGTTTCATTTGAAAAGCTTCCGTCATCATTTAGAGAAAAATTGTTCTCATCTAAAAAAGGTCGCATTTCGTTAATTACATTATCATAGTATCTGTTATCCAAGGTAAATTCACATCCAAAATAGTATTTTAATTAGTATAGCACATTTTTTTTGATTTGTCACCTAAAATATTATTGAAACATAGATATTTTTAAGTTATAATATATTAAAAATAAATTTATGGAGTGTTTTATGAATCTTTCTGATATAAAAACAGTTGAATCTTTGCTAAAAAAAGCAGGATTCTCTTTTAAAAAGAGCCTTGGTCAAAATTTTTTAATTGATTCAAGTGTATGCCCTGCTATGGCTGAAGCAGCTTGTGACAAAAATACAGGAGTTATTGAAATAGGACCGGGAATTGGTGTACTCACTAAAGAGCTTTCAAGATGTGCTAAGCATGTTGTTACAATTGAGCTTGACGAGAGGCTTAAAAAAATTCTTCCAATCACTTTAGCTGAATGTAACAATGTAACCGTTATATATGGTGACGCTATGAAGCTTGATTTGAAGCAAATTATCAGTGAAAATTTTTCTGATTGCGAAAGAGTTTGCGTATGCGCCAATCTCCCCTACTACATAACATCTCCTATTGTTATGGAGTTGCTCGAAAGTAAACTTCCAATTGAAAGTATTACGGTTATGGTCCAGCTTGAGGCTGCTGTACGACTTTGTGCAGATGTCGGAAGCCGTGATGCAGGCGCTGTAACCGTTGCTGTATCCTATTATGCAGACAAAGAAATTCTTTTCGAGGTAGGAAGAAACAGCTTTATGCCTGCGCCAAATGTAGACTCAGCAGTTATTCAGCTTAAAATAAGAGAAAACCCGCCTGTGGATGTTAAAAGTGAGGAAAACTTTTTTCGACTTGTTAAAGCTTGCTTTGCGCAACGCAGAAAAACCCTTGTTAATACAGTAAGTAACACCTTAGGAATCAGTAAAGATGTTTTAAAATCAGCTCTTTCAGAGGTTGGATTGACCGAGACTGTCCGCGGAGAACAGCTTACAATAGAGCAAATAGCCATGCTTTCTGACAAAATTTTCTAATAAAAAACCGCCGTTTTCTATGTTACATAGAATAACGACGGTTTAATATTTTATTCTTTAAGCGCTCTCTCAAGCCAAACAAAACCAAAATCAAGAGCTTCAAACATTGAACCTTTAACGGTTTCTTTAACTATCCTATCTTTTTCACTAAGCTGAATATCACTTTTTAAAAGCTGAACATTAACCTTTTCGGGAACATCAACATTACCCTGATTCGTGCTTGAAAGTATAGTGAACTTTACAACATAAGCTTCAGCCATATCCCCATAATATATTTCATTTCCGCTTCTTACAAGAGGCTTTCCCTTATAAGACAAATAATTTGTTTCTGACATAATTAATCTCCTTTGCAGTGTTTATTCAAACAATGTTTATTGTTATCAAATATAAAATTTAATAAAAAATTCTATAAATAGAGTATAAACCATATAAATAAATATGTCAAGTGAATTAATTAGTTGACTTTTTTTATTTTTTGTGTAATATTATATCTGTGAGAAATTGGCTAAATAATGGGAAAATTAATTCTCAATTAAAGGATATGGTGAAAAATATGGAAAATGCAAAAAAGAGTATGGAAACCATTGTCGCCCTTGCAAAGGGTCGCGGATTTGTATATCCGGGCAGTGAGATTTACGGAGGACTTGCTAACTCATGGGATTACGGTCCTTTAGGTGTAGAACTTAAAAACAACATTAAAAAAGCTTGGTGGAAAAAATTTGTTCAGGAATGTCCTTATAATGTAGGACTTGATAGCGCAATCCTTATGAATCCTGAAACATGGGTTGCTTCGGGACATCTTGGTGGCTTCTCAGACCCACTTATGGATTGTAAAAGCTGTAAAACTCGTCACAGAGCGGATAAGCTTATTGAAGATTATGTTTCAGAAAATGGTCTTTCAGATAACCCTGCTGCTATGAGCGATCAGGAAATGATGGATTATATACGTGAAAAAGGCATCTGTTGTCCACATTGCGGTTCTAAGGATTTTACAGACATCCGTAAATTTAATCTGATGTTCAAAACATTTCAGGGTGTTACTGAGGACAGTGCCTCTACCCTATATCTTCGTCCTGAAACTGCACAGGGTATATTTGTAAACTTCAAGAATATTGCTCGTACAACCCGTAAAAAGGTTCCTTTCGGTGTTGCTCAAATTGGTAAATCTTTTAGAAACGAGATTACACCTGGTAACTTTATTTTCCGCATTCGTGAGTTTGAGCAGATGGAGCTTGAATTCTTCTGTAAACCGGGTACAGATCTTGAGTGGTTTGATTTTTGGCGTTCATACTGTCGCGATTGGTTATTAAATCTTGGAATTGATGAAGATAGCTTGAGACTTCGTGACCATGATAAGGATGAGCTCTGCTTCTATTCTAAGGCAACAACCGACTTTGAGTTCTTGTTCCCATTTGGTTGGGGCGAGCTTTGGGGTGTTGCTGACAGAACTGATTACGACCTTACTCAACATAGCAATCATTCAGGCGAGCCTATGGAATATTTTGACCCTGAAACAAATGAAAAGTATGTACCTTATGTTATTGAGCCGTCCTTGGGCGCCGACCGTGTGCTTTTAGCCTTCCTTTGTAATGCATATGATGAGGAAGTTGACGAAAAAGGCGATACACGCGTTGTAATGCACTTCCACCCTGCTCTTGCACCCTTTAAGGCGGCAGTTCTCCCTCTTTCTAAAAAGCTCTCTGAAAAGGCGTTAGAGGTATATTCTGAGCTATCTAAATACTTCCCTGTTGATTTTGATGAGGCTGGTTCTATCGGTAAGCGTTACCGCAGAGAGGATGAAATCGGTACACCAATCTGTATTACCTACGATTTCGATTCACTTGAAGACGGACGTGTTACCGTTCGCGACCGTGATACTATGGAGCAAAAGCGTATAGCTATTTCTGAGCTAAAGGATTATATTGAAAAGGCTATTGAGTTTTAAATTTAAAATATTATCTCATATATGTCACAATTAGAGATAGGAGAAAAATTATGACACAGATATTAACTATGACAGCAATGCTTTTAGGTGGTCTCGCTTTCTTCCTTTACGGAATGAGCACAATGTCAGGCGGTCTTGAGCAAATGGCTGGCGGCGGTCTTGAAAAGGTTATGAATAAAGTGACCTCTAATGTTTTTACAGGCTTCTTTTTGGGCGCAGGTGTAACCGTGGCGATACAATCGTCATCCGCTTTTACCGTAATGCTTGTAGGACTTGTAAACTCTGGTATACTTGATTTTTCTAATACATTCGGTATGATAATGGGATCGAATGTAGGAACAACGCTGACTGCTTGGCTATTAAGCCTTGCCGGTATTGGTGAAGGTAATTTCTTCATTACTCTTTTGCAACCCATGACCTTTGCCCCAATTCTTGCTTTTGTTGGTATTATACTACGAATGGTAAGCAAAACAGAAAAAAAGCAAAATTTAGGTCTTATCTTTATTGGTTTTGCTGTTCTTATGTTTGGTATGGAGCTTATGAGTGATTCAATGAAATCTGTTAGAACATTAGATGGATTTGATACATTCTTAGCAACACTTAAAAGTCCTATATTAGCTTTGTTGATTTCCACAATTTTTACAGGCGTAATTCAGTCTTCTGCCGCAACAATAGGTATTGTGCAGGCTTTAGCACTTTCAGGCGGTATTACTTGGGAAATGGCAATTCCGCTTGTGCTTGGCGCTAATATCGGTACTTGTGTTACAGCCCTTTTATCTTGTGTCGGAACCAATAAAAACGCAAAACGCGTTGTTGTTATGCATTTTGCTGTTAATGTTTTTGGCTCACTTTTCTGTATGATTATTCTATATGTATTAAAAGTATTTGGAATTAATATTCTATTAGCAGAAATAACAATGGTTGGTGTTGCAATTGTTCATTCATTATTTAATGTAATTGACACAATTCTTCTACTCCCTGTTAAAAAATTACTTATTAAATTCTGTGAAATCGTTGTTCGCAATAATGATGAGGAAAAAACTCATACTGTATTTTTGGACGAGCGTATTTTCAACAATACTCCCCTTGCAATCTCTGAATGTCACAGACTTGCGAACGAGATGGCTATGCTTACTAAAAACTCTTTGTTAAAATCTATTGATGTTTTAGGTGAATATAACGCTGAAAAGATTAACGAAGTCAAAGAAGAAGAAGCACTTACAGATAAATATGAGGATAAGCTTGGAACTTATCTTGTAAGACTAAGCCGTAGCGACCTTGGTGAATCTGCTTCTCATAGTGTTGCTCGATTGCTTCACAGTATAGGCGATTTTGAACGTATAAGCGACCATGCTATGAATATTTGCAAGGTTTCACAAGAAATGCATAGCAAGGGTATTTCATTCTCAAGCGATGCGCTTCGTGAAATTTCTATTATTACAGAAGCTATTATTGAAATTATGGATATGACTGTGACTTCATTCTGCAACGATGATGCTGAGCTTTCTTCTCATGTAGAGCCGCTTGAGCAGGTTATTGATAACCTTAAAAAGCAGCTAAAAACATTACATTTTTCAAGGCTTCAGGCAGGCAACTGTACAATTGAATTGGGCTTTGTTTTATCCGATCTTCTTACTAATTATGAAAGGATTTCTGACCATTGCTCAAATATCGCTGTATACACTATGCAATTGCCTACCGATATGCTTGATGCACATAAATATCTTAACAGGATCAAGACTGCAGCAACAGGTGCCTATGTAGACGATTTCAATATGTATTCCTCAAAGTATAGTTTATAATTTGTTATATCATCAATAATTAGTTATAAAAAGAGCTTCGCAAAAATCTGCGAAGCTCTTATTCTTTTTAGAAATATTATTTAACTTTAACTTTGCCGTTTTCAGCCTTTGCAGTAATGACTTCTTCATTATAATTGCAGATGCTGTTTTCAGGGATGTTAAGCTTGATTTCTGATGTTTTTGCGCCGTCAAGAATTTCAAAGTTAAGATAAACCATAACGCCGTTTTCTTTTGTGTCACCATCTTCTACTGAGATAAAGCGAACTTTTCCGTCACTATCAGCAGTTTCGTAATCCTTAAGGAAATCGCCTTTCTTATAATCAACATACTTAAGGTTTTTAGTGTCATACTCCAACTCAAACATACAAGCCATAAATCCTGGATTACCGCTTATTTTAACAGGGACCTTAACAGTGTCTCCTTCCCTACCTGAAACCTCACCAACAGAGATAACAGTACCGCTGCTTGAATCTACCTTCTCATTAAAAAGTGATGGCAAAAACATTACTGCAGCAGCAATAAGAACTGCAAGCGAAACAACTACAGCCGCAATGATAATAACTACTTTTTTCTTCATAAAAAACTTCCTCACATTTATGTAATTTATCAGAAATTTCCAAATTGAAAAATCTCTTTTAAACATATAATATATTATTATATATATATTTGTCAAGGATTAAAATAAATATTTATTTATAGCTTGACAAGTTGATTTATTAATTATATAATATAGTTTATGTGATTAGCAATATAAGGTTTGCACGCAATATCGCGGCGGATGGTCTTTGTGCAGAACCTACTAAACAAAAAAACAAGAAAGCAGGTTTTCTTATGGCTAAGACAATTAAAATCACAGATGATGGTTTGAAGAAGTTACAAGACGAATTAGAGCATTTAAAAACCTTTGGAAGAGCTGATATCGCTGAAAAAATTAAGGTTGCTCGCGGATATGGTGATTTATCCGAAAACAGCGAATATGACGAAGCTAAGAATGAACAAGCTAAAATTGAGGCACGTATTGCTGAATTAGAAGCAATGCTCAAGAACATTGAAATTATTGAGGATATTAAAGGTAAAGCTAAGACAGTAATAATTGGCGTCAGGGTAAAGGTTCTTGATGTTGAATTCGGTGATGAGCTTGAGTATAGGGTTGTTGGCTCTACAGAAGCTGACCCAAGAACGGGTAAAATTTCTGATGAGTCACCTGTAGGAAAAGCTTTGCTTGGCAAGAAGCTCAACGACGAAGTCATTGTTGAAGCGCCGGGCGGAGAGTTTAAGCTTAAAATAATAGAAATTTCAAAGTAAAACCAAGGAAGGTTTAAGTTATGTCAGAAAATAATATTAATAAGACAGAGGTTCAGCAGGAGCTTAATGAAATATTAAGATTAAGACGCGAAAAGCTTACAAATTTAAAGGAATCAGGAAACGACCCCTTTAAAATCACAAAGTTTGATTTTAATACAGACTCAATGACAATTAAAGAAAATTTTGAGGAGTATGAGGGAAAGTCTGTTAAAATAGCTGGTAGGATTCTTGCTCGCAGAATTATGGGTAAGGCAAGCTTTGTAGGTCTTTCTGACTGTAGCGGTAAAATCCAACTTTATGTTCGCAGAGATGATGTTGGCGAAGAAGTTTACGCAGGCTTCAAAAAGTGGGATATTGGTGATATTATCGGTGTTGAGGGTACTGTTTTTAAAACTCAAACAGGTGAAATTTCTGTTCACGCAACCTCTATAACATTACTTTCAAAATCACTTATTCCCCTACCCGAAAAATTCCACGGTCTTACTAATAATGATTTAAGATTCCGTCAAAGATATGTTGATCTTATCATGAATCCTGATGTTAAGCGTAATTTTGTTATTCGTTCGAAATTCATTAAGTTTATGCGTAAATATCTTGACGATATGAATTATATCGAGGTTGAGACTCCTGTACTTAATACTATTGTAGGTGGCGCAGCTGCACGTCCGTTTATCACCCATCATAATACTTTAAACATTCCTATGTATATGAGAATCGCAACTGAGCTTCCGCTAAAGAGGCTTATTGTCGGCGGTATGGATAGGGTATATGAGATTGGCAGAATCTTCCGTAATGAAGGTATGGATCCCAAACATAATCCTGAGTTTACTACCGTTGAATTGTATCAGGCATATGCCGATTTCCACGATATGATGGATATTGCAGAGGGTATCATTTCAGGTGCAG
This sequence comes from Acutalibacteraceae bacterium, assembly GCA_045658105.1. Taxonomy (GTDB): domain Bacteria; phylum Bacillota; class Clostridia; order Oscillospirales; family Acutalibacteraceae; genus UBA737. Next base: position 9,174 of record JAZOUK010000027.1, read on the forward strand.
CAAAGGAAATTTTAGGAACTTATGAGGTTGAGTGGATGGGTGAGCAGATTAACCTTGCTCCCGGTTGGCGCAGACTCACTATGGTTGATGCAGTTAAAGAGTATGTTGGAATTGATTTTGGTGCAATAACTGATGACGCTGAAGCCGTTGCAGCAGCTACTGCTATCGGTGTTGAGCTTGCTGATACTGCTGATAAAACTTGGGGTAACGCTCTTTACGCTTGTTTCGACCAACGTGTTGAGGATAAGCTTATTCAGCCCACATTTATCACAATGTATCCTGTTGAGGTCTCCCCTCTTACAAAGGCTTCTCCTGAAGACCCAAGACTTACAGAAAGATTTGAGCTCTTTATATGTCATAGCGAGCTTGCAAATGCATATTCTGAGCTTAATGACCCGATTGTTCAGCGTGAACGCTTTATGAAACAGCTTGAACTTCGTGACCGTGGTGATGATGAGGCAGAGATGCTTGATGAGGATTTTCTCAATGCAATGGAATATGGTATGCCTCCAACAGGTGGTATGGGAATTGGTATTGATAGAGCTGTAATGCTTCTCACTAACTCTGATACGATAAGAGAAGTAATCCTTTTCCCCACAATGAAGCCTTTGGACTAAAAAACCCAGTAAAATCAAGGGTTTTTGGCACTTCAAATCCGAGTTGACAACAAATTGACAACAATTTTTCGTATAATTTTGAAGAATTGTGATGCAATATGAATTGTTGGCAGGACGAAACACAATATAGCACTTGCTATTCAGAGAACACTTATTGAAAGAAATTTCAAGAGGTGTTCTCTTTTTTCGTTGGGTCTGCTTTTGTCATGACAACCATTATTATCTGAAAGGGACTGAATACCATGATTAGTGAAGAGACAAAAGCATACTACGATCTGAAAAAGAGAAACGACGTTAGAGAGAGCGCCAAGAGAATTCGCAGGCAATTTTTGCGATACAAGGATGCAGAGATTGTTTACAGCCTGCAGCACAAAAAAATATTAGAGCTTGCCAGTGAAGCCGGCGCTATTTACCGTATGGACGGAACGGTTTTGATTAACCGCGACATTTTTGAGGAGTATTTGGAAAGGTTCCATGAGCCAAGCACCCTGCTCCCCAAGGAGGAACAAAAATGAGTGGAAACCTTTGGATGTTCTCGGACATGCTTGACGACGAGGATATCGAGATGCAAAAGCACGATTTTATTACGTTATATCAAGGTGCCGATTATTATGGCCTTGGTTTGAAATCTTTTACACGCATGGCACGTGAGGCCGGAGCTGTTTATAAGATCGGTAAGAAGGTCTTGATTCGCAGAACTATTTTTGATGAATATCTGCGCAAGATCTATAAAAGGGAAATAGAACAAAAGGTTCTTGATGATGCCGAAAAATCTCTTGTAATGAGACAAGGCACTATGGTTACTGACGAAGAAAGTGGCCGGATGGATATCCGCTTTGGGTTGGCGGATTATTATGGTGGACTTCGCTGTGGCGAATGTTTAGACGTTTTGATAGACGGTGAATGGATTCACACTCGAATTGAAATGGGAGATGGTTGGTTTCTCGTTGGTATACCAACAGATCAGTTGATTGGTCTAGTTGTTAGAATTTAATAGAAAGACTTGCTGGGCGACTTCTTTAT
>JAZOUK010000028.1:0-26436 GCA_045658105.1 Acutalibacteraceae bacterium
TACTCACCCGTCCGCCACTAAGTGTTTCAAGAATTATCCTGTAGCAAGCTACTCTCAAATTCAGCGAAACACTCCGTTCGACTTGCATGTGTTAGGCACGCCGCCAGCGTTCGTCCTGAGCCAGGATCAAACTCTCTAAAAAATTATATCTCAACACCCTTCGGTGTTAAAATCTTTAGATAAGCTTTTTAGCTCTTTACTTAAATGCTGACGCATTTTTATTGTCCATTGATTTATAAGATTTCTCTTAAGAATCGTCGGGTCCTTATTTCTTCGTTGTTTAATTTTCAAGGTCCGTTCCCCAGCCTTTTGCTATCGTTTTCGGCTCGGTTTTTGCTGCCCCTCGTTTGGAGCGCCTGATTATATTACCACAAGCATTTCTATTTGTCAAGCATTTTTTTATTTTTTTTTTGTAATTTTCTAAATTTCTTTCTTTGCCACTATATATAGGGCTTTTTTGCGGCATTACAACCACATTTCCCTTAAAATGTCTCGAGTTAATTTTTCAAAAAAATTAGGTATAAATATATTTTTATTTTTTAAAAAAGCCACACGTTTTCAGGTGGCTTAGTACTATATAAGATAGAGTCCCGATTCAAGCACCGCAAACCGATTATCCCCCACTTTTACATATTGATAAATAGGCTCCTCAAAATTTTCGTAATCAAATACCGTGTAATCTTTCAAATTAACCTCTTTTAACTTATTAGAGCCCTGATTTGTTACCATTACGCGGTCGCCCTCAAGAAACATATTTCTTGGACGGTCAAACGGTGACATTGATCCGCCGATTCTTAATTCTTCGCGCATTGTAGAAAGGTTATATCTCAAAAGCACATTGCAATCTGCATAGCACACCCACAAAGCGTCATTATGAAGAACTATATCTGACGGTTTGCTCGAACGGTATGTGAGGTCACCCGTCCAAACAGGTGTTGCATCATTATCGATAAGCTGAGCCTTTCCGTCAGGCGAGAGCAAAAACACCTTGCCACCCGGAAGAACTATGGATTTTACCGTAATAAAGTTTTCACAGAAGGACATAATCGCCTTATAATTATTTCCGAACTTAGTAATAAGGTAAATATTTCTTGCCACATCGGTGAATCTGCCCGTATCAAAGGATATCATTTTATAGGCAACCAACACCTTCTCGTCTGAAACATCCTTGCAGTAGGAAAAGATAATGCCGTTTGAAAGGGGCATAACCTCGTATATCTCGCCCGAAAATATTTTCTTCATTTTAAACTCCTAATATATAGTATTGTATATCAAATTTTAAGTGCACCATTGCTTTTCATTTTTTGTGCCGCCAACAAAACTCCTGCCTTGGCACTATGAAAATTAAGTCCGCCTTGCATCCACGCAGCATATGGCTCACGCAACGGACCGTCTGCCGAAAGCTCAATTGAAGCCCCCAAAGTAAAGGCACCTGCCGCCATAATTACAGGGTCGGTATAGCCGGGCATATCCCACGGTTCCGGAATAACAAAGGAATCGACAGGAGCTCCGCTTTGCATACCCTGACAGAAGGCTATCATTCCCTCGGCACTACCGAGGGTAATGCATTGAATTATATCGCCCCTCTTTTCGTTTGCGAAAGGAGTAACCTCAAAACCTAAAAGTTCAAACAAAGCCGCCGTATAAACTGCGGTCTTTACCGCCTCGCCCACAACATGAGGAGCCTGATACAAACCGAGATACAACTCTCTGCTATGACCTAATGTGGCGCCAACCTCTCTGCCCACACCGGGACAGGTCATTCTGCCGGCACATTTTTCAACGAGGTCGCGTCTGCCGGCGATGTAGCCACCCGTTGGCGCAATTCCACCGCCGGGGTTTTTGATAAGTGAACCCGCAATAAGGTCTGCGCCCACCTGACATGGCTCTAATTTTTCCACAAACTCACCATAGCAATTATCAACCATAACAATCGTATCAGGCGAAACCTCGCGTACCGCTTTTATAAGCTCTTCTATTTCCGCTATTCTAAGGCTTGGTCTTGTACTATAACCGCGAGAGCGCTGAATGTATGCCATTTTGCATTTCTCTGTCTTAAGAGCATTCTTTATCCCTTCTATATCGGGTGTGCCGTCAGGCAAAAGCTCCACCTGACCGTATTTTACCCCAAAATCAGTCAATGAACCGTCTGAATATCCGTCAATACCGAAGACACCCGTAATAGTATCGTAAGGTCTGCCTGTAAGCACAAGCACCTTATCGTTAGGACGGAGCACGCCAAATAGCGACACCGTAAGGGTGTGAGTACCCGAAGCAAAGGAATGACGCATAAGCGCATCCTCTGCACCCATACAGTCAGCCATTACTTTTTCGAGAGTCTCTCTGCCGCGGTCATCATAGCCGTAGCCTGTTGAACCTGCCATAGCCGACTCGGTAACACCGTTTTTTATAAAGGCGGAAAGCACTTTAAGCTGATTATATTCGGTTATTTCATCTATATAATCAAACTGCTCACGGCAAATAGCCATAGCCTTTTTATCAAATTCCAAAAGTTCGTTATCTATTTTAAAAAAATCATTTATATTCAACTGTTTTCACCCAATATCCTACATAATATAATTCTTCAAACCCATTTTTAATGTAAAAGCCTTTAACGCTATCCCTACAGCAAACAAGCAAGCTTTTACCCTGATTCTTTTTCATAATTCCTTTTAGCGCTATACTTCCAAAGCCTTTTTGTTTTGCGGCAATTCCGTTAATAATTGCGTTTCCACCCGAACAAAAGCTAATGGCGGCACACCGGTCCTTCAAAGCGAAATAATCAGCATAGCCGCGATTAAGCCTATGGCAATAATCCACCGCAAAATAAGGGTATTCGGGTAGCGACAAACCCTTTACATCCAACAAATCATATATTTCTCTGCTTGAAAGAAAGTCCGACTGAGCATCCGACTCTCCGTCACACATACGAAACATCACATTTATTCTTTCCTGAGGCGTTTTGTCAAGCGCCCGAAGAGTATCATAATTGCTGAAAATACAAGCAGGCGACAAAACCTCTACAAATTCCTTAAGCTCCTCAATATCTGCCGAGATATTATGAATTATCATATTACCGTCGGTCATAGCGATTACGGCTTTACCCCCGTCCTGAAGCCAGAAAAGAACACGGTCGTCACTCATATAGCTTTCGTACAGGCACCTTATTTTAAGACTTTCTGCATTAAGCAGGGTGAGCTCAGGCAACGTTTCGGTAAGTCTTATCATTTTATACTACCGCCGCAAATTCCGCTTATCATATATTTACAAAGGGATAGCGCATTGCTTATATCCTCCCTATTTGCAACACAGGATGCCGAATGAATATAACGGCAAGGCACCGATATAGCAATTGTGCGTACACCCTCACGCGAAAGATGAACCGCTCCCGAGTTATTTCCGCCTGCAACCGCCGCTTTTGCCTGACATTTAACACCGCTTTCAAGGGCAGAATTATAATACTCTCTGTCATAAACGGTGGCGTTATCCATAAACGATACTGCAGGACCTTCACCCAAGCTACAAACCCTTTTATCATCCGGAACATCAGCAATATCGGCAGCAGTGGTAGCCTCAAGCACAATAGCCGACTGAGGTTCCACTGCAAAAGTAGCGGTTTTTGCACCCCTTAAGCCTACCTCCTCTTGAACAGTAAAGGTAGCATAAAAATCGTATTCACTTTCCTCTTTAATAAGGGTAATGAGTATAGCGCACCCGATACGGTCATCCAAAGCCTTTGAAATAATTGTTCCGTTAATATTCTCTAAATTTCCGCAAACAACCGCGCGGTCACCTATGCGGACATATTTTTGAGCCTCCTCCTTAGAGGTGGCACCTATATCAATATAAAGATTTTCCGCCTTAGGAAGCTTTTTTCTTTCTTCCGCAGATGTCAGGTGCACAGGCTTACCGCCGATGACACCCGAAAGATTGCCGTTTATGCGAACCTTTCTGAACATAAGCGACGAAACAGACATACCCAAAGAACTGAATTTTAAAAATCCGTCCTTAGTAATATTAGTGATTATAAGCCCAACCTCATCCATATGGGTGTCTATCATAAGTTTCCTTAAAGAAGCCTTTTTACCCTTTTTAAAGGCAATTATGTTGCCGAGGTTATCGGTTCTCCAGTCACAAAATCCATCTATTTCGGAAATAATAAAATCTCTTACCGCTCCCTCATCACCCGAAGTGGCATCAATACCGCAAAGCCTTTCTAAAAGCTCAAGCATCCATAACACCTCCCGAAAGGATATATCTGCAAATAAGCTCGCAAACCGATTCCATATCCTTTAAATCAACAAGCTCTGTATCGGTGTGCATATTTCTGAGAGGAAGAGAAAGCGTACAGCACTTCACACCCTCACGGTTAAGCGAAATCATATCGGCATTAGTGCCCGTCGACCTACCCATAGCCTCAACCTGATAGGGTATCCCGTTATCCTCTGCTACAGATATTAGCTTATCTGTTATTTTACGGTCAAGCACAGGCGACACACCAATCATACCGCCCTTTGAGAGCTCACCGCACTCATCTTCGGATATACCTATACCGTCGCCAAAGCTCACATCAATAGCTATTGCCTCATCAGGATTCACCTTGAATGCAGCAGGTCTTACTCCACGCATACCAAGCTCCTCACCGTCACTAAATACAAAGGCGACATTAAAGGGTAGCTTTTCATTACTAAGTCGTCGTGCCACCTCAACAAGACAAGACACGGCCGTTCTGTCATCAAAAGAGCGACCCGAAACCCGATTTCCAAGAAGCTCTGTAGGTTCTTCCGCAAAGGTCACAAGGTCGCCTACAGAAATAATCTTTGCCGCCTTATCACCCAAAAATGTATCTATTTTAATTTTAGAAATATCATTGTACTCCTCATCACCGTTAGCAAGATGCGGAGGTGTACTGCAGAAAACGCCCGTAACCTTTTCTTTGCCGTGAACGACCACCCTGCGTGCAGGAAGTGTGCGGACATCTATTCCGCCCGCCTTTGAAACGGTAATAAATCCGTCACCGTCAACATTTGTAACCACCATAGCAATCTGGTCTATGTGGGCATCAAGCATAAGGGTATAGTCGGTCTCACCCTTTAAAAATCCAAAAACCGTAAGGGTCTCCGAAAGCTCGGTTTTAGCATACTGTGAAAGCAATTTTTCTGCAAGCAGAGAAGCATCCTTTATGTTGCCTACTCCGTCTTTTTCGGACAAAGCAAAAAGTGTATCTTTTAAACACATCACAGCTTGTTCACCAATTCCTTAAAGTGATTTCCTCTTGCAACAAAATTGGGATAACGGTCAAAGCTTGCACAAGCAGGGCTAAGGGTTACAACGTCACCCGAAAGAGCATTTTCGTGTGCAAGGCTAACCGCCTGTTCAAGATTTTCACAGCATATAATCTCAGGAACGCCCTGATAATCTCCCCCCCTGACTGCCTGCTCAATTTTCTCGGCAGTATCTCCGCAAAGATAAAGCTTTTGAACCTTTTCTATAATATACGGAACCATAGGTTCAAACGGAATATGTTTATCATATCCGCCTGCAATAAGGTGTACCTTGCAATCAAACGCCTTGAGACCTGCAATTGTTCTTGAGGGACTCGACGCGATAGAATCGTTATAATACTTAACACCATTTACCTCGCGCACAAGCTCAATTCGGTGCTCAACTCCCATAAACTCACCTGCCACCTTTTTAATGGTGTCAGCATCGACATATCCCCAAACGGCAGCAATAGCGGTAAGATAGTTCGCAATATTATGGTCGCCGAGAATTGCTATATCGCTTTTGTGCATAATAGGAACATCCATACCGCGATAAGCCATATGGAGATAACCTTCGCTGTCAAGCCAAGCGCCGTTGTTAAGGCGACGCTCCATACTAAAGCCCAAGGACTGACCTCTTACAAACTGACGGAAGCCCTCGGTAATTTCGTTGTCACGGTTAAGAACGGTACGCGAAAAGGCGTTTTGATGAAGAATTACATTCTTTTTAGCCTCAACATATTCGTCCATATCCTTATGAACATCAAGATGGTTCGGAGCCACATTTGTAACCACCGCAACATCGGGACTCTTACGCATTGAAATAAGCTGAAACGAGGAAAGCTCAACCACAACAAAATCCTCAGCTGTAATGTTTTCAATTTCGGGAAGTAATGGCTTACCTATGTTGCCACCCACAAATACACGCTTACCTTCTGCCTCAAGCATTTTTGCTATTAGGGTTGTGGTAGTGGTCTTGCCGTCAGAACCGGTCACCGCAAAGATAGTAGCAGGGCAAAGATCAAAAAATACCTCCATTTCGCTTGTTACGGCTATACCCTTTTTGCGCGCCGACTCAAGCTCAGGCAAATTAAAGCTCATACCTGGGGTTCTGAATATAATATCAACCTCTAAGTTATCTAAGTATGTTTCTCCAAGTCTAAGCTCAGCGCCTGCCGATTCAAGTTCATCGGCAACCTTTCCAATAAGCTCCCTTGTTCTTCGGTCACAGGCGTAAACCTTAGCGCCTTTTGAAAGAAAATCGAGTATAAGGGGAGTATTGCTCACACCTATACCACACATCGCTATTCTTTTACCATTTATCTGTTCAAAAAACTTCTTGCAATCCATAAAGGATTCCTCCCAGAAGGCTGACATTTCTGTCGCCCACAATAAAATTTACATATATTTTTATTATACTGAAAATATTACCAAATATCAACATATTTTTATAAGGCTTAGCGTGTATTTTTTAAAATAAAAAAGATTGCCACTCCAAAACACAAGACCGCTTAACTGTGACAATATTTCACAGCCAAGCGGTCCTATTTTTATTGCATATTGTTTGTAAAATCAACTACCGAAGAAGAAAGAGGCTGTGAAATAGCCTATCACCACAAGCGCAATTGCGCAAGCAGTATAAAGCATCGATCTCAAAAACAGCCTTGCTGACCTTTTATTCCAAAAGCTTTCTTTCATTCAAAGCACCTCAATAGTAGTTTTAACAATAAAACAAAGCTTTAGTCAAATTTTAAAGAGATTTAAGCTTTAACACTCTTTCTTCCATTTCGTCCGAAAAAACATAGCTTCCCGCAACAAGCACATCTGCACCCGCCTCAACCGCCAAAGGAGCAGTCTCGCCATTAATTCCACCATCAACCTCAAGCATAATATCGAGTCCCCGTGCGGTGATTTCCTTTCTCAGCTTTGAAAGTCTGGGAAGTGCTGAGGGCATAAAGCTCTGACCGCCAAAGCCCGGCTCTACCGACATAACAAGCACCATATCGCAAAGGGGGAGAAATTCAAAAATTTCCTCAGGCTCGGTGCAAGGCTTAATTGTAAGACAAGACTTGCAACCGTAAGACCTAATCTCCTTAAGAGTCTCAGCTACAGGACTGCCCGCCTCATAATGGAAGCCCAAAATATCGGCATATTCTGCGAATTCCTTTATGTATCTATGAGGACGGTCTATCATAAGATGAACATCCATAAGAACGTTTGAGTGCTTCTTTATAGACTTAATAACAGGATTTCCAAAGGACATATTAGGCACAAATATACCATCCATAACATCAAGATGGAGCATATCCACGCCTGCTTTCTCCAAACGTATAATATCCTGTTTAAGCTCGAGAAAATCCGCCGTGAGCACCGAAGGCGAAACCTTTACTGACATATAAACACCGCTTTCACGCAAGTCGCCTTGCAAAATTTTACACTGCAATTTTACCTTAAAAATCAAGATTTGTCAACCTTAATAAATAATATTTGGAATGCTCCTTGCCCTCTCCTACCATACATCATTTTAATATTTTTACCCTATAAATAATCAAAAAAATATTTTTCTAAGTTCTTCAACATTTTGGACTATACGGTCAGCTCCTGCGGTTTCTAACTCCCCTCTGTCGCCGTAGCCATAAAGCACGCCTATAGCCTCCAGTCCCATGCTGTGGGCGCCTAAAATATCCATTTCCCTGTCGCCAATCATTACCGTCTTTTCCTTTGCGCTTATTCCGCATCGCTCTAATGCATAGGCAATTACCTCAGACTTTTTTGTCCTCGTTTCGCCCATAGTTGCCCCTGCAACGAAATGAAAATATTGGTCTATTCCAAAATGTTCAAGTATTTGCTTTGCAAAAGGCTCAGGCTTTGAGGTTGCGAGTATAACCGTTTTTCCCGCTTTGCAAAGTCTTTTCAAAAGCTCGGGTATTCCGTCATAAAGCTGATTCTCAAAAATACCCTTTTCGCGATAGTATTCGCGGTAATATTCCACCGCTTTTACTGCCTGCTGCTTTGAAAAACCGTAATATTTTGTAAACGAATCTATAAGCGGAGGACCTATAAAGCTATAAAGAGATTTTTTATCCTCAACCGCAATTCCAAATTTCCTAAGCGCATACGCCACCGAATTTGTAATCCCCTCACCGGGGTCGGTAAGAGTTCCGTCAAGGTCAAAAAGTATGTAGCTTTTATTATTCATATCCTACTTCCCTCATTTGTACCCTATATTAAACCTGTTTAATTATATCACAAATTACTATATATTACAATAAAATTAGCTCAAATACGATATATTTCAAAAGGTGTATGGAAGCAAAACCCCCATACACCTTTTTTCACATTCTATTGTCAGAGCATATCTTTTTATTGGTCGTTTTCGTGTTCAACCTTTGTGATAGCACCCGTCGTGTAGTTTATATCGTAGGAATACTCCTTATTTTCGTAATCGAAATCTACCTCCCAGACCTTTGTTCCGTGTTCATCATCAAGATCCATCTCTAAATCACGGATGTCTGCTTGCTTCGCGCCTGCCGCTTCAAGGGCAATTTCAAGCGCTCTCTCACGGGTTATACCGTTTGTCTGACTTCCCTGCCCCATATCAGACGAAACAGACGGAGTTAAATCTGAAGTAATTGAATTACCGCTTTGATTCTGTTTGTTGCCGTCTGAGCTCATCATATCATTTCCTGACTTATTACCGCCGCAAGCAGACAGTGTTAAGGCTAAAATTGCTGTAACAAATAATGCTAATAATTTTTTCATAGTTTTTCCTCCATAACAAAGTAATTAAATCCTGTTACATTACTATATTATTTTAAAAAATCAAATAAATATTCATTACTCAAAAAAACGCGTGTTCAAGCGTTGATATATTTTTTGAATGTGCTATACTCAAAGCAATCCAAAACACAACGATTTATATTAGGAGTTATTCTATGAAAACCGAAAAAATTATTTTTTGACTGTTGCCTCAAGTTTTTCAATGAGTGCCGCACATTCAGGTGTCTTATCCGTTATCTTACGACAAAATATATTGTTAGTATTTATCAGTTTATCATAATCGTCAACAGTATATACATACGGAGAGTGAAGTGCCGCACCGTCTCGTGTCCAATCCACACTCCGAAGGCAAGCATCGTGACCCTTTATTGAATACTTTACACCATATAGCTTATCCTTATATAGTGACGACATAACTATTGTCTGCAAAAAAACTTCATCTGCATTTGTAGAGTAGATAAATAACTTTTTAATGAGTTGTTCTTGACTCAACAAATATTCAGCAAAATTATTTGTAATACTACACCAACATGGACCCCAATTAAATTTTATATCAGGATATTTGCGTGTTCTGTCGATATGCAATATCTTACGCTGGACAGCCGCAAGAATACGATTCAGCATAAACAACGGATTTTTTTTGTTGCGTCCACACAGCTCTCTAAAAAAGTGATACTGTGCATAACGAGACTTGACTTCGGGCAACAAATCATCTGATGAAACTGCTATAAACTCTTCGCCACAATGTTTTTCAAAAAAATCATGAAGCTCATCCATAGGCTTTGTCAAAAAATCTGCACCACTTAAAAAATGATAGTAATCGTACTTGTTACTTGTAGATGCCTCAAGCATGCGTAACATTAGATTTACTTGACTGTAGCCGCCCCATGTAACATTATATCGGTCAGTAAATATTACCTTTGATAATCTACAACTTTCTTTTAGAAGATCTGCATCATCTGTTGTAAACTGAGATTTTGCATCAATGTGAATAAAAACTGTATTGTCACTGTGGTCAAGCATTTTTATTATCCTTGATAAAAGGGGGAAATTTTCATGAGCCATTACGAGAAATGCGTGTTTCACAATACATACCTCCTCTGCCACTACATTATATCATATCATTCTTACATATTCAAGCGCCAACTAAATCTTATGGTATATATTTCTATGATTAAAAAAGGTGTATAGAAATAATGCGTACACCCTTAAAAAAATAAGGGAGACAGTTAATGTCCCCCCATTTATTATTTGAAGTAGCGTTTTAGCAGATCCTGCAGTGTATTCTCCTAGTTTTGCTTTAAACACTTGATTTTTTTCGCGGGAACTCCGCCATATAAATAATTTGGTTCACAGTCACCTGCGACAACAGCACCTGCTGCAATTATACATCCGTCACCTACCGTTACTCCAGGAAGTATCGTTACATTTGCTCCAATCCAACATCCCGAGCCAATACTAATTGATTTATAAATCCCAGTGCCAGCACGTTGTAAGGACGAACCAATTTCATGGGTAGGACAAATAAACTTTGTATCCATACCAATCCATACATTATTGCCGATAGAAATAGTTGCTTTACCTGCGCCTGAATATAGACCGATGTTACTATTCAAGAAGCAATTATCTCCAATAATAATATTTTGAGGGTTGTCGATCAAGACTCCCATCCCAATTCGTGAGTTTGAACCTACATGCATACCAAAGTAACGGAAAACAGGCACCTTGATATTGGATGGTAAGCTTTTAATTAACAAATTTATCCTTCTGAATAATCCTATGTTCATTTTTGCCTCCAATAAAGTACAGAAAATCCATACACACACATTACTGTGTGTATGGATTTTCACTTAAAGTGTCGCTCCAGCAGGCTCTCGAATAACTTGCTGTATCTTGCCATCGCAGTATGTGTTAAGAAGTTTATATTAGGTGTGAAGGCGAGGTGAGAGTTACCTCGCCAGCAAATTGTTTATGCAACCTTAACGTATAAATTCCTTATTTATAAGGATTCTTTTATTATTTAAAATATCTATTAAGAAGTCCCTCAAATGCTTTGCCGTGACGAGCCTCGTCACGAGCCATTTCGTGAACGGTGTCGTGAATAGCATCGAGACCTAATTCCTTAGCAAGCTTGGCAAGTTCAAACTTACCGAGGGTTGCGCCGTTTTCAGCATCTACACGCATTTCAAGATTTTTCTTTGTGCTATCAGTTACAACCTCACCGAGAAGCTCAGCAAACTTTGCAGCGTGCTCTGCCTCCTCAAGGGCAGCCTTTTCCCAGTAAAGACCGATTTCGGGATAACCCTCTCTATGAGCTACTCTTGACATTGCAAGATACATACCAACCTCACAGCATTCGCCGTTGAAGTTCTCACGCAGACCCGAAATGATTCTCTCGTCAACTCCCTGCGCTACGCCTACAACATGCTCTGCAGCCCAAGTTTTTTCGCCTGCCTGCTCCTGAAACTTTGATGCGGGAGCGTTACAGATAGGGCATTTATCGGGAGCAGACTCTCCCTCGTGAACATAACCGCAAATAAGACATACATACTTTTTCATTTTAATTTCCTCCGTAAAATAATAATTTTCAATTTTTCAATCGGCACTCTTCACATACACCGTACGCCACATATACCGTTGTTTCAACCTCGAAGCCTAAGCTCTCAGCCGTTTCTGAAATAATATTCGACTCGAGCTTTGCATCGGTAATTTCCTTACAGCATTTGCAATGGAGATGTGCGTGGGGAGTTATGTCTCCGTCAAAATGTTCGAAGCCGTCTCCCACATTAATGCTCAGGATATCACCGTTTTGGGCAAGCGCCGAAAGGTTGCGGTAAACTGTACCAAGGCTTATATTGGGGATTTGCTCCCTCACCTTATGATATATCCAGTTGGCTGTAGGGTGAGTATCCGTAGAGTGCAGGACTTGAAGAATTGCTTCGCGCTGTCGCGAGTAATTTTTCATTTAATCACCCCAAATCAGTAATGATTACTATTTTATTATACACAATATTTTTTATTTGTCAATAGTTTTTTTCAAATTTCTTGACTTTTTTTTATTTGCGTATTATATTAGTATTGAAAGAGTGCGTGAAAAGGAGAAAAAACTGTGCGAAACAGCATAATATCCAATTCTGTTATTAAGCGTTTACCTCGTTATTACCGTTTTTTAGGTGACCTTAAAAGTCAGGGGATGACAAGAATATCCTCTAATGAGCTTTCCAAGCGAATGGGGCTTACCGCGAGCCAAATTCGTCAGGACCTTAATTGTTTCGGAGGCTTTGGTCAGCAGGGTTATGGCTATAATATAGAGATTCTCGAAGCTGAAATAGGCAAGATTTTAGGTCTTGACCGCCCAAAAAGCACCATTCTTATTGGTATGGGCAATCTCGGACGCGCCGTTACTATGCACATTAATTTTGAATCGAAGGGTTTTCGTATTGTGGGATTGTTTGATAGTAAAGAGTCGCTTGTGGGACAGGTTGTTAAAAATCTTCCTATCAGAAGCACCTCAACTATAGACGAATTCTGCCGTGAAAATCTGCCCGAGGTTGCAATTCTTTGCATACCCAAAAAATCTGCGATAGAGCTTTCAGGTCAGCTTGTAAGTCTTGGGATAAAAGGTTTTTGGAATTTCAGTCACTACGATTTAAGCCTTAAATATCCCGACATCAAGGTAGAGAATGTTCATTTTGGGGACAGTCTTATGACCCTTTCCTATCAATTAGAAAACGATTAGCTAAAAAATAAACAACAGACCGCTTAACTATGATACAGTATCATAGTTAAGCGGTCTGTTTTATATTATTCTGTTATCTTATCAGCAACATAAATACCCATCGCACCCGACTGTGAAAGTCCACGACAAATACCACTGCCGTCTCCAATTATATAAACATTTTCCGTAAGCTCAAACTTATTGTTGGTAAACTCAGGTCTTATAGAATAATATTTACTCTCACAGCCGTAAAGCAAGGTATCATCGTTAGCTGTGCCGGGGGCTACCTTATCAAGAGCATAAATAGTCTCTATAATATTGGTAAGAATTCTATGTGGCAGTACAAGCGAAATATCACCTGCGGTGGCCTTAAGGGTGGGTTCGACCGTATTTTGTCCCAAACGGTGCTCGTTAGTTCTTCTGCCCCTCACAAGGTCACCGAAGCGCTGAACAATAACACTGCCCTTACCTATCATATTGGCAAGCCTTGATATACTTTCGGCGTACTCTGTAGGCTGGTCAAAGGGCTCTGTAAATCGGATACTCGAAAGAATTGCAAAGTTACAGTTTTCGGTGCGTTTTTCGTCCTCAGCATAGGAATGACCGTTTGCGGTTATTATACCGTGGTTATTCTCAGCGGACACAAGACCGCCCTTGTTAAAGCAGAACATTCTGCAACGGTCCTCAAAGGTTTTGGTTTTATAAAGAATCTTAGGCTCGTAAATCTTATCTGAAAATTCGCGCCAGATGATATCCTTCATCTCAACACGCACACCGATATCTATATGATTAGAGTGCATCTTCACACCAAACGAGCGACAGAAATCAGCGACAAAGTTTGCTCCGCCTCTGCCTGTGGCAATGATTACTTTCTCTGCAAAAAGCTCCTCACCGTTAGTGTATTTAAGAATGTATCCGCCCTCTGCCTTTTCAACCTTATTGCAATCGTAAAAGCTTAAAAGCTCAACGCCGTCTTGCGAAATTGCATTTATAAGATTCTGCATAGTCTCATAATTTTTATCGGTGCCAAGATGCTTTACATTCATATCAAGAAGCCTCAGATTGTTCTGTATACACTTAAGCTTAAGCTCATCGTTAGACTTATAAACCTTAGGCACACCTGATGTGCAATACTTAACAAGAATTTTATCAACCTCATCAATATACTTATTTGCAAGAGTGTCACCGAGCTCCTCACCTAAAGTACCGCCGTAAGCTGTGCCAAGATTGAATTTACCGTCCGAAAATGCGCCTGCTCCTGCATAACCGCTTGTAATGCTACAGGTTTTACAGTGAATACAGCCTTTTTCCCTACCCGCAGGACAATAGCGTTTTTCAAGGGTATTGCCTCTTTCGGTTATTACTATTTCCATTTCGGGTGCGTTCTGTTTAAGACGGTAAGCCGCCATAAGACCGCCTATTCCTCCGCCTATTATTGCAACATTATACCTTTTCATACAATCAATCCTTTTAATATTTGAATCACAACTTGTTTGATTCTTCGCACAAAAAAGGACTGCATTTTCGAATTGAGAAAATGCAGTCCCTACTGCTTTTGTATTATATTGCAAAATCTATAGTTTGTCAATATTATTTTTTAACAAGTGTATCAAGCAAGCTTGCCAATTTTTTCATTGTTGCCGCGTTAACCTTGCCAAGTGATACACCGTTGACAGTATACTGATAACGTGTTTCGCTTACCTTATAGAACTTAACCTCATACTTACCTGACTCAGTATCCTTATATATAAAGCTCATTTCATATTCGGGAGTTCCAGAAACGGATTCTACAGTATAATCAGTACAGGATACAGATATACATTCTTGATAGAAGCCTTGGAAAGTGTCGGTATCTATAGTTTTGCCGTCATAAGTAATAATATAATCGGTATCAGCTTTTTCATCGGTTTGCGGAGCAATACCAAAGCTATGTGTCTTACCGCCTGTAGTAAAAGTAAAACCACTGAGATCGTCTATTGCTATAAGCGCAACCCATGAAGAATAGAAATCTTTTGTAGTATAATTAGCAAAGCTGAGGGACGATGCATCAACCTTTTTAATAAGCTTAATGCCATCAGTCCAAGCGGCATAGTTGCCGTCCTCCTGCAGACTAAACTTGTAGCTCTGCTTCTTGCCCTTAACCTCAACTACTATTGAAATATCAGGGTTGTTAAGACCAAACTTCGACAAAGATGATGCTGAAGTATCAAAAGAGTATGCACCGCTTGCAGAAACTCCACTTTGGAACATAGTAAGCAAATCATCTACATTTTCAGCAATTCTTCTTGTTGGAGAGGTGACAACGAAAGCGGCATAATCTGCAAGCTTTTCATCGGTATTTGCTTCTATTATAACCGGTTGTGGGAAATTCTTGCCCGAAACGGTCATTTTATCAAACTTAATTAGCTTTCCGCTATCATCTTTATAATCGGTCATATCATCAGTAACCGTAAACGCAGGAATCGAATCGGTATTTGCCATATCAAGCGCCACAAACTCAAAGCTTGCGTAAACATCGCTTCCAACAACATATATCTTATCCGAATTTGAAAGCTTGAGGTAATAACCGGTTTTATCAGGCGACTCCGAACCAAAAAGAATAGTATAGCCCTCGCCCTCTTTGGGAACAACCTCTACCTTTAGGGTGGGATTATCAAGCCCGCAATCCGCGACACTTCTTTCTTTAACCTCACGCGAAGCCGAAATGTTTGCCGCCGCCGAGGCTACAGTACCTAAGCTTGAAGAATTCACGAGCTCCTTGGAATATCCGTCAAGATACCAATTAACCGTTTCGGTAGTACTTGATGAACTATCCGAAGAATCGCTTTCGGTAACCGTTGTTTCAGAATAAAGCTTAAAGCTTCCGTTTTTGTTTGTTATGGTAACCGTTTTAAAATCATCAGCTTTCTTTTCCAACACAGTAATATCTTCAATTACAGGTGTTGAAGAGGTCTCTTCCTCTTTTTCTGGGATAAGCTTTATAACCGCAACCGTTCCGCCCACCAATACTGCAACGGCAAGCAATGACGCAATTACAATGGGCAAGCGTTTTTTTCTTTTTTTATTTTCTGCGGTTCTATTATGAACCGTAGGGTTAGAGAATACTGTAGAGAAAGCATCTTCCTCTACAGTTTCCTCCAAATTGTTAAAATTCTCATTTTCGGGAATATTACTCATTATTATGCGTTCCTTCTTCTGATAAATATAACTATACCGAGAATAATACAACCCAATGGCAACAAAGCCATAAATATAATTCTTATTACATTTGTAGAAAAGGCAGTAACCTTATCTGCAAAGCTTTCGGTTGTAATTGTCTTAGAAACGAACGAAATTCCTGAATCTTCAGCGCCTGCTGCACGATCTGCAGCTCCGAGAGCTACGTTCTTATTGCCTACAGAAGAATATTCCGCATATTCAGAGGCGATAAAGTCGGTACTGCTGAATGCCATTACATGGGTAAGCATTCTATTGTTATCGTCGTCAAAGTCCTCTTTAACCGCCTGAATAACACCTGCGTATGCCTGCTTTTCATAATTTCCTGCCCCTGTCCAACCTGCAGCGGTTCCAACGGGAGCTGCAACAACAGACTCAGGAGTAGCTACAAGGGTAGTAACCTTTGTAGAGCCCTGTGTTTCAAAGCCTGCAGTAATGGGAAGATTTCCTGATGTGATACAAATAGAAACACCATCGGTCACATCGTCAGTAGCTGTGGGATAGGTTCCCAAGGTAAGCGGGTCATCAGCCATATGATTGCTTTCGTTTGTCTCGAAAAGAACACCCTCGTCAACATTGATACCCCACTGTGAAAGCAGGTCATAGAAGTTAGGCAGATACGGAGCCTTATTATTTCCAAAGAAAATAAGACCTTTATCAAACTTGCCGTTGTTATCAAGAAACTTTGATATAGCATCAAGCTCTGTTCCGATAAAATCGGTAGTAGGAGCTACAATAACGATTGCATCAAAGTCATCGGATATAGCAGTTATCATACTGTCACCGATTACCTCAACCTCATAATTGTTGTCCTTAAGAAGCGTTTGGTAATTAGCTGAGTAATCCTGTGCCGAATGGCCTGTAAGGAATGCAATCTTCTTTGTATCCGAGCTCGTAACATAAGCGATTGCACTTGTAAGAGCGGTTTCTATGTTATTCCCTGCAACGGTTGCGGTTGTAATACCGTAAGATGCATAGGTATCATCCTGTTTTAGATAATAAATATCCTCAAAACCAATCTTCTTGTGGCGTTCAACACCGTTTTTCTCGGTTGAAACAATAATATCACCGTAACCAATTTTAAGTCCTGAATACTTTTGAGCAATCTCTGCAAATTCAGCAGACTGCGTATCCATATAGGTAACATTAATATTCTTGTTGTAATCTGCATAACGGTCAACAAGGTTTATGGTCTGCTGATAGTAGTTAGTTGCATCCTCGTTTACATTATATTGCTGTGCGTAGTAGGACATATATCCACCTACATAGCTTTCTGCGTCAGCGCAGAATATAATTTCAACCTTATCCTTAACCGCCTTGATATACTCAATGTTTTCTTCGCTTATGGAGTTGGTTTTCTCGGTGCTCATATCAAATTCAAGCACAAAGCGGTCGCTCAAGGCTCCAACAAGAATGTTGAAAATAATTACACCCACAATAAGAGCGGCAGTAATTGCAACCGAATAGCTTCCTCTTTTAAATAAAGCCTGATTTTTAAGAAGCTTTGCCTTTTTAGCCTTTTTTGGCTTTAATGCGCACATCTTTTTGGCTTTCTTATTTTTAATCATATCGGCGATATCTTCCTCTGGCTCGGAAATATCTTCAATTTGAGTTTCTTGCTCCAAAACGGCATCCTCAGTCACTTCATCCATTTCGGGATTAATGTTCTTGTTTTCTTCCATTGTTCCTTCCTCCTTTTCAAAGATTTAAGACCATCTTCTCTTCTCAAGTGAACGAACACAAAGGAAGAGGAACACGGCAATTATGCTTAAGAAATAGATAATATCAGCAATAGAGAAGATATTTTCGCCAAAGCTCTCAAAGGCATTAATAAAGGCGGCTTTCTCAAATATTTTTGCAATCCACTCCACATTAACCATACTTGCAAAGCTTGACATATAAAGCACAAGAATATTTATAACCAATGTAAGAATTGCAGAAATAACCGCACTTTCGGTAAGGGATGAAATAAACATACCGATTGCAATAAGCGCGCCACCCAAAAGAAGCACACCTAAAAGAGAATAGATATATGACATAACGTTTATTGGAACATATGCAATAACTATTATTTCAAAAATAACGGTCGGCGCAAACGCAATTGCGAAAATAGCAAGAGCAGCAAGGAATTTGCCCATAACGATACCTGTAAGCTTTACAGGAGCGGTGAGCAACGCTTGGTCTACCTTTTGGCGCTTATCGTCACTCATAAGGCGCATTGTAAGAATTGGAAGTGCGAAGATAACCACGGTTGACATATTCATAACAACCATTGTAGTTTCAGGTGCTCCATAGCTGTAAATGAGTGAAAAATAGAGACCTAAAAAGAAATAAAATGCGGCCAAAAATATGTAGCCTATCGGGGTTGAGAAATATGCCTTAAGCTCTCTTTTAAATATAGCACTCATTATTCAGCCACCTCCTCGGTATTTTCTTCAGCACTAACCTTAGCTTCATCTACAGACTCTACTGCAGGAGCTATTCCTAACATACGGCGTGCCTCATCATTATCAGCCGCCTCAGTAAGACGCAAGAATATCTGCTCAAGTGAAGCGTTGTTGCTTGTAAGTGAAAGTAAGGTCTTTCCGCGTGAAACAACCCTATCAAACACAGCCGCGCGGACATCTGCACCTTGGGCAGGCTCAATGAGGAAATCAAAAGTACCGTCCTCTTTTCTGCCGAGTGAAGTGACAGCCTTAACATCCTTAACGGTCTGCAAAGCCTCAATCATTTCCTTTTCACTGCAAGCAATTCTTGCAACCAAGGAATGGTCACCCGAAAGCTTCTGTGAAAGATTTTCAGCAGTGTCGTCAGCAATAATCTGACCTCTGTTGATAATGATAACCCTCTTGCATACAGCCTGAATTTCAGACAAAATGTGTGAAGAAAGAATTATAGTGTGGTTTTTGCCGAGTCTTGAAATAAGATTTCTTATCTCAATAATCTGCTTGGGGTCAAGACCAACCGTTGGCTCGTCCAAGATAAGTACATCGGGGTTTCCGATAAGCGCCTGCGCAAAGCCAACTCTCTGGCGGTAACCCTTTGAAAGATTCTTTATAAGACGGTTCTGCACATTATCAATCTTAACAAGCTTTAAAATCTCGTCAATATGAGGTTTCTTCGGGAATTTAACCTTCTTAAGGTCATAAATAAAGTTGAGATATTCCCTAACCTTCATATCAATATAAAGAGGGGGAATTTCAGGCAGATAGCCTATGCGACGCTTTGCATCCTCAGGAAACTCTGCAATATCAAAGCCATCGATTTCAACCTTTCCCTGTGTCATCGAAAGGTAGCCGGTCAGGATATTCATAATAGTAGATTTTCCTGCGCCGTTAGGTCCCAAAAAGCCGATTACCTCACCCTTTTTAATCTGAAAGCTTACATTTTCGACTGCAAGGTGGGTACCGTACCTTTTGCTTAGTCCGGTAACATTAATCATTTTTATTCCTCCAAGAAATAAATCTTTTCAATTATTTTTATAATATCAAACAAATATCATTAATTATTAAACAATTTGTTAATAATGTGTTTTTTGTTTGTTATACACCTTTGTTTTTAGTCGGTAGTTGTGCCACAGTAATAGCAACAAAAACAAGTCCGCAACCCAAAAGCTCGCGACCTGACAGGACGTTGCCAGA
This sequence comes from Acutalibacteraceae bacterium, assembly GCA_045658105.1. GTDB lineage: Bacteria > Bacillota > Clostridia > Oscillospirales > Acutalibacteraceae > UBA737. The sequence continues at coordinate 19,620 of JAZOUK010000028.1, forward strand.
AATGACCCATCCGCCAAGAGCCGCAAAAACACTTTCTAAGCTCATTGAAATAGATGCTACCGCAGGCTCGGCAAACTTCTGACCCACAATTTGAAGTGTATACGCCACACCGCTTGACATTATTCCAAGATAAAGTATCTGCGGTGCCGCCGCAAGAATATTGCCAATTTCTATCTTAGCGGGTTCGAATATAATTGCAAGAACCGCAGAAATCACACCACAAATAAAAAACTGCATTATCGAAAGCTTTACTCCGCCTGTGAGTCCCACAAACTTATCTACCGACATTATGTGGAGCGTAAAGCTTAACGCACAAAGAAAAATAAGTATATCTCCAAGGTATATACCGCTGACTCCTGCTGAGAAGCAGAGCAGATATACGCCGACTATGGCGATAAGTACCCCTGCCCATACAGCGAGACCTACCTTTTTTCGCACAAAAACCGAGAGAATCGGAACAAGTATAACATAAAGCGCAGTTATAAAACCTGCTCTCGCCTCGCTTGCCACTCCCTTTGGATATACCGTAATACCAAACTGTTGCAGATTAATTGACACCGCAAGGCAAACACCGCAAACCCATGCCGCAAGAAAATAACTTTTTTTGTCCTTTGCCTCTTCCGGAAAAAAGCTCTTTTTAGACTTGAAATAAGTTAAAATATAAAACAAATAGAGCGCACCCGCGCCTATAAAAGAACGCAACGCATTAAAGGTAAAGGGCGGAACCAAATCTGCCGCGTCTGCCTGGGCTACAAAGGCCAATCCCCAAATCAATGCCGCCACAATAAGAATAAGGCTTCCTTTAATATTATTATATTTCATTATTTATCTTTCACACCCTTTAGCTCAACAGGATAATAATTACCTTCTCCCTTACCGATGCCGTATTGCTTTATTAAGCGGACATTACCGTCCTCTGTAATCTCATACTCTATATAACAATCGGGATTAACTTCCTTTTTCCTGTCCAACGAAAGGTAAAGCTTTCCATCCTCAGTTTTGTACTTACCCTCTATTTTCGTATTCTTCTTAAGTCTTTCAACCAATTCCTTATCTATAAGAACATCAACCGAAGCTCCGTCAATCTGCATAGCTTCTTCGACAGTAATCTTAAGATTATTTGTCTTTATAATATCCTCATAATATAGCCTTAGACCCTTTTCGATAGCCACCTTATAATCATTAATATACTGCTCATTATCAAAAACAAGCGAGTAGTAACCGTCCTCAGTAAATTCGTAGGTTTGAACCTTAAAAACATCTTCAAAGTTTATGTAATTCCACACACCTATCTTAGCGGCGGTATAATCCGGATTAAGGGTTTGGTGACTGATTGAAGCCTCCCATTTTCCAATAATAGAGTTTCCTTCCTTACAACCCGTTACGCAGAGCAACAACACCGCAAATACAAGCATCGTAACAATTTTTGGGAAGTACCTCTTCATCTTTACACCTCTTTTTGTATATTCGATTTATTTTACCACATTTCCGCAAAAATAGCAACAATAAAAACATCACTTTTCGCGAAAGAAAACGGATGCGTCATTGTATATAACGCACCCGTTTATAACACTCTGTTAATTTCAGTTCATTTCTTCTGCAACTGATAGCAACAGTCACACATTTTTGCCACATCGGGGGGAGTGGCTAACAATTATAACGCACTTACCCTCGCTTGCAAGCTCAGTAGCCTTTTTCTCCTATTCAACTATCTCACCTATGCAATAATCCTTAAATGCATCGGTTATTTTAATACTTTCAATCTTACCGCATAATGGCTTTTGAGAGCTTACAACCACCCTCGTATAATTCGGAGTGTATCCCCCAAAGCCACCGTTTTCCTCGGTTTCAAACAGAACCTCATATGTTTTGCCAATCTGAGACTTCAAAAATTCCTCTTCGCTCTGCCCTGTCACTTCTAACATAAGGCGGCTTCTTCGCGATTTTTCCGCCTTAGAAACCTGATTTGGCAGTCTATAGGCAACCGTTCCCTCGCGTCTCGAATAGGCAAAAATATGCGCCTTTGCAAAGCCTGTCTCTTTAGCAAAATCAAGGCTTTGTTCAAACTCTTCCTCGGTTTCACCCGCAAAGCCTACCATTATATCGGTAGTAATAGCCGCATCGGGAAACATTTTTCGTATACGGGTTACAAGGTCGGTATAAAACGCCGTATCGTAATGGCGGTTCATACGCTTTAATGTAGCGTCACAGCCTGACTGCAACGACAAATGAAACTGCGGACAAAACTTATCCTGAGCCTTAAGCCGTTCAAGCATTGTGTCACTTATATGGTCAGGCTCCAGCGAACCGAGACGCACCCTTTTAATACCCTCTACCGAGCATACCGCATCCACCGCATCACACAAATCGGTATATCCGCCCTTACCGTAAGCCGAAAGATTTATGCCCACAAGCACAACCTCTATGTATCCGCGTTCGGCAAGCGCCTTAGCTTCCTTAACTATTTCATCACAAGGCTTAGAACGCACAAATCCACGCGCTGTGGGAATAATACAATAGCTACAGTAGCGGTCGCAACCGTCCTCAACCTTCATATAAGCGCGGGTACGCTCTGCAAAATCGGTTATAGAGGGTGTGTTAAAGCGGTCTCCCCTCTTGTGCGGTGAAACCTCGCAAATACGCTCCCCATTACGCAAAAAGCCAAGTGTCAGTTCAATAACCCTTTTAACATCTCCGTTACCAACAATTACATCGGCATCAAGCCCACCCGACATTTCAGGAAACGCCTGTACCATACACCCCGTAAGCACTATTGCGGAGTTTGGGCGTTCTCTGCGGAAACGGTGCAATATTTGACGGGTTTTACGATCGCTTTCAGCCGTAACCGTACAGGAGTTTATCACAACCGCATCAAAGGGCGAATCCTCGCTTACAGGAGTGTGCCCTGCAGCAATAAAGCCCTCTCTCAAAGCCTCGGTTTCATATTGATTAACCTTACATCCTAATGTATAAAAAGCAATATTCAAAGCATAATCTCCTTATAGGATAAAGTATTACGATATTATAATCATATCACACAACCTGTCTTTTTACAAGAAAAAATGCTTGACCAAACCTATATAATGTGCTATAATTGTCTCGCAATAGGGAGCTTGATGAAACTCAGGCTGAGAGGAAGTCCGTTTTACTATGACTTCGACCTTTAACCTGATGCGGATAATGCCGCCGTAGGGAGATACGCTTAAAGTATTGCCGCAGGTAAATTGCCTGTGGCTTTTCTGTTTTCCGGAGGACAGAAATTTTCCCACACAGGAATTGCAAACAGGCCTGAAAAAGAAAATTTTTAAAAAGGAGAACTAAAAATGAAAGAAAATTCAAAAAAATATGTCTACAGACTAACGCTAAGCGCGGTTTTTATTGCCCTTGCAACAGCGTTAAGTCTAATTAAGATTATCAAAATGCCGCTTGGTGGTTCTGTTACCTTGCTCAGTATGCTGCCGATAGTAACGCTCTCGCTTATGCTTGGATTCAAATGGGGAATAGGAAGTGCCTTTGTTTATTCGCTAATACAATTAGCACTCGGCATTATGCTTGACGGTCTGCTTGCTTGGGGACTCACCCCCGTTATGCTTGTTGGCACGGTTATGTTAGATTATGTGTTAGCTTTCTCAGTGCTCGGTGTTGCAGGCGCTTTTTCGAAAAAGGGCACAAAGGGTGTTTGTGTCGGTGTCACCTTGGCTTTGCTTCTGAGGTTTTTATGCCACTTTGCTTCGGGATGTATTATATTCAGAGAGCTTGAGCAGTTTGAATTATTTGGCAGGCTGTTTGAAAACCGACCGATTTTGTATTCTCTCGGATATAACGGATTCTATATGCTGCCTGAAATTATAATCACCGTATTTGCATCAGCGGTGATTTTGAGCCGACCCGCCGTTAAGAGAATAATTAATAGTATTTGATGAAAAAATTAATTAGAATATCCGTTTTACCGTCGCTTTTGTGGCGGTAAAACATTTTTAGAATTTTTTGAAAATTATTGTTGACAATTAAACAACCTTTTGATATAATACTTAGGCGCGATAAAAAAGTTAATAAAAATGCGAGTGTGCTGGAATAGGCAGACAGGCACGTTTGAGGGGCGTGTGTCAACGACGTACGGGTTCAAGTCCCGTCACTCGCACCATGTTGAATGTTCATAACGGACTTAACCGTTATGAACATTCTTTTTTATGCACATCAGTATTTTCTATGTATCGGAGCAGGGTATCCTGCTCCTTTTTTGTTATGCTGTTATCGCCTTTGGTATATACGAAACTGCCACACCTTGCCTTGTATCCTTGGTTAAAGGCTGTGTAAAGGCGCTTTCCGGGATTTCTATATACCCCACAAATCGGTAGAATATTACTATTCGTTGTGTTTTGTATTTTCCTTCGCCTTCGGTTTCGTGGACTTCGATGTGGTCGATAAGTTCGCGGATCAGCGGTGCCGTTATAGTTTTCATCTCCATAAATTTCTCGATTGCCGATAAAAACATCTCTTTGTGAAAAACTTTCTTGTTAAGTTCGTCGAGCTGAATTTTAAGATTAAAGATTTTCTTTTTCAGTTCTTCCTTCTCATTTTCGTATTTATGGGAGAGTTCCATATAGAATGAATCTGTGACCTTACCCGACACATTGTCCTCATAAAGCCGTTCATAAAGCACGTCTATTTTACTGATTCGAGCAAGGCTTTGGTCAATTTGTGTTTTGGCGTTTTTCTGTTCGTCGAGCATATCCTTGTTTGTTTTTTCGGCAAGCAGTTCTGCGAACCCATCTTGGTCGTATTTCAGATAGTCGGCAAGTCGTTGTAGTTCATAGGTTACCACTTCCTCAATTGCATCGGCTCTGACGTAATGCCTTGTTTGGCAAGTACCCCTATAATCGTTTACATAGTTCGAGCAACTAAAAAAGTGGATTTTCGGATTTTTGGTGTTAGTGTGAAACCACAACTTGCTCCCGCAGTCGGCACAGTAAAGCATATCTGAAAAGATGCTTTTAATAGCGTTTTGCGGTTTGGGTTGCCTTCGTCTTGTAGAAACGTTTCTTTTTTGCACCTGTTCAAAGGTTTCACGGTCAATAATCGGCTCGTGTACATCCTTGAACACCATCCATTCCTCTTTGGGCTTTGGTATGCGCTTTTTCTTCTTGAACGAGATGGAATAGCTTTTAAAGTTGATGACGTCACCGCAGTATTCTTGCTGAGAGAGAATCTTCGCAACCGAACTTTTACACCATTTGTATGGGTTTGGTTGCTTAATCTTTCCTCCTCTCGGAAGCCCTTTGGATTGCCAATAAGCCATTGGAATTAACACCTGCCTTTCTTGTAAAATTCTTGCAATAGTTTCATTGCCTTTGCCTTCTAAACACATTTTAAAAATATCCTTTACAACACTTGCAGCTTCTGGATCAATGATCCATTTCTTTTTGTTTTCGGGATCCTTCATATACCCATAAGGGGGTTGAGATAACGGTTCGCCTGCCATTCCCTTAACACGATGAGCGGATTTTACTTTTCTGCTAATATCCTTGGCATAAAGCTCATTCATAAAGTTTCTTAAAGGTGTGAAATCGTTATCCTCTTCGTTGGCACTGTCTACACCATCGTTAACCGCAATAAAGCGTACGTTCTTTTCAGGAAAGTAATGCTCGGTATAATAACCGACCTGCAGATACTCACGACCGAAACGCGACATATCCTTTACGATAATGGTTGAAACGTATCCCATTTCAACGTCATCTAAGAGCCGTTGCATATCCGGTCGGTTGAAGTTTGTGCCGGTGAATCCGTCATCCTCATAGACCTTGATATTTTTAAAGCCGTTGGTTTTCGCGTATTTAGAAAGCATACGTTTTTGATTGGTAATGGAATTACTTTCTTTCTCAGTGCCATCGTCACGAGATACACGGCAATAAAGAGCAGTAATTCCTAATTTTTCATTCGACTGCATTAGTCCTCCTTTCCGACAGTCGAGCACATATATTCCGTATTCATAGTATCTGTTGTTGGCGCATCTGTCCAATCTGTGAAATCGCTTGTAATAACTCTTGCCATTCGGTCTTTAAGTCCTACCTTTTCTTTTGGTGGTAAAAAGGATGAGGTTACTACATAGTTGACTTTGCCGATTTTATACTTTTGCTCTCCGCCGAGACCTACAATGAATCCCATATTTATCACCTCGCCTCTTGCTGTTTTTCTCTGTAACGCTTTTCAAGCATTGCAAAGATTTCTTTTTCCATATCCGCCGCTGTATAGCGTTTTGGGAAGTATTTTCGAAGCTTATCGGTAGGGATTTTAATACGCTCTTTTTGGTTTGCCTTTTGTTCGTTTAGTATTTCGGCTATAACCTCAGGAATAAGACCATCGCCTTGGCTAATCTTTTTTAACCGCTGTGCTTGGGATAAATTTGGAGTAGCATCGCAAACCTCAATTACCTCAACCAAATCACCTTGCTCGGTATCGTTTAAGAAGGAAAGCTCCACCGCAGGAGTGAATGCTATCTTGCCTTCATCCACCATATCCAATAGCGGCTTTATGAGGTTGGTTAAGCGGATATATCTTTTTACTTGGGTGGCACTGTCATCATCAGATACTTGTTCGGCAGACAACTTTAGACCAACTTGGTCGGAAGTTAAATCGGTGCGTTTGCCTTGATGGGAAAGCGCATCCATTTTCATCTTGTACGCAAACGCTTTTTCACTCGGTAGGATATGCTCTCTGTGGAGGTTGCTATCCACCAAAGCAATGATGGCTTCTTCGTGACTGATGGCATAAATCAAGGCAGGAACTTCTAAAAGGCCTGCCTTTTTTGCCGCCAATA
>JAZOUK010000029.1:0-12672 GCA_045658105.1 Acutalibacteraceae bacterium
CCGAGCTTAGAAGCGGCAGCAGAGCCTGACTCTGTAGCAGCCTTAACTGCGCCAACGTCACCGCGAACCATAACAGATACAAGTCCGGAACCGATTTTTTCAGTACCGATGAGCTCTACATTAGCAGCCTTAACCATAGCGTCGGCAGCCTCAATAGCAGCTACTAAACCTCTTGTTTCAACCATACCAAGTGCTTCGAGTGCCATTTTTTTAGTCTCCTTTTTAATTTCTACCTCTGCAACAGGAGCAGCTGGCTTAGTGGCGTTAGCTGCTGTCTTTGCTGAGGATGATGTACTTTTTGTTGTTGCCATTATAAAAATCCTTTCTAAAAACAGATTTTATTTTTTAGCTTTTTTTGTAAGTCTTGAGGCGCTTAAATTAATAAGTCGCTCTGTTTCACTGTGGGGGTTAGCTATTACATTCGAAGCCATTACAGGTGCTACGCCACTGCGCTTCGCGCATTCGATAGCCTCAGTAACATCAGAAACGGAGCCCGATATAATAACGGTTACCATTCTGCCTCCAAGCTTTCTTTCCCAAGTAACAAACTCAACATTTGAGCTTTTACACATAATATCAAGAGCGTCTACCGCGGCAACTACTCCCGATACTTCTATAAATCCAAAAGATTTCATAGCCTACATTCCATTTATTAAAGTGTGGGAAGAATCTTCTCAACATCTGCGTGAGGTCTGGGAATAACGTGGGTTGCAATAACCTCACCGAGTCTGCAAGCAGCAGCAGAGCCTGCTTCAACAGCAGCCTTAACTGCTCCAACATCACCGCGAACCATAACAGATACAAGTCCCGAACCGATTTTTTCTGTTCCAATAAGTTCAACCTCAGCAGCCTTAACCATAGCATCTGCGGCTTCTATAGAAGCAACAAGACCGCGAGTTTCTACCATTCCAAGAGCTTCTTTCATTTTTATGTACCTCCAAAATTAATTTTTATTTTACTTTTTATCAAAAGCGTTTAACCTGAGCATTCCCTCAGAGTCATTTTCTACATTTGCAATTATATGCTTTGTTATAACTCCTGAGATTCTGTTGGCAGCTTCTGCGGCGGCTTCAACAGCCTCGGTTACATTTTCAACGCTTCCTCTGAATTTAACCAATACCTGTAGCGGTACATCTAACCCCTCAGGATTGGAAGGCTTGTTTTTATCAAAGGTTTCAACTGTCACATTTGCAGCCTTACAGCCTGCATCGCAAGCGGCAAAGGCTGCAACCAAGCCATAAACCTCTATCATTCCTACTGCACTTGCCATAGCTTGTCACCATTTATGGAATGATAGCTATTTTCAGACCGTCCTGACGGAGATTGGTCTGAAGAGCCTCATTTGCTTCGCTTAAATGGAACTTATGTGTAATAAGTTTTTCAAGCGGAAGTCCAATAGCCTTAGCGCGCTTCAAGAAATCAAAGGTTGTAGCGTAATCGCGAAGGGTGTAAACCCAAGAACCAACCGTTGTAATTTCCTTTGCACAAATATCAAAGTGGGGATTGATTGTAGCGTCTCCACCGTTGATGAAGAAGCCAAGCTCACAAAGTCCGCCGCCGTTGCGGATGAACTTATAGATGTTTGCGTGAGCTACAGGTGAGCCTGTGCACTGGAAAGCAAAGTCAGCAAAATATCCACCGAATGCTTCCTTAACACCCTCTGCAAGAGCGTCAGCATCTGAATAATTCTTAAAGTTTACAGTAGCATTTGCGCCCATAAGCTTTGCAAATTCAAGTCTCTGCTCGTTTCCGTCAACCGCGGTAATATTTTCAATACCCATTGTGCGAAGAACGGCGATACACAAAAGTCCGATAGGACCGCAACCCTGAACAACTACCCTTGAATTAAAACGGAGAATATCGGTAGTTTTTGCGCGCTCAACCGCGTGAATCAAAACTGCGCTTGGCTCTATTAATATTCTTGAATCAAGGTCAAGGTCGCTTACATTAAATACGGTGGAACCCTTGCGTACAACTATGTAATCTGCATACCAACCGTTCAAATGAATGTCATCGTCTGGTAAGAGACCGTAAACATCGGCACCGCCAACATTCTGCTTGTTAAGGTCGAACATTGTAATATCGGGATTGTCCTTAAAAATCATACAGGTTACAACCTTATCGCCGATGCTAAGAGGCTTACCTGCGCTGTCAAGCTTAACATTTTTACCCATTTTTACAATCTCGCCCGAGCCCTCGTGACCGAGAACTACAGGGATAAGGCCAAATGGGTCACGCTTATATTCGTGAGCATCAGTTCCGCAAACACCGCATCCCTCTACCTTAACAAGTATATCGTCATCCCCAAGCTCAGGAATGGGATATTCCTTGATTTCGAACTTTTCTTTTTCGGTAAGTAGGGCTACTCTTGAAGTTTTCGGTACAGCCGAGCCTGAAGCAGGAGCGGGAGATCCGTTTTTCATACCTGCAACAACTTCTCTGACTATAGCTTCAATTTTTTCCTGCTGTGTCATATTGTTTTTTCCTTTCTGTAAAGTGGAAGTTTAAATCAGTTGAAATATTCTTCGAAAATCTTTTTGCCGTAGGCTGAAAGAGCAGTATCGTCCTCAGCGCTTCCTCCGCTTACCCCTATACCGCCAACAATTTTACCGTTAATCTCCAAGGTGTCGCCACCGCCGAAAATCACAATTCTATTATTGTTGGTAAACTGTATTCCGTAAAGTGAACCGTCAGGCGCGGCTAATTTAGCAAGCTCTTTGGTAGACATCTTAAGTGCCACGCAGGTGTATGCTTTGTTGATAGCAATATCCCGACTTGCAAGATAACTGTCATCCATACACTCGCAAAGCTTTAGATTTCCGCCCTCGTCAGCAATAGCCACAACCGCATTAACGCCGAGCTCTTTTGCTTTTTCTTCAACCTTTGCGGCTAAAAATTTTGCATTTTCAAGTGAAATAAAATCGATTTTTTCTTTATTGGAAATTGTAACGGATTGTGCTTTGATTTCGCGAACTATATCCGAAACAATTTTTTCAATATCGGTATTCATTATTTACCCATTGCGGCAAGAACCTTTTTGGTTATCTCTGCGATAAGGTCCTTATCGTCGCCGCAGTTACCGCCGCAACCGCCGCTACAGCTATGACAGCTGGGCTTACCGTCTTTTGCGTTAGGGCAGAGGTCTGCAGGATGCTTACCCTTAAGACCAAACTCGCGTCTAATCTGATAAAGTCTCTGTACCTGAGATTCAGAAAGCTGCTTAGGACCGCCTAACATCTTTGATTGATAGAGAAGTTGAGCATAGAACTCAAGAGATTCCATCTTGTGATATGCATTAAGAAGTGAATCAGAGAATGAAAGCGCGCCGTGGTTTGCAAGAAGAACTGCATCGAAGTGCTGCAAATGCTTAGATACTGCATCCGGAATTTCCTCAGTAGAGGGTGTGCCGTACTCAGCAATCGGAACGCAGCCGAGAGCGATTACAGCCTCAGGCATAATCGGCTCAGAAAGCGGAATACCTGCAATAGCAAAGCTTGTAGCATAGAGAGGATGAGCGTGAACAACACTGTTAACATCAGGTCTCTCCTTATAAACTCGCATATGCATTTTAATTTCAGATGATGGTCTGAAGCCTTCATTTGCCTGAATAACCTTGCCGTTTGCATCAACCTTACAGATGTACTCAGGGGTCATAAAGCCCTTAGAAACACCTGTGGGGGTGCAAAGAAACTCATTGTCATTCAGCTTCACTGAAATGTTACCATCGTTAGAAGCTACCATACCGTGGTCGTAGATTCTTTTTCCGATTTCACAAATCTGTTTTTTGATTTCATACTCTGTCATTTTCCATATCTCCTTTGTAATTTGGTTTTTCTTTGAATTTTGAGTATATAATACCACTTTTTAGGTGGATTGTCAATGTTATTTTGCGTTTTTTGTGGGTTTTTCTTTGAATTTTCCAAAAAAATGTTGTTTTGTTTGGTTTTATGTATTCAGGTAGTCCAAAAGCTCGTCAATACCCTGTCCCGTTTTGGCGGAGGTGAAGAAAATACGCTCGCATCCACATTCCACAAGACGCATTTTTGCAAGCTCAGGATTACCATAATCCAAATCGCATTTTGTAACTATACCGATAACAGGTCGGTTGGCAACGGGAGCGCAAGCAGGTGGGAATACGCAGAAATCATTTGTAGCAGACAAAACCAAAGCTACAACATCAGCCTCATATGTATAAACGGCTAACGCACCCCCCAAATCGTTTCCCTCAGTGTACTCGCCTGGTGTGTCCATAAGGTCTTTGGAATAATCAATACATTGGGTTTTGCGGTAAACTAATTTCTCGCCGCGCAAGGCTTCTATAAGGCTTGTTTTGCCCGATTCGCTTTGCCCCATAAAAATCATCTTTTTCATGTTTTGGTTATTTCACACACATTAAAGCCCAGCTTAATTCTGGCATAGTCAACAACAGCCTGAAGCGAAGCCTCAACCTCTGACACAGTACCTACTGTTATAAGGGTACCTGAAAAGCGGTCAACAAAGCCTATTTCTGCGCCCGCAGATTTCATAGCAAGGTCGGCGGCGATGATTGCATACTCACTTGGCGACATTGTTACAATACCTATGGCGGATTTTTCAGAATAATCGACATTTGGGTCCAGACCTAATTTCCTGTATAGAATATCGTCAGGGTTAGCAATTATATGAGCTAAGGTTATCTGCTTACCGGGGACGGTTTCCTGAATTATTCTTTGTTTTGATTCGTATATATCGTTCAAGATTAACCTCCTATTACCGCGTTAAGCCCTTCGGCTTCCGCCACGCGGCGAAGTTTTTCCATTTTTTCTGCTGACGGCGATTCAATATCCCCCATCAAATAAGGACGGTCAAGTCCTACATATTTATCGTATCCCAATCTGTGATAGGGAAGAAGATGTATTTCATCAACACCCGGAAGTGAAACCGCAAAACGCGCAATTTCTCTTATTTCTTCCTCGGTATCATTAAAGGTTGGAATGGTTGGCACTCTTATTATAAGGCGTGCACTTGAGCTTTCGGCAATTTTTCTAGCGTTTTGCAGAATAAGCTCATTTCTAATGCCTGTAAATTCCTCGTGCTTAAGCGAGTTCATATGCTTAATATCCAAAAGCACAGTATCAAGCAATGGAAGAACAGGCTTTACCATTTCGTCAAAAGGAAGACAGGCAGTTGTCTCAATTGCGGTATTAAGTCCATTTTCTTTAGCAACCGTAAGCAAAGCCTTAACAAATTCGGTCTGGCAGAGAGCCTCACCGCCCGATAGGGTAAGACCGCCTGAGCTTCGGCGGTAGTAAGGATAGTCTCTTAGAACCTTTTCCATTACAGCGCCGACGGTTGTATCATAGCCAACCGTTTTAATGCGATTTTCGGTCTTCATTCTTTGTATAAGATAGCTTTGTGATTCGGGGTTACAACACCAACGGCATCTTAAAACACAACCCTTTAGAAAAACTACTGTACGGATTCCGGGACCGTCATGTGTTGAGAATTTCTGAATATCAAAAATTCTGCCTTTTATTGAATTATTATCCATAGTCACCTCTGGTTAACCAAAGCATTCAAACTCGAATCAGATTTTGAAACAAGTATTTTTTGCTATGGCTTTGTTAAAATACTCGTTAATCCGTTAGGATTAACTGCGTTTTATGCCTCGCACACCAAAAAATCCTTTATTTACAAAATTCTACGACCTTAAAGGCGTGTTTTTTTGAGTGAATTTTGGTGAAGCGAAGCTCATAAGGCTAACGCCTATGAGTGACAATGAGCCGAAAGTCGTCTAAAAACCACCCTTTAAGGCTGGTTCGGGTTTAAATGCTTTGGTTAAAATGACATTTGTTCGGTTCGGTTAATTATATCGTCCTGAAGAGATTTAGAGAGGGTTGTAAATAGGGCGCTATATCCTGCAACACGCACAACCAAGCTCTTATATTTTTCAGGATTTTTCTGTGCATCCCTTAGGGTTTCACGGCTTACAACATTAAACTGCATATGGCTGCCCTTCATTTCAAAGTAGGTTTCAACCAAAGCGGCAAAGTTTTCAAGACCCGCATCTCCTGCCAACGCACTTGGGTGGAATTTCATATTAAACAGAGTACCGTTTGAAGCAATTCCGTGGTCAAGACGCGATACCGAGTTTGCCGATGCGGTAGGTCCGTTTACATCTCTTCCTGCAGTGGGAGAGACACCGTCAGCCACAGGGGTGTAGGCATATCTTCCGTCAGGCGTAGCACCTGTTTGAGCACCTAACGGCACATTCGCGGATACGGGATAAAGTCCTGCCTGGAAGATTCCGCCACGCGGATTTTTATATTTAAGTAAAGGTTTAGTATATGTATAGGCAGCCTCACGCGCCATAGCATCAACCTCGCTCATATCGTTTCCGTAAGCATCAAGCTCTAATATCATCTCACGGATTTCGTTATAAGCAGAATTGGTATGTCGCTCTTTTACTGTATTATAAATTTCCGAAACAATCTTATCGTTAATCTCAATACCGTTTGATGCCAATTCCTTAGCAATTCTTTCGGTAAGCTCCGAAGCAGAGGTGGAATCCTTGCCGAAGTTATTTTCCATAGCCTCTTTAAGCTCTGAAAGGGTGAATTTTTTCTGTTCAAAAACAAGCTTCTTTATAGCATAAAGCGCGTCCGCAACATTGGCAATACCAAAGCCCTGAGGACCTGTGAAGTTATAAACTGCACCGCCCTGTTCAGGGGTTTTGCCGCGTTTTATACAGTCATCAACCATAGATGAAAGATATGGGAGCGGACAGCGTACTGCGTGAGCCTCATCAATGGCATTGTCAGCGTTTACCAAGAGCGAGATAGTGTATTCCATCTGAGCCTTGTAAGCTTCATAGAATTCCTCAAAGGTTTTAAAATCGGAAACATCACCCGTTTTTACGCCAACATCAACACCGTCAAGCTTGCCGTTAGAGAATACAAGCTCCATAGGTTTTAGCATATTGAAAAACGCAGCGTCGTGCCAACCCCAGGTTTTACCCGACTTTTGAGGCTCAACACAACCTATTATATTGTAGTCCCTCGCGTCCTCAAGCGAAACACCGCGAGACATTAGTGAGGGAATAATAACCTCGTCATTATAGTAAGCAGGAAGTCCCACACCTGTACGCGTAAGCTCTGCCGCGCGGATTATAAACTCGTGCGGAGTTTTATTCCATATACGAACAGAAAAAGACGGAGCGGGAAGCAGCACATGCATGGTAGCATCAATACACATAAATGAAAGGTCATTTGTTGCGTCTTCGCCGTTAGTATCCTGACCGCCCGCAATGAGGTTCTGGAATAATGAATATCCTGCAAAGCCCTCTGCCGATGCGGCATCGCGGCACTTATTTAAATCATTAAGCTTAACCCAGATACAGTCAAGCAACTCCTGAGCAAAATCGCGTGTAATTTTACCGCTATCAATATCCGCCTTATAGTATGGATACATATATTGGTCAAAGCGTCCGGGTGAAATAGAGTGTCCGCTCGATTCAACCTGAAGTAACATCTGCACAAACCAAAAGCTTTGGCATGCCTCATAAAAGCTCTGAGCACCGTATTCAGGAACCCTTGCACAGTTTTCTGCAATTTTATTAAGCTCTGCGCGGCGAACAGAATCATTCTCGCGCTCTGCCATTTGCTTTGCTAAAGCAGAATATCTGCGCGCATAGTATATAACTGCCTCACAGCTCATAATAATTCCGTCTAACAGAGCGGTTTTCTGAGCATAGTCGGCATCACCGAAGTTCATAGTGGATTTTTCCTTTAATACTTCCTCAATAATTCCCCTGTAACCAATTTTTAAAACCTTATCATACTGAACGGTAACATGTCCCACACCGTTATAAAAATAGTTTCCAGGTGTGAAAACATTATGCTTCATTGCAAGCTTAGCTTCATCAGCCATAAGCGATGTGGCAAGCTCACTTGTTGTTTTGCCCTTCCAATATTTATATACGGTACGGAGAGTGTTCTTTGTTTCATCCGAAATATAAAACGGGTCGGCAGAACGGGTGGCCACAGTATCAAACTCAGCTTCGAGCCATTCGTAAGAAAACTCAGGAAAAACCTGACAACTTCTTGGCTTTACAGTAGTGGAACCCACGATAAGCTCATATGGGCGAATAGTAATCGGGATATTCTCAAGAATGTTTTTAAAAGCTTTGGCGCGTCGCGTAACGATAGGCTCGCCTTCAGTTTGCATATAACTGTCTGTAAGGAGAACTGCGCGGTCAGCCTCAATAGTAGGCATATCGCGGAATAGTTCTTCCTTTAAAAGTTCAATTCGTTCGCTTTTTGCGCACTTAGCACTATTATATTTAGACAAAATATCACATCCTTACATTTAGACGTATACATTATATAATAAACAAAAAAATTTGTCAAGAAAAAACAACAGATAAATCTTTAATTATTTTGGTTTTTTGTAATCATAATGTTGATTTATGTTGTTTTGAGACAAGTTCAAACAATAATCAAGTGCACTTTCAATAGAATCCACATTATTATTCACAACTGCCAAAAGCTCATTACAACGGTTGCCGACTGCAAAGGTGTATTTTGCGTTACGCATCATAGCAATATCGTTATTACTGTCACCAATACAGGCGGTATCAAATTTTGAAATCATAAGACGCATTTGCAAATCAGACAAGGCGGTGCCTTTATTAGCAAATTGGTTTACATACTGTGTAGAAGAATTTATTCCTCCGTCCCAATGAACCCTTAAAGGTAACGAGCGATTGGGCTTAGTGTTATTCCCATAACCTGTAACCTTGAAAATTTTTTCATTAATTTCGCCTACGCTATTTATAGGTGCAGCCTTAAAATGCTCAGCCGCAACAGGCAGGGAGCCAAAGGAATAGTTACCAAAAGCAGTATGAAATACAAATGCAGAGTTTGTATTGTTGAAAAAATGAGAAAGCGTCTCGTTGGTGATGTGTTTTTCATAGAGGGGCTTTCCATTTTTTATATAATAAGCACCGTCACAACATATAAAGTAAATTAAATCTTTGAATTCCGGTAAAAATTCAATTAGTTCAGAGTATGTCCGACCGGAAGAAACCGCCACGGTAATATTCTTTTCAATAAGCGATAGCATTCTGTTTTTTACGCCTTGCGAAAGGGCTTGAGTGCCGTAAGGCATTAAGGTTCCGTCAAAATCGCAGACAACAAGCTTTAACATTTAATCATCCTTTAAATTAAGGTACTACATCTTCATTATATATACAAGCAATTAATTTGTCAATTAAAACAGAATAAAAAGAAAATAAAAACTCTTGACAAAGCAGAAAAACATTGATATACTAAAACAAAGTTTTAAAACATTGTTTTAATACAGCGTTTTAAAACATAAAATAAGCCGAAAGTGTGATGAATAGTGCCGCCAAAGCCAAAATTTAGTAAAGATAAAATAACAAAAACTGCATATAAAATAATAAAAAAAGAGGGTATAAATTCTCTGACTGCAAGAAATATAGCAAATAAGCTTGAAAGTTCTGCAAGACCAATATTTACCGTATTTGAAAATATGGAGGATTTAAAGAATTCTGTCAGAGAAAAAGTATTAAAAGAATTTTTGCATTTTATAAAGATTGCAGAAAATGATGGTTCACTCTTTGCCAATATGGCTAAAAGGACTGTGAGATATGCTATTGTTGAACCCGAATTATTCAAGGTATTATTCGGGTGGGGAATAATCACAGAAAATAAAAACGGATTATCGGTGTGTAACATAAAAGGGATAGAGGATACATACATTGAAGCTATATCTGAAGAATATAATATTGAATATTCAAAAGCTAAAATATTTTTCGAAAAGATATGGATAAATATTTTTGGTATGGCAACATTGGTTATGGGAAGAACCATTAGTATGAGCGAGCAGGAAATTGAGCTGAAAATATTACAGGACCTCAATAACATAGTTTCTTCGCTTGAATTAGACCGGCGTATAGAAAACGATGTTATTGAAGACGAATTTGAAGACTGGGTTGATAATGCTGACATTTTCGTTATTGAGCAAGAAAATGAGGAAAAACCCACAGAGAAAAAAGAAAAAGAGCGTATTTTCTCTTGGCTTGATTAAAAATGAATTTGTTGTAAAAGCTATGTTAGCAAAGAAAATGATTCATTATCTTTTGTTGGTTTTAGATATTTTTTAGTTTTTATTTTAAAATCTCCGTTATGTACGAAATTCATTGAAACAAAGAAGTGGCAGTACAGAGCAAACACTCTGCACTGCCACAAACAAAGGCTCTTTCACATCTTTTAAGAATCATAACCACCCGTAAAACGGGTGGTTTGCACAAGGGCTATAACCCCATATTACTGACCCGCGTCTCAAGGCGCGGGCTTTCTCTTTGTACAAGCCTTAGAGTCTTTGCCACTTTGGCTACCCCTAAAGGGGTTAACTAAATGGGTCGGCGTATTCTTTTACGCTTAACTTATCTAATGCAATATCTGCCTTCTCTTGGTCTTGTATATATTTCTTTAAACTGACAGCTCCACTTCTGAAAGAACTTATTGAACGCATAGAAGTTTGTCATATTGAGGGTGTGGGCAAGAATCGTACACAACACTTCAAAATCCATTACAAGTTCATAGGATGTATTGCTCTACCCGAAGTTCTAAAACCAAGATCAGTAAAACTTAACACAAGGCAAGGCGTGGCGGTAGAATATTTGCCCAGCGCCATATAACAAAAAAAGAGTAGGCCGAAGCCTACTCAAAACATCAAAGGAAATGCTTATTTTACGGACAAAAAAATCGAGTGTCCATTTCCAACCTTCAAGTTGGTTATGAACACTCGATATGGTGCACCTGAGCATTCTATAATCGAACCGTTTGCCTCTTTTAGAGTTACGGTTTTGCTTGCTTCCTTATAATTAAATGTTATGACCAATTTGTCGTCGTAAAGATATACGGCGTTTACAAAAATGTCAATCAGTCTTTGTTTGTGTTCCTTCGTTTTGAGGCTCATGCTCTGAATATGCTTGAGCCATAATACTAAGCCCTCTTTCGTGATGGTGGGCTTCTTCATTTCTTCCTTGATGAGCTTTAATTTAATCTCATCTCTCGTCTGCTCCAACTCAATCATTCTTTGTTTTGTGGTCGGAGTTATAATACCTTCTTCTATTGCTCTAAGTAGATTGTTCAGTGCGTTCTCTGTTTCACTAAGCCGTTGTTTAAGTAACTGTATTGCGGGATTTTCTTTCTTTGCATTCCTAAACACAATACCTGCTATGTCCTCAATTACATTGTCGTTAATCATCATCTCACGTGTGTGCTTAACAACAATGTCTTCAATCCATTCTTTTTTAACCGTCTTTTTATCGCAGGTATGTTTGTATTTAGCGTTGTTGCATTTGTAATATCGGTGAACTGTACCGTTTCGTGCGGTTCCGCTTTCACCGGTCATATACACGCCGCATTTACCGCAAAATAGCTTTGTTGTTAGTAAGTAATCGTCTTCGGCTTTATGTCTTGCTGTTGCTCTCTTATTCTTCGCACGCTCACGCTGCACCTTGTCGAATAACGCCTGTGGTACTATCCTCGGTATACCGTCTTTATTAACAATATCCCGAAACTTATATTCACCGATATACCGTCGGTTTTTTAGCCTCTTATTTGCGATTACAAGCGATTAGAAGCGATTACAAGCGGAAAAGTGGTCGTTTTAATATCGGTTTTGGTCTTTTTATATACATTTTGATACCATTTTTGGTTTTTTTAAAAATTTTGTGTACATTAACTTTTCTATATGTTGAAAAAAACAGCGAATATTTGCTCATACAACACGCTTTTTTGAGCGAATATAGAAAAACACAGCTTAATCTCAACGAAAAAGCTGTGTTTTAACTTCTATCGGAACAAATCTGAATGACTGCCAACTCTGTATAGCATTAAGACAAGAACATCGTCAATAACTTCATATACCAGCAACCAATCGGGTTCTACATGACATTCTAGGCAACCTTTGTAATTACCGCTTAAATCGTGATCGCGATATTTTTCTTCCAAAGGTTCGCCATTGGCCAGCTTTTCAATTACTGCAAAAAGTTTTTCCGTATCCTTACCTTGTTTCTTGGCTAGTTTTAAATCCTTTTTGAACTGTGTTGTAAATCTAATTTCGTACTTCATACTTCAAGTGCCGCCTTTAAATCTGCCATATTACCATAACCGGTTGCGGTTCTATCATTGGCAATAGTTCTGCCCTCATGGATAGCAGCGGCGGTAGTCTCGTTAGGAACATTCAGTTTTACTTCAAAAGGAATTCCGTTCTCTCTGATAGCCTGTCTTAAAAAGATATTAACAGCAGTAGTCATATTAAGCCCTAAAGCATCAAAAATCTTTTCGGCCTGGGCTTTAACATCCTTATCCGTCCGAATATTCAAATTAGTGGACTCCATATAATACACCTCCGTTATTATTCTATGCATAGAGTAACACATTATGTGCACAATGTCAATACAAATAGTTTTTATGTGATTATCTTTAGCATATAACAGATTGAATAAGATTCAATTTTATGGTAAAATAAAATAAAAAGTAAAATTTTACATTTTACTGAGAGTTTTTATATCCCTCCTCGTCTAATAGACGAGGAGAAAACAAAGAGAGGGATACCAAATGGATAACGGTGCAAGTAGCTACCGCCGTTTCCTTGATG